>CAZJRD010000004.1:0-121695 GCA_964548365.1 uncultured Desulfobacteraceae bacterium | reverse complement strand
GCCGGTTGATACGGTCACAGGGTTGGAAACCTGGGAGATAATGGTAGTGTTTCCGCTCCAGTATTGATTCCCAAAATAGTCGGCGCGAAAGGTGTATTCACCCTCAGGCAACGTGAAAACAGCAACACCTTCGGTATTGGTTTCGCCATGAATGCCGAGATAGGAACCTCCCGGGTTAAACACATAAACGTGAATACCTTCCAGAGGAAGGCCCATGTTGGTAACGGTTACCTCGGCCAGACCCTCGGGGATGGTCAGGGAATAGGCAGTATCGCCATTAACGGGGATGACGTCGGTCCAGTAATGATAACCGAGGTAATCCGCTCGGACCTTAAATAATCCGCTCGATACGCTGTAGGAAACCTGGCCGTTTTCATCACTGGTGCCGGAACTGCCGAGGTAGGCTCCGGATGGAGAAAAAAGGTAGAGCTTCAGGCCCATGAGGGGCGTCGCGGTATTGTTTTCCGCGGTGATGGTGAGAAGTCCCCCGCCTGCAGCGACGGTCAGGTGTGTTGTTTCGCCTGAGGCGACAAGTGTTTGGTCGCTCCAATAGTGGTTTGAGAGATAATCGGCCCTAAATTTGAAAACTTGTCCCGCAGGGAGGTCGAAGGAGATCTTGCCATCTGCATCTGTAACGCCGGAGAGCCCAAGGTAGGAGCCGCTTTCACTGAATAGGTATACCTTGATCCCGGCTTTCGGCGATCCCGCCACGGTGACCGTGGCTTCGGTTGTTTCATCCTCGATCAAGACCTGAGTGCTAGGAGTTCCAGGGACCAGGATGTTTGGTGACCAGAAATGAGCACCGAGATAGTCGGCGCGAAAGATATAGGATCCGTCGGGAAAATCCTTGAGGGGGAACACTGCGTTCCCCTGATCGTCGGTTTCGGCATAGTGCCCGGTGTAGCTTCCGGACCCGGTGAAGGCATAGACCCTGATACCGGAAAGTGGGCCGGCCTTGCTGGAAGCGACGCTGACCCTGATCTCCGTATCCGTCGCAGTTTCAGGTTGAATCATGGCAAGACGGCTGCCTTCGGCATAGATGTATTCCCGTACGATTGATCCCTGGTTGTTCGCCTCGGCTATGAGATTGCCGTCCTTATCGTAAAGAAAATAGACAGCCCCCTCGTCCGTCGCCTTTTTTACCCTCTGCCCCTTGCCGTTATAGAGATACGCGCCAAGGGGCGTTCCATTTTCAGCGACCTGGACCAGGCGGTTATTCTGATTGTAGATCAGCGATCTAGCACCCATGGCCGTGGTGTTGCCGTTGGCGTCGTACCCGAATGTTACGGGGGTTGGGCCGGTGATCTCCATGAGCCTGTTGGTACCGGGCGCATAGGTGTAAATGTCCGTCCCGGCGCTGTCTGCCTTGGTGAGCCGATTGCCGACCTTGTCGTAGGTATAACCGAATGTGCCCTGCATTCCTGCGGCATTGGTGAGCCGGTAGAGGGCATCGTAGGTGAAATGCTGGTCCTTTGCGGGATCCAGGTGGTCCGTGATAGCCGTGATGTTGCCGACCGGGTCCCGGGAGTAGAATAGGTCCTCGATGCTCCCCGCCTGGAAATGGGACAACTGATAGAGCTGATTAAAGGCCCGGGTAATTGTTATCCCGTTGCCGTAGATCATGCCGGTCACAGGGCCGAAGGGCAGGTGGGTGATATCCTGGGCCAGCGTCCGTGTCTCGCCGTCCCTAGTGGTTGTGACCCTGGAGAGATTCCCTGCACTGTCCCTTTCATAGGTCACCACGCGGCCTGAAGGGTAGGTGACGGCGGTCAGCAGACCTGCCGGGTCGTAAGTGTAGAAGGTGGAGTAGGTGATCCCGTCGAGGGTCGCTTCTTCTTTGTCAAGGAGTCCGAGGCTGTTGTAGAAATATGCATAGCTCCCACTGGGATCAACCATGCCGGTCAGCTTTCCCGAGCCGTTCGGGTAGGTGTCATAGGTAAAAGTGATGTCCTGGGAATGGTCCGGGAAGCGGATTGCGGTGAGGCGGTTGAGTTCATCATAGTCGTAGGAAATCGCATTGCCGTTTGCATCTCTTTTGGCGATGAGGTTGCCGGCGGCATCGTAGGTGTAGGCGGTGGTCCCGGTATCAGGCGATATGACCGCTCCCAGTCGGCCAACATCGTCATGGACATAGGAGGTGGTATGGTTTTCCGCATCGGTAACGCTTGCCAGATTGTCCTGGCTGTCGTAGGCGTAAGCAGTGATGGCGTTTTCCGGTTTAATCACCCTGATCACCCGGTTCAGCGGGTCATAGTTGTAGGATGTTGTGTTCCCGGAAGCATCAATAATCGCGGCCATGTTGCCTGAGGAATCATATGTGTATTCGGTGAAGGTATCATCCGGATTGGTTTCCTTCCACAGCTTTCCGGGATTGTCCGGGGCCTGGTAATCGAATCGTTTTCGGAAGACAAGCTGACCTCCCGGATTGTACCGGGAGAGCTCAATCCGGTTTCCCTGGGCATCGTACTCCAGTCGGGTAGAGTTTCCAAGGGTGTCTTCTATCCGGGCCAGTCGTCCATAGACGGCATCATAGGTGAAGCTGGCGGTCACGCCGTTCGGCTGTGTTATGGAGGCGATCTTCCCGGCGGCATTGTAGGTATAGGTGGTGGTGCCGTTGCCCTCCCGGGTTATGCCGAAGACTCGTCCCCGCCCGTCGTACGTGTACAGGGTTGCGTTTCCATTGGAGTCGGTTACCCGGCCCACGCGGCCGTCAGCGTTATACTGGGAATAGGTGGTGGCGCCAACGACCGGCCTTGTGATGGAGAGCAGGTCTCCGGTGACGGCATCATACGTGAAGGTTGTGGTGTCAGCCGTCCCTGGTTGAGGGCCGTCAATGGAGAGGATGTTGCCCTTGCTGTCGTATGTATATGAGGTGATGTATTCATAGGAAATGACGTTCCCCGCAATGTCCCTGGTGAACCCACGCTCGATCTTCCGGCGTGGGAGGAGGGTGGGATTCTCGTTGGGCGTGCCATTTCCATCATCATCGTAATCCCATATCGTCACCTTGTCGCCCGGTCCAATGACACTGGATTCGCTTTGGCTCAGCTTGGCCCTGATCAGCGGGTGAAAAGTGCGGACAATGTTTTTTTCTTCGGGAGTCCCCGGCTGTATTGTCAGGATTGTGGCATTGCCATTGGCGTCAAAATCGTCAAACTGGTACGTAAGACCATTAGCGTATCGTATTTCCGTCACCCTCAGAGCACTATCGTATGTTTTTTTCACGACACTCCCGCCACAGGTCCGGCACGGCACACCCCCGTTTTTATCCGTGAAGACCTTGTAACCGTTGAGGACGGTGAAAGAATAGATGGAAGTTGAGCCATAGGGATCAGTAACCGTTCTGGTATTAAAACCAGTGTACGCGATGCCAATCCCTCGGCCGTCCCTTGACCAGTTTTCTGTGATCCGATCCTGGACATCATAGCTCCATGTGGCCAGGAGATGGCCGATCCGATCCCTTTTCTCCGTGAGGTTATGGATGTCATTGGGGTCTGTGTAGCTGTAGTCGAGGCCTGAGCCGTCGCCGTACGTGATGCCCGTCAGGTTCTGGTTCTCGTCGTAAAGGTAGCTCGCCCATATGCCGTTTGGGATTGCCGGCGTGACGGGCCCGAAAACACTGGTAATCAGCCCCTGGGCGTTGTATTGGAATTGGAGGCCGCGGCCCGTTGCGAGGTCATCGATCCTTTCAAGCCGACCCAAAGCGTCATAGGTGAAAGTGGTTTCGTTCCCCAGCCTGGTGATTCTCAGAAGCCTCCCAGACGCATCAAACTCATCGATGCTTCCATCCAGCCTGTTCCACTGCCATCCTTCCAGGCTATGGTTCACAATGACTGCCTTGATGGAGGTCGGCCTCCCCTCGATTTCCTGGTAGATATTGTCCGGATTCTTGATGAAACGAGCGGTGCCGCCATCCGCCTTTTTCACTTCAACATGCAGGGAATCGATTTCGTTTAAGCGTAGATCATAATTGTGCGTCCATCCAAAACCAAACGGGCCCTCGATAGATGATCGACTGTTGTACGTGCGGACAAGAGAGAGGACGGTTGCCGGGCCGGGGATGTTGATATCGGTCTCCTGTTGTACACTGTTCCCGGTGCCTATATTGACCGGGTCCCCTTCCATACCTCCGCACTGCATGTGGCCGTTTCCCAGGTTCTGGGGTTCGCTGTGCCTGAGGAACTGCTGCCCGGCTTCGTCAACATGTACATGGGTCTGATACTCTGCTATCAGGTTTCCAATTTCTCTGCGATAGTCATATGACGGGGTAAGAGCACCCTGATATACATCAAGCATCCGGTAACTGACGATGTGGTCTCCGGCCTTCAATCCCGAAGGCCACCAGGTGAAGGTTTTTTCGGCGTTGTCATGGGCAGCGTCAAAAACATCATTGTTAGATTGAAACGTGGATATCGTTCTTTTGGCTACACCGTCTAGGAAACATACCACTTGGGCGAAATCACCAGACCAGTTATTGTTATCCCACCAGCGAGTGTCATCGAAAAAAAGGGTTGCTGATCCATGTACGGAGTTGATTTTTCCATCCGCATCGGTCGTGATATTCATTCCGATTGTGCCTGATGCGGATGCGTGGGCAGCGTTCGGGCAGGTCCAACAGATAGTGACTATGGTCAGCAGAAAAATGAGCGGGAAAATTTTGATATTCTTCATCTCTTCATCTCCTTTCCAAATCCACTCGGGCGAGGTATTTGTTTGCGACGAAAATTAGTTACAAAAAATATTTCCTCCTGTAAAGCTAATTTTGGGGGACGTTGTTGACAAATTACACAAACTGCAGTATCAAGAGAAAAATACTGTGGAAGGGACGATAAGGGCATGCCGAGAGGAGCAAGATTAGATTCACCGGGGACATTGCATCATGTCATCGTAAGGGGTATCGAGCGGAGAAAAATCGTATATGAGGATAGGGATAGGAAAGATTTCTTGACCAGAATGGGAGACATTGCCCTTGAAACAGAGACTGCTATTTACGCCTGGGCCCTTATGGATAATCATGTGCATATCCTTTTGCGAAGCGGGCCACAAGGATTACCAACCTATATGCGTCGCCTTCTCTCCGGGTATGCGATCTCGTTTAACAGGAGGCATGATAGACACGGCCATCTTTTTCAGAACCGATATAAGTCCATAGTTTGTGAAGAGGATTCATACTTCAGGGATCTGGTTCGCTACATTCACCTGAACCCTCTCAGGGCAGGAATGGTCAAGAGCATTACCGAGTTGGACAAGTATGCCTGGAGCGGACACGCGGTTCTCATGGGCAGGTTTAAGAAAAAATGGCAAGACGATGAATATGTTTTGAAGTGGTTCGGCGACATAGTTGGCGAGGCTCGACGAGCATATAGGAAATATATCACGGCAGGGGTTGAGGAGGGTCAGCGGCCTGATCTGGTGGGAGGCGGCTTGATCCGATCCCAGGGTGGCTGGTCAACGGTAAAGGCCATGAGACGCCTTGGCAATTTTGAGAAAAGTGATGAGCGGATTTTGGGCAGTGGCAATTTTGTGGAAAGTGTATTGACTGAGGCGGATCAAAAAATCAGATATCAATTTTCATCAGAGGAATCAATTCGTCGTGCGGGTGAGTTGATTGAGAAGATGTGCAAGGAAAGGGAAGTAAGTATTGATGCGCTTCGTTCGGGGAGTAGGATATTGGAAGTATCCCGGCTGAGATCTGAATTGGCGAAAGACCTGGTTCAAAATCTTGGGCTTTCGCTTTCAGAGGCTGCACGGCAATTGGGAGTTACCACTTCCGCTATTGAGAACAGTCTGAAACGAAAAAGGGAGAAAGTGTAAAAAGTGAAGAACGTCCCCCTAATATTTGTGGTGGTGGTGTTTGGCGTGAACCTGTTTTTCCCGAGGTTCCTGTGGATCCAGGATGAGGCGCGCTACGGGGAAGTGACCCGCGAAATGGTTACCACGGGCAACTACATGGTTCCCACCCTTGACGGCGAGTTTTATCCGGATAAACCCCCTCTCTATTTTTGGGCACTGGCATTACAGTCAAAGATCAGCGGGATGAACGCGTTCTCCTTTCGCCTGGTCACGGTCCTGAGTTTACTCGGATTTGCAGTGGCTTTTTTCATGTTTTCGCGAAGACTGATCGGCGAAAGCCGCGCTGTTTGGGCGGTCCTTATCGTTCTCAGTTCAATGCTTTTTCTCATTGCAGGAAATATTGTTCGCATGGATTTGCTGCTGGCCCTCCTGGTGGTGCTCTCTCTTCACTTTTTCATGCGGGCAGTGGATGAGAAAGACCCGAAAAAGAGTTATTGGGGATATGGGTTCGCGCTCCTCGCCGTGATGGTAAAGGGTCCCCTCGGGTTTGCTTTTCCCCTCCTGGGGGCAATGGCCTATGCGTTTTTGCAGGAGGGGAAAAAGGGTTTGGGCCGACTGAAGCTGCTGAATGGGCTGGGGATCGGTCTCGTGGTCGCATTCATTTGGAGCGGGTATCTGTACGCTTCCGGTCAAAAGGCCTATCTCGAAAACGTTTTCATGACCCAGATCTGGGGCAGGTCCGTGAAATCATGGAGCCACCCGGAACCATTCTATTTTTACGCGCTGGTGATGCTGCCGCTCCTCATGCCGTGGCTTCCGTTCCTGTGGGACGGTTTTCGTCGGGCCCCGAAGAGAGTGAAGCGTGTTGCTTTTTGCTGGTTCATGCCGGGCTTTGTGCTCATATCGCTCATAAGCGGAAAACTCTTTATTTATCTCATCCCCATTTTCCCTGCGGTGGCCCTCTTGATCGCGGCGGGTCTTCCCGCGCCCTGGGAGAAAGGTGAGAGGAGCTTTCCGCCGTGGCAGGGCCTGGTAAGCGGCATATTCTTTATCCTGTTTGGCGGCGGTCTTTTCTACGGTCTTTTTGCCCGTTTGCCACAAGAAGCAAGCCATCTTACTGTTGTTGCGATCATTCCGCTCCTGACAGGCATCGGAATAGTTGTCCTCAGTTTGAAAAAGAAGGGAAAGAGTCTCCTGTGGCTGTTTCTGGTCGGGAGCTGTCTCGTCTCCTGGGTGGGCTTCGGGTGGGGCGCCATGCAGCTCAATGATTACCTCTCAACCCAAAAGCTTGGTCGAATTTTGGCCGAGGCGAGAAGAGTAGGATACAAGCCGGTGACCGTTGATATCGCGAGGGGGACGATCAGCTTTTACGCCGGGATGATCATGCGAAATATCTCCCATGGTGAACTTTCCCGTGTCCTGGATGAACCGGGGCTGATTGCCGTGGTGATTCGCGACAAGAGGCGGGAGCGTGTTTCACAGAAAGATCTGGCCCGTTTGGACGTGCTTGCGAGGTTTCCCAAGATCCAGTTCACGGGCTATACCCTCTATATTGAGAAGGCAGAGGGGAAGCC
Organism: uncultured Desulfobacteraceae bacterium; assembly: GCA_964548365.1. Lineage (GTDB taxonomy): Bacteria > Desulfobacterota > DSM-4660 > Desulfatiglandales > Desulfatiglandaceae > B46-G9. The sequence goes on along the minus strand of CAZJRD010000004.1, from coordinate 114,328 downwards.
AGGAGGCCGAACAAACCAATCTTGAATTCTTAATTTTGAGTTTTGAATGTGAGGAGTAAGGATGTGCCAGCTGGTCTGAGGCAGCGGAGATCCGGCTGAAGGCGGGAGAAGCGAAGAGGTGTGGATGGTTATGCTGTTTTCGGTTTCTGTGATTTCCCGGTGAGGCGCAGAAGACGCTGCTTGGCCTTGAACAGGTGTGAGCTGAGGCTCACGTGGTAGGTATGCGGGTTTTGGAAACGCTTGTAAGCGGCGTCCAGCTGGGAAAGGTTCTGCAGGGTATTTTTCCGGATTTTCTGTACTGATGGGGTGTCATAAACAAGTTTGCCCTTCTTGAAGACGGGGACGAGGAGTTCTTGCATCTGGAAGGCCTTGGGATAACTCTTGGATACATGGGAATACATGGGATGATAGGCGCGAAAGCGGGTGGAGGTCGGGATCTGCTCGTTTGCGAAAAACAGGACATCCCCCCGCATTTTTCCCCGTTGATCAAACATGCGAAAGACTCTCTTGAGGCCCGGGTTGGTGATCTTTTCGGGATTGTCTGAGCGCTTGATCTTGGGCACCATCTTTTCTCCGTTTTCGTCAAGGGCCGTCAATTTGTAAACACCGCCGAGGGCCGGTGATGAAAACGATGTCACCAGCCGCGTGCCGATACCCCAAATATCCACCCTTGCCCCCTGTCTTTTCAGGCTCTCCAGGAGCCACTCATCCAGATCGCTGGAGGCAACAATAACGGCATCCTGAAAACCAGCCTCGTCCAGCATCTGCCGGGCCTCTTTGCTCAGGTAGGCAAGGTCGCCGCTGTCCAGCCGTATCCCCATCAATTCGTAGCCTTTTTCCCTGAGTTCTCGGGCCACCGTGATGGCGTTGGGCACACCGCTTTGCAGGGTATCATAGGTGTCTACCAGGAGGAGACATGCATGAGGGTAGGCATCGGCGTAGGCCCGAAAGGCCTCCAGTTCACGGGGAAAGCTTTCCACCCACGAGTGGGCATGGGTCCCCCGAACCGGGATTCCGTAAAGCTTCCCGGCAAGGACGTTGGAGCTGCCCTCCACACCGCCGATGAAAGCTGCACGGGAAGCCATCAATGCCCCGTCAGGACCGTGCGCACGCCGGAGGCCGAAATCAATCACCGGATCCCCGTGAGCGGCCCAGCGCATACGGGCCCCCTTGGTGGCAATGAGGGTCTGAAAGTTCATGATGTTCAGGATGGTGCTCTCCAGGAGCTGGGCCTCGGGCAGGGGCGCGATTACCCTGATGAGGGGCTCGTGGGGAAAGACTACTGTTCCCTCGGGGATAGCCCAGAGATCGCCGGTGAATTTGAAATTTTCAAGATACATGAGCACATCCTTGGAGAAGATATTCAGGTTGTCCAGATAGGCGAGGTCCTCGTCGCTGAATTTCAGGTTCTGGATATAGTCGATGACATCGGCAAGTCCAGCCAGGACGCAGTATCCGCCGTCATCCGGGATTTTACGGAAAAAGTAGTCGAAATTGGTGCATTGGTCTTTTTTCCCTTCCTTGACGTATCCTCCAACCATGGTCAGTTGGTAGAGATCTGTTTGCAATGCCCACTGGGACCACATGTCTCGCTACTCCTTTCGTGATTCGTCAGAGAGGATAACCCTGGCATCCAGTGCCATGGCTCCCTGGCCTGCTGTCATAACCTTAACGGGATTAATGTCAATTTCGCGGATAACCGGGAAGTCCACGAGCAATTGTGAGAGCCTGAGAAGGAGGTCTTCGAGTGCCTCCAGGTCGGAAGGCTTTTCTCCCCTGATATCACCGAGAATCTTGCTTCCCTTGATACCGTCAATCATGGCCCTGGCATCGTGTCGGTGAATGGGGGCCACCCGCCAGATCACATCACCCAAAGCCTCCACAAAAAAGCCCCCCAGTCCGAACATCAGTACAGGGCCGAAAACCGCGTCCTGTCTCCCACCCAAGATGACCTCCCTGCCTTTTTCAATCATAGATTGTACCAAGACCTCTAAATGCTCCGACGGGATTCCTGCCCTCATGGCCTCAAACCCTTCTGTTATCGCTTCTGCACTGTTGAGATCCAAGAGGATGCCTCCCTGGTCTGTTTTATGAGAGATATGAGGATGATTGATTTTGAGGGCAACCGGTCCTCCCAATGAGTGCCAGGCCGCGACCGCCTGGATCGGCGAAGAGGCTAAATGGGATTCCGGCACAGGAAATCCGCAGGCCTTCATCAATTCCAGGGACTCAACCAGGGAGAGATAGGACCTCTCACCTGTCCCCTTCAGTATGTCCCGGATTCGATTTCCCTCAATCCTCACGGTGCAATCACCCGAAAGAGACCTCTGCGTCTTTGATGTCCAGCGGTGGGACAGGTGAAAGGCCCGCATCGCGTTTTCGGGTGCCGTGAAGATGGGGATCTTTGAATGGCGCCGGAGGTAATCGATTTCAACGGCCTCGGTAAAAATGACAACGGCAACCGGTTTTTCATACCGGTCCACGAGCTGGTTCACTTTCTGGATCAGGAGCCGTGAATCCGCCTCCTCGAATCCTTTATGGTAGCCGTGCCCGAGGAGAACGCCGTCAACATCCTCCCGCTTCAGCATCTCCTCCACGATGTTTTCGTAGAAGTCGAGATCAAAAAGATCACCTAGGTCCAGGGGATTCTGCAGACGGATGACCTTCGCCCGGAAATGACTTTCAATACGTTCCAGAGATTCCTTTGGAAAGGGGGGGAGTTCAAACCCGTAGTGGGCACAGGCATCGGCGGCAATGACCGCGTGTCCCCCCGACCGGGATACCACCGCGAGCCTGTTTCCCTTGAGGGGGGGTAAGGTGAGTATCTTCACGTAATCTATGGCGTCATCCATGGTGTTCACGCGAACACAATTGGCCTGATCGAGGGCGTGGTCCACAAGCTGATCATCAGTAAAAAGGGCGGCCGTATGGGAATGGGCGATACTCGCGCTTGCCCTGAACCGGTTGGATTTGTGCATGAGAATTGGTTTTTTGGAACGTGAGGCGATTTCAACAAATTTTCTGCCGTCCCTAAATCCCTCCAGGTAAATGAGTATGATTTTTGTCCCCTCATCCTCTATGAGATAGCTCAGGAGGTCATTTTCATCCACATTGAGTTTGTTTCCCATGGATACGAACTTATTGATTCCGATGTTCTCCTCGGCCAGGAAGCCCAGGTAGCTCAGACCCACTCCCCCACTTTGTGCCAGGATGGAAACGGGCCCAAGAGAGAGGGCCCTGTTCAAGGGCATGAACGGCAGGGCCAGGCCGTTTTCCAGGTTCGTAACTCCGATACCGTTGGGGCCGATGAAGCGGATATGATACTTTTCCGCCGCCTCCACGCAGGCCTTTTCCAGGGGGAGACCATCTTCTCCCATTTCAGAGAATCCCCCGGACTCGATCACAATGTTGCTGATACCCTTCTTGCCGCACTCTTCCAGGAGGCCAGGGACGGTTTTGGCGGGCGTCAGCAGGACCGCGAGGTCAACAGGATGGTCGATATCCTGTAGAGACGGATAAATCCTTTGCCCGAAGATCACGCCCCCCCGCAGTCCGATGGAAAGAATTTCTCCCTCGTAACCGAATGCAAGGAGATTGCTGACGATGTTTTTGCCGAGATTTGTTTTATCGGAGGACACCCCGATAATTGCGACGTTTCTCGGGTAGAAGCATTTTTCAAGATCGTTTTTCCGGCGGCTCATTATCCCTTTTTTCTCCTCATTTTTCTGGCAGATTCTTTCCAACCCTTTCGTTTCTTTCCCTTGTCCGTCCGATGAGGAGCAGGAGCCCTGGCCGGATCTAGCGAGAAGGTGCCGGCCGAAAACGCATCGGCAAGACGTATATCCTCAACGGATTTTGCCTCTTTTTCTGAAGCGGCCTTGAGAGCCTCTTTTGCCACCGGAGGCCCCGCGATGTATCTTGCCGGGAGTTCTCCGCAGAGATACAGGGTATCAAACGGATAAAAGAGGATGCCTTCCCTCCTTGCTATCTCCGCTTCCACCTTGAGGAGAACCGGCTTAGGGTCCTGCCGCTGCCCGATTCGCCGGGCCATGGATTCATCGGCTGACAGTACCAGGAGTTTTCCAGGTGCGGGGATGACGCCTTTTTCCATGACAACAGGATGGGCTTTTCTCCGGACCGAGGTAAGCAGGATGCTGGGGAGGATTTCAAGAAAAGCGTCCTCCAAATGGATATCCCATCTCCTTTCTCGCGTCCTGATACGGCCGCCCTCTGTTTCAAAGAGAAACCTGTCTTTTCCGAGCAGCACCTCGTTAATATGTGATTGGCGGACAGAGCGCCAACCAGGTTCTTCGTGAAGGGCCTTGAGCAGTTCCTTGAAAGGGACGAACCCATCGCGCGACGGAACAATGCCGAATTCCGCGGGGCGGTGTCCCAGCATGTAGACAAGCATCGCGCTGAGTTCGTTGACCTTTATCTGGTGCCTTCGCTTGGCCAAAGGAAAACTCCGGAGCCAGTTTCAAAACGCCCCCTTTTGCCCGATCTTCGCGTCAGACAAAAAGTTTAATCCTCGAAATACCTCGCTGTATTCCTGTGGTTAATCCCGCCATGGCGGGATCGCCTTCTCCCGCTCAAAGTCCGGGATCTTCGACTTAAGCTCGAATCCCGCGGTAAGCGGGAAGCATTTTGAAACTGGCTCTCCGGGGAGAAGATATGATCAAAGGGCTGACGCAATATCTTCCGCAATTCGTTGTGCCGCAGCTACGGGATCCGAAGCATCCCGGATAGGACGGCCCACGACAATGTAATCCGCACCATCTCTGACCGCCCGTTGCGGTGTGACGATACGTGCCTGGTCATCCTGCGAGACTTCTCCCCATGAAGGCCGGATACCCGGCGCCACGATGAGCAGATCGTCACCAAATTCCTGTTTGATTGCTGCCACTTCGTGACCGGAACACACGACTCCGTGACACCCGGCATCCCGCGCAATTCTTGCCCGCAGGAGGACAAGGTCAATTATGTTGTCCTCGAATCGAGGGTCGTAACCGAGCTGCGTCAAGTTGTTGCTGCTCAGGCTGGTAAGAACCGTAATCGCCAGTATCTTCGTGCCTGCGGGGTTGTCCTGTGCGGCTGCCTTGAGGATACCTTCCCCTTCATCGCAATGGACAGTAATGAACATGGGACGGTACCTGGTTGCGGCCTGAAAAGCCCTGGAGACCGTTGCAGGTATGTCATGTAACTTGAGGTCAAGGAAAATCCCGGGAGCCCCTTCTTCAGAGACGGCTTTCAGGATCGCCGGACCCTGGCTGATGAAGAGTTCGAGTCCCACTTTAAAGAGGCCGACATGACCTTTCAGTGTCTTCACATATTGGATTGCCTCCTCGTAGGAGGCCACATCCAGGGGAAAAATAATGTAATTTTTCGGTTCTTTCATAGGATTCCGTCTTTAGGGCCTGTCATATAATACTTATTTCATGACAGGCCCTTATTACCCAAGCTTCTTGCCAAACTCAATACTGATGCATTACCACATACTCCAAAAAAAACCGGTGGACATCAAGGAAAAAAAATTATAAGAGAAGGCCTAAGAAAACAGGTTCATAGTTCCGGGGTTCAGGGTTTACGGTTAAAGAGCGATGAAGATTGGATCCGGCAACCTAAGTATGTACTAGAAAACATTGTTTTTGAGCCACCGTAGCTCAGTTGGTAGAGCACCTCACTCGTAATGAGGATGTCTGCGGTTCGACTCCGCACGGTGGCTCCATTTTTTTATTTACCCGCGCCAGGGATATATGCGTTCGGTCACGTGCGTTGAATAGCGGGGAGAAAAAGATATAGGTGTTCTGGGGGGCGATTGAATGAATTCTGTCCAGGATTTTTTTGTTTGCGATAAGTGTGAGAACAAGGAATTCAAGCTGGTCTACAACTTTTCTCTCCTTTTCCATGGAGTCAATTTTTCAGATGATCTTATTTACGATAAGATCATAGACGAGCTCTACGAGTGCACCAAGTGCCACAAGACCTTCTCCAAAAAAGAGATTGAGGAAGGGTTGGTTAGGCTCAAGAGGAAGCACAAAGAAAAGTAAACCCACTTCAAAATCCCAATGTCAAATGGTACCTGCTCAATGAATAAGGCAATTCAGAGAGTACATGGTCGCGGCCGGGAGGTCGCTCCTACAGAAATCCATAGCGAAGTGCTGGAGGAGCAATGTCCACGTTGCGACAGGTTGGCGGGATATGTTTTGTCATTGAGGCATTTGGTTCTTACTTGACATTTGTCACTTCCGGTTTATACGGATCAGGCGGGATTCGTACGTTTTTGATAGAACTGGAATTTGTGAGAGCCCAGTTCTATCGTATCAAAATCTTTCAGGGGTGTGCTCCCTTTCATCACTTCCCCATTTACCCTCAGCTTTACCATCCCTCCAGTGAAGGTTATAGCGTATCCTGCTGGCCGTTTGCTGATGGTGGCGGCGGTTGCTCCCATGAACAAGCCGGAAAGCCTGATCTCGGAATTCGGTGATTTGCCGAGCCTGGTGAGTTTTTTTGTCAGGACAACATCCTCCATTCTTGAACCATCCAGGAAGCTGAGGATCCCCACTTTTCGAGGTCTCGGGGGAGGACCGGTCTTGTTTTGCTCTTTGGCGAGGAGCTCCCGCTGCTTCGCTGTTTCCAGCATCATGGTTTGATCCAGGTCCATTTTGGCACTGACGTCTTCCCCTTCCTTATCCCTGGCGATGAAGAGAAGCACGTGCTTTCCCACGATCACATTGTCGCCATGCTTCAGCCGGTGGGAAGAGATCCTTTTATCATTGACGAAGGTGCCGTTTGTGCTCTGCAGGTCAGTCAGGATATAGTCGTTGCCGGTCTTGTCAATGCGCGCATGATAGCCTGAGACTGCCAGGTTATCAATGGCGACGGTATTTTCGGCTTTTCTCCCGATTGTTATACTATCCTGCACAAAAGGGATTTCCTTGATGACCTGTTTGTTAAACAGAAGAACAAGCCTCGACATCTTTTCGTTCCCCTCCAGTTCGTTTTCCCTGCAACCTGCGAGGATGAATTACGGTTTCAGTTTTCTACAGGTTTTTTGCACCCCGGTGATAGTATCTGCAAAAAAGATGCCTAATCTCTTCATGGGGCCATATTTGGGAGGATTAATTCCCGACAAAAACACGGAAACAACGGTTGTATTGTCATGCCCGCCTCTCTTGAGGGCCTCATCCACGCAGTTGCGGCAGAGGACTTCCGGGTTCTCTTCAGCCTGTATCATCTGGAGGAGTTCCTCATCGTTCACCAGGTCCGTCAGGCCATCCGAGCAGAGAAGAAACCGGTCTCCGTCGGCAGGCTCGAACTCAAATACTTCTGCCGTCACAAATTCCGCGGAACCTAGGTTTTTGGTCAATACGTGTTTCAGAGGGGATGTTTCGGCATCCTTGGGCTCCATGATACCCATCTCTACCTGCTCGGACACAATGGTGTGATCCTTTGACAATCGCTCGAGGTGTCCGTTCCGGAGCATATAGATGCGGCTGTCCCCGACATTTGCCGCGATGACCTGCCCCTGAAAAACAGCGAGCACAGCGATGGTTGTGCCCATGCCGTGATACTCATCGTGCATCAACGCCATTTCATGGATGACCCTGTTGGCAAGACGAATGCTGCTGAGGATGTAATTCCCTTTTTTCGTGAGGGTCTGGTCCGGCATTCCGAAAACGTCTTGCAGTTCCGCCTCGGATTCCATCCAGTGGCTGAAACTCTTGTAGATGAGTTCCACCGCCATTTTGCTGGCGATTTCCCCGGCGAGATGCCCGCCCATCCCATCGGCTACCACGTAGAGGCCCAACGCGTCATCGGTGGAGAAATAATCTTCGTTGCCTTCTCTCTTAAGACCAACATCGGTTATACCTGAAGCTTTAATCAACAATGTTCTCTTGCCTCCGGAACTACGTTAGTTTCCATCCATAAATGGCTATTTTTCACAATCTCGGCGTCAATCGGCGGGATCACTTGTTTCCGTACATGTGCGGGACGCGTAATCCCTTGATTTCTCCCGCTCAGAGTCCGGGATCTTCGACTTGATCTTGCAAGAAAATATCTCATTTCTGGATCGGAAACTCACTCGTGCCCAAAATCAATTTGTGGATGGGCACCACGTTAACTAGGTGGAACGGCGTCCTTTTTCCTCGAGAGTTCCTCTATCTTTGCGAGCATCATGCTGAGATACCTGGCCATCTGCCCAGCGGTCCTGAATCGATCTCTTGGATTCTTGGCCAGTGCCTTATCGATGATCTGCTCGCATGCTTTTGGTATGCCCGATTCAATGAGCCTGAGTGACGGGTGTTTTCCCTGGGTGATGTGGTAGAGGAGTCCGCTCAGGTTCTCCCCGTGGAAAGGCAGTTTCCCGGTGAGGAGTTGAAAGAAAAGAACCCCCAGGGAAAAGATATCGGTACGAGCGTCAATCTTGTGTCCCATGATCTGTTCAGGCGACATGTAATTGGGTGTCCCCAGGATAACCCCTGTCTTGGTCCTGGTTGAAGACATGGCTTTCGCGATGCCGAAATCCGTGACCTTAATATTTCCATTGTGCAGGAGCATGATATTGGCCGGTTTGATATCACGATGGACCACTCCCTGTTTGTGCGCGTAATCCAGGGCTTCCGCCACTTTTGCCACCACATCCAGCACCCTGGTCAGCGGGAGTCTTTTCTCGCTTGAGCAATAGCGGATCAGGCTTTCCCCTTCCAGGTATTCCATGGCCATGTAGGTCAGGTCATCGTCCTCACCCACATCATGGATGGTTACGATTCCGGGATGCGATAACCTGCCCGCAATCTCCGCCTCCCGGAGAAACCGTTCCTTTATTTCTTCAATCATATCTTCATCAAAATCGTCTGAAAACCGTATAATCTTGATGGCCACAAGCCTGTTCAGCTTGGGATCCAGGCCTTTGTAAACCAGGCCTGTAGTCCCTTTTCCCAGTTTTTCTATGATCTGGTATCTGCCGACGTTTTTCCTGGACCGGAGGAAGGATTCAGAAAGCTCTTTCTGTTTGTCGGAAAGGTATTGTGAGCTCTGATCAGGAGGCTGATTCGATTTCAGGTCACGGATGCGATCCTGCACATCTTTGTATTCCAGTGTCTTTATCTGTTGGTAAGCCAAGAGGGCCTTATCCGTCGCCCCCCTTTCCTCGTAGTCCAGCCCAAGCTGATAGAGCAGTTCCCTGGTTTCCCGGTCCAGCGGACAGCGCTGATATCTTTCGAGCGCCTCGTCCAGGTGGCCCTGCCGCTCGAGACTCAGGCCCAGGGTCCTGTTGGCTTCAAAATTCTCCCGCGCCAGCGACCCCAGGGCAGAGGCACGATAGAAGGTCATGGCGAGATAGATGGAGGTCAGGGCGCTGAGCAGGAGGGCGAGGCGAAGCCAGGAGTGCAGGAAGACGAAAAAGCACATGGCCGTGGCCAGGGACACACACACAAGGAGGACGAAAAAAAAGAATCGATATCTTTCATTCAGTCTCGAGGAAAAGAAAGCCAAAGCGCACCCAAGGAAAAGCAGGAGGCCGAGTTCTGTAAGAAGGGTCGGAAGCGGCTGGGCGAGAAATGGGACATCAAGGATTTGATTGACGGCCTCACCCACTTGTGGCGCAAGGGCGATTGTTGATGCAAAAAAAGTAATGTAAAAGTGATAGAGAGCCCTGTCGATCCCCCTGAAAACCGCGGGATCCACAAAAGAAAGCACGCCGAAAAGCACGACCGTCACAAATCCAAGCAACACCTGATGCCTGATACGATTTTCAGTCATATACCTTTTTTGTCCCCTTTTTCTGCCCCTTCATCAGCGTGCCATCAATGGAAAATAGCCAAATACAGGCCTTCTGTCAAAGAAAAACAAAACTGCTCAGGTTGTTAGATTCACGGTTCAGGGTTGGCTCCTTTTTGATTTGTCATTTGGCCTTTCGTATTACGTCGTGATTTCGTATTGTTCAATATGGAAGGCCTTTTTTGCGGCAACGATGATCCGCCTGTTAATCCGTTTTTCCAGGTCCATGGCCGAATCTTGTTCCTCTTCCCGCATGACATTTTCAATTTCGGGATTGACCAGGACATGAACGGGCGCGTCATCGGCCATGCCGAAACATTCTCTCTCCAGGTCCCGGAAGATTTCATAACATATGGTCCGTTTGGATTTGAGCGTCCCCTTGCCTTCACAGTAGAAACATGGCTCACTCAGCATCCTGTTCAGGTTTTCGCGCGTCCTTTTCCGGGTCATCTCAATAAGTCCGAGGTCCGACATGGGGAGGATGTTTGTTTTTGACCGGTCGGTGTTCAGCGCGTCCCTGAGAACGGTAAAAATCCGCTCCCGGTTCGCTTTCTTCTCCATATCTATGAAATCAATGACAATAAGGCCGCCGATGTTCCGGAAGCGCAACTGATAGGCGATCTCTTTTACTGCCTCCAGGTTGGTCTTCAGGATCGTCTCTTCCAGGTTTCTCTTCCCCACATAGCTGCCGGTGTTGACATCTATGGAAGTAAGGGCCTCGGTCATTTCGATGACGATATATCCTCCTGATTTCAACCAGATCTTGGTTCCCAGCGCCCGGGATATCTCAAGGTCGATCCCGTAGGCGTCAAAAATGGGTTCCGGGTCTTCGTAGAGTTCCACCGAGTAGCGGAGGCTCGGCGCGAACGTGTCGATAAACGACAGGATGTTATTATACTCATCCCGGGAATCAATGATGAGCCTGTCCACCTCCCTGGTGAAGAGATCACGGACCGCCCTGAGGGAAATATTGAGGTCACGGTGCAGGATGCCCGGTTCGTTGGCTTTATCCATTCTTTCGGTAATGCTGCCCCAAAGCTTGACAAGAAAGTTCATTTCCGATTTGAGTTTTTCCTTTGAGTCGCCCTCGCTGACGGTCCGGGCGATAAAACCGAAATTGCCGGGGCGGATTTCGTCGATCAATGCCTTGAGCCGTTCCCGTTCTTCTTTGTCTTCTATCCTGCGGGATATGCCGATATGGTTGACGGTAGGCATAAACACGAGGTGTCTTCCGGGAAGGGAAATATGCGATGTGACCCGGGCCCCTTTTGTTCCCAGGGGCTCCTTGGCTACCTGCACCATGATATCCTGGCCTTCGTGCAGTAATTCTTCAATCTGAAACTCGATCCTTTCGAAGGGGGCTGGAGCCTTTTCGTTCCCTTCCAAGTCGTCGTCTTGTTCCTGGTTCTCCAGCTCCTTTAACATTATGCGTTCGAGACCAAGAACATCCTTGTGAACATCGGCCACATAGAGAAATGCCGTTCGTTCAAGCCCGATATCCACGAAGGCGGCCTGCATACCGGGAAGAACTCTCGCAACTCTTCCGCGGTAGATATTGCCCATGAGTTCCTGACCTGTTTTTCGTTCAATGTGCAGTTCGGCAACGAGACCGTTTTCAACCAAGGCAACCCGTGTCTCATGGTGCCTTGCATTTATGATGAGTTCATTGGACATAATAACACCTTCCTACCTGTGGTATTCCGACAATGGCCGCGGAACTTATTCGAGAACCTGATCGGTCTTGAGAATTCGGAGTCCGGCCGTTTCTGAAGGATTGAGGGAAAAGATGGCTGCCACGATTTCCTTGGTATTAAGGCCGGGGCCGCTGTTGTGATGAATGCGCATCTCCAGGGAGTTTAGCGACAGTATTTCGATGGATTCAACCAGGCGTCGCGCGTTCACCTCCCTTTCTCCCTTGGAAGTCCGTTTTGTTACCTGCCAGGTATCGGCAAGCAGGAACTGTGCAACAGCACTTTCATTGAGCAGTTTTTCCGGCAACGTAATGACATACTGGCTTTGTTTCTGGTGGCTCTTTTTCTGGTTCTTTTCCAGGACTGCAGCTCTGGTAATGGAAACCCCTTTGGGGAGTTGCTTGTTTAGGTCTTTTACCAGGCGAGACGGTTCCACCGCATCAATGGTTTGTATGTCCATGGTTTCAACATGACTTTCCATTCCCACGGGCAGTGCTGTCATGAATGACACTTTAGGCATGGGATGGTATCCTTTTGAATACACCAGTTGGACCTCCGCCCTCCTGAAGGCCCGGAGAAATACGCGGACCAGTTCAAGGTGTCCAAGGAAACGGGCATGGGATACCTTCTTGAACGTAAGACGGTACTTCCGCGCCTCGGAGTCATTGACCGGGGACGGGGAGTGCAAAGGGGCCCGTGGGATCCACTCGGAAACGAGGAGCGGGTCGGTCGTCTCGTGATCGCATACGCCGCATTCAAGACATCCTTGCCGGCAGTCTGGTGTTTCCGTTCCCCGGATGGCCTTTTTCCATTCCTTCTTCAGGTAGCCCTTGGTTACCCCACAGTTGATGTGGTCCCAGGAGAAAACCTCCTCAAGGGATCTTTCTCGGGAGAGATAAAACCTTGGGTCAATCCCGGTCTCAACAAATGCCTTTTCCCAGGTTGCCTTGTTGAAGTGCTCATCCCATGCGTCAAATCGCGCCCCCAGTCCCCAGGCCTTGACGAGAGCAGGGGTCAGCCGCCGGTCACCCCTTGAGAAGATCCCTTCCAGCCAGCTCAGTTTCGGGCTGTTCCATTTCAGGCGAACGCGGCTGTCTTTCAGGGAATGCCTCAGGTCACTGATGCGCTCCCAGCCTTCCTCCGGGGAAAGTTGGGAAGCCCACATGAAGGGGGTATGGGATTTAGGGACAAAGGTAGCCACGCTGGCGTTTACCTTTGCTTTCCCCCCTGTTTTTCCGGCGAGTGATGCGACTTCCTTGATCAGGGAGGCCATATCCTCCAGGTCCGATTTCCTCTCACCGGGAAGCCCGATCATGAAATAGAGTTTGATGAGGTTCCAGCCCGCTGCGAACACCTGTTGCGCGGTATGGAGGATATCCTCGTGGGTGAGACCCTTGTTGATAATTTTTCTGAGGCGGTCATTCCCGGCCTCCGGAGCCAGAGTGAAGCCTGTCTTTCTTACCCTCTTAATCTGCTCCATCCAGGCTGGGTCAATACTGTCAATGCGTAAGGAGGGGAGACTGATGGAAACCCTCTGATCGCCGAAACGGTCCATGAGCGCCTGAAGAAGGGGAAGGAGACACTGGTAATCCCCGCAGCTGAGGGAGAGAAGCGAGAGATCTTCATGACCGGTATTCCTGAGACCCTCTTCTGCGCTATTGAGGATGGTTTCGGGATGGCGTTCCCGCACAGGACGATAAATCATGCCGGCCTGACAGAATCTGCAGCCCCGGGTACAGCCACGTGAGATCTCAATGCTCAGCCGATCATGGACCAGCCCAGTGAAAGGAACCACAGGTGCAGAGGGAGGAGGAAAACTCTCAATGTCAGGAACAATGGCTTTCTTGACCTCCCGGTAATCTTGCAGGAGGGGTTCAACACCCTTCACCAACCCTCCCTGCCGGTAATGTACCCGGAAAAGAGAAGGGATGTAGATGCCGGGAATATTCCGGAGGTCCTTGAGCAAGCTTTTCCTATCCTTGTTATCGGCCCGCTTCGCCTCACGGACCGCCCTGCAGATAGAGAGCGCCGCCTCTTCACCGTCGCCTATGACGAACGCGTCGAAAAGGTCGGCCACCGGTTCGGGGTTAAAGCATGCCGGTCCCCCTGCGATCACCAGGGGATCCACGGCGTTTCTCTCACGTGAAAAAAACGGAATCCGCCCCAGATCAAGCATGGTGAGCACATTTGTGTAGCAGAGTTCATGCTGCAGGCTGAACCCCACCACATCAAAATCTGATAGAATCTTCCTCGATTCCAGGGATTGTAACGGAAAACCCGATGATCGCAAGGCCTCCTCAAGGTCACTCCAGGGAGAGAATGCCCTTTCCGCGGCGAGCCAGGGCCTGCTGTTGAGGATGCGGTAGAGGATTTTCAGCCCCAGGTGAGACATTCCGACGTCATAGACATCGGGAAAGCAGAGGACGGTTGAGACTTCCGTCTCGGAGGGGTCTTTTTTGACCGCGTTCACCTCTCCGCCGAGGTACCGGCTCGGCCGCATGATGGATGAAAACCATGTCTGGTCAGTAAGTTTTGTCATCGCTTCCTGAACGTATTAAAATTCTTTGAAGGGTCGGTTACGGTGAAACGGCGTCTGAAGACTAAAAAGACACATCTATACTGTCAGATTATTCGGGATTTGCCAAGCCCTATTCCCCGGCTGCGATTCTTCCTGAAGGAACTCGTCGGAGAGGGAGGGCAGGAGAATGGTGATCTGGGCACCGCCTTTTGGGTGATTCTCTCCATAGGCTTCGCCGTGTAGGGTATCCACAACGCGTTTGACAATGGCCAGTCCCAGACCGGATCCTTCCTCCTTTGTGGTGAAGAACGGAGTGAAAAGGTTGTGCATGGCTGACTCATCGAACCCTCTTCCCGTGTCCCGTACAACAATGCGCACCCATTGCCGGTCATCAGGCGCTTTTCCCAGCGCGTTCTCCTTTACCGCATTGATGTGGAGAGAGCCTCCTGCAGGCATGGCTTCAAAGGCATTGACAAAGAGATTCCACAATATCTGCTTCAGGAGTTCAGGGTCTGAAATCAGGGTGAGGTGGTCGGAGATTTCCGGGGATACCTGGATTTGTGCGCTCCAGTGCTGGCTGTTTTGGAAGAGTTCAAGGGATTCAAGAATAAGGTCCGTCAGATTGAATGATTTCAATTTTGCCTTTTTAGGTCGGGCAAAGAGGAGGAAATCATTTACCAGCTCGTTCAGCCGCTTGATCTCCCTGAGCACGATTTCCATCAGGCGACAGTTGATATCGTCCCCGTCTAACCGGCCCTTTATCATCTGGATTGAGCCGCTGATGGAGGCCATCGGGTTCCGTATCTCGTGGGCGATACCTGCGGCCAGTTCGCCAATGAGCGCCAGACCTTCCACTTTTTTCATCTTCTGTTCGATCTTTTTGATAGTTGTCATATCCTGGAAGACCAGGATATGTCCCTGCGCAAGATCGGGTCCGAATCGGAGGGGAGAGAGGGACAATCTGAGATGGATCGATTTCTGACTGGGCGAGTCATAGGGAATGTCTGCAAAAGGGACTCCTCCCCGGAGGGTCAGTTCCGAAGTGCTTCCCGGTTGCGAAAGCCTGGAGGCTATATCGGGAAGGACATCATGAATAGATTTTCCAAGACAGGTGGAGGATTTTTTGGTGAACATCTCCTCGGCCGCGGGGTTGAAGAGGATAACCTTCGCCTTGGCATCAAGGGCTATCAGACCGGAAGTGATACTGTTGATAATGGAATCTTTGAGGATTTCCAACTGGTCCAGGTCGATTTGCTTGGCCTTGAGTTCGGCACGACTCCTGCGGGTCTGCTCGGAAAGAAAGGAACTGAGGAAGGCCACCAGATAGAATGCAGCCATGTTTACAAGGGCGAAAAAAAAGAACTGCATGCGCTGGTCAGCAGAAAAATTGACAGTCCGGGTTCCAAGGGGATGGATCCAGCCGTAAAACTGGAAATCCAGGAGTAACCCAAAGAGGATACTGCTGCAAGAAGCGATGAATACGGCTCCTTTTCTATAGAGGATGATGCTTGCGCCGATGATGGCAAGAATGTAAAGGAATGAAAAGATGCTATCCACTCCGCCTGTGGAGAAGATAATGGCAGTGATGATCAGGGTATCCACACAGAGTTGCACGTATGCAAACCCTAAAAGATTGAGACCACGCTTGAGGATGAGCACATAGATAAAGGTGAGGAAAAGGACAGCCGCGAGGAGAAAGAAGTGGACATTTTGAATGGAGCCGAAATAGGTGTGCGCTTCCCGGATTTGAACAAAAAAGGAGGCCCCCAGAAGCACTGAAACAAACACGACCCTCAAAAACATGAGGGTCTGGAGACGCCCGAAAAGTTCCTTTCTCGAGATGGTTTTGTGTGTTTCGACCATGATGCCGACGAGATTATCCGAATGCGGCTGCCATCTGGAAAATGGGCAGGTACATGGAAATCACCAGGCCGCCGATAGATCCGCCTAAGAACACCATGAGCAGAGGCTCAAGCATGGATGTCAGGGCCTCAACCGCGGTATCAACCTCATCTTCATAGAATTCGGCGATTTTTTCAAGCATGGTGTCCAGAGCACCGGTCGCCTCCCCAACGGCGATCATCTGAGTAACCATGCTGGGGAATATGTCCGTTTCCGAAAGCGGCTCCGCAATGGGCTGGCCCTCGGCAATG
Source organism: uncultured Desulfobacteraceae bacterium (assembly GCA_964548365.1). GTDB lineage: Bacteria > Desulfobacterota > DSM-4660 > Desulfatiglandales > Desulfatiglandaceae > B46-G9. The sequence goes on along the minus strand of CAZJRD010000004.1, from coordinate 98,186 downwards.
CTGGAGCGGACTTCAAAGATGACTTCCTCCAGGATAACGTTTCCCGATGTTTTTGCCACGACTTCCAGAGAATCCAGGATAGGGACACCACTGGTGATCATGGTTCCAAGGGTACGGGTGAACCTGGCCACGGCCACTTTCTTCAGGAGCGGACCGAAGACGGGCAACTTCAGGGAAAGTGAGTCGGTGGCCTTGCGTCCCTTTACGGTTCCCCTGTATTTTTTAAATGCGATAAACAGAAGAATAATTGCGGCAATGATATAGAGGATATTGTCCTTGAAAAAGCGGCTCATGTTGACGACTAATTGTGTTGGTGCAGGGAGCGCGGAACCCGCACTACGGAAGAGATCTTCGAACACCGGAATGACGAAAACGAGGATGACCGATATAACGATAACAGCAATACAGACTACCACGATGGGGTAAGTCATGGCACTCTTGATCTTGGATTTAAGTTTTTGTGCCTTTTCAATATAGGCGGCCAGCCGTTGGAAGATTGTGTCCAGGATACCGCCGACTTCGCCGGCTGCGACCAGGTTCACAAAAAGGTCATCAAATACCTTGGGGTGTTTTTTCAGGGCCTCAGCAAGGGTGGAACCTCCTTCCACGTCCTTGGTGACTTGCTTCAAGATCTGCCGGAACGTCCGGTTATCAGTCTGTTCCGCCAGGATTGTGAGGCCTTGGACCAGGGGAAGCCCTGCGTCTATCATGGTCGAAAACTGTCTGGTAAAGATAACAATATCCTTTGCCGTCACCCTCGGCTGCATAAAGGAGACATTTGCAAAGAGATCTTTGGGCTTTTGCTTGATTTTTTTGATGGTCAGATTGCGTCTTTTCAGCTGTAACCGGGCAATCTTTTCATCAGCCGCCTCCAGTTCTCCTTTGATGGTTCTTCCTCTCCTCGTTTCGCCAACCCACTTGTATACCGGCATGCTTGTCCTCCTGAGGGCGTATGTGTGTATGGAGCCATCTGAGCAAGGGTAGAAAATTTGATCTGCCCTGTCAAGATATGAGTGGCAAATGACTTTTCATTCTAAAAACCTTTTTGATATGCAAATTCGGTTCCAAAAAGCCGTTGTCGGCAGCTTTTTTGTCATGGCTGATGAAATGCAGCCGGATATTTCTGATTTACACGGGGAAATGATCGAGCGCTACATTATTCTTGACAAAAGATCATGGTTCAATGGTATAAGCAAATCTTATCAAAAATGGTCCATAGCGAAGGGCATCTTGATAAATCCAGAGAACGCAACCCGTTCTTGCCCTGAAAGGAAGGGCTTCTTTGCGTTCAAGAAAAATAATATGTGGAGGAGGTTAGAAAAGTGAGTGATGTTACTGCCCCGATGGGGGGAAAAGTGATCGACGTAAAAGTCAATGTGGGTGATGCTGTTAACGAAGGTGATGAGGTGGTGATCCTCGAGGCAATGAAGATGGAACTGCCGATCGTGGCGCCGGAAGGCGGGACCGTGAAGGAAATCAAGTGTAAGAAGGGCGATGCCGTGGAAGCTGATGCCGTCCTTGTTACGATGGAATAAGAGGCGCAGCTCTGGCCGGAGCGGCAAGAACATGACGTTCCGGAAAATCATGCAAGAAGAGCCAGTTTCAAAATGTTTCCCGTTTACCGCGGGATTCGAGGTCAAGTCGAAGATCCCAGACTTTGAGCGGGGAAAGGCGATCTCGAAATGGCGGGATTAACCACATGAATATAGTCAATCTTTCGAGGGTTAAAATTTAAACCTGACGCAGAGATCGGGTAAAATGGGGCGTTTTGAAACTGGCTCAGAAGTATTGACAATCCAACAACCGGAGTTCCATGCGTGGATATTAGCGACAAAATCAAGGAACTGGAGCGGAGGAATCAAGAGGCTGAACTGGGGGGCGGTTCTAGAAGGATAGAACAGCAGCATTCCAGGGGAAAGATGACCGCAAGGGAGCGGATTCACTACCTCCTGGACAAGGACAGCTTCGAGGAAATCGACAAGTTTGTCGTCCATCGTTGTCACGATTTTGGCATGGACAAGAAAAAGATTCCGGGTGACGGCGTGGTGACGGGATACGGGACCGTTGAAGGCCGCCTGGCCTTTATCTTTTCGCAGGACTTTACCGTGTTCGGGGGATCCCTGAGCGGACCATTTGGCGAGAAGGTCTGTAAGATCATGGACCTGGCATTGAAAAACGGTGCGCCGATTATCGGCCTCAATGACTCGGGGGGGGCCAGAATCCAGGAAGGCGTGGTGAGCCTCGGGAGTTACGGGGAGATTTTCAAGCGGAATGTCTGGGCTTCCGGCGTGGTGCCGCAGGTTTCAGTGATTATGGGGCCCTGTGCCGGCGGGGCGGTATACTCACCGGCGATCACTGATTTTACCATCATGGTCAAGAAGACCAGCAACATGTTCATCACGGGGCCTCAGGTTATCAAGGCCGTTACCCGCGAAGAGGTTACCCCGGAAGACCTGGGTGGCGCCATGACCCATAACACCAGGAGCGGTGTGGCGCATTTTGCCGAGGATTCCGACAAAGCTGCCCTGGACCGGGTAAAGGAACTGCTCCAGTATCTGCCCCAGAACTACCGGGAAAAGCCACCCGAGGTGGTCTGTACCGACCCTCCCGATCGGGTTGACAAGTCTCTGAACAAGGTGGTCCCCACCAATCCCAAGCTTCCCTATGACATAAGAGACATTATCCGGGTGGTTCTGGACAACAAGGAGTTTCTTGAGGTCCAGAAATTCTACGCCACCAACATGGTGGTAGGTTTTGGACGGCTGAACGGTGCGGTGGCGGGTATCGTGGCCAATCAGCCGAGGTCCCTGGCAGGATGCCTGGACATTAATGCCTCCATGAAGTGTGCCCGGTTCGTCCGTACCTGTGATTCCTTCAATATCCCCCTGGTGACCTTCGTGGACGTTCCCGGCTTCTTGCCGGGGCTGCAGCAGGAATACGGTGGAATCATCAAGCATGGAGCCAAGATCATCTATGCCTATTGCGAAGCCACGGTGCCCAAGGTTACCGTGATCACCCGGAAGGCCTATGGCGGGGCTTATGATGTCATGTCCAGCAAGCACCATGGAGGAGACATCAACTACGCCTATCCTACGGCGGAGATCGCAGTGATGGGACCGGAGGGGGCGGTCAATATCATCTTCAGGAAGCAGATTGCGGAGTCGGATGATCCCGAGGGGACCAGAGAGAAGCTTGTTGAAGAGTATCGGAGTAATTTCGCGAGCCCGTTCAAGGCCGCCGAGCTGGGATATATCGACCAGATCATTTTCCCGGAAAAGACGAGGACACGGCTGATAAAGGCACTGAGCATGCTCAAGGATAAGCGGGACTCGATTCCGGCGCGACGTCACGGAAACATACCCCTTTAATGAGAATCCGGGTCCAAAGGGCGAAGACTTTCGTTATTCCCAGAGGGGACGGTCCCTGAGGGCCGGGTTTTCCAGTGGGCAAAAAAAGCCCCTTTTCTCCGTGCAGGAGGGAAGGGGCTTTTTACATGATGTCTTGGTCAGGCTGATGCCTTTTTCGCTTCTGCTCTTGCAACTGATTTTGAAATGATTAAGCCGGATATGCCCATCGCAAGAAAAAGGAGCAACAGGACAATAAAGACACCAACGAACCTGAGAACAAGGGTCCCCAGAATCCAGGTCCAGTTGTCTTTCACGATGATTATTTTTGTTTCACTGGTATCGCCCTTGGAGATGGTAATGGAATGCCAGGGGAGGTTTCCGTCATCTTCGATATAGGTGTCGTTTTTCCATTCCCGTATCCGGATGTCCTTGAGTTTCTTGAGCGCGTCCTTGTAATACCTAAGGACCTCTCTATGCCCCTTTGGCACGGTGAACTCCAGGCGTGAATCGGTTTTCAAAAGCACCTTCCCCCCCGGTATAACCGGAGCCTCCAGAAAATCCTCGGCCATGACAGATGCAGGGATGAGGAATGCCAACCCTATTAGGAGAATCACATATTTTTTCATCTTTTCTTCCTTCTCTCTTCTTTAATCCTTGCCCCGGCCAAGGGCAGACTACAGATAATTCCCTTTTGAAACCCGGGTTTAATGGAACATGGCAATAAACATCCCTGCCGCAGCGGCAGAACCGATGACTCCGGCAAGGTTCGGTCCCATGGCATGCATGAGCAGGTGATTTGTTTTGTCCGCCTTCAGCCCTTCCACTTGGGACACGCGAGCCGCCATGGGCACCGCGGAAACACCCGCCGAGCCGATGAGGGGGTTGATTTTTTCCTTCAAAAAGAGGTTCATGACCTTGACCGTCAAGATTCCCCCGATGGTGCAGACTGCAAAATCAACCAGCCCCAACCCGAAAATAAAGAGGGGTTTCCAGCTCAAAAACTTGTCCGCGTACATGGTAGCTCCCACGGAAACACCCAGAAAGATGGTAACGATGTTCATGAGAGAGCCCTGCGCCGACTCGGTGAGCCTGCCCACTACCTCGCTCTCTTTCATCAGGTTCCCGAGCATAAACATACCCATCAGGGGAATGACCGAGGGAACGAGCAAGGCGATGATACCGGCCGTCACCATGGGAAACAGCATTTTTTCCTTCTTGGAAACCGGTCTGAGCTGCCGCATACGAATCTTACGCTCTTCTTTGGAGGTCATCATCCGCATGATGGGGGGTTGTATGAGAGGAACCATGGCCATATAAGAGTATGCGGCAAGGGCATTTGCCCCCAGGAGTTGTGGAGCCAGGAGTGTCGTCAGGTACACGGTGGTCGGCCCGTCAGCTCCGCCGATGATGCCCACAGAAGCGGCCTCTTTCAGCGTAAAGCCGGCCAGCACGGTCCCGGTGAATGTTATAAAGACGCCAAGCTGCGCCCCGGCCCCAATGAGGAGTGTCTTGGGATTCGCGATCAAGGGACCAAAATCGGTCATGGCCCCAAGCCCCAGAAAAATTACGCAAGGGATGATCTCCCATTCCAGGCCATAGTGATAAAAGAACTGGAGAAGTTGCGGCCGTCCGTGTTCGAATCCCATCATGGGAACAAGCGGGAAATTCACGATAAAAATACCGAACCCGATGGGGAGCAGCAGAAGCGGTTCATATTTTTTTGCGATGGCTAGGTAAATGAATAGGGATGCGATTGCCCACATGACAATGACTTTGGGGTCGAAATTGAAGACACCTGTTGTACGCATGATACCGTTCAGCAAATCCAGGATTTCATTGAACGTCATTCTCTCATTCTCCCTCGATCCAAGTAGAATTTTATGTGTGCGGGCTGGAATGCCAGTCAGCGGCAAATTGTGGAAACGGATTGTAGCTGTAATACAGCTATCAACTCCTGTCAAGATGAAAATCATTAAAAGCACCGCGTTTTTCCTGAAAAAAATCAGGGACTGCCCAATGGAATCAATAGGTGGCACTATCAACTCTTTCATAGTCGCTGGTACTTGCGGTTTTTCCCTGCCGAGACAGCCAGGCTTCCCCAAAGAAAGGCTTTTCAAAAATCAGGAAACATGATAACTAAGCCAGAGATTTGACGGGAATATCAGGACTGATGGAGGGAAATGAATGGCACGGGAAACAAGTATCGAGCGTATGGAAAAGCTCCTTGAACAATGGACCGCAAAGGTGGAAGACAAGCTCCAGAAGAGGCCTGAACGGAAACCCGAGTTCATCAATACGTCCGGGATCCCTTTGAAGAGGTTGTACACCCCTCTGGATACGGAAGATATTGACTATGTGGAGGAGATTGGGGTCCCGGGAGAATACCCTTACACCCGGGGGGTGCAGCCGACCATGTACCGGGGGCGTTTCTGGACCATGCGCCAGTACGCGGGCTTTGCCACCGCGGAAGAATCCAACCGGCGCTATAAATTTCTCCTTGACCAGGGACAGACGGGCCTTTCCGTGGCCTTTGACCTGCCCACCCAGATCGGCTATGACTCCGATCACGAGATGGCCATCGGGGAGGTGGGGAAAGTGGGGGTCGCCATTGATTCACTGGAAGACATGGAGACGCTTTTTCACGGGATTCCGCTGGACAAGGTAAGCACCTCCATGACCATCAATGCCCCTGCTGCGGTACTATTGGCCATGTATTTGGCGGTGGCGGAAAAGCAGGGCGTGTCGTTCGACAAGCTGCGAGGGACCATTCAGAATGACATTTTAAAGGAATATTCCTCCCGGGGGACGTACATTTATCCCCCCGAGCCCTCCATGAGGATTATCACGGATATCTTTTCTTACTGCGCTGAAAACATTCCCTCCTGGAATACCATCAGTATCAGTGGCTATCATATTCGTGAAGCGGGCTCCACGGCGGTGCAGGAAGTTGCCTTCACCCTGGCCAACGGCATTGCCTACGTTGAGGCGGCAGTTCGGGCAGGGCTGGAGGTAGATGCCTTTAGCCCCAGGCTTTCCTTTTTCTTCAACGCGCACCTGGATTTCCTCGAAGAGGTCGCGAAATACCGCGCCGCGAGACGGCTGTGGGCCAAGATCATGAAAGAGCGGTTCGGCGCAAAGGATCCCAGGTCCATGATGATCCGGTTTCACACCCAGACGGCAGGCTGTACCCTTACGGCACAGCAGCCGAAAAACAATATTGTTCGGGTTGCTTTCCAGGCCCTTGCCGCGGTGCTGGGCGGGACCCAGTCCCTGCATACCAACTCCATGGATGAGGCCCTGTGCCTTCCTTCAGAGGAGGCCGTGCAGATTGCCCTGAGGACCCAGCAGTTGATCGCCTATGAGAGCGGGGTTGTCGACACGGTGGATCCCCTGGCAGGCTCCTACTATATCGAGCGTCTGACAAAGGAGACCTCGGAAAGGGCCGAGGAGTACATTCGGAAGATTGACGACATGGGGGGTGCGGTTCGGGCCATTGAAAAAGGTTTTGTGCAGCGGGAGATACAGGACAGCGCATACCGGTATCAGCGGGAGATCGAAAGGGAAGAGCGGGTGGTGGTAGGGCTCAACCGTTTCCAGGTTGAGGAGGAAAAGCCCACCAATCTCCTGCGGGTGGACCCTGCGGTGCGGACCTCTCAAATTGAGAGATTGCAAAAGCTGCGGTCCGCAAGGGATGTAAGCGTGGTGGAAACGGTCCTTGCCGGGCTCAGAAGAGGTGCTGAGGGGGATGAGAACCTGATGCCGCTTATTCTTGAGGCGGTCAAGGCATACGCGACACTTGGTGAGATCTGTGATGTGCTCCGTGATGTCTTTGGCGAGTACCGGGCCGCCTCGACGTTGGGGTAAGAGGCGTAGGGCACCAGGCGTAAGGCATAGAAAAAAACAGCTATGCACTTATTTATAAGAGGTAGGTATGGACAAAGATAAGAAAATAAGGGTATTGGCCGCAAAGCCCGGCCTTGATGGACATGACCGGGGGATCAAGGTCCTTGCGAGCGCGTTGATGGACGCAGGCATGGAAGTGATCTACACGGGCTTGAGGCAGACGCCCGCACAGATCGTGGAGACCGCCGTGCAGGAAGATGTTGATGTGATTGCCATGAGTATCCTTTCGGGGGCCCATGACTACCATTTCCCAAAGGTGATGGAACTCCTGAAAGAGAGAGGCATTGAGGATGTGCTGGTGATCGGGGGAGGGATCATCCCTGACGAGGATGTCCCCGCCCTGAAGGAGTGCGGGATTGCCGCCATATTTGGTCCCGGGACCAACACGGAAGATGTGGTTGCGTATATCCGGGGAAACCTGAAAAAATAGAAAAAACAATATCTCACACAGAGACCACAGAGTTTTTGAAATAAAGAAAAGAGGGTCGTTTTTCTCTGATCGCTGCGACGGGCGAGAGAAAATGTTTATCGTTATGGTTGGCTTTAGCCCATAGCCCTGTTTATTAATATCTGTCACGAAAAGGCGAAGGAATGAAAGAACAAGGTGTGGTGCGTTTTGCACCGAGCCCGACAGGGTACCTCCATATCGGAGGCGCCCGGACAGCCATATTCAACTGGCTCTACGCCCGGAAAACCGGGGGGAAGTTTATCCTCAGGATCGAGGATACGGATACGGAGAGATCCACCGAAGATTCCATCCAAGGAATCATAGAGGGCCTGAAATGGCTCGGTATTACCTGGGATGAAGGGCCTTATTTCCAGTCTCAGTTTATCGATGAACACCGGGAGACAGCCATGAAACTCCTCCGGTCTGGTCATGCCTACAAGTGCTTCTGCACCAGAGAGGAGTTGGAGAGGAAAAGAGAGGAGGCCCTGGCGAAAAAATCGTCCCTCCAGTACGATGGAAGCTGCAGAAATCTTTCTCCTGAAGAGTTTGCCGTGAAGGAAGAAGCCGGTTTGCCTTTCACCATTCGCCTGAAGGTGCCGCGGGAGCCGGGCGCGGTCCGGTTCAAGGACCTGGTCTACGGGGTCATCGAGAAGAAATACGAGGACATAGAAGATTTTGTGATTGTCCGGTCCAACGGCCAGCCCCTCTACGTTCTTTCCAACGCAGTGGATGATGCCAGGGATGGCATTACCCATGTGATCAGGGGACAGGATGGAATTGCGAATACACCGAAGCAGATCCTCATATATCAGGCACTCGGCATACCTGTTCCTGCATTTGCCCATATGCCCCTCACCCTGGACCCCAAAAAGGCCAAGATCTCCAAACGCAGACACGGGGAGGTGGTGGCCATCCATTTTTACCGGGAGCACGGGTTTCTCCCGTGGGCGCTTGTCAATTTTCTGGCGTTGCTTGGGTGGTCCACGCCCGACTCCAAACAGATATTTTCAAAAGAGGAATTGATCGAGTCCTTTTCCCTGGAAGGGGTCAAGCGGTCCAATGCGGTGTTTGACATCAGGAAGGATGACCCGAAGTTTTTTACCGATCCCAAGGCCCTCAGTATCAATGCTCATTATATCCGCACACTCCCCCTTGAAGAACTTGAGCCCTATGTGCGGGATCAGCTTCAAAAGGAGAGTATCTGGGATCCCGAGTTTGAGGATTCCAGGCGGGAATGGCTTCTCCGGACAGTGGACCTTATCCGACAGCGATTTCATGTGTTGACCGATTTTGTGACCTTTGGCCGGGCCTATTTTTCAGATGACTACCCGGTGGATGAGCGTGCCTTGAAAAAAAATGTGCTCAAGCATCCGGGGTTGCGGGAATGGTTTCCAGTGTTGGCTGATCGCGTGAGAGCGCTTGAGGACTATACCCTTGAGGGAACCGAGGAAATGCTCAGGGCCACTGCTGAAGAACTTGAAGTGAAAGCAGGGGTCATAATCAACGGGATCCGGACGGCTGTCACGGGCCAGGCGGTCGGACCGGGTATCTTCGATGTGCTCCTGGCCATCGGGCAGGATCGGGTGGCCGATCGCCTCGAAAACGCGGTGAAATACTTCGCCTGAAAAACCTTGCCGCTCATACAGAAGTGGCAGGGGTATCTTAAAGGTCGTAAAGAGTTTCATCGATCTCGGGCGGGCGGGATTTCCGGAGGCTTGGCCCTTTCTTGGGCAGAAAAGGATCTTGTTCTTCGAGGATGTCCCCCATTTCCGCCTCGATTTTTTCCGGATCTTCCCCGGCCTCCATCCGGTGGAGCGCCTCCTGCATACCGGGTCCCAATTCGAGGCCCGTCATGTCCGTCAACTTTCGCATGAGGCTTGCGGTCTGCCGGGGGTCGTCTTCATCCAGGTGGTCCATTTCCTTGGCCAGGGCGCCCATGGCCTTTTCCATCTGGGCCTCATCCAGGTCCGGCATTGGCGTGTCATCCTCTTCACCCTCACCCTTGTTTCTGAGGCGGGCAAAAACCGACATTTTTCTATCCAGGTGAACTTTCTGGCATTTGGGGCAGAGCGGCCTTTTTTCCGTGTTGATGGTCTTTGAAAAGAAATTGAAGATCATATGACACTCAGGGCAGTAAAATTCGTAAATCGGCATAGCTTCCTCCTCAACTCCTAAGCCCAGATTTGAAATGCCCACTTTTGCCCAATCTCTACGTCAGGCTCAAATTTCAATCCTCGAAATATTGGATATATTCCTGTGGCAAAATTTTCATCTTCCTTGACCTTGAACAAAATTGAACGTTTCGAAACCGGCCTTCATTTTTCTGGATTTCTCGGTATTTGATACAGAAACAAGCCCAAAGAGTCAACGGCATTATGGGGAATAAACGTAATTTTCTTGTCAAAGCACCAAGGCTGAATGAATTGGACAGACCCGCAAATAAGCGTTACTATGGGGCTGGGTTTTGCGAAGAAAAGTGGTTGCCGGGGACACCGTTGTACCTTGAACATGTGCGGAAAATTGAAAGGAAATTCCATTGGCTTTTTTCTGAAACGAGAGAGAATTGAAGATGAGTAAGTTTGAATACGCCAATATTGAAAGAGAGATGGAGGTCTATGGGTATGATTCTGTAGTGAAGAGCCACTGCCGCATGTGTCATGGGGGCTGCGGTGTCCTGGTGTATACGAAAAATGGAAAGGCGGAAAAGATTGCCGGAGACCCCGACTGCCCCATTAATCATGGCACCCTCTGCAGCAAGGGCCTGGCCTCGGCGCAGCTTGCCTATCACCCTGACCGGCTGACCTATCCTGTCAAGCGTCTGGGACCGAAAGGGAGCGGCAGGTGGGAACGCATATCCTGGGATGATGCCCTGGATACTATCGCGGAAAGGCTGCTCCAGTACAGGGATGATTTCGGGGCGGAATCCGTGGTCATGGGGTACGGCACGGGGAGGGAAAACGAAGCGGTGATCTACCGCTTTGCCAACCTTTTCGGCACACCCAATGTACTCACCGCGGGCCATTTCTGCTACGGCCCCCGTATTGCGACCAGCATTCTCACCTGCGGCACAAATCCCATTGCGGACTATGAAAACCATCCCCGGTGCATCATGGTCTGGGGCAACAACGTGGTAATCAGCAACCCGGATTGCTACAAGGGAGAGCCTTTTTCAACGGCCCTGGATGGCGGGGCAAAGCTGATCGCCATTGATCCTAGGCTCACCAGGATCGCGGCCCGGGCCGACGTTTGGCTCCCTCTTCGGCCTGGAACGGACGCGGCCCTCGCCCTTGGCATGCTCCACGTGATTATTGAAGAAGAACTGTATGAAAAGGCGTTTGTGGAAAAGCATGTTCACGGCTGGGAGCCCTTCTTACGAAGGGTGGAAGAGTACCCTCTGGACAAGGTGGAAGAAATAACCTGGGTCCCTGAGCAAAAGATCAGGGACGCGGCCAGGCTTTTCGCCACGACCAAACCAGCTGTCATACAATGGGGCGTTGCCATCGAACAACAGGTCAACTGCGCGGACAATGACCGTCTCCTCATGTTCCTCATGGGAATTACCGGCAACATTGATGTGCCCGGGGGACAGGTCCTGTTCAAACCTCCCGGGATTAGAAACGTCGGACACTTCGGGGCACACCGGATGCTCCCGGATACCCAACGGGAAAAACGGTTGGGCGGTGACCGGTTTCGACTGGCAGGCCAATTCGCGATCATTAACCCGAAGTGCGTCTGGGACGCCATACTGGAAGAAAAGCCATACCCGGTAAAGACACTCTTTTTTATCAGCTCCAATCCCCTCATAACGAGGGGGAATGCCGCAGAGGTTTACCGGGCACTGGAAAAAGTGGAATTCATGGTCGTCTCCGACTTCTTTATGACCCCTACCGCTGAAATGGCCGATATCGTCCTCCCGGCCGCCACCTGGCTCGAGATGGATTATATTGGAGACTTCTGGAAACGACACGGCTACATCCTGCCCCGGAGGAAAGTCATCCAGGTGGGAGAATGCCGTTCTGATCATGAGATGCTGAATGAGCTGGGCCACCGGGTAGGGCAGGGAGAACACTGGTGGGACAATTTTGAGCAAGCCCTGGACTGGATCCTGGAACCAATGGGGATCACCTGGCAGGATTTCAAAAAGATGGACTATATCCGCGGGGATTTGCTCTACCAGAAGTATGAAACCAGGGGGTTTTCCACGCCGACCCGGAAATTCGAAATCTATTCCACGGTCCTGGAGAGTATGGGGTACGATCCACTTCCCCAGTATCGGGAGCCTCCGGAAAGCCCGTATAGTATGCCGGAGCTTTACCGGAAATTTCCATATATCCTGATCACGGGGAGACGATTGCCCGGTTTTTTCCATACAGAAAACCGCCAGGTGCCCTGGCTGAGAGAGCTTCACAGGGACCCGGTCGTGGAAATTCACCCGGATACAGCCATGAAAGAGGGCATTCAGGAGGGCGACTGGGTTACCATTGAATCTCCCCGCGGCCGGGTCAGGCAGCGGGCCAAGTTCTTTGCGGGTATGGATCCGAGAATCGTTTCCGCGGAACATGGTTGGTGGTTTCCGGAAAAGGAGGATTTGGGCCACGGTTGGGATGAATCTAACATTAATATGCTGACGGACAATGCCTATAAAGCCTGTGATCCCGCCATGGGCGCGACCCATGTGAGGACACTCCTTTGCAGGATCTACCCGGAGGATCGCTCATGAAGGAAAGGGCCATAGACCCATCATATGCACTGATCATAGACCATGAGTCCTGCTGGGGATGCAAGGCCTGTGAGGTTGCCTGCAAGCAGGAAAATCGCTCACCTGACGGCATCAAACTGATCCATGTCACAGAAGATGGACCCAGGATGGTGGGCGATAAACCGGAGTTTGTCTACCGGGTGAATACCTGCCGCCATTGCGATGAACCGGAGTGCGTGGAGGCCTGCCCCGAAGAGGCAATTGTCAAGAGAGAGGATGGCATTGTTATCCTGGACGAGAAAGCGTGCGTGGGATGCGGGCTCTGTGTTGATGAATGCCCTTATGATGCCATCTCCTTCGACAGTGAACGAGGAATGGCACAGAAATGCAACCTGTGCTATGAGCGGGTTGACAAAGGACTCCTGCCCGCCTGCGCGGATAATGTGTGCCTGGCCCACTGCATCTATTTTGGTTCACCTGATGAAATTGAAAGAGTGATGAAAGAGAAGAAAGTTTCCAGATGTGCTTGATTTGTCCCTTCCGATCGACCTTTTCTCCCTGCTTCCAATTATGGGTTGTCTTTTTTCTTTGTGCTGGTATACTCCTATTTTAAATTTTGCTTCATGCTGGACTTCTTCGAAAGAGGAAGTACGCAAACAGGCCAATCAGGGAAAAGAGTGATAACAAGCTTGGTGGCATTGAATCGATCAGTTGAGGAAAAATGAAGATTGGTGTGATATCCGATACGCATCTTCGTCGTGTATCAGGAGAATTTGAGGATATTTTCAAGAAATACCTTGCGGACAAGGACATGATTCTCCACGCAGGAGATATCGTGTCCGAAGAAGTCATTGATTTTCTGGAATATCAGACCGTCCACGCGGTTTATGGGAATATGGATCCTTTTGAGGTGCAGAGGCGCCTGCCGGGAAAAGCAGTGGTGGAAGCAGGCCCTTACCGGATCGGGCTTATCCACGGGTGGGGGCCTTCGGCAGGCCTTGAAGATCGTATTGCGAGTGAATTCAATGACGTGGACGCCGTTGTTTATGGTCATTCGCACATTGGGGCCAATCACCTGAGAAATGGTGTACTCTATTTTAACCCCGGCACTGCTACAGGATATGCCTCTTCAGGTATTCACAGCATCGGCATCCTGGAGGTGGGGGATACCATAACGGGACGCATAATTCCGTTGTAGGTTTTTGGCAGGTGTTTTGGGGGGAGAACATGAAGGTCATGTGGGCGCCGTGGCGCATGGAATATATCCTCACTGATCAAAAGGGAGGACCGTGCATCTTCTGTCCCGGGGAGGATCGGGACCAGGACGAGGAGCGTCTCATTCTTTTTGTCGGCACCCTCAGTATGGTGATGATGAACCGGTATCCTTACAATAACGGGCATCTGCTGGTGGCGCCGGTGCGGCACGTGGGCACCCTGGAATCCCTTTCAGAGGACGAGATGCTCGACCTGCTTGGGATGGTCCGCAAGTCCATCAACGCCCTGAAAGAGCTGATGAATCCGGAGGGATTTAATGTGGGGCTCAACCTGGGAAAGGTGGCAGGGGCCGGTGTGGAGGAGCACCTGCATTTTCACATTGTTCCCCGCTGGAACGGCGATACAAACTACATGACCGTGGTGGGGGAAGTCAGAGTTATTCCAGAGCACATAAGGGAGACATATAAGAAATTATTGCCGTACTTTCAGGTTAATAGATAGAAAAGAGGAGGTAATACATGAAACATGTGAGAGTGGTATTGATTATCCTGATTATCCTGCTGATCATCGTGGTGGCGGTCCAGAATTATGCGGCTATGGCCACAACCGTTACGTTCAGGCTGAATCTCCTCTTTTTTAATCACGAGACTCCTCCCATGTCCCTGTACCTGGTCGTGATTATCGCATTTCTGCTGGGGGTTGTCTTTACCGGCTTCTACGGCATCACTGAACGGTTTCGTCTGAAAAGAGAGATCAAGCTGCTGAGGAAGGAGTCCAAGGGGAAAGATGAGGAGCTCCAGTCTCTTCGCAATCTCCCGGTTACCGCTGAAGAAGTTGCCCCTGAAGAAGAACAGGGTATGCAGTAAGAGTCCGGATTCTTTACGGAGGTGAAGGAGGGAGAGATAAAGAAATGGGGGGGCCGTTCTGGCATTGGTTCCAGGAACCCGATAACCTGCGCCTTATTCTGGGGGTAGGTCTTGCGTTTTCCCTGGGGCTCGTCCTGGGGGTCTGGTGGAGAACCATTGCCCGGGGAGGAAGAGAGCAAACTGCCCGCAAGGGAGACAGTGCGTTTCTCAAAGGGGTGCAGTATATCCTGACCAATGACCATGACCAGGCCATTGAACAGTTCACCAAATCCGTGCAGGTTGATTCTGAAAGCATCGAAACCTATGTGGCGCTAGGCAATCTCTACCGTTCCAAGGGGGATATCGGCAGGGCAATCCGCATTCGCCAGAATATTATACTACGTCCCAATATTGATCCCAAAATAAAGCTCAGGGCCCTTTTCGACCTTGGGGTTGACTACCGAAGGGGCGGTTTTTTTAACCGGTCCCTAGAGACTTTCCAGAAAGTCATTGAAAAAAACCCCTCGAGCGTAGAGACCCTGGAAGAGATAGAGCGGATCTACGAGGAAATGAAAGACTGGGAAAACGCCTTTCGCACGAGACAGAAAATCTCAAGGCTGGCCAAGGGAAACCACGCCCATATTCTTGCCCATCACCTGGTGGAAACAGGAAAAATGGCAGTGAAAGAAGGGGAGTTAGGCAGAGCACGTCCCTTTTTTGCCAAGGCGGTATCGACCGATCCCGGCTGTATAGATGCCTATCTTCACCTTGGAGACTTCCACTTCCAGAAAGGCGAATTCAAGAAGGCCATTCAGCAGTGGAAGAAGGTCGGAGAGTATGCCCCCCAGTTTACCTTTCTTGCCTATCGCCGGCTGGAAGGGGCCTATGCCAGGATGAAAAATCTCAAGCCGGTGGAAGCGTTCCTGAGAGAGTGCGTTGAGAACCATTCTGATGCCTTCACGCATGTGGCCCTGGCCCGCTATCTTTACAATGAGATGGACGTGGAGGGAGCCCTTCAGGAACTGGAAAGTGCCCTCAGGCTTGCCCCGACATTCTGGGAGGCCAGGCGCCTGAAGGGTGAAATACTCCTGTCCCAGGGGAAAAAAGAGGAAGCGCTGAATGCTTACCAGGACCTTCTCGAACACTTGAATGTTCCTTATCTGAGGTTTCAGTGCTCCCAGTGCGGGCACGAACCTGTAGACCTCCAGTGGCAATGCCCCCAATGCAGGCGATGGGATACGACAGACCTTGTCCATTCCACCGAAGCGGATTCTCCGGAACCCTCTCCCTCCCAAACGGTCATCCCCGCGCTGGAAGAGACGAACAGAGGCGGATAGGATGGGTCAGTTGACACCGATGCTTCGTCAGTATCTGGGCATCAAGGAGCAATATCCTGATGCAATCCTGTTCTTCCGTATGGGTGATTTCTATGAGATGTTTTTTGAAGACGCACGGACCGCATCCAGGGTCCTGGGGATAACCCTGACGTCGCGAGGCACGTACGAGGGAGAAAAGGTGCCCATGTGCGGCGTTCCTCACCATGCCTCGAGAAATTACGTGGCCAGGTTGATAGAAAGTGGCTGGAAGGTGGCCATCTGCGACCAAGTCGAGGACCCCAAGGTGAGTAAGGGGATCGTGAAGCGGGAAGTGGTCCGTGTGGTAACACCGGGGTCAGTGGTGGATGAGGCTGATCTTGGTACCAAGGAGAACCTTTACCTGGCAGCGGTAGCTGTGGATAAGAACGGTGCCTTTGGCCTCGCGCATGCCGAGCTTTCCACCGGGGAGTTCAGGGTAACGGAGTTGCATGAATGGAATGATGTCCTGGATGAATTGGGGCGCATCGTGCCGGCAGAGGTCCTTATCCTGGAGGGGACGGAGCTCCCGAATGGAAACTCACTCGCTCATCTGCGTCTCGAAAAATTGAGTCGGGAAACATTTGAGCCTGCACGTGCGGAATCTCTTCTGAAAGAGCAACTGGGGGTGCCTTCCCTGGCGGGATTTGGATGCGAGGATATGCGGGCGGGTATCGTGGCGGCAGGTGCAATTATCGCTTATCTCCTGGAAACACAAAAGGGTAACCCGGAACACATGAAAGAGATCAGCTCCTACCGGCTGGGCGATTACATGTTTCTGGATGAGGCTACCTTTACACATCTTGAGCTCCTGAGAACCATGCGCCGCCATTCCAAGAAGGGGTCTCTTGTTTCCATCCTGGACAGGTCTGTTACGCCCATGGGAGGGAGGCTCCTCAGAAAATGGCTTTCCTACCCGTTGGTGAATCTGGAAAAAATCCATAAACGGCTTGCAGCGGTCGCCACGCTGAAAGAAGATCCCATCCTGCGGGAGGAATTGCGGGAAGCGCTTTCGGAGGTCTATGATCTTGAGCGGTTGAATGGACGTGTGGCATTGTCAAGGGCCAATGCGCGCGACCTCCTGGCCCTCAAGAATTCATTGCTCATCCTCCCCGGTATTAGGCGCAGTCTGGCGGATTCCCCCAGTATCCTCCTGGCGGAACTCGGCAAGCGTCTGGATCCCCTTGAAGATATTGCAGCGCTTATTGAAGAGACCATTCACGAAGATCCGCCCATTTCCCTGAAGGAGGGAGGGATTATCAGGGAAGGGTATAATGAAGATTTGGACGGCTTGATTGCCCTGAGTCGGGATGGAAAGAGCTGGATCTCTTCGTTTGCGCTTCAGGAGCAGGGGCGTACAGGCATCTCTTCCCTGAAGGTGGGGTTTAACAAGATCTATGGATATTATATAGAAATCTCCAAGGTAAACCAGCACCTCGTGCCGGAGGATTACGTTCGGAAACAGACCCTGGTGAACGGGGAGCGATATATTACAGAATCTCTGAAGGTCATGGAAGAAAAGGTCCTCGGAGCCGAAGAAAAACGGGTTGAGATGGAATTTCAGCTCTTCCAGCACATTCGTGAGCAGATTGGCCGCGAAAATCAGAGGCTAAAGGAAACAGCAGGTATTGTCGCGAGGATAGACGCCATCGCGGCGCTTTCGGAAACAGCGGAGCAAAGCCATTTTACGTGCCCTGTGGTTGATGACGGGCTTGGCATTGACATCCGGGACGGGAGGCATCCGGTCATAGAGCAGGCGGTGACGGATGAGGATTTCGTCCCCAATGACACGTATCTTGACGAAAAAGAACAGCAGGTGCTGATCATAACAGGACCCAATATGGCCGGGAAGTCAACAGTCCTTCGGCAGACAGCCCTTATCGTGCTCATGGCGCAGATGGGTAGTTTTGTTCCGGCCTCGAAAGCTGTTATCGGCCTCGTGGATCGGATTTTTACCCGGGTGGGGGCCTCGGATGATCTGACAAAAGGTCGGAGTACCTTTATGGTAGAGATGAACGAGACAGCAAATATCCTGCGCCATGCGACTCCCAGGAGCCTGGTCATCCTTGACGAGATCGGCCGGGGAACCAGCACTTATGATGGACTCAGCATTGCGTGGGCCGTGGCCGAGGCGCTCCATGACCGTGATGGGCTGGGCGTTCGAACGCTTTTCGCGACCCACTATCACGAACTGACTGAACTGGTTGTTTCCAAAGCAAGAGTCAGGAACTACAATATTGCCGTGAAGGAGTGGAATAACCGGATTATTTTTTTGAGGAAACTGGTCCCTGGCGGAACCAGCCGAAGTTACGGGATTCAGGTAGCAAGAATTGCGGGAGTCCCGGAGGACGTCTTGAAACGGGCAAAGGAAATCCTGGAGAATCTTGAAAGGGAGAACCTGGACGAGGCGGGGAGGCCCCTCTTGGCCCGGACGTTCCCGAAAAGAAAGGAAGAAGACATAGTTCAGCTCAATCTCTTCGGTGGCGGGGACCACCGTTTGCTGGAGCGGATTCAGAAGCTGGATATCGCGTCCATGACGCCGTTGGAGGCCCTTGTGGAACTCAATAAACTCAAAGAATACGTGGAAGGACACGGATAAAGCTCACATGAAAAAACGAATCTACCAGATGTGCATCTTGTTGGTTCTGGCGTTGCTGTTCTGCTTTTGTGGCTGGGCCGAAACAGGTTTTGCAAGGCAGGATAAAAGCGAAGTCCTCTTGAAACAGGCGGACAAATGTCGGGAGGGGTTGTTTTCTTCGGCAAAGCTGAGAAAATATCGCCACCGCTGGATGAGATGCATCCAGAAATACGACAAGATCTTTACGCGCTATCCAAAGAGTGAAGCAGCACCCTGGGCCCTTTTTAAAGAGGCTGACCTCTACAAGCGGCTCTATCGATACAGCGGCCTGTCCAAGGACCTGGACAAATCCGTTGAACTCTTTAAAAAGGTTGCAGAAAACTACCCGGATCACCGGCTCGCCGATGATGCCCAGTACCGCGTGGGGGAGATTTTCTATTACCAGAAAAAGGACATGGCCCAAGCCTACATTGAGTTCCTGAAAGTTGATATCAAATTTCCTACGGGAGACATGCGGCCCAAGGCTCGGGTAAAACTGGAAAAGTTATCAACTCTTCTTGGCAAGAAGGAAGAGGCGAGACTGGCCAAGAACAACAAGCACGATTCATCGAAGCCCGTGTATGTAAAGGATATCCGCCACTGGTCTACGCAAAATTACACGAGGGTCGTGGTTGACATGGCCGACCGGATCACCTACCGGCATCATCTTCTCAGGAGGGACCCTGCGCTGAAAAAGCCGGGAAGACTGTACCTCGATCTTATAAATGCACGGGTGAGCAAGGAGATCGACAGCTCCATCCCCATCGAGGGGGAACTGCTCCAGAGGGTCAGGGCGGGGCAGTATAAAAAAGATCGTGTCCGGGTGGTGTTGGATATTAACAGCATAGGCAGTTACAAGATCTTCCATCTCTATGATCCTTTCAGGATTGTCGTGGATGTCAGAAATGGGGAGAAGCAGGAGAAAGCGGAAGAGGTAAGACTGGCACTCAAGAAACGACCTGTCCGGAAAGGAATCAGAAAATCCAAGGTTCCGGATGCGAATGTCTCCTTGGCGAGACAGCTTGGTCTCAATGTGAACCGGATTGTGATCGACCCGGGGCACGGGGGGAAAGACCCCGGGTGTTATCGGGGGAAGATCAGGGAAAAAGACATCGTTCTCAGACTTGCGAAGAGGCTTGCGAGCAAGATCAAGAAAGAGATCGGCTGCGAAGTGTACCTGACCAGAAATAGAGACGTATTTCTGCCGCTCGAGCGAAGGACCGCTATCGCGAACATGAAGAAGGCCGATCTTTTTATTTCACTCCATGTGAATGCCCACAGGAATCGAAGAGTACGCGGGATTGAGACCTACTTCCTCAATATGGCAACAGACAAGAATTCCGTAATGCTGGCTGCCCGGGAAAATGCGACCTCGGAGAAGAGCATCAGCGACCTCCAGAAAATACTGAATGATTTAATGCTGAACACGAAGATTCATGAATCGAACAGGCTGGCTCACCAAGTTGAAAAGGGCCTGGTATCCGGCCTGGACGGCCGGTTCAGAAGTGTGAAAAATCTGGGAGTGAAACAGGCGCCTTTTTACGTGTTGATAGGCGCAGAAATGCCCGCTATCCTCGTGGAAACCGGGTTTCTGACGAATACGGTGGAGCGGAAAAGACTGGTGACCAAGACCTATCAGGAAGAGGTCGCCCAGGGGATCTGTGACGGCATCAAGGGATATATTAAGAGCATTGACCAGGCATACCAGGGAGGCTAACCCTGGTCACTATCAAGGCATCATCTCCCCGCCAACGGGATCTGAGGAGCCGCGTTGCCTTCGCTCACTCCTCCTTGCGGCGTATTGATTCATACGCCTCATTCGTCGCTCCCTGGCGCCCCCGCTCGGAACGGGATCTTCGACTTGCATCTAATGCCTTGCTGGTGACCAGGAATTATTCCAAACCGATTGCTTTTATGAATCCAATTGAAATTAGACAATGGAGTTTGAGCTAACGGAGTCGAAGGTATGCGTCGATAAACGAGTCGATCCCCCCGTCCATGACTTTCCCCACATCACCTATCTCAAGATTTGTCCGGTGATCTTTCGCCATTTGGTAAGGGTTGAATACGTAAGACCTGATCTGGCTTCCCCAGGCGATTTCCTTCTGATCTTGATGCATCTTGTGCTTTTTTTCTTCCCTTTTTCCCTTCTCCAATTCATAGAGTCTGGACTTGAGTACTTTGAGAGCCATGTCCTTGTTGCGATGTTGGGATTTTTCGTTCTGGCATTGGACAACGATGCCGGTGGGAAAATGGGTGATGCGAACAGCGGAACTGGTCTTGTTCACATGCTGTCCGCCGGGCCCGCTTGCACGATAGGTGTCAATCCGCAGATCCTTCTCGTCAATTTCGATTTCAATATTTGTATCCACTTCGGGAAGTACGGATACGGATGCGAAAGAGGTGTGACGCCTCCCGGTCGCATCAAATGGTGATATGCGCACCATGCGATGAATGCCGTGTTCGGATTTCAAGTACCCATAGGCGTAGGGGCCTGTCACGGTAAAGGTGATATTCTTAATCCCGGCTTCGTCTCCCTCAAGATGATCGATGACCTGGACCTTCATGCCCCTGTTTTCACACCAGCGCAGGTACATCCGGTAAAGCATTTCAACCCAGTCCTGCGCTTCCGTGCCGCCGGCTCCGGCATTGATGGCAACGATGGCGTTTCGCTTGTCGTCCGGATCTCCCAGGAGTGACTGGAACTCAAGGGATGTGACTTCTCGTTGGAGTCGACCGACATCTTTTTCCACCTCCCTGCGGGTGGAGTCATCGTCTTCTTCGATTGCCATTTCAGCCAGGATCTTCGCATCTTCCATTTCCTGGTGCAGCTTTTCCCAGAGATCGATTGTGTCTTTGAGAAAGGCTCTCTGCTGGCTCAGGCGGGCAACCTCTTCCTGGTCCTTTTGCCAGAAATCAGGTTTGCCCATTATTTTTTCGAGTTCTTTTAGTTCCTCTTTCCGGTTGTCCAGGTCAAAGATGCCCCCGGAGGGCGTGGAGTTGATCCATTACGGTGTCAATAGTTCCTATAATGTTTTC
Source organism: uncultured Desulfobacteraceae bacterium (assembly GCA_964548365.1). GTDB lineage: Bacteria > Desulfobacterota > DSM-4660 > Desulfatiglandales > Desulfatiglandaceae > B46-G9. Next base: position 76,721 of record CAZJRD010000004.1, on the reverse strand, counting down.
CTGCATATTGTACTCCTCTAATAATCGCGTTTTTAATGGTTTACGCATATGGCCTTGGTCGTGCAAGAAGGCGGTCAGTGTGCTATAAGTCTACTACAATTCATATATCCATATATCATTGACAGTACTCTGGTCAAGACCTATAAATCTATACCGATCCAGTTTCCCATGATCATTGTTTGTGGAAAATCCGGGTCGGAAGTTTTGCGATGTTACTAGTCCCAAAGGGAGGATGAATCATGACAGAAAAAGTCTTCGGGGGTACGACTAATTATGGACAATTGGCAGGCATCTTGATGCTGGATTCAACAATTCCGCGAATTCCTGGAGATCCGGGACATGCAGAGACTTTTCCTTTCCCTGTGCGTTATGGAGTTGTTCGAGGGTTTCCTTTTCAAGACTTGGTTGAGGGAAGCAAAGATCACTTGGATTTGATTATCCAGGCCGCTTTGGACCTGGAAAAGGAGGGGGTGCAATTTGTTGCTGCAGACTGTGGATTGTTTTCTCCCTTCCAGAAAGATATTTCAAATGCCCTTCAAGTTCCATTCCTGGGCTCGTCATTGAATTTGATCCCACTTCTTTTAACATTTCTACCTGAGAAGAAGAAGATCGGCCTTATCACGGGAGACACACGACTTTTGAAGGAGGAACATCTTGCCGCCGCAGATGCCAAGGGAGATCGGCTGATCATAGGGGGCATGGAAGGATGCGCGGAATTTCAAAGAGTGGTTCTTGAACGAGAAAACGAACTGGACATTGAACAAATGAGACAGGGCGTTTTGGAGGTTGCAAAGGGGTTTATGGGAAAGGACATTGGCGCGGTTCTCCTTGAATGTACCAATCTGATTACCTTTCGTTCAACTATTCAAAGGCTCCTCCGAGTACCGGTATACGATGCCGTAAGTCTCATCGAATTTTTTGCAGAAGGATACAGACGAAAAGAATTTATGGCCCATTATATGGCCTGATAGAAATGTGGAAGGAAATGAATCAGGCTTTCTTGATAGGCCATTCTCCAGGCTTGAAAAGAACCCTTGATACTGTGGGCATGATCCCTTTCAGGATTTTTTGTCTCATCGCAGGAATTACCTTCTCAGCCCCTTTTCCCCAAACAGTCCCGTAACTGAGTAGTCCAGAGAACCGATCGAGATCCCAGACCGGGTTATACCCCTGGTCCCGGAGAAGCAGGTATTGATCAAGGACCTCGGAATATTTGAACATGACAAACCAATTGACTCTTTTGGCGGATGGGATATCCTGGTTTTTCTCGTACCACAGAGAAATCCCTTGCTCACTGGCAATCCTTTCTGCTTCAGGCCTGATTGCAGGATAGTCCTCTGGATAGAAAGGAGGCGAGAATGCCGCTTTTTTGCTCTCATTGGCCAGGCATTCCGCAAAGGCGGTTATCATGCCGAAGATATAGGATTTTTTATCAATAGGCGACTCGTTCATTTAGTCAGACCCTCCAAGATAAGCTGTTTTCATCATTTCGTTGTTGAGAAGGTTTTGAGCCGTATCGGCGAGTACGATTGACCCGGTTTGAAGGACATAGCCTCGGTCGGCAATGGAAAGTGCCATATTCGCATTTTGCTCCACTACAAAAACTGCAGTTCCTCGTTCGTTCACCTGTTGAATCAGTTCGAATTGTTGGTCCACGAGAATAGGCGCAAGGCCCATGGATGGTTCATCCATAAGAAGGATGGTTGGATTGGACAGGAGAGCACGTACCATGGCAAGCATCTGCTGTTCACCCCCGCTGAGAGTAATTCCAGGGTTAAAAAGTCTGTTTTTCAGAGCAGGAAAGAGCAGGAGCATTTTTTCGATATCCCTTTTCACCCCTTCTCTATCCGTCCTCAGAAATGCACCCATCTCCATGTTTTCGAGTACTGTCATTCTTGGAAAAATTCTCCTGTTTTCAGGGACAATGGCCACACCTCTTGAAATGATATCTTTCGTGGATTTGCCATCAATTCTTTCGCCTTTGAGTCGGAGAATCCCTTTCTTGATTTTACATACGCCGAGGATAGTCTTGAGTGTAGTTGATTTTCCCGATGCGTTTCCCCCCAAAAGGCAAATCAGTTCTCCATCATTGATTGTGATATCTATGTCATAGAGGACCTGAATGTTTCCGTAATAGGTATCGACATCGATAAGTTCCAGGACAGGCGTCTTGTTCATGGATTAATGGCCTTTCCTTCCCAGATACGCTTCAATAACTTGTGTGTTGCTCGCAACGTCCTCATAGCTGCCTTCGGCTATCTTTCTTCCATAGTCGAGGACGATGACTCTATCAGAAATTTTTCTTACCAGATTCAATTTGTGTTCAATCAGCAGTATCGTGTATCCGTAATCATCCCGAAGTTGTTTAATAAAATCGGTTATTTCAAATGTCTCTTGGGGGTTCATCCCTGCAGATGGTTCGTCAAGCATAAGGACCTTCGCTTTTGTGGAGAGAGCGCGGGCTATCTCAAGACGTCTCCTGTTTGCATAAGAGAGGAACATCGCCTCTTGTTCAAGGCGGTATCCCGTAAGCCTTCTTCCAAAACGTCCCAAGACTTCCTTGGCGTATCTTTCACATTCCGCTTCTTCTTTCTTATAGCGAGGGAGGTGCAACAGGATAGAGAACGGCCCGGATTTGGTTCGGTGGAATTGAGCAACCTTGGCATTATCTAAAACGGTCATTTTGTTAAACAACCTCAAATTTTGAAACGTTCTTGCGATGCCTGCCTTGAGCACCCGATGCGGTTTCAGTCCCGCGAGTTCTGATCCTTTATAGAGAATAGAACCTTTGTCAGGCTTATATATACCGGAGATGAGGTTGAAAACCGTTGATTTCCCGGCACCGTTGGGCCCTATAATGCTCAAGATTTCCCTTTCAAAGAGATGAAAATGCAGGTTATTGACGGCTGTGACACCGCCAAAATTCATGGATACTCCCTTGAGTTCCAGGACTACATGATCTCCTTTGCAGTGTTTTCCTGTTTCTGCTCTTTTGCATTCTGTCTCCTGTGCTCCCTCATAGTAGAGATCAGTAGATGCTCGAAGGATACCGGTTTCGTCTTTGTCCGGTCTCTTTTTGGTCTTTGTGAGAAACCCGATAGTGCCCAGGAGCCCTTGGGGTCTCAGGGCCATCAGGACGATCAGAATGAGACCGTAGGACATCATTCTATAGGCGCCATACTCGCGCAGGAATTCTGGGAGAACGGACAGGAGGACGGCACCAAGTACAACCCCCAAGATATTCCCGAGCCCGCCAAGTATCACCATGCAATAAACAATGACCAATTGTGGAAAATCGAAATTGTTTGGAAAGACAGAGTCTTGGAAGGAAGCGAAAAATGCGCCTGTTCCCCCGGCAATTAATGCCCCTCCTGCAAATGCCTTTAGTTTCATCCAAGTGATGTTCACGCCGAGTACCTGCGCTGCAAGTTCATCTTCCCGAATGGCATTCCACCCCCTGCCATATCGTGAGTTTTTTAGTCGAAAGCATCCGATGACGACGATGAGGGCTGAAAACCAAATAAGATACGCATAACTTTCAGGAGAGACGATCTTTATGCCAAGGATATGGATTGGATCAAAATTATATATTCCGTTGACGCCTCCGGTGATATCAATTGGCCTGTCAAGGTTTATCAGCAAGAGCCTAAAAATCTGCGCAAAGGCCAGAGTGGCAATGGCCAGATAATCTCCACTCAATCTGATACTCGTTGCGCCTAAGGCAAAACCGAATCCCATGGTCACGATTGCAGCAATGGGTAAGACGATCAGAAAAGGCAGGTGAATATTGAAGTGGTTCGAGGAGAGAAGGGCAAATGTATAACCTCCAATGCCGAAAAAGGCGACATATGCGAGATCCAAAAGCCCAGCGAACCCTGCCACCACATTGAGGCCAAGGGAGAGCATGATATAGATCCCAGTGATGCCATAAATCCTCAGCCAGTAATCATTGGGCATGATATGCGGCAAAACAGCTAGTGCAACTAAAATGGCTGCAGAGCTGAGTATTCCATTCCTTCTACTTATTTGCCACGCCACAGATAATACATCCCCTAAACTTTTTCAGGTATTTTCTCTCCCATCAGTCCCCATGGCCTGAAGATGAGAACAATGATGAGGATGGTGAAAGCGACGACATCTTTATATGCCGATGGGAAAAAGGTTGTTGCGAGAGCCTCAGTTAAGCCAAGAATGATTCCTCCGAGCATGGCACCTGATATATTTCCTATACCCCCGAGGACGGCAGCAGTGAATCCCTTCAGACCTGCTTGAAAGCCTACATAGTAGTCCACCTGAGTGAAAAGCAATCCAACCAGTGTGCCTGCAGCACCTCCAAGCGCCGAACCAATCAAAAAAACATACACGATAATGCGATCCGTATCGATGCCCATGAATGTGGCGGCTTCTATATCCTGCGCTGTCGCCCTCATGGCTTTTCCCGTCTTTGTTTTTTTTATCGCGTAGGTCAGAAGACCCATGAGAACAAATGAAACGACGATGACCAGTATCCTCATAAAAGAAAAAACAGTATTTCCAACTTCAATAACTCTGATATTTTCAGGGACCAGGGACATCACATGAAAAAAACGAGGTTTTGCCCCCTGAAAGTTTAATACCAGGTTCTGCAAAAATATGGATACGCCAAGGGCACTGAGAAGAAGGTTGATCCGCGGCGCCTGTCGCAGAGGGCGGTAGGCAAATCGCTCCACCAACACGCCGAGCAGACCGGATACGGCCATTGCAGCGATAATCATGAGAGATATAATAAGCGCCGCATTCATCACAGGCTGGCTGTTGACGCTCAGGAGATGAAGGACCCACCATCCGGCAAAACCTCCGATCATATAGATTTCACCATGGGCAAAATTGAGCATGAAGAGAATACCATAGACCATGGTATACCCAATCGCGATCAGTGCGTATACACCGCCAAGGGTGAGACCGTTAATGAGCTGCTGAGGCAATTGCTGAAGGTACACGTCCATGGTGAGGTCTTCTTTTCGCTTTTCCCGGCCTGCAAGTGGGAAGAAGCAAAGGCCTTGACGAGAAGTGTGTCAAGGCCTTTGGTCGATGAATCAAAAGTGTGCTTTTCTATTTTCCGGTCATGACGGTAATCTGTTTGAAATTGTTTCCCACGACCTTGAAAAAGTAGGTCGCTCCGCCTTCAAGATCGCCCTTTTCATCGAATGTGATAGGAAAGCCCAGGATACCGCGGTAGTTTTTGGTTTGGTGCAGGTACTTAACAACTTCTTTTCTGGTTATTTGCCCGTCCTTTGCGGCCTTGTCAATGGCTGTCAGCAATATGTTCATGGCCTCGTAAGCAGGTGGTCCGAACCCACTCAGCGTACCATATTTTTTCTCGTATTTTTTCACGTATCCCTGTGCCTCCGGGATTGAGAATATATCCGGGGAAAAATGGTACACATAAGCACCTTCCGCGGCGCCTTCGGAGGCAGCTATAAAGTCTTTCTTGTCCCTGGCGCCTTCTGTTCCGAAAAAGATCGCGTGGATACCAAGCTCCTTCATCTGCCGAACGCCTATGGCTTGATCAGGGGCGGCAGTAGCGATGAAAAACAATACATCTGGGTTGAAGACTTTCACCTTCGTGAGAACTGCAGAGAAATCCTTTGAGCCGGCCACAATGGTATCTTGCATAAAGTCGGTGATCCCCAGCTTTTTCAGCCCTTTTATGGTTTCGCTTGCCATGTTTTCACAATAGGCTACTTTTTCGTTCAGAATGGCCACCTTCTTAGCCTTGAGGTACTTTTTCATGAAGAGGGCACAATTCCACCCATGGGCATCATTTCTCGCGTTCACCCTGAAAAAGTTCTTGTATCCCTGATCAGTCAGATTTGGCTTTGATGCCGCGGTAGTAATACAGGCGAGATCAGCGTTGCCGTATATTTTGAGAGTGGCCTGCGCAATGTGGCTCATGGGAGGACCAATCACGCCATACATCAACTTATCGGCGACAAATTTATGGGCCACATTGACCCCTTGGGCCGGGTCCATTGCATCGTCTCCCATGATATGCTTTATCTTCACCCCATGAATGCCACCCTTTGCATTCCATTCATCTACGGCAATCTGCGCGGAGTTGAAGATCTCCATGCAGGGTGCGGCAGCATCCCCCGTGAAGGCGCCAGCATCCCCAACATGAATGCCTTTGGATACATTCGCGCAGAACCCTGTCCCAAAGGAAAGTAGTACAGCCGCAATCACGGAAAAAAACAACACAAACGATTTCTTCATCTTTTCCCCTCCTCGGTAAAGCTGGTTAATATGATGTATAAATCTTATTCTATATCAATACCGCACGCGGATCAAGAAGGTTTCCCCTCTTCATCCCACCCGCGTAATTTATAGTATTGTTTTACCATTTGCTCAATCGGAACAACTTGGCCCTTTGAAGGCCCTTCTTCGAGGGGTTCGTCGGTGAAGCGATGAGGCAGCGTATCCATGGATGAGTCGACTCCAAAGTCAATGTTCATTTTCCTCTCGGCATCTATGATTGATCGAAGATCCTTCTCAACTTTTTCCGGCGTGAAGCCCAGCCCAGTGCCCGCCACCAGCAGGCGTGAAACAAGCTCGAAGTCCAAAATGTCCATAGAAAGTCCGATATTTTTGCACATGGTCATGCAATCGGTAATGAGGGCCTGCCGTTCCGTATGCTCCACAAGTACTGCTTTTCCATTATTTGAAAGGCGATCAGCAATATCGCGAATGCCCCAGCGTTTTTCAGCTTCATCGTACCGTTCGGTCAACTCAAAGAAGGGCTCTGCTCTCAGATGGTCCGCCCCACGGGAGGCAATGGCATAGGTCAGGCCGAAGGCCTTGATTCCCCTTGGATCCCCGCATATGATATCCAGTCCCTTTACGTGGAGGGCATATTTTTCAGTGTCCTTGCCAAATTGCCGGGCCAGCGAGCGAGTCCCTTCAGCGAATGCATCCCCAATCCCCTTGCGTTGAACGATCAGCCCTAGAATTTTTTCTATGGTTTGTTTGTTGCCCCACGTGAAATCCAACCCATCGGTATCGTCTTTATTCAGAAGCCCGCGTTGGAAACACTCCATTGCCCAACCGATGGTTTCCCCGCTGCTGAGGGCATCTATTCCCATACGGTTAAGGTAGGCCGCTATTTTCAGCGTGAATTCCAGGTCATCTACCCCAATTCGCGAGGAGTAGCTGCATAGGGTCTCAAACTCCGGACCCTCTGATTCAGTGTCCTTCGTTCTATAATACCGTGAACAATGGATATTGCAGTTGAAACAGCTCTTGTTCTTGACCTTGAATTTTTGGGCCAGCGTCTGACCGCTGATTTGGTCGACGTAATCACATACGCCTTTTTGAAAATGATTTGTGGGCAGAATGCCGATATTGTTGAGGGCCGTCATGAGCAGTGTCGATCCCATCTCATGACGGTCATCCCATTCCGGGTGGCGAAGAATTCGTTCATCCATTTCTCTGCAGAGGTCGAGATATTGCAGCGTGTCGGCGACAGAAATGGGTCTGGTACCGCGGACGGTGACGGCCTTAAGGTTCTTAGAGCCGAAAAGGCAACCCATGCCGGTGCGTCCGAACATCCTGGAATTGTTGCAGGCGACCGTTGCAAATTTGACGAGGTTTTCACCGGCAGGGCCGATAGCGGCAACCTGGAAGGCATTGCTTCCCAATTCGGACCGGATGCGTGATGTTGTTTGCCAGATATCGGAACCCCACATGGGTGAAGCATCCCTGATTTCCACATGATCGTCAAAGATAAGGAGATAAGAAGGCTTTTCTGCTTTTCCTGTGATGACAATCTGATCGTACCCGGCCTGTTTCAATTCAGGGCCAAAAAAACCTCCTGCAGCGGAATCCCCGAGGATCCCGGTCATAGGGGATTTGCCTGAGATGGTCATATAGGCAGAGGAACTGAGAAGCGAGCCAGTGAGCGGACCAACACCAATAAGCAAGAGGTTCTCGGGTGACAAGGGATCGATGTCCCTCTGTAATTCATCGTAGAGCCGTAATGAATTCAATCCACGACCGCCTATGGCCTTCAACATGTAGTGGGGATCGCTCTTCTCCCTGATGATCTTTCCACTCGTCAGATCAACCCGGAGAATGTGTCCGCCATAGCCGTAAAGCATGTTATCCCTCCATACTGGATTTCCAGCGCTCACGCAAATCTTTCGTCATTTCAAGGGCATAATTAACTCGTTTGGTCTCCGGATCTTTCCCTCCACGCTTCTTAAAGGCTTTGAGACTGATGACATCGCCAGGATCAGGGTCATACCATATGGCGCCCATATTACATTGCGCGACGCATCTCGGCTCACCGCCGCAGAGGTCACATACATAGGGTATATCATCGTAAAGCTCGATAGCACCGATTGGACAGAGTGTCTCGCAGGTGCCACAGGAAACGCACAGGGTAGGGGAGACAATTATCTGACCGTAAGCCCCGACCTCAATGGCTGACTCAGGGCATCGCGTACAATAACGCTCCTTGCACTGCCGGCATATGACAGGATAGTCAATACCCAGGTCCTCTATTTTGACCACCTTCACCCTTGCCCGGCTTCGACCTACCCTGCCTGTATGTAAAAAAGAGCAGTTCACCTGGCAGCGAAGGCACCCAGAACACTTCTGGGGATCAACTCTAATCATTGTGATTAAATCCTTTCGATACGATAATGGACTGAGCCCTTGGGATCCGGACAGCAGAACTGGCTGACTTTGGTAGCCCAGTCTCCTTCTTTGACTTCTCCTCTTTGCAGGACAGGAAAAATGGGCATCATACTCTGCAATGCCCACATACACATGTGTTTTCCTTCGGGAATAATCAATTTGCCACCGTCAATGATGATATAATCGCCGACCAGCAGCGGCTGATTACAGTAACCATCAATCCTCTCCACAGTGACTTTCAGACGTGCCATTTGGTCCTCTCGTCGAAATGGTGATTGATTGGGGCGAGAAAGTTATCTTGCATGTTACCAAGTTGATTGGTGGATATCAATTCTTTTTTAATATAGTTAAAAGTTTCTTTTTTCATGATCAGATGTATCTTTTTGGCTTTTCACAAAACCCTGGTGAACATGTTATCTAAAAATAATAAATATCATCGGGTTGCAATACCTATAGGAACCTGTTAAGAAGGAATAAAAATCTTATTACCTGAAGAAATTTAAATACAGCAAAAAAGTACGGACAATGAATATGACAGAACCCGGGCCCAAATATAACTCACAGTTGGGGGCAAATATCCGCAGGGCAAGGAAAGAAAGGAAGATTTCCCTCGAACAGCTTGCTGCCCGTACGGATCTGAGCATCAGCTTTCTGAGTCAGCTCGAGCGCGGAAAGGTAAATATATCTGTTGAGAACCTCTGGAAAATAACAAAATCCCTTGAGATCACCATGGTTCGGCTTTTTGAGGGTCATGATGAGCAGAAACTTGGTTCCATTACCCGCAAGGGTCAAGGCGTCGTGCTGAACGTGGAAGGCCCTTCCTCATACTGTGAATCGCTGGTCAGAAAGAGCAGCGCTAATCTTCAGGCTACCCTCTATGTGAACCCCCCGGGGCAGGGAAAAAAGATTGCCAGCAGTCATGTAGGAGAGGAACTGGTGTACGTCATACGTGGGGAACTAGTCTACTACCTGAATGATCAAGAGTACCATCTCTATGAAGGCGACCTGATGTATTATCGGAGTGAGACCCTGCACCATTGGCATAACCCGGGGAAATGGGAGAACGTTATTTTTATCGTGAATTCCCCCCCAAACTGGTAGGGAGTTGCATCCTGCCCTCCTTTTTGCCCCTTCCTTTTTTCGGCAAGAAAAAACCCCATACCAGGACCAGTACGGAAATTGCGCAGAAAAGCAGCGCAAAAAAATCTCCAAAGCGTGTGTAGAAGGTGAGGGGAGAAGATGCAGGGTGCACATCCCTGATCAAGGTGTACTCCACGAAAAGAGGGGATCTCGCTTCGATTTTCCCGGTGGGACTGATAAACGCGCTGATGCCGGTATTGGCGGCGCGGATGAGCGGCCGGCGGTTTTCAACCGCCCGGAGCACGGCCATGGCCAGGTGCTGGTAAGGTGCACTGGTGGCACCAAACCAGGCATCGTTCGTGAGGTTCACAAGAATCTGCGCGCCTTTCTTTACCTGTTTCCGGGCAAGTTCGGGGAATATGGCCTCAAAGCAGATCAAAGGGCCAATGGTGATTTCGCCGTCTCTGAGAGGAGATACATCTTTTCCCGGCTCAAAATCTCCAGCACCCGCCACGAGGCGGTCAACAAAAAAAAGCAGGTGCTTCATGGGGACATATTCTCCAAAAGGAACCAGATGAACCTTGTCGTAGGAAGTAATCCGGCCATTCGTGCTGAGAAGGTAGGCCCGATTATAGTAGGCATAGCCCTTGCCCTTGCGGCGGTAGGCGGGACTGCCGAACAGCAAGTCACCATGCACTGCATGGACGAGCGACCGGACGCTCTCTGAGAGATCGGATGGATCCTGGAAAAAAAAGGGGACCGCCGTTTCAGGCCACAGGATCAATCGGGGATGCGCTGAAGAAACATTAACCGTCAACTTTCGATAGATGTTCGTGGCTTGCGCCTGGTAGGCGGGATCCCATTTAACGGACTGGTCTATGTTTGGTTGTATGACGGCACAGGTGATGTTTTTCCGTTGCTCGGATTCTCGTTGGGAATCTGTTTGGTAAAATCCGTAAGAGACCGCCGCAAACAGGAGCGCAACTCCCAGGAAGAATTGCAGGCGAAAAAACATTGATGCGTTCTCCGAAGGCTTGAACAAAAGAGAATAGAGGAGACCGTTTGAGAGAACGATCAAAAAGGAAACGCCGTATACCCCTGTAATATCGGCTACCTGAATGATTTGCAGGTGAGCGTACTGGCTGTAACCCAGCAGGCACCACGGAAAGCCGGAAAGAAAGTTTGCTCTGATATATTCGAGGGAGACCCAGAGGCCCGCGACAAAGAGCCACGGAAAAGGCACACTGCGCAAGATCCGTACAGATCCCCAGCAGAAAACAGCCATGAAAACGGATAGATAAAAAGAGAGAAGGAAGTAGGGGCCGAGACTCAGGAACAGCCCTAGGTTTCCGTAATGGTCGAGAACAAAGATGATCCAATACATGAGGGACAAGTAATGGGACATCCCGGCGAGCAGGCCCAGTTTCAGGGCCTGAGATGGTGTTGTATCTTTAAGGGAGATGAAGAGGGGGAGCAGGGCTGCCCAAGCAATCCAGGAAAGACCGGAGGGAGGGAAAAGCCCTGTCAGCAGGAGTCCGGCAAAGACGGCAAGGAGTTGTTTCTCATGAGTCTGATTTTCGCGTATTTCAGGCATAAAGAGTGGATGATGATCAGGAAGGCGACTCTGTGGGAGGAGGCTTCCGTTGGATGACTATCTTGTTGATTTTTCTCTGATTGGCATTTTGAATGGTAACATCAAGGTCTTCAAAAGAAAATGTTTCACCTCCATCGGGGATTCTTCCCAGCATGTGAATGATGAATCCTCCCACTGATTCAAAATCCCCTTCCGGAAGTTTTATGTCAAGGACTTCCTCAAGACGTTCCGCCTCAAGTCGCGCATCGACCAGAAAACGATCCTTGTCCAGCCTGGCAATAAGGGGGAGATCGTTATCATGTTCGTCTTGAATCTCCCCAACGATTTCCTCCAGGATATCCTCGATAGTGACAATGCCCGCAGTGCCACCGTATTCGTCAGTTACCACGGCAAGATGGGTCTTTTTCTCTTTCAATTCTTTCAGAAGATAATTTAACAGCTTGTTTTCGGGGACAAAGTACGGTTTTCTCAGGATCCGGGAGGGGATGATGGAATGGGGATCTTCTCCCCACAATTTGAGGAGATCCTTGGCGTGCAGGATGCCGACGATCTGATCAATATTTTCCTTGTGGATGGGTATCCTCGTGTGCCCGCAATCAGCCACAAGTTTGATAATCTCGCCCAGGCTGGCATCAACAGGGGCGGATGAAATCTCAATCCGAGGGACCATGATGGAATGAGCTTTGGTTTCCTTGAGATCCAGGACCCCGAAGACCATATCGCTTTCTTCATTGCTGACAAGGCCTTTGGCCTGACCCTCATCCATCAGGTCATGGATCTCTTCGGTGAGATCACTGCTGTCGCCCAGGTGCCCCCTTCTTCTGAGCAAGGATTTCAGCCGGCCCAGAAGGCCTTGACCAGAGTCATCTTCCAAATTTTCTGACTAGCTCCCAGCTGGAGTTGGTAATATGAAGATTCATTACTCATCCCAGGTTGCTTAAACTGCAGCCTGAAGGCTCTCACGATTTGCGCAGTGCAGGTCAAGCCGAGAATGCAATTGCAGCCTATCTCCCTGAATAGTGCGAAAAAGTTTATATGCAGGCGGAACATTTGTCAAGTCCTGAAGGCGGTACAAATTTAGCACTTGACTGAGGCAGGAGTTGCCCTTATAATGCATTTCCAAATATCCTCTCCCTTTGTTTATATATGGGGAAAAGGATGAATGGAACCGGGCGGGCATAGCTCAGCTGGTAGAGTACAAGCTTCCCAAGCTTGGTGTCGCGGGTTCGAACCCCGTTGCCCGCTCCATTCTCAGGCCTTTGAGGCCTGCTTCCCTTTTTGAGGTTGTCAATCCCCTTGTGGAAAAAGGCTTCTTCAAATTGCGGGCTCGACGTTGGCTAGCTCATATCGCCGAAGGGTATTTACGGAGATACTCCCTACAATCTAGTCTGCAGATGAGGAAGCGGGCCTTTAGCCCGCTTTTTGTATGTATAGGGCTAATTGGCTGTTTAGGTTGAAGGCGGAAGGCTGAGAGGGGTGTTGAATAGACGATGAATGTACCGGGTGGCATGATAATCGATCAAATAATCATGCTCGTGGAACCCGTCCTTGGCGAGATGGGATTTGAACTTGTTGATGTGGAATACGTTGCCGCAGGGGGGAGAAGGGTGCTCAGGCTATACATGGACAGGCCCGGCGGAGTGACTCTTGATGATTGCGCCCGTGTGAGCCGGGAGATTGGTGTTCTGATCGATGTAAAGGATCTCATTCCGGAAAGATATGTGCTGGAGGTTTCGTCTCCCGGGCTCAACCGGCGCCTGAAAAAGGAAAAAGATTTTGTGTGGGCCATGGGGAAAAAAGTGAAAGTGCGGATGAAAAGCCCCATGGAAGGGCGCCGCAATTTCACCGGTCGCCTGAGCGGTATGAAGGAAGGAACGATTGTGGTCGAGGTTGACCAGAAGGAAACCGCGTTGCCGATGAAGGGAATTGACAAGGCGAACCTTGTCTATGAGTAACTAGTGCCCATCCATAGAAGAATCAACCCAATGAATGGTGGAGCAGGAGAAAAATGTTAACGGATCTAAAAAAGATGATAGAGCAAGTGAGCCGGGAAAAGGGCGTTGAAAAAGACGTGCTTGTCCAGGCCCTGGAAGAGGCGGTGAAAGCGGCTGCAAAGAAGACATTCGGTGCTGAGCGCGATATGGAAGTAAGCTTCAACGATGAGCTGGGTGAAATAGAAGTCTTTGAATTCAAAGAAGTGGTTTCAGAGGTGACTGATGAACACCTGCATGTCTCTCTGGAAGAGGCCAGGGAGTTGGACCCTGAGTCCGAGTTGGGGGACAGCCTTGGCATGAAAATGGATATGGGCTCTTTCGGAAGGATCGCCGCGCAGTCCGCGAAACAGGTGATCATGCAAAGACTGAAAGAAGCCGAGCGCGATATCGTTTTCGACGATTTCAAGGACAGAAAAGGAGAAATTATCAACGGTATAGTTCAGCGCTTTGACAAAGGGGCTATCATCGTTAATCTCGGGCGTACGGAAGCTGAACTGCCCGGCAGGGAACAAATTCCAAGGGAGTCATATCGGCAGGGAGATCGGATCAGGGCATATATCCTCGACGTGAAGCAATTCAGCAGGGGACCTCAGATTATCCTTTCACGGACCCATCCGAATTTTCTCTCAGCCCTTTTTGAGACGGAGGTCCCCGAGATTTCCGAGGGGATCGTACAAATTGTGCAGGTCGCCCGGGAGCCGGGAAGTCGCGCAAAGATAGCCGTCTCTTCGAAAGAGTCGGATGTGGATCCCGTGGGTGCCTGCGTAGGGGTGAAAGGGAGCAGGGTCCAGGCGGTGGTCCAGGAACTGCGGGGAGAAAAAATAGATATCGTTACATGGGACCCTGACTCCGCAAAGTTCATTTGTAACGGCCTTGCTCCCGCTGAAATCGTTCGGGTGATCATGGATGAGACAAATCAGACCATGGAGGTTGTCGTCCCTGATGACCAGCTGTCATTGGCGATCGGGAAGCGGGGACAAAATGTCCGACTGGCGTCGAGATTGACTGGATGGAAACTGGACGTTACCAGCGAGAGCCACTACAGCGAGGCCTTGAAAGAAAACTATATGTCTCTGATTGGTGTGGAGGGCGTTGGAGAAAAACTGGCGGGAAACCTTTTTGAGGAAGGCTTTCGGTCGGCACGGGATTTGGCAGGTGCTACCGTGGATGAGTTGATGTCCATCGGTGATATCCCTGAAGAGGATGCACAGGCCATCATTCAGAGTGCCGGGGAGTACACGCCGGAAAAAAACACTGCGCCCGAAGAAGGCGCTGCACAAGAGAGTGAAAACACTGTGACCGAGGATGATGAAGAAGGGCAACCGGCCGATGAAGAGTCTGAACCGGAAATAGAGGAGAATCCAAAGGAATAAAAACTGTTTGTTCCCCGGTCAAATTACCGGGCGGTTTTCAAGGGGAAATGTTCAAGACGATATGAGTAAGGGGAAAGGGCATATCCCGATTCGCACATGCATATCGTGTGGCCGGAAGGGGAGCAAAAAGTCCATGATTCGTCTTGTGTTGAGTGAACGTGGGAGGTTGGTCATAGATAGAAGCGGTAGCGCTCCCGGTCGGGGAGCCTATGTCTGTAATGAAGCGCGTTGCATCGAGCTTCTCAGGGAGAGAAGACGCCTCGCCAGGGCATTCAGGAAAAGGATCTGAGATTGCACAGGGAACTTGGTGAGGTTGTAGGAATCATTTTTGGGGGATTGTATGGCTAAAGTGAGGGTCTACGAACTGGCTCGGGAGCTAAACCTGGATAGCAAGGAACTTGTTCAAAAGCTCCAGACCGGGGGTATGGATATTAAGAATTATATGAGTACGCTTGATGAGCAGAATGCTGTTCAGGCCCGGAAGATTGTTTCCGGTGCAGTCGCCGAGGTTGTCGAGGAAAAAAGGATCAAGCCCACGATCATACGGCGCCGAAAGAAGCGGGTCGAAGTGGAGAAGAAGGCTCCTGAAATCAAGGTGGAAGAAGAGCCCCCCTCTGAAGGGGTACCGGAAGAGGCAGGAAAAGAGACGGTGACGGTTCCTGAAGGGGAGCAAGTGACCGAAGTTCCCTCAGTCGTTGGTGAGAAAGCTGTCGATTCTGGAAAACCGGCGGTTGACGAGAAGCTTGAGGAATCCACAGGGACCAAACAGGCGGGAGAGGTGGAAGTCAAGACGGTCCTTCCGGAGAAAGGGGAGGAAGAAACTGCTGAGGAAAAGGCGCTGGGAAAAGCAAAAACCAAGAAGATAAAGAAAAAGAAACGGGAGCAACCCGCCAAGATAATAATGCGGCCCGAGGAAGGACCTCTTCGGGCAGTCATTCGTGAGATGAAAGAAGTCAAGGAGGCGGAGCCCGCTAAGAGAAAAAAGATTTCAGCCGTTACTCCGCTGGAGATTGCCAAGGAAGTGGCGGAGGAGGCAATAAAGGCAAAACCCTCCAAGAAGAGAAAGAAGAAAGGGAAGGCTGAAAAAGAAAAGGAAATCCCCAAGATCGGGATTCGGCATAAAAAGAAGGAAATTTTCGAACGTGCTGACCTCTACGAAGGGAAGGGGCCCAAAAGAAAGGGCAAGAAAGGCGCAAGAAAAGCAAAAGAGGCCCAGAGGGGACAGAAGCACACGGAAATTACCGTTCCGAAGGCCATTAAACGGCGAATTAAAGTGCAGGAGGTTGTTACTGTTGCTGAGCTTGCCCGTGCCATGGGCGCCAAGGGAACCGACCTGATCAAGACGTTATTGGTGTTGGGGGTTGTTGCGAATATCAATCAAGCCATCGATTTTGAGACAGCAGCATTGGTTGCTGATGAATATGGGTATGAATTGGAACTTGGGTCTTTTCAGGAAGAGCGCTTGATTGCGGAAGAGGAAGACCTGGAAGAGGACCTTGTTTCGAGGCCGCCGGTCGTGACGATAATGGGCCACGTGGACCATGGGAAGACCTCCTTGCTGGACTATATCAGAAAGTCAAATATTATCGGAGGTGAATCGGGAGGAATTACCCAGCATATCGGCGCCTATTACGTAAAGACCGAGAGAGGGGACATCGTGTTTCTTGATACCCCCGGCCACGAGGCCTTTACCGCGATGCGTGCCCGTGGTGCGAAGGTAACCGACCTGATTGTACTGGTAGTGGCTGCTGACGACGGCGTGATGCCTCAGACAAAAGAGGCTATAAACCATGCCCGTGCTGCAGGTATCCCCATTGTCGTTGCAATCAATAAGATCGACAAGCCCGATGCTGACCCGGAAAAGGTGAGGCGAGAGCTGGCCGAACTTGATCTTGCTCCGGAAGAGTGGGGTGGTGAGACTATTTTCGGGGAAATTTCTGCCAAGAGCGGAGAGGGCATCGATGATTTGCTGGGGTTGATCCTGCTTCAGTCTGAGATGCTGGAACTGAGGGGGAACCCGAACAAACCCGCAAGGGGAAGCATTATCGAAGCAAGGCTGGACAAGAGCAGGGGACCAGTGGCCACTGTCCTCATCAAGACGGGGAATCTCAAAACCGGACAATATTTTATCTGCGGCGAGCACTATGGGCGGGTACGGGCCATGACTAACCATCGGGGGGAAAAATTTACCACCGCCGGGCCTTCCTTCCCTGTTGAGATTTACGGAATTTCCGGGGTGCCCATGGCGGGAGATGAATTCATCGTCGTTCCTGATGAAAAAACCGCAAAACAGGTCATAGGACACCGGGTAGAAGAAAAGAAAAAACACGAGGTAATGAGAACCGGCATTGTGAGCCTTGACGATCTTTTTGAGCGAATCAAGGAAGGCGAAATAAAGGAGTTGAACATTGTGCTGAAGGCCGATGTGCAGGGGTCCTTGGAGGCACTGTCAAGTTCTCTGGAGAAGCTGAGCACTGAAAATGTAAAGCTGCACATTATCCACGTCGCCACCGGTGCCATTGCGGAATCGGATGTGATGCTGGCTTCGGCTTCGGGAGCTGTGATTATAGGTTTTAATGTGCGGGCGAATCCACGGGTCGTCACCATTGCCGAAAAAGAGAATGTGGATATCAGGTACTATGATGTTATTTACAACGCACTCCAGGACATCAGAGATGCCATGACGGGGCTCCTGGAACCGGTCTTTGAAGAAGATGTTATCGGAAGGGCACAGGTAAAGGATATTTTTCACCTTCCCAAAGTGGGGACCGTGGCAGGAAGTTATGTCACAGACGGGCATATTGAAAGGAATGCAAAGGTTCGCCTCCTGCGTGACGACGTTGTTGTTTTTGACGGGAAAATTGCATCTCTCAAGCGGTTCAAAGACGATGTGAAGGAAGTCCAAACTGGATATGAGTGCGGAGTTGGTCTTGAGAATTTCCAGGATATAAAGCCCGGGGATGTGCTGGAGTTCTACCATTTGAAAGAGGTCGAGGCTGAACTGTAGATCGTATGGTGGTGGGGATACTAAAAATAGTATTTTATCTCCCCGAGAATCGCTCTTTGAAGGGAAAGAGAAAAGTCGTCAGGAGCATGACTGATAAGGTGAAGGCCCGCTTTAACATGGCGATCGCGGAGACCGGGTCCAATGACAAGTGGCAGCGGATCGAACTGGGAATAGCGACCGTTGGGAATGATAGGCGTCACATTGATTCGTCCCTGAACCATGTTTTAGATTTTCTCGACTCACTTTGTCTGGCGCAGATGATCGAAACGGACATGGATATTTTGAACATCTGAGGCGGTAAGGCTCAGCATTGTTATTCATTCAGAGGGGGCTTAATCAGGCTGTGATTGTCCACCACGGAGCCACGGAGAGCACAGAGAACAACCTTCCTTGTTTGTCCCGAAAACTTTCGGAACAAACAAGGAGACAGCACGTTTCAACAGTTTTCATAGAAATTGATGAGGAAGAATGCAAAATAGGTGAATGAGTTGACTCTGGTTTTTTAGGAACAGTTTTCCTTTTGTCCGATCGGGCTCTCGCGATCGGACAAAAGAGGTAAACTCTGTGTTCTCAGTGACTCTGTGGTAAAGGATATTTTTTAGAATGAATGAGATGAAGTGAAAATGCGGAGTGAGCGATGTTACCGGGCAGAAGGGCCAGACAAGTGGGTGAGCAGATCTTGCATGAGATGGCGTACCTGCTCCTCGAAAAAGTAAACGACCCACGGGTCAGCAGTGTGACCCTGACAGGAATTCGTCTCAGCAATGACTTGAAACAGGCGAGGGTCTATTTCAGCGTCCTGGGTGAAGAAAACCAGGTAACGCTGGCACAGGCGGGAATGGAGAGTGCCAAGGGATTTATCAAGCGGGAGATCGGGGTCCGATTGTCTCTCCGGTATGTGCCTGAAATGAGATTTATTCACGACACCTCGCTTGCTGCGGGAAGTCATATGGAACAAATTTTGGACGGACTGAAGGATGATGAATAAGGAAGAAGCTGAAAGCAAGATCGTAGACGTTTTGCAACGGGGAAAAAGGTTCCTGATGACCACTCACGTTGACCCGGATGCAGACGGCATCGGGTCCATGCTCGGCCTCGGCACTTCCCTGAGTCGAGCGGGCAAAAAGGCTATCATGGTGACCCCGGAGCCTCTTGAGTCGCCATTGAGCTTATTGCCCGAAGCAGACCGGGTTGTCCAGGCTTTTGCTGCAGACAGTCAATTTGACGCGTTGTTCGTACTGGACTGCGGAGAGCTCCAGAGAATGGGATCACTCCGTTCTGTGGTCGACCGAAAGGAGCCTATTGTCTGCATAGATCATCACAAGACAAATGATTTTTTTGCTGATATCAACCTGGTGGATCCAAAAAGCTCTTCAACCGGTGAATTGGTCTACCAGATTTTGAAGCGTGCAGAGCTTCCACTGGAAGCCATGACCGCGAACAACCTTTTCGCGGCTATCCAGACGGACACCGGGTCTTTCAGGTATCAAAATACGAGTTCCCGCACCCTGGAGATAGCGGCCGAATTGGTGGATTTGGGGGCATCACCCTGGGAGATCTCCAGGATCGTCCTGGAAGGATATTCTGTTTCGAGATTGAATCTCCTTCAGGCGGTTCTGGGAACACTGGAATTTTACGAGGACGGAAAAATCGGGCTCATGACCATCACTTCCCGGATGTTCCAGGAGACCGGCGCGAGGAGAATTGATAGCGAGCGTTTTGTTGACTACCCACGGTTCGTCACCGGAGTGGAAGTTTCCGTGGTTATCCGGGAGGTGGAGAAGAAGGGATGGAAGTTCAGCCTTCGTTCCAATAATTATGTTGATGTGGCGGAGTTGGCAGTCCATTTTGGAGGAGGAGGACATGCCAGGGCAGCGGGTTTTGAGCGCAAGGGGCCTATCGACGTGGTGAAGAGAGAATTTCTGAATGAAGCAGTTCGGTATTTAGATGGGACACCCAGTTGACGGGATTCTTCTGGTTGACAAGGCGGAAGGGGTGATTTCATTTGATGTGATCAGGAGTATCCGTCAGGTCCTTCCTGTCCGAAAGGTGGGCCATGCCGGGACCCTTGATCCCCTTGCGACAGGCCTCCTGATCATCCTGTTGGGGCAGGGAACAAAGCTTTCTCAATGGATCATGTCGCAAGTGAAGGTTTATGAAGGAACCCTTCGGCTCGGAATAGAAACAGACACCCTCGATTCCACGGGAGAAATTCTCGCGGAAAGACCGGTGCCCGAATGGATTACCAGTAAACTGGATAAGGCCTGCCGGCAGTTTCTGGGAGAAATCGAGCAGCGACCGCCCAGGTTCTCAGCGGTGAGAGTAAAGGGACAACGCGCCTACCGGCTGGCGCGAAAAGGAGCATCATTCGATTTACCCAAGAGGAGCGTTTTTATAGAATCCTTGGAGGCGCTCTCTGCGGATCTTCCCTTTGTGACTCTCCGTGTTCGTTGCTCTGCAGGAACCTATGTACGGAGCCTGTTCGCAGACCTGGGGAAAAGCCTGGGCACCGGAGCCCACCTGACGGCGCTGAGGAGAATTGCAAGCGGCGGATTCCAAGTGGAAAGCGCCATCGCTTCAGGGACGTTCAAAAGGGGCTGCGATCCTGCAGTTCTGGAAAGAGAGGCGATTCCCCTGAACGAGGCATTACCCGGAATGACGGAAGTGGAAGTGGATGCGGCCCTTGCCAGGAAAATCAGGCAGGGGTATCAACCGGCCTGGAATGAGTTGCAGGATGGATTTTCTGCAGAGAATGAGGTGAGCGGATATGTGAAGATTACAAAAGAGAATGAATTGATCGCTGTGGCGAGCGTGTATGAGGAAAAAACACAGGGTATCAAAGCGAAATTGGTCAGGGTTTTTCTCTGAGAGTGAGCATTTTTGGCAGCCATTATTGATAGAAGGAGGAGCAAAAAGTGGTTCTAACGGCCGAAAACAAAAAGGAAATTATTAGAAAATTCAAACTGCATGATAATGACACAGGGTCACCAGAGGTTCAGATTGCCCTTTTGAGCAATCGGATCAAATATCTGACGGATCACTTCAAGGTACACAAGAAAGACCACCATTCAAGGCGTGGTCTCTTGAAGCTGGTCGGCCAGAGGCGCAGGCTTTTGAATTACCTGAAAAAGATCAATGTTGAGCGTTATAGAATTATTATCAAAGAACTCGGCATTCGAAAGTAATTCGCGAGCCCCGCGTGAACAGTTATTTTGTAAAGTGAAAGGAAGTACAGAAAAATGATACAAAATCGTTCCATGGAATTGGACGGGCGGAAACTCTATGTGGAAACGGGTCGCATCGCCAAACAGGCCAGTGGATCAGCAGTTGTAACCCTGGGAGAGACGGTTGTCCTTGTTACCGCTGTTTCCACAAATCAGGTGCGGGAAGGAATTGATTTCCTTCCCCTTACAGTTGAATACCAGGAGATGTCGTATGCCGGTGGGCGCATACCGGGAAATTTTTTCCGAAGAGATATAGGCCGACCAAGCGAGAAAGAGACGTTGACTGCTCGCTTGATCGATAGGCCCCTCAGGCCTCTTTTTCCCGATAATTACCATTTCGAGACGCAAGTGATAGCGTCGGTGCTGTCTACGGACAAGGAAAATGAGGGGGATGTACTTGCAATCCTGGGGGCTTCAGCAGCGCTTGAAGTCTCAGATATCCCTTTTAAGGGGCCCATTGCAGGTGTTCGTGTAGGTCGGCTCGATGGTCAGTTAATTGTGAATCCTACGGTGAGCCAGCTGCAGGATGCCGATATCAACCTCATTGTGGCAGGAAACCGTAGTGCCGTTGTCATGGTTGAAGGAGGTGGGAAGTTCGTCTCCGAGGCGGACATGGTCGATGCCATCTTCTTCGGGCATGAGGCCATTCAACCCATGCTGGATCTGCAGGAAGACCTGAAGAAATCAGTGGGGAAAGAGAAAAGGATGGTTCCCGAGGTTTCCCTTGATGAACCATTTCTCGAACAGATTTCAGAGGCTGCAACCCCTCTCATGCGGGAAGTGATCACTACGGCAGATAAGCTGGAACGCCAGAAAAAGAGGGAAGACACGCAGCAGGCTATCCTGGAACAGCTTGGGGACGAGGATGAGAACCGGCGCGCGACTATACGGGAAGCTCTCCACGATCTGGAACGGGACCTGGTGCGAAACATGATCCTGAAGGACAACCGCCGAATCGATGGGCGCTCGTTTACCGAGGTACGGCCCATAGAGTGTGTGGTGGGGATTCTTCCCCGTGTCCACGGTTCCTCCCTTTTCACCAGGGGTGAGACCCAGGCCATGGTCCTGACCACCCTCGGAACCGAGTATGACGAACAGAAGATCGAATCAATTTATGGAGACCGTTTCAGGTCCTTCCTCCTCCACTATAATTTTCCACCGTACAGTGTGGGCGAGGCAAAAAGACTCGGGGGACCCGGCCGCAGGGAAATCGGACATGGAGCCCTTGCAAGGCGTGCCCTGATACCGGTCATGCCAACCAAGGATGAGTTCGCCTATTGCACGAGGGTTGTCTCCGAGATCATGGAATCGAACGGTTCATCATCCATGGCTACTGTATGCGGCGCCTCCCTGTCTCTCATGGATGCCGGCGTTCCGCTCAAGGAACCGGTGGCAGGTGTGGCTATGGGACTGGTCTCCGACAGTGAGAAAGTAGTAGTACTTACGGACATCCTAGGTGATGAAGACCATTACGGCGATATGGATTTCAAAGTGACGGGTACCCGGGACGGCATCACTGCCCTCCAGATGGATATTAAAATGGATGGAATAACCAGTGACATTCTCAGGAAGGCCCTTGAGCAGGCCCGGGAAGGACGTCTTTTTATTCTCGAGAAGATGAATGACATCATCCAGCAGGCAAGAACACAGGTTTCCCAATATGCACCGGTTGTTATCCGTATGGAGATTAAGACAGAAAAAATAAGGTCTCTCATCGGCCCGGGCGGAAAGATGATTAAGCAGATCACCGCGGATTCCGGCGCCCGTGTTGAAGTGGATGATGACGGGAATGTGGTCATTGCCGCGGCAGACCAGGAAAGTGCGGACGCGGCTGTAGAAATGATCAATGAGATTGTCAAGGAAGCCGAAATCGGGAAGCTTTACATGGGAAAAGTCCGGAAGATCATGGATTTCGGCGCATTTGTAGAAATTCTGCCCGGTACCGATGGGCTGGTTCACATATCCCAGCTGGATAACGGTCGGGTGGAAAAAGTTACGGATGTGCTGAAGGAAGGTGACGAGGTTCTGGTGAAAGTCCTCGATGTGGATGAGCGCGGGAAGATTCGTCTTTCCAGAAAGGCCGCACTGGGAGAGAATCCGGACGATGTATCATAAGACGGTTCTTGAAAATGGGCTCAGGATCATCTCCGAAGAGCTGGATCATCTGAAGTCCGTTTCCCTCGGGATCTGGGTCAATGTCGGTTCAAGAGATGAAGAGCCCAAGCAGAACGGCATATCCCATTTTATCGAGCACATGGTATTCAAGGGGACGCGCAATCGCTCCACGTACCAGATTGCAAAAGAGCTGGACAGCATCGGGGGTATGTCCAACGCCTTCACGGGAAAAGAGAACACCTGTTTCCACGCGCGGGTTCTGGGGAAGCATTTTGATCAGCTGGCCGATATCCTTTCTGATATTTTCCTCAATTCCATTTTTGACCCCCTTGAAATGGAACGGGAGCGACAGGTTATTCTCCAGGAAATCAGCATGGTGGAAGACAACCCGGATGAAAATGTGCATGTTCTTCTGAACCGCGGATTCTGGAGAAACCATCCTCTGGGCCTTCCAATCCTTGGAAGTAATGAGACAATGGCGGAGATCGGGAAAGAGACTATCCTCGAGTATATGGGCCGATGTTATGGCCCGGAAAACGTCCTCGTATCAGCTGCCGGGAATATTCAGCACGAGACCCTGGTATCCTATCTCAGGCCCCTCTTTGAGGGTCTGGAGCCGGGAGGTTTGGCAAAGGACCGGATACCTCCGTCTTCACATTCCGGGGTTTCATGCCAGGAGAAAGACCATGAACAGGTCCACCTGTGCCTGGGTGCCGATGCCCCGTCCATGAAGGATGATCGACGATACGCTTGCGCGCTTTTCAACATTCTCCTGGGAGGGAACATGAGCTCGCGGCTGTTCCAGGAAATTCGGGAAAAACGGGGGCTTGCGTACAACGTGTACTCGTTTCATTCCACCTATTGTGACTCAGGGATGTTTGGGATCTATCTCGCGACCGGTAACGAGAAAATCAATCCTGCACTTGAGACTGTTCAGAACGAAATCCACAAGATTCAGAAAGGCGATCTGACTCCAGACGATCTTGCGGCGGCGAAAGAGCATCTTGAGGGGGGGATCTACCTTTCGTCTGAGAATCCCGATAATAGAATGATGTGGATTGCAAAGAATGAAATTGTTTTTCATCGTTATTTCAGTTACGAGGAACTGTTTGACCGTATGCAGAAAGTAACTCTTGACGAGATCATCGCGGTGGCAAAAGATATTTTTCGCGACGGCATGGTTTTCCTGGCAACGCTGGGGCCTTTCAGCCGGGAAATGCTTGACGCTCAGCACCTGGCGTTTTGACAATCTTCTTTTTCGGGTTTTGTGGTGGACGAGGAACCAATCACCATCAAAGTAAAACAGTTGGACGGGCAGAATCATCTGCCGTTGCCGGCCTATGTATCAGAAGGGGCATCGGGCTTGGATATCCGCGCGGCGGTCCAGGAACCGGTGGAACTGAGGCCCGGGGATATCCGATTGATTCCTACGGGTCTTGCGGTTTCTATCCCTCCCGGGTTTGAGGCACAGATCAGACCGAGGAGCGGTCTTGCTCTTCGCCATGGAATCGGCATGGTGAACTCCCCTGGCACCATTGACAGTGACTACCGGGGAGAAATCGGCATTATCCTCATCAACTGGGGAAGGGCACTATTCGTGGTTCGAAATGGTGACAGGATTGCGCAGATGGTTATTTCGAGGACTTACCGAGCGAAAATTGTTGTGGCTGATGAACTGGATAGCACTGAGAGGGGGGCGGGTGGATTTGGCCATACCGGTAAAGAGTAGGGGGCAAAGTGAAGGCATCTGCTGCTGATGAGAATGGATTTCTGCAGTTCTGCATACTTGCTTCCGGAAGCGGGGGAAACGCCTGTTACGTTGAAACAGCAGGCACTAGGATCTTGGTTGACGCCGGTTTGAGCGGTCGCGAGATCACCAGGAGGCTCGCATCGGTGGGCATTGAGATCGAGGGGCTGGACGCCATCTTCCTCACTCACGAGCATGGAGACCATATTCGGGGCACGGGTCCGCTTTCGCGTCGCCTGGGGATCCCTGTTTACCTGACCATAGGGACTCTGGAGGGGGGAAAGAAGACCCTGGGAAAACTCCCGGACCCGAGGGTTATTGAGCCCGGAGAAACAGTGAAAGTAAAGGATATACTGGTAGAGACCTTCACCAAGTGCCACGATGCGGTTGATCCGCTCGGACTGGTTTGTTGTTCAAATGGAAAGAGATTCGGTATGGCAACTGATCTGGGCAGGAGCACACGGGTAGTGGAGGAGCACCTGAAGGGGTGTCAGGCGCTTCTGCTCGAGTTTAATCACGATCCTGTCATGCTGGAAGAGGGGCCTTATTCTCTTGATCTGAAAAAGAGGATCAGGGGTGCAGAGGGTCACCTGTCAAATGATCAGGCAGCGCGTTTGCTGGGAGTGATCGGATATAGTGGTCTCAGGCATCTGGTCCTCGCGCACCTGAGCGAGATTAATAACAATCCTGAAAAGGCGCGTGCGGAGGCCACCGGAGCCCTGCGAAAGTTCGGGCTCCAAGAAGTACACGTGTCTGTGGCCATGCAGGATAAACCGGGTCCTCTTCTCAAGATTTGACGACCTTCGGTCGGCCGTGCTTTCAACGCATCCAGCACCCTCGTCAAGGATCGCGGACATCCGGTACCATTTTGTCTGAAGCCATGGACCTCTATCGCAGATCCAGATGAATTTCCTGCTTCGCAGTATCTGCAAGAAAACAGACCTTCCCAAGTCGGGTGCGAAAATGTAAACCTAGGTGCACCAATTCGCAATTACACCAACATATTGAGCCGCTGCAGGCAGGGAACCGGCATATTCCCTCCGCTACGCTCGCTTCGCCCTCCATGGCTCCGCTCACTGCGGATGTCGACCCTTTCCCGCCCATGGCGGGACTCCAGGGCCGACATGACGCCGCTGCGGGAACATCCCATTCCCCTGCCTTCCCGGAAAGCCGCATTCTTGGCGGCATTGAAATACGTTAACGTATTTACGAATCGATGAACTAACCCGGATTTCTCACCAATAATCTACTACGATGGCGGATAGCCCCATGCCTACTGCGTTGCGCTTGAAAAATGACCTCGACGTACTCCAAGTATGCCTGCGGCCATTTTCCTGCACGCGCTCCCGATAGCGGGATTTCGCAAGCTCAACTTGCTATTCATGGGACTCTCCACCGTCTCGCGACGAAGATCGGTGAGAAACCCGGGCTAAGCTCCCGAAATGGATGTGGAACCCCACTGGTTGTATTGCCAACCACGATTTTCAGACAACGTGCGTAAAGATCCCTTTCAATTCACTTCAAAAGAAACTTGAGATTCTTGAGATTCAGGTCTATCCTCAAATCCACCCGCTCGCGGTATTCCTTTTCCAAATTGATCAGATTGTCATAAAATATGGCGGCGTGATTCTTCATGGCTTCGTAGGCCGCTTCTGGTTCACGCGATAACACAGCCTCGACAATAGGGCGATGCAGTCCCGGGGGATGAATGGAATAGGGGGGATCGGGCTTGATCTCCTCCAGGATCTTGGCGTTCAGTTTAATAACTGAATTGACTATAGCCTCCAAAAAGCGATTATCGCACATCTCCGCCAGGATGAAATGAATCTTGGTGGCGGATGTAATATCTTCAGTGAGCGAGGCTCCAGGCGGATGCTCGGCCTCAAAAGCATCCTGCAGGCGTTTGGCAAGATCATTGGTAGCGTTCAAGGTTGCTAAACGGGCCACCTCAGGTTCAATAATAATACGAACTTGCTGCAATTCATGGATTGAAATTTTATTAGCCAGGAACAGGTCAAGACAGGCATTGGCCAATTGTTCGAATGTCAAATCGGTCACAAATGCGCCTCCGGTGGCACCTTGGCGAATTGAAACAAAACCATTGTTTTCAAGTGTTCTGATGGCCTCTCTTATAGCAACGCGGCTGACCTGAAATTGTTGTGCTAAATCTCTTTCTGAGGGCAATTTGTCTCCTGCCCTGAACGTATTGGATAAAATGGCCTCTTTGAGTTGAGTAAAAACTTCTTCCGAAATTCTGGACTGTTTAATTGGTTTAAAGTTAGGCATCTTTTTCCCCGGTTCTTTTAATTGCTAAATCATCAAATAAGGTATGCATTTTACTCCAGTACCTCTTGTCTTTTGTAATTCCAATTTTCGTCGATAGGCTCAGGCAAACGATGTCCGCTTGTACAAGAAACGGATAGCCGAAGCGTGTTACTCAATGAAAATGGAAACTACATCCTGTGGTTACTTTCGTCAAGTGCATACTCCGGCTCCGGATACCAAGAATTCTTTTATTTTCAATACAAATGACTTGACGCAATATATTTTTTTAGTTAAATATTAGACCATTCTTGGCCTGTCAGTCAATATTATTCTTAACGCAACATGTCAAAACAGCCTTAGTATCTAATAATATTATAGATAAGGTGATATTCGGTGATCGGCATGGCATGTTCGCTCTCAATAATACCCACCATTAATCCTTGGGAAAGGAGAGAACAAATGGAGAAAAGGAAAAAAGTAGTAACAGCAAGAGTGAAGAAAGTGTTTATTCTCACGCCGTTGTTTAGTGTACTGGTGGCAGCTTTAATTTTCGGAGTTGGCGTCAAGTCGGCGCTATCAGAAAAAATTCCCACAGAGATTCGTATAGGAGATACAGTATCCTATACGGGCCCCTATGCAATTTTTGGGGGTGTTTCAAGCTTTGGGACAAAAGCTGCCGTTGAGGATATCAATAAACAGGGTGGAATATATATCAAAAAGTATGGAAAGAAATTACCCGTCAAGTGGATAACCCGAGATTGTCAGAGCGACCCTCTCAAAGTAGCAACACTTACTGAAGATCTGATTCTTAATCAAAAAGTGCACTTCCTGGGTGGGCATTTTGAGGTGCCAACCATGCGTCAGGGTACGGCTATGATGGCTGACAAATATAAAATCCCTGCAGTTTTCGGCGTCGGTACGTATGAGGCCTGGATGGGGATGCGTCAAGCAGCTACACCACCGTGGAAGTACAGCTGGGCCTTTGGCTTTTCCATCGGCACGCCGGCTTTGAAAGGAGATTTTCGAGAAGATAAGTTGGGGTATATGATGATGCCCACATGGTTCGGTGCGCTGGGTGCCTACGCTGAGAAGACAAACAAGAAAGCAGCAGTCTTTGCCTTTGACGACCCTGATGGTCGTGGTTGGTACATGGGATTTACCGGAGCTGCGCAAAAGCAAGGGTATGATTGTTACCGCGCCAAAGACCAATTTGGCATATATCCCCCAGGAACAACGGACTTCACACCCCTCATCCAGGAATGGAAGAAGCACGGCTGTGAGATCCTTTGGGGAAATAGTATTGCGCCTGATTTAGGGATAATGCTCAGACAGTGTAAAGTGCAAGGCTTTAAGCCTAAGTTAGTCTTCGCTACTCGGGGAGCCATGTTCTACCAGGAGATCGTATCCTGGGGAGGTGACCTACCGAACGGGGTACTGACGGAGGTCTACTGGACACCGTACATGAAAGATGCCCGCGGTATTGGTGGCACGACTCCTCAGTCGCTGGCTCAAAGGTGGTACGAGGTGAAGAAGGAACCACTCGCGCAGGGGATAGGATGGAACTATGCGGTGGCACAGACCATGTTTGACGCCATTGAGAGAGCCGGTACACTTGATTCAGATGCGGTTTTGAAAGCGTTAGGTGAGACCGATCTGAACACCATGTGGGGTCGCGTAGTATTTGAGAAAAACACACAGTTTCAGCGGGTACCGTGCCAAGTCGGCCAGTGGGTGAAGACTGATAAACCCTGGGTATGGGAGATGCCGATAGCCTTTTCTTATAATGATTTCATGCCTGCGACAGTTGAACTGCTGTTCCCCAAGCCGTGGAACTAAACCAAGTGTGGATGGATCAAACAGGGCTTGGGCTCCACCGAGCCTAGGTCCTGTTTTTGCATGTTTTTTGTAACCGTCATACCAATATAAGATTCTTGATATCCAACGCCCTTGACAGGCGGAGCGTTAGCGACGCCTGTCAAGGGCGTTGGAGTGGAGCGCAGCGGAACTCAACAGCCGGCGATAAGCTGGCCGCGATAGCGGTCAGCTTATCGGAGTTCATTAGTCAATCAACCCTTCGATATATTAAATAATTAAGCTTCCATTAAATGATTCAAGGCTTGATGATACTATATGATCTCGTAGCGCGAAAATCGGTGATTAATGAAGAAACGTGGTTAACACGAAATTCTCGATCATTGACAAAGACCGACAAGGGAACAAGAGGATGCTAACATGAAGGCGCCGATTCTTTCGGTGAAAAAAGTAGATAAGAATTTCGGAGGATTGGTGGCGCTTATTGACGTGAGTTTTGATGTGCAGGCAGGTGAAATTCTGGGCTTGATGGGTCCGAATGGGGCTGGTAAGTCCACCTTGTTGAATATTATATCCGGTGAACACAAGCCGGATTCTGGCGCAGTACTGTTTCAGGGAAATGATATCACAGGTTTGCCACCCCACAAACTCTGTCATCTGGGGATTGCCAGGACGTTTCAGATCCCCCAACCCTTTGTCAATTTGACGGTTCTGCAAAATCTCATGGTGGCAGCAGAATATGGAAGAAATCTTGGGAAGGCTGCGGCTGAACGTGAGTCTCTCAAAATACTTGATTTAGTAGGTCTTTCAGAAAAGAAAGGTATGTTCACTCGAGATTTAGCAGCGATAACCCTGAAAAGGCTCGAATTAGCGAGAGCCTTGGCCAGCGAACCAACATTACTACTCCTTGACGAAGTGGCCGCAGGCTTGACTGAAGAGGAAATCCCCGGCATGCTGGAGATCTTACAACAGGTACGTGGGATGGGCAAAACATGTATATTGATTGAACATATTATGAGAATAATGACCAAAGCGGTTGATAGAATTGTGGTATTAGACGAAGGAATGAAAATCGCTGAAGGCACGTCCCGCAAGGTAATGGAAGATAAGAAGGTAATTGAGGCCTATTTGGGTGAGGCAGTATAATCACAGCTGGTATTAGTGCCAAACTGAGACAGGAATATTGAGCAAGGAAATGCGTAGCAAAGCATTACTAAGGGGTAGCAATATTGATGTTTTTCATGGAAGTTTCCAAGCACTGTGGGATGTATCGTTGTCTGTTAACTCAGGAGAAATCGTAGCGATTATTGGCGCCAATGGATCAGGTAAGTCAACCCTGCTGGATACCATATCGGGATTAATACATCCGGCCAAGGGCAGTATGGAATTTGAAGGAAAGAATATCTCTGCATTGGAACCTTTTCAGATCGTGGACCTTGGAATTTCGCTTTTGCCTGAAGGTGGAAGGATTTTCCCTGACCTCACCGTTTTAGAAAATCTAAAAATAGGTTCGTACAACCGTAAGGCACGACCCGAAAGCACAGAAAATCTCCAAAGGGTTTACCAACTCTTCCCTGTGTTAGAAACGAAGAAACCCAGACTGGCAAAAACACTGAGCGGAGGCGAGAAGCAGATGTTAGCACTGGGGCGGAGCTTAATGTCAAACCCCAAACTTGTGCTCCTTGATGAAATGTCACTTGGCCTTGCTCCCCTCTTGGTTAATGACCTGTATAAGACTCTGCAGGAAATCAGAACAAGAGGGATTACAATTCTATTTGTTGAACAGAATGTAAGGCGAAGCCTCGCAGAAGCTGACAGGGCCTACATCATGGAAACAGGGCGTATTGTTTTAAGCGGCAAAGTCGACGATCTCCGGGAAGAAGAAAAGGTCAAAAAGGCCTACTTTGGCACATGAAACTGATGAGGATTAATTCTAGATGAGCTTGTTAGTTGATCTTGCAACACCCATCGCAATGGGTATCTTGTTAGGAGGGTTATACTCGATAATTGCGCT
Organism: uncultured Desulfobacteraceae bacterium; assembly: GCA_964548365.1. Taxonomy (GTDB): domain Bacteria; phylum Desulfobacterota; class DSM-4660; order Desulfatiglandales; family Desulfatiglandaceae; genus B46-G9. Next base: position 45,823 of record CAZJRD010000004.1, on the reverse strand, counting down.
TGGTCTGTCCCTTGTCTTCGGGGTGGTAAAGGAGATCAACATAGCCCATGGAGATTTCGTCATACTGGGGAGCTACTTCGGATATGTTGCCATGACCGTAATAGGGATAGACCCCATTCTGAGCTTAATCATTGGTATCCCCCTATTCTTTGGGATCGGTTTTGCAATTCAAAAGTATCTCCTGAATCGAGCCTTTCGAATATCAATGGACGCTACACTGATAATCGCTTTTGGGATTTCTATAATTTTGCAAAACACTTATCAACTTGTCTGGACCGCTCTGTCTAGGGGTTTGACAACATCGTATGCGCTTGAGAGTTTTAGTGTCGGGCCGATTCATGTCCCGCTGGTGTATCTCCTTGACCTCATCGTTGCGATAGTGGTGATGTTCTTCCTCCGTGAGTTTCTAAGGAGGACATATCTCGGCATGGCTATACGGGCAGCCGCCCAAGATTGGAAGGCGGCTCAACTGATGGGGATAAGTACTAACCGAGTCTATGCGGTTACGTTCGGTATCGGCACAGCACTTGCTGCTATTGCCGGCGTGTTCCTTGGATTGACCTTTCCCTTCACCCCGGTATCCGGAATGCCTTTTCTCATCATTGCCCTTGGTGTTGTCGTATTAGGAGGTTTGGGGAGCATAGCAGGGACATTGGTAGCGGGTATGGCCTTTGGCTTGGCACAGACCCTTGGAGGGTATTTCTTTGGTGTTACCGCTCAGATGCTTGTAGCATACATGATGGTGCTAGTAGTATTAACCGTGATACCTCGGGGTATATTTAGGTAGGAGGAATATGGAAGTCACCATGCCTCGACTGCAAAGGGGGTTAACACCGTTGATAGGGGCCACAGTCATGCTGGCACTGTTCCCCATGATAGGGGTGCCCCGGGTGTGGCTCCTGTACCTTTTTCTTTTTTTCATATACCTTGCTCTGGCAAATATGTGGAATCTATTGGCCGGTTATAGCGGTCTGATATCCCTGTGTCCGGCGGCCTTTATTGGGCTGGCAGGGTACACCATGGCAATACTAACATGGGTCGGGTGGCCTTATTATATCGGAATCATACTCGGCGGTATTGTAGCGGCATTTTTCGCTGCGCTCATATCTGTTCCTGTCTTTAGGATGAAAGGTATCTATTTCGCTATAGGGACCCTAGTTGTCCCTGAAATACTGAGGTACGTGTTTACCCTTTGGGCTCCCGTTGGCAAACCCGTTTATGGCGGAGGTGCAGGGTATATGGTGAAGGGTGTGTCTGAGGTTTCACAGGCACAGATTTATTGGCTTGCCTGGGCTGTCGGGGTCGCATCAATCTTTTTGATGAGATATATCCTGCGTTCGAAAATCGGGTCGGGGCTGGCGGCAATCCGTGATAACGATATCACAGCAGCAAGTGCTGGGGTAAATGTTTTTAAATTAAAGTTGTATTCCTTTGTTATTTCAGCCTTTGTAACCGGCTTAGCCGGAGCAATTTTTTATTCATTACAGGGATATATAGAGCCTGTCAGCGCTTTCAGTGTGCGGTGGTTAATCATCATAATGCTCGCTACTGTCATAGGGGGGGAAGGCACTGAAGAGGGGCCCATTATGGGGACGATTATCGCTGTCTTTTTATACTTCCTTCTTGCTAGATATGCTGAGATCAGTCTTATCATACAAGGCATAATATTGGTCGCTATCATGTTACTCGCACCCCAAGGTATTATGGGTTTTATACGGGAGACTCGAATTTACCGTTCCCTCGTACAATGATAACAGCCGGTCTGTGATGCTGTCGTCAACACGCAATTGTGACTTAATGGTTCAGGGAAGCTCAGACTCCTGAATTGTGGGAGACCCGATGAAGTAATGAAAAAACTTGAAAAGAAAGGAGAAAGGCAATGGATTATTGGAAAGATTATGTCGGTGTTGTTTTGAAGGAAGAGGATGTTGAGGTGGCGAAAATGTTGCACGGCTTTGTAGAAAAGGAGATCATGCCGGTGAGACATCAGATTGACGATGACAAAGAGCACCTCTTGATCAAGAAGATTTTGCAGGGGTTAACCGGTTTGGGCATCCAAAAGGGCGCTTTTCCGAAAGAGTACGGTGGGCTTGAGTCCTCATCTCTGGTCTCCGCTGCCGTGATGCACGAGGAGATCTCGCGTGGAGACAGCGGCATTTGCACCGCAGCAAATGTCGGGACCTGGGCATGGATGCCGGCTCTCCTGGCCGGCAACAAGGCGGTGTTGGACGAGTTTGGGCCGATGTTTTGTGGTGAAGAACTGAAGCTGGGCTGTTTCGCCATGACCGAGCCCGGCGGATCCCATGGGGGCGGAGGTTGCGACATTGAAAATCCTTCCATGCACGGGAAAAAGATCAGGACCATTGCCAAGCTTGATGGGGACGAGTGGGTCATCAATGGGCAGAAAATGTGGACATCCAACAGTGGTGTGGCAGACCTCTATTGCGTGCTTTGTACCACCGATCCCAACCTGGGGGAGGAGGGCATGGCCTTGATTTACGTCCCGGCCACGGCCAAGGGGCTTTCCTTCGGCAAGTGGGAGAAGAAGGCAGGCATGGAGGCGGACGTAAATTCTGCCATGTATCTTGAGGATGTAAGGGTTCCCAAGGAGTTCCGGGCGGCTGGCCCCGGGCAGGATGCAGAGTTGTTTCACTTCAATGTGATGGTGGCACGAGTCCTAACAGGAGCTTCTGTATTGGGAAATGCCCAGGCGGCCTTTGAAATAGTGTTGAAATATAGCGGTGAAAGGGTTGTCGCGGATAAGCCCGTCAGGGACCATTCCATAGCAGCGGGGATGTTGGCGGATATGGCCATAGGGATAGAGACCGCCAGGACTTATTATCTGATGACGGCCTATATGATAGATCATCCTGATAAATATGGCCCTCCCACATCGAATGCCATCCTTTCCAGGGCCAGCATAGCGAAGTGCCATGCAGCAGATGTGGCAGTGATGGTCACGAACAAAGCGATGGAACTCATGGGGGCATATGGCTATGTCAGGGATTACAACGTCGAGAAATACTGGCGTGACTGTAAAATCGTACAGCTCTGGGAAGGCGGAGCACAAGTGGGGAGATTCGACGTCTGCCGTGGCTACTACGATTGTAATCTTTAATCAATATTGATCAAGGAGGCCAAAATGTCTAAATTCGAAAAAAGTTATTTTGTGACGGAACCGCTTCGGGAGGTTAGTGTTCCGGGCATTGATTTGGTAAAAGGAAGAACATATCCCACATTGACGTATATGGCCAGGAGTCTTGTGCCGGTGTCCAACGATTATTTGGAATTTGGATGGATCTGGGAAATGCCCGATCCCAACCCCCATATCTTTGAGCATTATCATGACCACGATGAAATCGTCCTGCACATCGGCTCTGATCCCCACAACCCTGAGGATCTCGGTGCGGAGATTGAATATGTGGTTGGGGGAGAAACGCTTGTCATCAATAAAACTTCGTCCATTTTTATACCAAAAGGTGTAAAGCACGGCCCGTTGACCTGGAAAAGCTTTAGGAGACCACACATTCAGATGACCATCATACTGGGAGCGGGCACTCTTGCGGAAGCCGCCCCTGGCGGAGGAAAAGAATAAAAATAAGGGCAATGTTTCTTGTCGCGATGGAATGCATTGTTCATGAACTTTCAACTTGGCAGTTAAGGAAAAGACTGTTTTCTGAGTATACTGCTCATACTTTATGAAATAGGGTGTCATGTGTGGCTTGGCATTTCCTATGAATGCACAGCCCACGAGGAGGCGTTTTACTTCAATTTGAAGCTACCTTATTTTTAGGATGGCTTAGGGCGGGATTTACCCCGAAAGTGAAAATAACTGGAAAGATTAGTCTTTTTTGCGCGAAGAGGTTCTGTTCAACGTGTTTAGCCCTGATTTCTCATCAATAATCTACTCTGACGGCGGATAGCCCCATGCCTATTGTATTGCGCTTGAAGAATGGCCTTGACGTACTGCAAGTACGCCTGCGGCCATTTTCCTTCCCGCACCTTGTATTCACGGGAATCTCCACCGTCTCGCGACGAAGATCGGTGAGAAACTCGGGTTAGAATTCAAGGAGGAGAAAATGGAAGGAGGAAAACAGAAAAAATTGCAAGGAAAGATAGCCCTCATCACCGGAGGGGGTAGCGGCATAGGAACTGCGATAGCCGAGCGCTTTGTTGACGAGGGGGCAAAGGTCTGTATTACAGGCCGTCGCAAGGAGATGCTCGACAAGGTCGCAAAATCTTTCCCTCAGGAGAGCGTAACCACGTGTCCCGGGGATGTCTCTAAGGACGAGGATGTGGCGCGTATGGTGGAGACGACAGTAAAATTTGGCGGCAAATTGGATGTACTCGTCAATAATGCCGCCATAAGCGCGCAAGGGCCTGTCGCTGACATGGACCGCGCGGTCTGGCGCCAAGTCATCGGCATAAACCTTACCGGTCCTTTTATGCTTATGCAGGCTGCAATACCCCATATGATGAAAGCAGGCGGTGGTTCCATTATAAACATCGCTTCGGTTGGTGGACTCCGCTGTCTGCCTGGTATGCCGGCGTACTGTGCCTCGAAAGCAGGCCTCATCATGCTTACCCAGCAGGCTGCTCTCGATTGCGGGCCACACAAGATTCGGTGCAATGCAGTCTGCCCGGGTGGTATCAAGACGGATATGACGGAGAAGGAGTTCGGTCAGTTTGGGAAAATGCTCGGTATGGACACTGATGCCTATTTTGCCCTGATATCCGCGGAATTGCCTCTTAAGCGGTTTGGGGAACCAAAGGAGATTGGGGGAATTTGTACATTCCTCGCGAGCGATGATTCGTCCTTTATGACCGGGGCAACTCTCGTTATTGACGGCGGGACTGCCGTTGTTGATGTCGTTGGAGCATCAATCATGGGGTCGCTGAGAAGAGGGGGAATCATGCCTTGAAGAAAGGAAAAACAATATCAAAAAACACGCTTCTTCTTGCCAGGGACTTGGAGATCCCATCGAATTCTATTTTTTTGGTTCTTTCAGGGTCAGGTAATAGGCATCGCCTAGATTATTGGGGTCAATAGCCTCCTTGATTTTGCGCTGGTAATAAAACACCGCGGGCTGGGGTGTCGCTGAAAGCATGTGCTCGCGCTTTTCTGTGGGGGTTTCTCTGCCGTCAGCACCTCTCGACGGAGCATTCCAGCGCTCCATGCCGGGAGGAATGCCTTTTTCCCGGGCGAATCGGGAGCAGGCTTCAAAGAAATCGAACGTTCCTTCGGTGGATTCTTTGTCATGCGGATCAAAGTGAGTGAAGTTTTCCCACATTGTGCCACCGCCTCCACCCATACCGCCGATTCCGCCGATCATGCAGTCGCCGCCAGCATCAACGATCGCGCCTTTGTTTTCCCATTCGCATTTGAACTTCGTTACTTCTTCAGCATGTGTCGTCCCGAGGTCCGGCGGACCCACCATACCGAAACAGCCATCATAGCCGCCGCCGTATACCAGATTTAAATTCTTGTGCCCCAACCGAATCAAGTAGAGCAGAGCCCATTGCTGAATTTCGGGCCTATTCATGCCCGCAACCTTCCACCCGCCGGTCTCAGCCAAAATGTGGTCCAGGGCCTTGTCCTGCCATTCGATATCCCGGGGCGTCATCCCAGCCAGCACGATCTGAAAGTCGCGCTTCATTTCCTCGTTCAGCTTTTTTATTTCGGGGTCTTGCACCAGCTCTTCAAGGTCGTACAGGGTCTTGGTGGGGTCGGTCAAAATTTTGATCATGGCGGCCTTCAGTTCGCGGCCGAATAAACTGAATTGCCGGTGGGCGATATAGCCGATGCCGGCATCCCAAATCTGATAGCAGCAATCCGCCCAGGCCTTCCAGGTCGGAAACGCAAGGGTGTAAGCCTTAAAGTTGTCCGGCAGCACGGCTTTGTAGGCCGGCGCGGTTCCTTCAACCGGAAGTTCGGGAGGTCCGGGCCACGGATAGAGTTTGATGGCGCACTTTGTGAACACGCCCATGGCCCCTTTGGCCCCGACAACGCCACGGATAATGCCCCTTACGCCCGGTCCGGGCCCTTCACCGCAAAACCAACCCAGTCCGGAACCCAAAGATCCGGTTCGGAGGATTTCCCCATCGGGCATGACCCACTCCAGGCCAAGCAGGTTCTCATCGCCGAAACCCATAAACATGCAGTCCGGCCCGGCCCCATTGTAAGAGGTAGCACTCGCAAGAGGCGAACAACTTGACCCGGCCCCGATGATATGGGTATTCAGTCCCAGTTTCATCGTTTCGGCCTGAAGGGTGGTCCCAATGACGCCCGGTTCGATGACGGCAAATAAGTTTTTTTCATCGATCTCCAGGATTCTATCCATCCGTCGCATATCCAGCTGGATGGTGTTTTCACCTGACGGATATCCCATGGCCGACCAGAATGTGCTGGAAGCTTTTAATTTTAAATTGTAGCGATTGCATATTCGGACGATGGCCTGAACCTCCTGTGGAGTACCTGGCATCAATACGGCTTCACCCCTGGGGGTGTAGACATCGTAAAAAGGACCCATGTGAATGGCGGTCTGGGTTAAAGGGTAGCTGTAGGAATCCAATACGGCCGGATCTTCAGAGATGTTCCGCTCCCCAACAGTATCTTCAAGTGCCTGGTATATATCTCTCAATAAGGCCATGTACGAATCTCCCTTGTATCTTGATTTTGTGCTAAAGATTCAAGTGCTTAAATTGCCTGGCTCACCAGATCGACAACATCAAACACCTTAAGCCCATCGCCTTGGGTGGCTGCGGCATCAATAAAGTTCCGTTCACACCACGGGCAGGCGCTGACGATGGCCTCAGCTCCGGCGTGGCTGGCCTCCTCGATCCTCTCGGTCGCCGTCCAGCGGCTGAAATCGGGATAGGCTTCCCTCACACCGGCACCGGCACCGCAGCACCAAGCGTACTCCCTGATTCGTTCCATTTCCACCAGCTTTACACCCGGGATACTTCTGAGCACGTCGCGCGGCGGATCATAGACACCCCAGGCCCCGTTGTATCTGGGCCTTCGCGGCTCGTAGACGATGATTTGTTTCCTGATTTTTTTCTCAATGCCTTTCCAGGGTACGTAGGGTTCCCCCTGCCTTCCTAAATGACAGGGGTCATGATAGGTAACAGTCAGAGGGACGGCTCTTGTAAACTTGATTTTGTCTTGTTTGATGAGACGGTCGATAAATTCCACAGTGTGCAAGACCTCAACAGTAGCGCCGACCTCCGGGTAGCGGCGCTTGAATGCATGATAGCAATCAGCACAGGAGGTGACGACTGTCGTCACACCGGCTCTGGTCCATGCTTTCATCAGCCTTGCTGCAGAGTTGGTTAATTCTTTTCGATAGCCCATCGTATAAGCACGCGATCCGCAGCAGGTCTCTTTGTCCCCCAGAATGCCTACGTCGACCCCGGCATCTCTGAGCAGAGCTACCGCCGTACGGGCCGTCTTCTGAAGCTGCGCGTCATAACTGAGGCGGCAACCAGCATGAAAGACAACCTCCGCCGTTTCCGTTGCAAGATCCTTTATATTCAATCCCTCGGCCCATCGGCCCCGTGCAGTTTTGGGCTTCAGCATCATGTTTTGCTCTTTGTGCAGATGATCGATGAGCACCCTATGCTCAGGCAGTGATTGGCTATCCTCGACGAGCTTGGCTCGCAATTCAAGAATTGCTGCCAACGGTTCCAGGTTGTACCGGCAGATCTTGCAGGACACATCACACGAACCACAGGTGTGACATTTGTAAACAATATCCAGAACCTTGTCTGTATACTCGCTCTTGCCCTGCAAAAGGGATAACGCTACCGCATAGCGGCCCCGGGCGGAATAACTCTGAAAATGGTTATAAGCTACACTGGGGCAGCCTTTGGCAAATCGCCAGCTTTTAATCCGGTCGAGCGGGATCCAGGTACAATACGAACACTGACTGCACCTTTCCATCTCAGCCTGGTAGTCTTCCAATGCCATTGTTATTTTTCCTCCGATTTAATCAAACTCCCTGCAGTCCTCTTGCGGCGGACAAGGTATCATGGCGAAGGGGGATGAAAACAAAGCTTGCCCGGATTCATCACATGGTTGGGATCGAATATGCCTTTTATCTTTTTTAACACCGTTGTCGTCTGAATGTCCCGCTTAAAGGCCATGTCGGCCCAGATACCGTAGGGCCGGGAAAAGAATGCTCCTTCCTTCAACAGCTCTTCACTGGCCCGGGTGAACAGTCCCCGAATCCGGGATGTCTCGGCCGGGTCATTGTGGTTGAAGGGCAGGTTGAACTCGCAGTGGCAGCCGGCGCCCTGGTGCACCGGCTGGATGTAAACCCCGATTTCCGAGACCGGGTATCCATGTGCTTCTGCGATTGCGCGCATGATTCTTACAAATCCCGGCGTCTTATCAAGGGTGGTTAAAAAGAAGATATCCTGCATGTTTCCTTGGAATTTCAGCTTCCAGAAAGGATCCCTTGACGGGTTGAGGATCGCGTGCAATACTTCATCCGCTTTTGCGCCGGGAATCCCTTGCAAAAGCTGCAGTCCATTCTGATGGGCCATTTCCGTGATGTCCTTTTCCTGAAACGCGACCCTTTCCTCGGGCAAAATACTGAGTCCGGCCACACCTACCACAAGGATCCATGGGGGCAACTTTTCCGTCAAAACACTGATTTGATCGGTATCCGCTTCCAGGATGGATGCCAGATTGGAACGGTTTAACAGCAAAAGTTCATCACCGAATCGAAATCTCAGGAGTTGGTAGGTAAAATCAATGATGTTCTCGGGTCTTTCGGACGGGATCAAGAAGAGCTTGTGGATCTCCGGGAGCATCTGGCATTTTACCGAGGCCCAGGTCACGATACCCATACTTCCCTGGGCTGCGGAAACGAGTTTGTAAAAATCCGTCTGGTGCGGACCCGGCGCCGCCACCTGTGCCAGCTTCTTAGCCCATTCTTCTTCCAACGAACCCGGGCGCTCTGCTTCACCGGTTGTAAACACCTGCCCATCCCCCCACACCAGCTCCAGGCACCGCAGAGGATCAAGAAACGCCCATTGGTAGCGGGGGACTAGGGGAGGTTGCCTTTCCAGCAGGCTCGCAACGACCGACTTGTTGGCTCGCGGTAATAAAGGAGTGTTGAGTTTCAGGCCCTCCTTGGCCAATTCCGGCTGAAGCTGACCGTAGGCCACCCCGGGCTCGATCAGCGCCATGCGGTTGCGACGGTCAATGCGGAGGATCCGGTTCATCTTGCTGAGGTTTACCACAACCGCGCTGGCCACACTGGGTACAGTATCTCCATAAAAATGCGGTGGACCGGAACTTACGGGGACGAGCGGTGTCTGGGTACGATTGGCCCATTGAACAATTTTCTGCACCGCACCCACATTTTCAGGATAGACCACAATCCAGGGCTTCATCGGTAAAGCAAAACTATAATCCCGGGAATAAGCCTCCAATGTCTCCGGGTCATCGAAAACGTTTTCCTTACCGATTATTTCCATCAGTATCTGTTTCTTACTGTTCACATCTTCCCCCTTAGATCATCCCTGTCCAAAATCGGGCTTTGAGGCAAAACAGAGGGAATATGCCGGTTCCCTGCTCGCAGGATCTCTTTTGATAACCTGCATCACAAATCAGCGGCTTCGAGATGTTAACATACTGATAGAACGTCAGTACTTTTCTACGGAGACGCTATTTTGGACAGTAATGAGTTGATGTATTGAATAAAAATGACTTGACACAAGATTTTGTTGTGTTAAATATTAGACCATTCTTTTCCTAGCAGCAAATATCATTCTTAACTCAACATGTCAAGATTAACCTTACTAAAAGGTAATATTCGGTGAATTGGTTCTTCAACAAGTATTTTCCACCGCAACCCGCAATCCAAATAATATCTTACCGGCCAGAGAAAGCCGCTGTTCAAACTTTAAAACCGTGCTCTTGAAGGCCGGACTGCCGTCAGGGTGCTCCTCTGAGGGGAAGGAACGTGAAGAAGAGACTGGTATTAAAAGAATTGAGCCGCTATCCATTGGGGACATTTGCTGATCTGATCTATAGAAATGCCATCCTATACCCCGACAGGGAGGCCTTTGTGTGGGGTTCCAGGAGAATCGGGTTCCGGCATTTCAACGAGAGGGTGAATGCGCTTGTCCATGGACTTCAGAGCCTTGGTATTCAGAAGGGGGAGGTTATCGGGATCCTTTCGTGGAACCGGCTTGAATATCCTGAGGTTTTCGGGGCGGCCATGAAGGGAGGGTTTGTGCTTGCACATTTCAGCCCTCGCCTGAAGGCGAAGGAATTGAGGTATCTTATCGATGATTCCCAGGCCGGGGCCCTGTTTTTCGCCCCGGAGTTCGAGGAAACAATAGAGAAAATTCAGAAAAGGCTTTCAAGGACGCATGCATTCGTGTGTTTTGGGCAGCCGAAAGGGAGCGCAAACGGATACGGGGGCCTCGTGAAGTGTAATTCCGCAACGGAACCCGATGTTAAGGTCGGAAAAGGGGACCCTCTAGTTATTTTCTATACCAGCGGCACGACCGGAACCCCAAGGGGCGCCCTCTATACACAGGACCAAAAGATGCAGAATACCCAGATCAAGACCCTGGACCTCGGGTTGGAATTCGGCGACAGGCATTTAGTGGTTCTGCCTTTGTTCCACATTGGCGGAGACAGCCATCTATGGCCCTTTTTCCTGATGGGTGGATGCAATGTCATTATGCCCGGAATCTCCTTTGATCCTGTAGAAGCATTAAAAATCATCGCCGAAGAGCGGATCACCGATGTTCACATTGTCCCAACCCAGTTGATATCCCTCCTGAATGTCCCGGATATCCGGTCATTTGACCTCCAGAGCCTGAAGCGGATCTGGTACGCCGCATCTCCTATGCCTGTGGAGGTATTGAAAAGAGGACTTTCGGTGTTCGGGCCTCTCTTTTTGCAGGGGTACGGTCAAACAGAGTCCGGACCCCACAACACCGTCCTGAGCAAGGCAGCCCACCGTGCAGTCATGACATCGGAAGGAGATATGATGGAGGTGCTTGGGTCCTGCGGTCAGCCCTGTATCGGGGTCCATATGCGGGTCGTCGACGACAACGACAATGACCTGTTGCCCGGGGAGATTGGCGAAATTATTATCCAGAGCGAGCGGATCATGTCGTCGTACTGGCATAAGCCCGAAGATACGAAGGAGGCGATGAAGGATGGATGGCTTCGAACCGGAGATCTGGGATGTTACGACGAGCGGGGGTTTATCTATATCGCGGACAGAAAAAACGACATGATCGTCACCGGCGGTGAAAACGTCTATCCCAAAGAGGTTGAAGAGATCCTTTATCAACACGAGGCCATAGCAGAAGCTGCCGTATTCGGAATTCCCGATCCTTACTGGGTGGAACGTGTCCACGGGGTGGTGGTGCTGAAAACGAATGCAGCGGCTGATGAAGAAGAAATAATCCAGTTCTGCCGAGACCATATGGCCTCGTACAAGGCTCCCAAGTCCATTGAAATTTTGGACTCACTGCCGAAAAATCCCCAAGGCAAGATCCTAAAAAGAGAACTCAAAGAAAAGTTCCACCCAGGAGATGAAATATCAGAGTGAGATCCTTGCCGCAGAGCAAATCAGGATTGCCGTATGCCTTCCATGGATAGACCATGTTTTTCCGTATGGTGGGTATGGGTCTCGGTAATCGCATCTGGGTAGTACACTACCTTCAAGGAAAAGGAGGGAAAGATGGAAATCAGAGGCGCAGTTGTATTCGAGAAATCAGGAGAATTCAGTATTGAACCATTGCAACTCAGTGATCCCAATGACGATGAGGTCCTGGTTCGTATCGTCGGCGCCGGCATATGCCATACGGATCTGGCCGGACGGGACCAGCATTTGCCCATCCCGCTGCCCTCTGTTTTCGGGCACGAAGGGGCCGGTGTCGTGGAGAAGGTAGGCGCGCTCGTCACCAAGGTCAAACCGGGGGATCATGTGGCCTTAAGCTGGTTGTGCTGCGGATCATGCCCTTCCTGCAGGGCCGGCCACGATCCCTATTGCGAAAATTTCCTGGCGCTCAATTTCAGCGGGGCCCGGCCGGACGGGACCACGACCCTCCGAAAGGGCGACCAGGTCATCCATGGATCCTTTTTTGGTCAGTCCTCCTTTGCGAATTTTGCCCTGGCCGAGGAACGTAATGTCGTAAAGGTGCCTGAGGATATTCCCCTGGAGATCCTGGGTCCCATGGGCTGCGGTATCCAGACGGGGGCCGGGGCGGTCATGAATGCGCTTCAGGCCGGTCCCGGAACGTCCATCGCCGTATTCGGGGTCGGCCCGGTGGGGATGAGCGCGGTTTTAGGCGCGGTCGTTTGCGGCTGTACGACAATCATTGCCGTGGATATGAGCCCGGAGCGCCTCAAGATGGCGGAGGAACTGGGAGCCACCCATACGGTCAACGCCAGAGAGGTGAATCCAGTGGAAGCGATCCTGGATCTGACCGGCGGAGGCCCGAATTTCAGCCTGGAGTGTGTGGGGAACCCCTCGGTATTCCGGCAGGCCGTGGATGTGCTGCCCCTGCTGGGCGTTTGCGGGTTGGTGGGGGTTGTGGCCCCCGGTACCGAGGTTACCCTCAACATGGACCTGATCATGAACGGCCGCACGGTTCGAGGAGTCATCGAAGGCGATGCCGTTCCGGACCTGTTTATTCCCAAGCTGATCGAACTTTACAGGCAGGGCCGGTTTCCCTTTGACCGCATGATCACCTTCTATCCCTTTGAAGAGATCAACAAGGCGGTGAAGGAGATGGAAAAGGGCCTGGTGATCAAACCGGTTCTCCGTTTTTAGTTACATCTGGGCTGAAAGGAGGTTGTCATGAAGTTTATCAGGGTAAACATGACCGAAAAGAAGGTGCAGTTTGAAGGAGGATCGGATGAATACAGGGGGCTTGGCGGCAGGGGCCTCACATCCCTTGTGATAAACAATGAGGTGCCGCCGACATGTGATCCTTTGGGGCCGGAGAACGAACTCATTTTTGCCCCCGGTTCGCTGAGTGGCACCCCGCTGGTCAATACCAGCCGTCTTTCCGTCGGTGCGAAAAGCCCGCTCACCGATGGGATCAAAGAGAGCAACGCAGGGGGAACGGTGGGTGCGGCCTTTGGAAACCTGGGAATAACCGCCCTGATTATCGAGGGCCAGTCGCGGGAAGGAGAACTCTACATCCTGAGAATTGACCGAAACGGGGAGGTGGATCTGGTTCCCGGAGCTGCCTACCGGGGGATGCGGACCTATGCCCTGGCAGAGAGACTTTTCGACACCTACGGCGCCGGGAACGCGGTGCTCTGCATCGGGCCGGCCGGGGAACAGAAAATGGCCGTTGCCTCCATCCAGACAACCGACGTGGACGGACGCCCCTGCCGTGCTGCGGGACGGGGGGGGCTGGGGGCGGTCATGGGAGCAAAAGGACTGAAGGCCATCGTGGTGGACCCGCGTGGAGAAAATGCCGATCCCATTGCCGATCCGGACGCCTTCAAAGAGGCAAATAAGGTGATCGTCAAGGTGATCAAAGAGGATCCCATGGGCGGACATGTGATGCCTGAGCTGGGAACGGCCGGCTTGGTGGCTCCGGTCAATGCAATGGGGGCCTTTCCCTGTTACAATGCCACGAAAGGCGTGCTGGAAGGGTGGGAAAAGATCAGCGGGGAGGCCATGGCACAGATGATTCAGGAGCGGGGTGGAAAGACCACCCACATGGGCTGCGCCCAATGTATTATACACTGCTCCAACGAGTTCGTGGATAAAGGGGGCAAATATGTGACGAGCTCTCTCGAATACGAAACCATCTGGTCCATGGGAGGCATGACCGGAATCGGTGATCTGGATACGGTGGCCCGTCTGGATTTTCTTTGCGATGACATCGGCGTGGATACCATGAGCACGGGGGTGGCTGTTGGTGTGGCAATGGATGCGGGCTACAGGGCATTCGGAGACGGTGAGGCCGCCCTCGAGATGGTCGAGGAGATCGCTTCAGGTACCGAATTCGGCAGGATTCTGGGACAGGGCCCGGCCGCGGTAGGTAAGCATTTCAATCACGCGCGGGTTCCCGTGGTGAAGGGTCAGAGCGTTGCCGCCTATGACCCAAGAGCCATGCAGGGCCACGGCGTGACATTCGCCACCTCGCCCATGGGTGCGGATCACACGGCCGGAAATGTGGTCGGTGAATACCTGGAACAGAAACTGGACCCGTTGAACCCGGAGGGGCAGGTGGAGGCCTCCCGAAATCTGCAAATAGCCACGGCTGCTGCTGACTGCACGGGCCTGTGCTTCATGGCTTATGTGACCCTGGCCACCCCCGAAGGGGGAGGGGCTCTGCTCAAAGCGATCAACGCGAAATTCGGTACGCACCTTGGTCCGGAGGATGTCGCGGCTTTGGGCCTCCGGGTGTTGCAGGCGGAACGGGAATTTAACCGAAAGGCGGGATTCACCAGCGAGGACGATCGATTGCCTGAGTTCTACTACAAGGAACCCCTGCCGCCCCACAATAAGGTGTTTTCCATCTCTAATGAAGAGCTCGACCGGACCTTTGATTTCTAACACAAGGGGGAAAGTGCAGAGAAGAAAGGAGGTTTTCGATGTCGCAACGGGAAGGTGAAACGAATTACAAGTATGAAGACTACGCCTCCGACATGGCCTATCACCGTCTTTCGGCTACGACGGCGTTGGTCAGTCAGAAGATGAAAATCACCCTCGATTCGGGGACGGGCTTCAATCTTGAATTCACGCATCCTAATAGGGTGAACTGGCAGAGCGGTACTGAAAAGGGAACGGATTGGTGCGAAGTGGTGGAAGTCGCCTCTCGAACCTACTATGTTGACATGACATTCACCCTGGAGCCTCGAATATCCCGCACGTTTATCGTCAACACCGACACACGGCAAGTCCTCTCAATCCTAACCACTATGCGCGAAGGTGAAGTGGGCCGAGAGCCCCGCGCGGTCCATGATTTTTCTCCCGGCATCCTCGGCGATCAGGCTGTCCCGCCGGCAGGTCGAAAGCCTGCGCCGACTCGTGACCTGATCGGACTCAGGGCCCTTTACATCTATAATCCGAACCAGTGCTTTGAACATGTCTACCTGAACGCCCAGCGCTATACCTGGCATTGCATCGTAGGGCCGCTGAAGGGCGAGGCGGATGTTGATTTTCACACCACGTACAAGTTTGACGAAAACCAGTACGTTTTCTGTTTTCGGGAATTCGGCCTGCCTGTCTCGACCGTCTTCTTTCATAACTGGAACCAGATGAGAGAAACCGGGAAGTTTTTCGCCATCGGAGACGATGGATCGGTCGCCAACACCCCTGCGGGCGCCCTGATCAGGAAGTTGTCCATGACCTTCTACCCACAGGACATGCAACCATTTTGATTATTGAGAGACGGACTGAGGACGGTGAAACGGGAAGTGGTCACGGAAACAAGAAATAGTACGTGCTGAGGAGGCGGCGAGATGAGACTGAAAGGGAAAATAGCACTCATAACCGGAGGAGGCACAGGGATCGGGGCTGCGGTCGCGAAGCGGTTTGTCGCAGACGGGGCCAAGATATGTATTACCGGGCGGCGCCAGGCAAAGCTGGACAGGATAGCTGAATCTTTACCCCCGGAGACGGTGGTGACAAGATCAGGAGATGTTTCGAAGTACGGGGACGTCCAGGGAATGGTGGAGACCGCACTGCAATTTGAAGGTAGACTCGATGTGCTGGTGAACAATGCGGGCATTGATCCCGGTGGCACGATTACCAATGTGGATGAAGAAATCTGGCGAAGAGTGATCGAAGTGAATCTCACCGGTTCTTTCTTGACCATGAAGGCGGCCATACCCCATATGATTAAAGGGGGAGGTGGATCGGTCATTAATATTTCTTCCCTAGGTGGGCTGCGTTGCCTGCCGGGAATGTCGGCCTACTGCACATCAAAAGCCGCTCTCAATATGCTGACGAAGCAGGCTGCTCTTGATTACGGACCATTCAAGGTCCGCTGTAATGCGGTCTGTCCGGGAGCGACCAGAACAGAGATGCTGGAAGAGGCACTCAGTCCGCTGACGGAGACACTCTCAACAGATGTGGATGGGGTTTTTGCATGTATATCATCCAACGTCCCGCTTCGCAGGGTTGCGACTCCCGAAGAGATATCAGGTATTTGCAGTTACTTGGCCAGTGATGATTCTTCTTTCATGACGGGTTCCGCTATCCTGCTTGACGGAGGCGCATCTGTGGTTGATGTGTCGGGGGCTGCACTCAGCAGTGCAGGCGTCAATTGGGGAGTAGGGTAAAATCCTGTCCGGACATACCCGGAGGTTTGCGTGGTCATATCCGCTGAAGGCGATATAATGGACGGAATTCATGATTTGCAGTTATGTCGGGAAAGGAGGTGAAGCACGAAATCGGAGACATGTCACCCGAATGTTTTCCTGAGGCGGTGAGAGATGTAGCGCGGTTGTATGGCAATCATATGGAAATGATTCTAAAGAATCGAGAAGGAGGGGAGCCATGAAAAACAGGGTATGGATCAGATTGTTGGTGTTTGCGGTCATGGTTTTGTTCGTCGTGGCGGCCGTCGGTGTCAAGGATACGGCAGCCAAAGACAAGATTCGAATCGGGCAGGCCATTTCTCTCTCGGGCCCTCTTGCGGGGGGCGTGGCCATAGCGGGTGGGCCTATCTACCAGCTGTGGGTGGATGAGGTCAACAAAAAGGGCGGCATATATGTGAAGAAGTACGGCAAGAAGTTGCCGGTGGAACTCATCCGATATGATGACAAGAGCGATATGGGCACCATGACGAGGCTGCTGGAAAAGCTAATCCTGGAGGACAAGGTGGACTTTGTATTCCCTCCGTGGAGTACGGCGTTTCTCTATGCTGCCGCCCAAATAGCCAACAAATACCACTACATTCTAATCGGGGGCCCGGGAGGCGCACTGAAACTCAAGGAACTCAATCTTCCCTACTTTTTCCAGGTCCTGAATTTTTCCGAGACCCAGGCGCCGGCCCTTGCGGGCATTTTCAAGGAAGTGGGCGTGAAATCGGCAGCGGTGATCTACCGTGCAGATCTTCATGGCATCGAATACGGTGAGGGCTTTGTTCCATATTTGAAAAAGAATGGAATCCAGGTAAAGCTCAAAAAGAGCTTCCCGCCCGGGATCAAGGACTTGTCGCCTTTGCTGAAAGAGGCAAAAAACCTGAATGTGGATGCCTTTGTGGCGGCCTGCTATCCCGGCGGCGGTATGTTGCTCACCCATCAGGCTATAGACCTCGGGATCAACTTCAAGGCTTTTTTCATGACCGTCCTACCCTTTTCCCCCAACCTCTTCAGAGATAACTTCGGTGTAAACGTGGTGGAGGGAGTTATGGGTGGGGGCGCGTGGAATGCCAAGACCTCTGCCGGGGCCAAGGATCTCGTTGACAAATTCGTGAAAAAGTTCAAGGTGGAGCCCGACTACTGGGGAGGCCTGTACTATTGGTCATCCCTCCAGGATTTCCAGCAGGCAATCGAGAAGGCCGGGACCCTGAACCAGAAAAAGATCAGAGACATCATGGCGAATGAAAGGTTTGACACGGCCCTAGGACCCTACTGGTATGACAAGGATCGGTATTTTGTCAATCATCCCGGTGAGATCGGTCAGTGGCAGAAAGGGGTGTTTGAGGTTATTGATCCCAGCCCAAAACGCACGGCGCCGCCGGAATACCCGAAACCGCCGTGGCCGACAAAAAAGTGATTTGAATGAGTTACGCAGAACACCTTCCCGAGGGGACAAACCCCCTTTGGGGAGGGTTTTTGCCGAGTCAGTTGAATAGAACGTGTGACTGTTGTTGCGCAGGTGCGGGAATCCATTCCACATGATGGTAACCATTCTGAACATTGTCATTTCCGGGTTGTTGCTGGGCGGCATTTATGCCGTTACCGCCGTGGGGCTCAGCCTGCAGTACGGTGTCGCCCGCGTGCTCAATATCGCCCACGGTGAGTTTATCATGCTCGGGGCCTTTATCACGTGGTCAGCCTTTACTCTCCTCGGGATCAACCCTCTTATTTCTCTTGTTATTTGCGGCCCGGTCCTGTTCGCGGTCGGGTACATTCTTTACCGGACCCTGTTCACCCGCCTGAGAATCTCGTCTCCCACGCCGGGGGCGTTTGAGGGAAATTCCATGTTGGCCTGTTTCGGGCTCTTATTCATCATTCAGAATGTTGCCATATTGATCTGGGGGGCTAATATTCAGGGATATACCTACCTGACATTTTCAGTCGATTTCTGGGGAGCCAAGTTCGCGGGCAACAGGCTCCTTACCCTTGGATTTGCGCTGGTTATCTGTCTGGTCTTCTATCTTTTCCTAGCCGGCAGTCGATTGGGAAAGGCGATTCGGGCCGCAGCCCAGGACCCGGATACCGCCGGACTCATGGGGGTCAAAATAAATCAGGTGTTGGCCCTGTGCTTTGGGTTGGGGGCCATGATGGCGGGTTTGGGCGGTGGCATGATCAGCATGTGCTACGAGATCCAGCCGACCATGGGGCTTGAATATACCATGATCGCCCTCATCGTGATCGTCTTAGGGGGGTTGGGCAGTATCCCCGGGAGTCTCATCGGGGGGCTTGTCCTGGGCCTCATAGGGAGCATCGTCACCTATATAGAGCCGGGACTTGCGCTGGTGGCGTACTACGTTATTTTCATGCTTTTGCTCTTGGCAAAACCGACCGGTATCTTGGGGAAATAGTGAAATGGGATTTGGGAGAATAACGTCTAAGAACGCTTTCGTCGCCGGATTGGTGCTGCTCATCCTGATCCTGCTGGCTAGTGCACCTCTTTACGCATCGGCATATACGGTCATTGTCCTCACCAGCGTTCTCATGTATGTGACCATTGCAGTGAGTTGGACTCTGTTCTCCGGCCCGACCGGTTATATCTCACTGGCCTCAGCCGCCTTTTTCGGGGCGGGAATCTATACATCGGCCATAATCGGAAGGGCGTTGCCTCTCCCGTTGGTGATCGTCCTGGGAGGGCTGGTGAGTTTTTGTCTGGCGCTCCTGGTGGGCGCGTTGACCCTCAGGCTGAAAGGCATCTATTTTGTGATGTTCACCTTCGGACTCGTTGAGCTCCTGCTCCATTTTATCTTGTGGTATGAGGTGAATATCACCGGGACGACCGGGAGAGTGGTTCCGTCAGTGGCGAACACCACGGTCTTTTACATTTTGCTCATGATCTTTGTCATATTGATGGTCACAGTGTCCTTTATCAGATGCTCCAGATATGGACTGGCACTCCAGAGCATCGGGGAAAATGAGGAAGCAGCTTCTCATTCCGGTGTTCACGTGACCGCCTTGAAAATTATCATCTATGCGGTCAGCGCCCTTTTTATGGGGGCGGCAGGGAGTGCTATGGCCGCGCGATGGACGTATATCGACCCGACGATCGCCTTCAATCCGCTTATCTCCTTTATGCCCGTTTTGATGGCCATCTTCGGCGGCATTCGGCCGCTGTATGGTCCGGTCATCGGTGCGGCAATCTTTACCTATCTGGAGCAATTTCTCATCACCCGCTTCCCTTACTATTACATGCTCATTTTCGGAATTATCATGGTGGTGGCGATCCTCTATATGCCTAACGGTATTATCGGGCTGGCACAAAGGATACGAGAAAAGAGTTTGAGGAAAAAATATGGTGATACTTGAGGGGAGAGGCGTGACCAGGTATTTCGGGGGGCTGGCCGCTGTGATCGATGTGGATTTCCTGGTGGAAGAGGGCGAAGTGCTCGGTTTGATCGGTCCCAACGGCGCCGGGAAGACAACACTCTTTAATTTGATTTCGGCTGCGCTTGAGCCCAGGTCGGGGAGTATAAAATTCAGGGGAAAAGAGATTACCGGCTTGAAGCCGTATCAAATCTGCAGGATGGGATTGGCGAGGACCTTTCAAACGTTGAAGGTCTTCGCCAATATGTCGGCTTTCGATAATGTCCTCTTGGGTGCGTCTTTTGGGAGGCGGGACAGTATGGCCGCAGCAGAGGCGGCAAAGGAGGCCAAGGCGTTATTGGAATTTGTGGGATTGGCAGAGGCGGCAACGTTGCCGGCCAAGGACCTCACCTTTGCTAACCAGAAGAAACTCGAAGTCGCCCGAGCCCTGTCGACCCAACCGGAACTGTTGCTGCTTGATGAATTGATGGAGGGTCTGAACCCCACGGAGGTCAGCCGGGCCATGGCGTTGGTCAAGAGAATTCAAGAGAGAGGGATTACTGTTATCATGATCGAACACGTGATGAGGGCCATCATGAATGTTTGCGAACGTATTATGGTGCTCCATCACGGCGCAAAGATTGCGGAGGGAACTCCCCGGGAGATTTCCGCCAGCAAGAAAGTTATTGAGGTGTACTTTGGAGAGCGGGCGGATGCTGGAAACTGACCACATCGAGACCTATTACGGCAAGGCCCAAGCCTTGTTCGAGGTATCCGTGAGCGTTGAGGCATCGGAGATCGTGGCCCTGGTAGGGTCTAACGGGGCCGGGAAAACCACTCTCCTGAAGACCATATCCGGTCTGCTGCGCCCGGCTTCCGGCAGGGTGATGTTCCGAGGAAAAAGGATTGACGGGCGACCTTCATACGCCGTTGTTGAGCTGGGGATCTCCCATATACCCGAGGGGAGAAGACTGTTCTCTGACATGTCGGTCCGTGAGAACCTGGAGATGGGTGCATATCTCCGGCACACATGGAGAAAGAAGGAAGAAAGTCTGGAGAAGATCTATCAGCTCCTCCCCGTATTGCGTGCAAGAAAAGGACAATTGGCCGGGACATTGAGCGGTGGTGAACAGCAGATGGTCGCTCTGGGTCGCGGTCTCATGTCAATGCCGAAATTGTGCATGATAGATGAACCGTCATCCGGCCTGGCGCCGCTCATGGTGCACGAGATTTTTCACATCATAGAGGGCCTTCGCGATCAGGGTATCGCCATCTTCCTGGTGGAACAGAATGTTCGACATACCCTGGAGGTGGCTGATCGGGCGTATGTCATTGAAAACGGACGGGTCATCCTGGCTGGGGAGAGTGAAAAGCTGCTTTCAGAAGAGCTGATCAGAAAGGCCTACTTGGGGCTCTGATTGTGACACGACAGATGAAAATCAGGGTCAAGTTATACGGGACCCTCAGCAGGCTTTTCCCCGACTACCGGACTGCTACGGGCATGGAGATTGAGGTTCCACCGGGGATGTCGGTGAAAAATCTTTTGGACCGGCTGAGGATTTGTGAGAACCAGGGAGGCGTGGCGGTTGTAGATGGAAGAGTTCTCAAAATGGAGGAAGAAATACCTCCAGGAGTCGAGGTGAGAGTTTTTCAGAGCGTTCGCGGAGGATGAAGAGCCACACGTTTTGGATGAGAGCCTCTAGACATTGAATGAAAGGAGGAAAAAATGGCAAAGACGATCTTTATTTTAGGCTTAATGGTATTAACGCTAATGGTATCTTTTTCCAGCCTCTTCGCCAAAATGCCGACACCGATGGTCAGGGGAATTCCCCCTTTAGTCTCCACTGAATGGTTACAGCAGAACAAGAATGCTCGACATTTGGTTATACTTGACGTGAGAAACGCCCAAGAATATAACGCCGGCCATATTCCCGGTGCGATAAATAGCTCGTCTTCTAAGTGGTTCATAAATCCACCATTCGGGAAAGCATTCCCTTGGATGGAATTGCCGGAAAAAGCTGATTTATTTAACACTATCGGCTCCTCCGGCATAACTCAAGAGTCGTTGGTAGTTGTTGTCGGGAAAACAGCCGGCCCAATGGCAGTGTATGCCATCGCTGATGCCACCAGGGTTGCAGTTACCCTCATATACGCGGGGGTTAGGAACGTAGCCATTCTGGATGGCGGTTATAACAAGTGGGTAAAAGACGAAGGAGATGTATCCAATGAACCGACTACACCAGCCCCGTCATCATATGATGGGGACATAAACGAGGGAATGTTTGTTTCAAAAGGCTACCTTGAAAGGAAAACGCTGAAGGCAGTCGTTGTCGACGCCAGAGATGCTGATGTGTATTTTGGTGTAACGTTGGAGCCTTGGTGTAAAAGGGCAGGTCATATCCCCGGCGCTAAATGTTTGCCGGTCCCCTGGTTCTGGGATTTTTCAAAAGACAATGAAGGGGGTGTAATTTACGGGACTTACAAAGCATCAGAGATGCTTAAAGCAATGGTGCTGCCTTCAGTTGGTAATAGAAAGGCAAAAAGGGTAATCATCTATTGCGGGGTAGGGGGATATTCCAGCACAATGTGCTTTGTATTAAGCGAAGTGCTCGGGTATAAAAATGTAAAGATATATGACGGCTCGGCCCAGGAATGGACAGCAGATCCAATGGCCCCGGTTTCCAAGTATGTCTGGGAATAGGAGGCCACCATATCCATCACAGAACAGAAGGAGCGGATAATTATGTCGGAAGAACTTGCAGGACTGTTAGCGGATTTGAAAGAAAAGGAGGCCATAGGGTTTGTGGAAAAGGCCCTGGAACAGGGGACCGATCCCATGGAGCTCTTGGAGCAGGCCAAGAAAGGAATGGAAATTGTGGGGCAGCGGTTTGCCGATGCAGATTATTTCATCCCGGACCTTATTTTTTCGGGGGAGATCTTGAAGGGCATCATTGCAATCCTTGAACCCCGGCTTAAGAGCGGCAAAGGTGAAGAGGCTGATCGGTTGGGAAAGGTGATTATCGGGACTGTGGCCGGAGATATCCATGACATTGGCAAGGACCTTGTGGTTTTCATGCTTGATGTGAATGGCTATGACGTAACGGATTTGGGAATCGATGTGCCTGCGGAGAAATTCATCAATGCCATCAAGGAGACCGGGAGCACGGTCGTGGGGCTGAGCGGGTTCTTGACCCTGGCGTTTGATTCCATGAAGGAGACCGTAGAGGCCATCCGGGAGGCAGGGCTGCGGGATGACGTAAAAATAATGATAGGGGGCGGTCAGATCAATGAACAGGTCAGGGGTTTTACCGGTGCCGACGCCTATGGAAAAGATGCAATGGAGGCTGTTAAACTGGCCCAGCGCTGGATAGGAGGGTAAAGCAATGGAAAAGAAGTGGGAAGAAATGTCCGCAGATGAAAAGCAGGATACGCAGTTTCAAAAGCTGCTTGCGCCGAAAGATCCTGAGGGAAATGACCTCCAGTTCCAAACCCCGGAAGCAGAAGCTAACTACAAGGCAAGTATCAATAGAATTAAGGATGCCATTCAGCTAAAAAAGACTCCGGACAGAGTGCCGGTCACTATACTTCCGAGTATGTTCCCTTATATTAATGCCGGGATGACTGTTGAAGAGGCCATGTATGACTATGATAAATGCACCGAGGCCTTTAATAAATTAATTTTGGAACTTAAGCCGGATATGAATATAGGCGCTTCAGCGCCGGGACCGGGGAAGTTCTATGAGATTCTTGACTACAAACTCTATTCCTGGCCGGGCCATGGGGTAAAGCCTGAACATTGCTACCAGTGCAATGAAAAGGAATACATGACCGCGGAGGAATATGATCTCCTGATAACCGACCCGTCGTTTTACTTCAGGAATTTCTATCTGCCGCGCGTATTCGGAGCGTTGGAGGGTTTCACGATGCTCCCTCCGCTAACCGGCATACTTGAAATGTATGGGGTTGCCTTTAGTTTTATACCCTATGCGCTGCCCCCTGTTCAAGGCACCTTTAAGGCCCTTTTTGAGGCTGGCGCTGAAGCTCTGAAATGGGCGATGGCTATGGGTGGTTCAGATCTCCAGCTGAAATCATTAGGCTTTCCCAATATCCTCGGCGGATTTACCAAGGCACCGTTTGACACAATCGGTGACACCCTCAGGGGGACCAAAGGGATCATGGTGGATATGTACCGGCAGCCCGATAAGCTTCTTAAGGCCATGGAGGGACTCGTGCCTATCATGATTGGTATGGGAATAGGCGCTTCTCAACAGACCGGAAATCCTCAGATATTCATGCCCCTCCATAAGGGTGCCGATGGCTTCCTGTCCGACGAGCAGTTTAAAAAATTCTACTGGCCCACCTTTAAACAGGTCATGTTGGGCTTAATTGAGGGAGGATGCATACCATTTCCTGCGCTTGAGGGGTCTTGGGGCTCGCGTCTGGAAATTATCCAAGACATACCGAAAGGCAAGACGATGTGGATGGTTGACCAGACAGATATGGGGAAAGCCAAGGAAACATTGGGGGAGAATGCTTGCCTCATCGGCAACGTGCCTTCCTCCACGTTGAAATTAGGTACACCTGATGAAGTGAAAGACTATTGCAGGAAACTCATCGATACGGTAGGTAAAGGCGGTGGTTTTATTATGGGCAATGGTGCGTTTTTCGATGAGGCAAAACTGGAAAATGTCAAGGCCATGTTTGACGTCACCAGGGAGTACGGCATTTATGAATAGACACCGGCGGGCGTATGGCACGGGGTCCTCTGCCGATTGGTGATAGAGACATGGGCGATCATCAGGTAACATTTCAGCCTGTTGGCAGGCGGGGGCCGTGCCCTACCGGGGAAACCCTTCTGGACTGCACGCATCGGTTGGGTGTTGAGTTGGTCAGTCTTTGTGGGGGCCTTGGAAAATGCAGGGGCTGCAAGATAAGGGTCATGGAAGGGAGGTCTTCGGACGTGACCGCTGCAGAGCGTGAGGCCTTTACCGAAGAGGAGCTGGAGAGCGGCTGGCGGCTGGCCTGCCAGGCGTATCCACAAGACGATTGCAGGGTGTATGTGCCACCGGAATCCCTGAGTACTCAGCAACGCCTGCAGGTTGAGGGCACGGAGATAGATATTCCCCTTGACCCCTCGATCAGGTCTGTTGCCTGCAAGATTGAACCACCCTCATTGGCGAAGCCTGTGGCAGATGCGGAGAATCTGCTCGAAAAGATAAATGCTCCCGGCTCTGTACATGTGGATATCCAGGTCTTGAGGGACCTTTCAACACGGCTTCGGGAATGGAATTGGAACTTGACGGCACACATTCAGGACAGGGAACTGGTCGCAGTCAGGCCCCCCGGTTCCCGTCCGTTTGGCCTGGCCGTTGACTTGGGCTCAACCAAGATAGCAGGGTACCTGATCGACTTGGATACAGGAGAGACGCTGGCTTCACGAGCGATCATGAACCCCCAGATCAGCAAAGGCGAGGACATCATTACACGAATCAATTTTGCGATCCAATCGCCGGGCGGGCGGACCTTGATGGCGAATATGGTCAGAGAAGGGCTGATGGAGTTAGCGGGGAGCTTATGCGCTGAAGCAGGCGCAGAAACCGGAGATATCCTAGATGCCGTGATTGTCGGCAACACGGCTATGCATCACCTGATGCTGGGCCTGCCTGTCCGCCAACTGGCAATAGCTCCCTTTGTGCCGGCCGTGTCCGGGGACTTGAACATCAAGGCCAGGGACATAGGCCTGGAGTTTGCTCCGGGAGCCTATGTTTATTTGCCTCCCAACATCGCAGGCTTTGTGGGGGCCGATCATGTGGCCGCCCTGACGGCCACAGGCGGAGAATGGGATCACGGGAACGGAATGGTTATTGATATCGGCACCAATACGGAGATATCGCTGATAGCCCGGGGAAAGATAACAAGCACGTCCTGCGCTTCCGGTCCGGCGTTCGAAGGATATCAGATAAGAGATGGCATGAGGGCCTCTCCAGGGGCGATTGAGAAGATATACCTTGGAAGGGAGGATAGAATCCGCTACAAGACCATCGATGATGCGGAGCCCATCGGTATCTGCGGATCGGGGATACTGGACGCTGTTTCTCAGCTTTGCCTGGCCGGTGTCCTGGACAGGGGCGGCCGAATGCTGGAAGGTTCCCATCCCCAAGTGGTCAAGAAGAATGGGCACTTAGAATTTATCCTTGTCCCCCAAGAGGAGGATCGGAGGGGCCCGGAGATTTCCATCACCCAGAAGGATGTCCGGGAGGTCCAGCTGGGCAAGGCTGCCATCCAGGCTGCAATGGAGATTCTCATGGAGACAGAGGGCATCTCCCCAAAAGAGATCGATAAGGTTATTATAGCCGGTGCCTTTGGCAGTTATATTGATATTTCCAATGCAATGGCCATCGGGATGCTGCCCTCTCTTCCCCTCGGCAGGTTTCGCCAGGTTGGAAACGCGGCGGGTACAGGTGCCAGGCTTTTTCTGTTGTCTTCCGCTAAACGAAAGGCGGTCGGGAAATTACTGTCACGCGTAAAATATCTAGAATTGGCGGGCACACCGGAATTTAGTAAGGCCTTCACCCGTACCTGCCTGCTCGAACCCTGTCATCTGGACCCAAATGCCGGATGAGGCTGATGCTCACGGAGCCATAATGGGTTGCCCGTTTGGAAAATCCAGTGCAGGTGCTTCGTGGAGCTTCAAGGAGGAAGCATATGCTGATTGTTGGTGAACGGATCAATACAAGCCGCAAGTTGATAAATGAAGGCGTGGCCAAACGGGATACAGCGTACATTCAGGCGGACGTGAGGTCCCAGGTTGACTCCGGTGCCGATCTGATCGATGTTAACGCCGGATCGCGTCGAAATTCAGAGGTGGAGGATCTTCTCTGGTTGATTGAAGTCATTCAGAAGGCCCTGCCACAGGCAAGGCTTTGTATCGACAGTCCAAACCCGGAGAGCCTGAAGGAGGTCCTGAATCAGGTTGAATATCCGCCCATGCTCAACTCGACAACCCTGGAAAAATCCCGTTTTGAAGCCATGGCACCGATTATCCAAATGAGGGATTGCGATATTGTGGCTCTCTGCATTGATGACCGGGGCATTCCCAAGAGCGTGGAACAGGCCCTGGGAAACGCCGGCCGACTCGTTTCAGAGCTGGAGAGACTGGGCATGAAGCGGGAGCGAATCTTTTTGGACCCTGTAATTCAGACAATCAGCGCCAATACAAATGCGGCATTGATGGTCCTCGAGACCATCGAAGGGATTCGACGGGAACTGGAGGGGGCCAACGTCATCTGCGGTCTCTCCAATATCTCATTCGGGCTGCCCAAGCGAGCCCTTTTGAACAGGGCTTTTCTGACCCTGGCCATGAAGGCCGGGCTCAACGCGGCCATTGTTGATCCCCTGGACAAAAAGCTCATGGCAACATTAAGAGCTACGGCTGCTTTGCTGGATCAGGACCCCTGGTGCCAGGCCTACACCGCGGCCTTTCGGGAAGGTAAATTGGAGACGTGAACCGTGTAAGCCTCATCCGGTGATCGATTCCATTTCACCGTATCGGCCGCGCCTGGTGGATGACGGATAACCGCCCGTTTCTTGGGCCTGTAGGTATTGCGCGAGAGCATTATGATAACCCAATCCAAGGAGAATGTTATGAAAGCAGACAGGAAAAAAGGAATTACGAGAAGAGAGTTTATTAAAAAATCATCAACCTTTGGAGCGACGCTGGGAGCTGCGGCCTTGGCGCCGTCCCTTGCACGAAAAGCCTTCGCCGCGAAGCGAGATTATATCCTGATCGGCCATCCCAGTTCTCTTACCGGTCCTTTGGCCGGCCTGGGGGAACCGACTCAATGGGTGACCGATAGAGTCGTGAAGGCGATCAACAAGAACGGCGGGATATATATCAAAGATCGCGGAAAGAAGCTTCCCGTTAAAGTGAAAATTGTGGATACGGAAAGCAGTCCGAACAAATCGGCGCAACTCGCCTCCAAACTTATTATGGGGGACAAGATTGATCTGATGCTTGTCATGTATACGCCGGATGTCGTAAATCCCGTTTGTGGGGTTTGTGAGAGATTTGAAATGCCCTGCATCTGCCTTGGGGTCCCTGTTGAGTCATGGCTGACTGGCGGGCCTTACAAATGGTCTTATGAGTCATTTTGGACGCTCGACAGCTGGACTGACCTATTCATTGGCATGTGGGATCAGGTTGCGGATAAAACAAACAAGGTCGTTGGAGGTCTCTTTCCGAATGATCCCGACGGGACAACCATGGCGCCGATTTTCGCAAAGAAACTTGGCCCGAAAGGATATAAGTTCATAGACCCCGGCAGATTTCCATACTTCAATAAAGATTTCAGCTCCATTATCAACCGTTTTAAGGAGGAGAAGGCCGAGATTCTCACAGGATCTCTCATTCTACCCGACTTTGCAACCGCCTGGAGGCAGGCTCATCAAAATGGGTTCATACCAAAAATCGCCACTATGGGGAAGGCTCTTCTTTTTCCATCCGGTCTCGAAGCACTGGGAGGGAATCTGGGGCATGGATTGACCATGGAGGTCTGGTGGAGCCGTTACCACCCCTTCAAGTCATCTCTATCCGGAGAGACCCCTGCGAACATATGCGACGCTTGGGAAATGGAGACCAAGAGGCAATGGGGTCCGCCCATCGGCTTTAAACATGCAGGATACGAAATTGTGTTTGATGTGCTCAGACGTGCACAGAGTCTTGAGAAAAACACCTTGCGGGAGGCTATAGAAAAGACTGATCTTGACACCATTATCGGCCATATCAAATTTAATGACAAACATTATTGTGAAACGCCTTTGGTGGGAGGTCAATGGGTCAAAGGTAAAAAATGGCCCTACGAACTTGAGCTTGTATACAGCGGAAAATATCCTGAGATACGCCCGACCGCGAAAATGATCTTCCCGCTCCCCAAGGCCTCATGAGGTGGGGTTCAGAGATAAGCGGGATTATGGGAATTGAGGTTGAATGATCAAAAAATGCATAGGCTTAAAACGTGAAAGGAGCATGACAACATGGCAAAAGAACTGGCGACATTGCTTGCGGATTTGAAGATGGAGGAGGCAATCAACTTGGTTCAGAAATCCGTGGATGAGGGGATGGACCCTCTGGCGATTCTGGAGGACGCAAAAGAGGGGATGAAAATCGTGGGAGAACGCTTCGCGGACAGCACTTATTTCATTCCGGACCTGGTATTTTCCGGAGAGATCTTGAAGAGGATAACGGAAATCCTGGAGCCTCATATGAAAGCCGGCAAAGGGGTGGAGACTGAAAAGATCGGAAAAGTCATCATAGGAACGGTGAAAGGCGACATCCACGATATCGGGAAGGATATGGTCGTTTTCATGCTGGAGATAAACGGCTTCGAGGTGATTGATCTCGGCATAGACGTCCCTGAGCAAAAATTTGTGGACGCCATCAAGGAGAGCGGTTCGACGGTTGTCGGGTTGAGCGGATTCCTGACCCTTGCCTTTGAATCCATGAAGGAGACCATCGAAGCCTTTAGAGCGGCGGGCCTGCGCGATCAAATAAAAGTGATGATCGGCGGCGGCCAGATAGACAATCAGGTCAAGATCTACACTGGGGCTGATGCCTTTGGTGTTGACGCGATGGAGGCCGTCAAACTTGCGAACCAATGGATTGGAGGATAGCCATGGAAAAAGATTGGAAACAACTGACGATTGAAGAAAGACAGGAAGCCAGATTTGAACGGTGGCTCGCAGGGGAAGGCCTTGACTTCGCAAGCCCCGAGGCAAGGGCATCCTATCAGAGAAAGATTACCCGCTTTAAAGACGTGGTTCAATTAAGGAAGACACCGGACAGGGTGCCGGTCTTTCCCTTTCACACCTTCATGCCCGTCACCCTTTTTGATGTCCTTCCCGGGGAAGTCATGCGGGACGGCGAAAAACTCGTTTCCGTGTGGAGACGATATCTTGCGGAATATAAACCCGATTATTACATCAGCCCGGGGCTCGTGCTGAACCATGCACCGCTCGAAAAGCTGGGATACACGCTTTACCGGTTGCCCGGCAAGGGCGTGGACGAAAAGTATCCTTATCAGTGCGTTGAAGGTGAATATATGACTGCAGACGAGTACGAGGCGCTTATTGAAGATCCTTCCGATTTTTTTCTCAGGACCTATCTGCCGCGCATCTGCGATGCTCTCAAGCCCTTTCAGTTTTTTCCACCCTTGACCGGTCTGCTGGAACTCCCGTGCATGGGACCTACTCTGATTTCCCTCGGAACGCCCGAAATACAAAGTGCCCTTCAGGCCCTCATGGATGCCGGAAAGGCCGCCTTTGAGTGGGGGGGGCACATCGGTGCCTTTGAAAAAGAGGCTCAGGAACAGGGCCATGTGAACGGCGCCGGAGGCATTTCAAAGGCCCCCTTTGACGCGTTGGCTGATACCATGAGGGGAACCCGGGCGGCAATGATGGATATGTATATGCGGAAAGACCTGCTGCTCAAGGCCCTTGAACGGCTTACTCCGATCATGATCAAGCTGGGCATATCCGGTCCCAACATATCCGGAAACCCGATCGTGTTTATTCCCCTGCACAAGGGCGCTGACGGTTTCATGTCAGATGAGCAGTTCAAGACCTTCTACTGGCCTTTCCTCAAGGAGGTCGTTCTCGGCCTTATTGAAGAGGGATGTATCCCCTTCCTCTTTGCCGAAGGTGGATATAACTCGCGGCTGGAATATCTTAACGAACTCCCAAAGGGTCGCTGTGTATGGATGTTTGATAAAACCGACATGGCAAAGGCCAAAGAGGTTGTCGGCGAAACAACCTGTATCGCCGGGAATGTTCCCATCACCACGATTCTCTCCGGCACCCCTGAACAGGTCAAAGAGATATGCAAGGGACTGATTGATGTTGCAGGCAAAGGGGGCGGGTATATCATGGCAAGCGGGTGCTCCATGGATGAAGGAAAACCCGAGACCATTCACGCCATGATCGACTTTACAAAGGAGTATGGCGTCTACAAGTGAATAACATAAGGACCAGAATCATAGCCTGTAAGACGGTGATCCAAGAGATGGGAGAACTCATACCACCCGGGGTGGCGGCCTACCCCGTCGAGTCAGGACTTCACCTGAATCCCGACAAGCTGAGAAACGCCCTTCAGGCTGTGATAGATGAAACAACAGGAGACACGGAGACTATCATCCTGGGTTATGGATTGTGTTCCATGGGTGTGGTCGGTCTGAAGGCCACTGACAGCGCCCTTGTCGTTCCCCGTCAGGAAGACTGCATTTCCCTTTTCCTGGGCTCCAGGGAGAGATACAGAAAGGAACTGGAGAAGGAACCCGGTACCTACTTTCTGTCAAAGGGCTGGATTGACGCCGGGATTACCCTTCTGGAGGAACTGAGGGGAATGGAGGAGCGTTACGGCAGGGAGTGGGCCCATAGAATCATGAAACGCATGATCCAGCACTACACGCGCCTCGCCTTTATCGATACGGGCCATGAGGACCAGGGGGATTGTCGCGCGTATGCGCGAAAAGTTGCGGACGAGCTGGACCTGACCTATCAGGAGATTAGGGGGACACGCGAGCTCCTCGAAAGGATATGCAAAGGCCCATGGGATGACGATGAATTCATTGTCGCCCCCCCCGGCCATACAATCTGTCTTGGGGATTTTGGAATGGTTCCGGCCGGAGTGGAGCAACCGAGTGGCCCGTCGATCGGGCAAAATAGGGTGAAAGCCCAGTTATAACCAGCAAAAAATCATTAGCGCAATCGTTGTCGCCGGACGTCTCGGTGGAGAAAAATGGGAGGGATGAATGGAAGAAGTCAGGAAGGTCAAAACTGTCTGTCGAAGTTGCCATGGGGGATGCGGTGTCGTCGCCCATGTGAAGGACGGCAAGGTCGTAAAAGTGGAAGGCGATCCCGAGTCACCTATTAGCCACGGCACCATGTGTACAAAAGGGCTATCTATCACGCAACTGGCCTATCATCCGGACAGGATCCTTTATCCGATGAAGAAGACCGGGAAAGGATGGGAGAGGATTTCGTGGGACGAGGCATTGGATACCATTGCCGACAAATTCAACGAAATAAAAACCCGATTTGGTCCCGAGGCCATCATGATCGGACAGGGGACTGGACGCGACTTCGAGAGTCACTTCTCCCGCTTCGGCAATATGCTCGGCACGCCGAATATGCTGACGGCCGGTCATATGTGTTACCTCTCCAGAATCGGCGCCACCCTTACTACCTGTGGCAGGCATCCAGCGATTGACTATGCCAATAGTCCCAAGTGTATTGTCATGTGGGGCTGCAATCCCCTGTGGACCAATCCGGACGAGTACAAGGGGGTGAGTTTCTGGCGGGCCTATCAGAAAGGGGCCAGGCTGATTGTCATCGACCCCAGAAAGGGGTTTCTTGCAAAGAGGGCCGATCTGTGGCTCCAGTTGCGTCCAGGCACGGATGCGGCGCTGGCCATGGGATTTCATAATGTGATCATTGAAGAAGAGCTCTATGATGCAGAGTTTGTATCACAGTACATTCACGGTTGGGACGCATTTGTCGAGCGGGTGAGAAAGGACTATCCCTTAAACCGTGTGGAAGAGATCACCTGGGTGAAACAGGACCTTATCCGGAAGGCTGCAAGACTTTATGCCACTACCAAGCCGGCGGGAATCCATTGGGGCGTTCCCACAGAACAGACCATCAATTGCACGGATTTTACCCGGGCAGCGGTGGGGCTGATGGCGGCAACAGGGAACCTCGATGCGCCCGGGGGCAATGTCTTTCACCAACCGCCAGGGACGCGGTCCATTTCCGAATTCTCATCCCACAAATCCTTGTCTAACGAGCAGCGATTAAAGCAACTTGGTGGTGAACAATACAAGCTCGCAGCCCGGATGACCATTGTGACACCTAAATGCGCCTGGGATGCGGTCCTGAAAGGGAAGCCCTATCCCGTTAAAGCAGGATATCTGGTGGGAACCAATCCGGTGATAACCCGGGCAAACGCCAATGAGGTTTATGAGGCCTTGAGTAAACTGGATTTTCTGGCCGTTTCGGATTTTTTCATGACACCGACCGCAGAACTGGCCGATATTTTTCTGCCTGCCGGTACCTGGCTCGAGCAGAATCACGTGGCGGATAACTGGAAATTCCACGGGTATGTGCTGGCAAGACAGAAAGCAGTGGAGATCGGCGAGTGCTGGCAAGACCACAAGATCTTCATGGAACTGGGCAAGCGCATGGGGCAGCAATGGTGGGACACGGTGGAGGATGCCCTGGACTGGCTGCTGAAACCGACGGGACTTACCTGGGAGGAATTTAAGAAGAAAGGCTACCTCCGTGGCGAACCGAAGTTCTACAAATACCGGGAAAAGGGGTTTTCAACCCCCACCAAAAAAGTGGAGTTGTACTCGACGATTCTCGAAGGATGGGGGCGCGATCCCCTGCCCAAATATACGGAGATTCCTGAAAGCCCGGTCTCAAGACCGGATCTGGCAGAGAAGTTCCCCTATATCCTGAACGCCGGATTGAGGACGCCCACTTTTTTTCACTCGGCAAACCGGCAGATCCCATGGCTGAGGGAGATCAGGCCCGATCCCATCGTAGAGATACATCCGGAAACAGCCGAAAAGCACGGCATTCGAGAAGAAGACTGGGTCTGGCTGGAGTCGCCCAGGGGACGGGTGAAAGAGAGGGCCAAGCTCAACGACGAAATCGATCCCCGGGTGATCGTGGCCGAACACGGCTGGTGGTACCCGGAGATGAAGGGTCCCCACCACGGCTGGGATACTTCCAACATCAATATCCTGACCGACAATTCTTATGAGTCCATGGATCCGGTGATGGGTGCGACTAATCTGAGGGTATTACTGTGCAACATATCCCGCTGTGAAGAACAAGAGGAGAAATGAAATGGAGAAGATTGCCTTGATCTTTGACAAGAAGAACTGTATGGGGTGTCATGCGTGCGAGATCGCATGTAAGCAGGAGCATGCACTGGGCGTAGGTCCCAGGCTGGTTCGGGTTACGGAACGGTCTCCCGATTTCATGCCTGTATATTGTCACCATTGCGCCAGACCGCCCTGTGGAGAGGCGTGCCCGGTGGATGCCATTTCAAGGAATGATCAGGGCATTGTATTGATCGATGCCGGCCTGTGCATCGGGTGCAGGGAATGCGTCGAAGCTTGCCCTTTCGGCGCCATGCAATTCGAAGACAAGCAGGATGTGGCGGTAAAATGTGATCTCTGCATCGAGCGACTGGCCGAAAATAAACAGCCGGCATGCGTCAGCGTGTGTCCGACCGGTTGTATTCATTTGAGCGAAAAGAAAAGCATTGCTGCTGTATTTGAGAAATGATATAAAAAAATATATGATGGAACCGGATAGAAAAGTCAGACTGAAAGTTGACAGCCTTTTGCTCAGTTTTGGTGGTGTTTATGCCCTTCATGAGGTGAGCCTGGACGTCAGGGATAATGAGATCCTGGCCATCATTGGACCAAATGGGGCCGGGAAGACCGCCCTTCTGAACTGCATCAATGGTTTTTACAAACCCCAAGAGGGCGAGATTTTCTACGATGGAAAAAGAATTACCCGCATGCGCCCCGATAAGCTGGCTAAGCTCGGCATTGCCAGAACTTTTCAGAATATCGAACTCTACACGGGGCTCAGCACGCAAGATAACATCATGGCCGCCCGGCATGTGCTTATGAAGCAAAATTTCGTCACCGGTGCGCTATACTTTGGCCAGGCACTTCAGGAAGAGATCAAGCACCGTCAAGCTGTTGAGGAGATTATCGACTTTTTGGAAATGGCGCCGATGAGAAAGAGAGTCGTCGGCGTCTTGCCGTACGGGATGCAAAAAAGAGTTGAGCTGGGAAGAGCGCTAGCGCTTGAGCCGAAAATACTCCTGCTGGACGAACCCATGGCAGGGATGAATCTTGAGGAAAAGGAGGACATCGCCCGCTTCATCCTTGACATATTTGAAGGTCAGGGAGCCACCTATCCGGACACACCCGTTCTGCGAGATGGGATTCGCAGCATCGTCCTTGTTGAACATGATATGGGTGTGGTGATGGACATAGCCGACAGAATTGTTGTCCTTGATTTTGGACGTAAGATTGCCGAGGGCACGCCGGCTGAAATTAAGACGAATCCGGAGGTTATCAGTGCGTACCTGGGGAAGGCAAAAGAAGGTTGATCGAGGTGACCGCCGCTGAGGAAGGGCAGAGAATATGCTGGAAGTCAACAATATTGAAGTAGTCTATATGAATGTTATACAGGCCCTGCGAGGCGTATCGTTATCGGTGGCTGACGGCCAGATTATTGCCCTGCTCGGAGCCAATGGCGGAGGCAAGACGACGACTTTAAAGGCCATCTCGGGGATGCTCAAGACGGAAGAGGGCGCAGTAACCGAAGGGAGCATCGAGTTTAATGGTCACCGCCTAGACCGGCTGGGTCCCGAGAATATAGCGGGTTTGGGCATCAGCCAGGCGATGGAAGGGCGCAGGGTTCTTGAGCGCCTCAGCGTTGAGGAGAATTTGCTCGTGGGGGCTTACCGCCGCAAGGACAGGCGTGGAGTCAAGCAGGATCTTGAAGTGGTCTTTGACTACTTTCCGGCCATTAAACCTCTCCGCCGCCGGATGAGCGGCTACCTGTCCGGCGGTGAACAGCAGATGTTGGTCATCGGGCGGGCGCTGATGGCGCATCCCGAACTGATGCTCTTGGATGAACCCTCACTCGGTCTCGCGCCGCTTCTGGTGGAAGAAATATATGAAATTATCCAGAAAATCAATGTCGAGCAAAAGATGGCCATACTCCTTGTGGAGCAAAATGTGAGAGCCGCCCTGACTATCGCCGATTACGGCCATGTCTTGGAAAATGGCCGGGTCGTTCTGAGCGGTCCGGCAGAGAATTTGAAAGACAATGAGGACGTTCGCGAATTCTATATGGGACTGTCGGCGGTGGGCTCCCGAAAGAGCTATCGTGAAATCAAGCATTACAGGCGAAGGAAGCGTTGGGTGGGTTAACAAAAGAGCAGAGGGAAGCGACGATCAGGATGGAACAATCCTACCAGACAAAGGGTGATACCTGGCCCAAGGTACTCCAATATAATTATGAAAAATATGGTGATAGTCGCAGGGCAATGCGTCACAAGTACCATGGTATCTGGCAGCCTCATACCTGGAATGAATATTATCTCAATGTTAAAAACCTGGCACTTGGTCTGTTGGGTTTTGGTTTTGAGGCTGGAGACAAGGTGCTCATTATCGGAGATAATGCCCCCCAGTGGTACTATGCCGAGCTGGCCGCCCAGGCGATCCATGGCGTGTCCGTGGGATTGTTTTCCGAACTGCTGCCATTGGAGATAAAATACATTGCTGAAAATTCCGAGGCAAGATTTGCCGTTGTTGAAGGTCAGGAGCAGGTTGATAAGTTTGTTCAAATCAAGGAAATGCTTCCTCTTCTAAAAAAGGTTATTTTCTGGAATTATAAGGGCCTTGCCCACTATGAAGATGATATTCTGGTCGGGTATAGGGAGGCCCTGAAACTGGGTGAAGCGTACGAAGCCGAACACCCCGGGAGCTTCGAGCAGAATGTGAAATCCGGCAAAGCGGATGATATCTGCGCGATCATTTACACCGCGGGTACCACAGGGGAGGCGCCCAAGGGAGCTGTCCACACTTATCGGTCACTGAGAGCGGGTGCCGACTATCTCCTGGAGCTCGACCCCTGGTCTGAGAATGATAATGTTGTCCCTTATCTGCCACCCGTCTGGATAAATGAGCAATGGATTGGGATTGGTTGCCATCTGTTATCGGCCTGCATCCTGAACTTCGCCGAAGCCCCGGAAACCCAGCTGCGGGATAGTCGGGAAACCGGGCCAAGTATTGTGTCCTGCGGGGCGCGGCTATGGGAAAGTCAGGCAGCTATGGTTCAGGCACGGATTCTTCGCGCGGACGTCATGAAGCGGTTTGCCTTCCGGCGGCTCATGCCCATTGGCGAGAAGACGGCCGAATTAAAGTATCGCAAGCAAAAACCGAGTTTGTTCTTGAAAATACTTTATTTTGTCGCGAAATTCATCCTGTTCAGGTCCATCAAACATAGCCTGGGTTTGGCAAATACCAGAATCTGTTATACGACCGGCGCGATACTCAGTCCGGATGCCTTCAGGTTTTACCATGCGCTTCATCTTCCTCTCAAAAGCCTGTTTGGATCAACCGAGGGCGGAGTGTTCACCGGAGCGAAGAATGATGACATCCGGCCGGAGACGGTAGGATCTCCTCACAGAGGAGTGGAGGTAAGAATAGGCAACAACGGTGAAATAATATGTCGTCACCCTGGGGTTTTTTCAGGCTATCATAATGATCCGAAGATGACATCCGAGGTACTTAAAGATGGGTGGTTTCACACCGGAGACAGCGGTTTCATTGGAGACGACGGACATATTGTATTTGTAGACAGGGTAAGGGATCTGATTGAATTGGCGAGTGGCGATCAGCTTGCTCCCCAATCTATCGAGAGCCGGCTGAGGTTCAGCCCCTACATAAAGGACGCTTGGGTACTTGCCGGCCCGGAAGGAGCCTACGTTTCGGCGATCATCGTCATAAACTATGATAACGTCAGCAGGTGGGCGGGACAAGAGAACGTGGCTTTTAATTCTTTCGCCGAACTTTCCCAGGCGCTGGAGGTTCATGAGCTGGTGAGGCAGGATATCGACAGAGTCAACCACACGTTGCCCGCTGGCGCCAGGGTGAGGAAATTCGTTAATCTCCCCAATGAATTCGACCCTGACAAGGGGGAGTTAACCAGAACCAGGAAGTTGAGAAGGGCATCTCTGGAAGAACGCTATCGCAAGCTTATTGAAGCTATCTACAGTGGGGAGACTTTGCTGCCGTTAGAAGCGCAGGTGGGATACAGTGACGGGCGGATGGCAACAATAA
Organism: uncultured Desulfobacteraceae bacterium; assembly: GCA_964548365.1. Taxonomy (GTDB): domain Bacteria; phylum Desulfobacterota; class DSM-4660; order Desulfatiglandales; family Desulfatiglandaceae; genus B46-G9. Next base: position 8,218 of record CAZJRD010000004.1, on the reverse strand, counting down.
AGACCACGATTAACATCGAATCTGTTGAAGGGGCTGGCTGATGACCTTTTTTTTACAATTAGTAGTAACCGGCTTTGCCCAAGGCATGGTCTATGCCCTGATTGCAATCGGATTTGTGATCATTCTTAAATGCTCTGATGTGTTTAACATTGCCCAGGGACACTTTGTTATGATCGGTGGCTATCTTGGCTATACCTTTTTGGTGCCGCTCGGTTTGCCGATATGGGCCGCTTTTTTGCTGGCAATCGCAGTGGCAATCGTAATGGGTTTGTTGATCGAACGGTTGATGCTGCGTCCGCTGGTGGGCCAACCCGTACTGGCCGTCGTCATGATGACCATAGCCCTCGCCACGGTATTGGCAGGGCTGGCAACGTTGCTCTGGGGAGCCGAATATAAGGCTTACCATGGATTATTGCCGAGCATAACCGCGAAGGTGGGTTCGATATCCATACCCTCGGAGTCTGTGATAGGACTGATCATGTCTGTTATTTGTGTAGTGATACTCATGCTTTTCTTCCGCTATACCAAGATCGGACTGGCAATGAGGGCGACTGCTGAGGATTTGCAGGTGGTACAGAGCGTTGGTATCAAGGCAACAACCGTCTATGCCGTCTCATGGATCATTGCCTGTGTCGTCGGTATAATCGGAGGCATCCTTTTGGGGGGCGTATCCGGCGCGAATATGGAGCTCGCTGATATCGGCCTCAAGGCATTCGCGGTCGTGCTTCTGGGTGGGTTAGACTCCATCGGCGGGGCCATCGTCGCGGGAATAATACTGGGTATGCTGGAAAATGTAGCTGCCGGGTATCTGGACCCTCTCCTGCCTGGCGGAGGACTGGCTCAGGTATTCCCTTTTATAGTTATGATCATTGTGCTCATTTTTAAACCGAACGGGCTGTTTGGTATGTCCAGGATAGAGAGGGTTTAACCCATGGGTTTGCGGACGGGAACCTTTCAGGAAAACTATGCGCAGGATATGGCTATTTTCCGCTCCAGTTTGCATTGGGAAATGCTGCTTGCCTTGCTCATCCTTCTTTTCATCTGTCCGCTGATTTTCAGTGACAGGATACTGACCATCATGACCATGATGGGTATTGTTGTTGTCAGCGTTCACGGGCTCAATATCCTAACCGGATACTGTGGCCAAATCTCCATAGGGCATGCGGGTTTTATGGCGGTCGGCGGTTATACTTCGGCCATTTTGTGCGCCAAGCTTGGCTTTCCATTCTGGGTGGCCCTCCCCTGTGGTGGCCTGGCCGCGGGAATAGCAGGTTTGATCTTCGGCCTCCCATCCTTAAAAATCAAGGGCTTCTACCTCATTATGGCCACCATCGCCGCACAATTTATTATTATGTGGATCATAATCCAGCTCCGCAGCATCACTGGCGGGACTGATGGTTTGAGCGTTCCCACACCTATGTTAGGAAGCATCGCACTGAGTTCCAAAACCAACTATTTCTACCTGGTGATGATATTCGCCTGCCTGGCGACGATCACGGCTCACAACATCGTGAGGACCAGGGCTGGCAGGGCCTTCATTGCCATCCGTGATAACGACCTGGCGGCTGAGGTCATGGGGGTTAGCCTGTGGAGTTACAAGCTGCAGGCCTTCTTTATCGGTTGTGTATATGCAGGTGTGGCCGGATCACTGCTCGTTCACTACATTAGATTCGCCAGTACAGACCAGTTCCCCTTTATGGATTCAGTCTGGTATTTGGGTATGTTAATCGTCGGAGGTATGGGCAGTACGACAGGTGCCATCTTTGGCGTCGTCGCCCTCAAACTGCTGGACGAACTCGTCACTATTGTAGGCCCGATCTTGGCCGCCGCCGTCGCGCCTCAGACGGCCGCGTCCTTGGCCCTCATGTCCCACGGATTGGTCATTATCATCTTTCTCATTTTTGAACCCCGGGGGCTTCATCACCGATGGGAGATTATCAAGGCCTACTTCAGACTTTGGCCTTTCTCCCATGAAGTATCAGACTGAAAGTGGGAAGATACGCTTTTACTGAACGATCAAGGTATAGTCTGAAAACGCAAAAAAGTGAGAAAGGAGGTGAAAAAATCTTAATTGTAAAAAGGGTTGACCGAGCGCGTATACTAAATCATGCTTTAAATTATTGAGGAGGAAAATCATGGCTAAAATAAGATGGATGTCAGTAGCTGGCGCGATTGTTCTAATGATGGCAATATCCTTAGTACCTGTTAGCGCCCATGCCGAAAAAGTACTTTATGTCGGCGGCACCCAGTCGCTGACCGGTCCCTTTGCCGAGGATTCAGCGGCGGTGCTGGCCGCCATTGAGGACTACGTCAAATATGTAAATGAGACAAAAAGCCTGGCGCCGTGGAGGACAGAAAAATTTCCCGCCGATATAACCCTGCAGGTGCTGTGGCGGGATGACGAACTCAAGCCGGCCAAGGCACTGTCAATCTATGAAGAGCTCAAGGCTAAAGGGATGCTGGTCGCTCGAATATCGGGGTCACCCATAGCGCTGGCACTCAAAGACAGGTTATGGGCGGACCATATGGGCGCCACGAGCATGGCCACTGGACCCTACTACCTGTCGCCGCCTCAAAGCTGCTTCACCTATTATCCGATTTATACCGATTCCGACGCGGCTATAGCTGACTGGTTTAAAGCCAACTGGAAGAAGAAAAGAAAACCGCGGGTGGCCTACCTGACCGCAGACAACGCCATGGGCAGGTCGATTGAGATACCTGAGATGAAGGCGTATCTCAAAAAGATCGGTTACGAGTTTGTGGGTACCCAGTATATGCCCCTCGTGCCCACCTCGCCCCCAACCACCCAACTGACATGGCTCAAGCAAAAGGGGGTCGATCTTGCCCTCGGCGTCATGATCAACCCCGGCTCACAGCCGACGATAAAGGAAATGGTGAGGCTCGGCATGGGACCCTTCCAGCCTTATAAGATGACCTTGGGTGTCCCCGCCCCGGGTCACGCCGCCGTGTTGGCGGCGGCCATGGGAAAGCTCGGTGACGGGTATGTCTGCGCCGGCAGTTTCCGCCCCCTGGATGACCTCGCCACTCCCGGGATAAGATTCTGCAACGACCTGCAGGAGAAATACCGGCCCAATAAGCGGATTACCCACATCATGTATGAAGCGGGGATCCTTGAGGGCATGATTCAGGTTGAGGCGTTGCGGCTTGCCATGCAAAAGACGCCTGCTGAAAAACTCACGCGGCGGGATGTGCTGGAGAACGGCTTTTACAGGATTAAAAACCTCAACACCGGTGATATAAGCAGTACTCCGTTGACCTACGGCAAGGGTGATGTCGAAGGTGTGGACAAGATACGTGTTGATCAGGTCCAGAACGGGAAAGTGGTAAAGGTGGGTCTCTACCCATTGCGCCACATTTATACAAAAAAATAGCTACAGCTGATTATTGTTCCAGGGGCTCTATCATTAATAGAGTCCCTGGACCCCTCATAGCCCGGGTTAGCCTTTTTCGATCTCGACAAAGCCCTTATCGGCGTCGATTCGAATGAAATCCCCCGTCTGAATTACCTTAAGGGGATCTTGTTCAAGTTCGTGGACCATGGGCGTTCCTGTGATGATGGCGCTGATCGCCACCACGCCCTCGGCCTTCACATTTATGATCCCTTTCGGGGCAGCGCCCCTCTTGAATGCGGCGTAGAACTGCCAGGAACCGGTTGTTGATCCCTTGCCTCCCGGAAAGACAAGAATTTTGCCCGCAACGCTCTGCCCCTCCAGCTCGTGGCCTGGTTCCCGAATGATTCCCGTATCTGGATCCATACCCCCTGTAAAGGATATGGCAGTTCGGGAAACAATAGCTTCCCCCTCCGTTATGCCCGGCACAACCGTTTTTGCTTTGATTTTCATTACTTTCTTCCCTCCCATTTGCCGGACACGGCCGACTCGACACATTCCTTTGTGGATCCGAACCACGTCTCCATGCCGAACAGGTTGTGTGCGTAGTAACTGCCTCTGGCAGAGTTGATTGCGACCACTCGCACACCCTGCTCCCTCAGGTAGAGGTGGGGGCCGTCCGCCGCGCCTACATCCGCTACAACTCGGGCTCCTGAAGCACGGAGGCTGTCCAGGAAGTCCATTCGTTTGCAAAGCGTCTTGACCCATGCCGAGGTGCAGATCCAGAGCTGGGTATCGGGGTGAATCTTGCGGTCGCCCAGGAGGTCGGCGATTTCTCTAACTTCCTGAATGGAGCACTGGGGACAGCCGAAGATCACCATATCCACCTTTTCCTCTGAACTGCTAGAAATGTCCAGATAGGCCCGGTTGACGTCTTCCTGAGAGGGTGTGATTTCAGGGAGGGGAGGGGGATTTCCTGCAAATGCGGCCTCCACTGTCATAGCCTCCGGGGTTATGCCGACCAAGTGAACGAGCCCGGTCGCTCCGGTTACGGTCAGGGTATAGAGGAGGCCCTTGATCTCCTCGATGACCATGTCATGGGGAAGATTCACGAATACCGGAATTTTTGTTCCCACGGCTTTTCCCAGATGCCAGCCCAGCGCCTTGTAGTCTGCCGACCCGTAGTTTTCAAGGTCAAGCCTGCCGGCGTCGATGATGAATTCACCTTTTCGGTTTTCATCGAGATGCAGTCCCCACTCAGGAATGGCACCCGTTATGGCCGCTGCCAGGGCGGCATGATCACCGTCGCGGTTGGAGCGTGCTCCAATCACGGAATTGGCAAATACCTGGCTCCCCGAAGAGGCCCACGCGATGTGATCCCCGAACCGGGGCACGTTTCCCACCAGGTAGTGGTGGCAGGAATAGGTCAGGGTGACCCCGAGGGATTTCAGGGCATCATGGATCCTGTTTTGCCTAACCTGGTAGGCCATGGGGATATTGAGTTCATCAGCCTCTTCAAAATCATACATCTCCGGGTTCTTGGTGGTAAATACCTTTACCCTGGTTCCTTCACCAGCCAAGTCCTCCAGCCATTGTATCCCCTCGTCCATGAGTACTGGGAAGTTCCCCGCCATGTGGACGCTTGAAACCGGGATCATGCGCTTCGCATCGTACACATCCCCATAAGCCACAAGGATCTCCATGGCTCGTCTGGCGCCGGGGCCTTTTTTGCCCTCGAACATATCTTCCTGTTGCCTGGTGAGTTGCATAATTCGAACCCTGCCTCTCATGTCTGTGATGCCGGATGCATCTGTTAAAGTCAGAAGGAGTATTTCCTGAGTTCACGCTTCAGGATTTTTCCCTGCGGCGTTCTGGGAAAATCCTTCACAAAGACTATTTTCTTAGGAGCCTTGTAAGATGCCATTCGCTCTTTGCAGAATCTTATCAGGTCCGATTCTTCGGCCTCATGCCCGGATTTCAGCCTGACAAAGGCGGCCACTGCCTCTCCGTATTCTTTATGGGGAAGTCCGGCCACCGCGCATTCCTCCACGAAATCATGGCGGTAGAGCACATCCTCGACCTCGGTTGGATAGATGTTCAACCCTCCGCTGATGATCATGTCCTTTATACGGTCCACGATGTGGAGGTAGTCCTCTTCATCCATGCGGCCAACATCTCCGGAATGGAGCCAGCCACCCTCCATGGCCCTGGCGGTCTCCTCTGGGCGGTTATAATATCCCTTCATCACATTGGGTCCTCGGATGAGGATCTCTCCCTCGTCTCCTTCGGTTACCGGTTTCCCTCTGGCGTCCGCGATCATCACCTCCACGATCCCGGCCGGCGTTCCCACGGACCCGATTTTGTGCCGGTAAAGATGGTTAAACGTGACCAGGGAGGAGCTTTCGGTCATGCCGTAGGCCTCATGTATGTTGAGACCGAAGGTGTCATTCCACTGGCGGACGATTTCCGAGGGCATGCTGGTGGCAGCGGAGAAGGAATAGCCAACAGATCTGAGGCGGCTGTGGCACTCTGGGGCATTGAGAAATCGGATGTAAACGGTGGGGACTGCATATAGCCGGGTTACCCGGTTTGCCTCGATCGAGGAGACGATCTCGTCCATATCAAATCCCTTGTGGAGGACAAGCGTTCCAAAGGCATGGAATATGGAATTCATGATGTGGTTGCCGGCAAAGACGTGATTCAGGGGCAAAAAGCAGAGTCCCCTGTCTTCGGCAACCATTCGTTCGTGATAGCAGACGTTTTGGGCGGTGTACAGGAGGTTTTTGTGGGTAAGCATGGCCCCCTTGGGTATGCCCGTGGTCCCCCCTGTGTAAAGGATTACGCAGGTGTCATCCGCATCACAAACGACACTCGAATAGGGCCCTGTCGGCGAGGACATCCCTTTTTGACACAACCTCGCCAGCGCGTCATCTCTCTCGATAACCAGGATATCAGCGATTTGGGGTGTTTTCAATCTGTCGGGGATATGGTCCACAAGGCTTTCGGACGTGACTACGCAGGCCGGCGCCGAGTCCGTGAGGAGGTGCTCCAGTTCTGTGCTCCGGTAGGCCGCGCTCACGCAAACCACGGCTGCTCCAAGTCGTATGATGGCGTAATAGAGCATGATCCACTCAGGCCGGTTTTCACAGTAAAGGGCAACCCGGTCATTTCGTTTGATCCCCCGGTCTCTCAGGCAGGAGGCTGCAAGTCCCACCGAATCGTTCAGTTCCCGATAGGTAAAGCGCATATCCTCGAAAACAAGGGCTTGTTTGTCGGGGAAATATCGAGCACCCTGGATAAGCATATTGGACAGGTTCAAAGCGTATCCCTCCGTTTTCGAGATGAAAGGGGATCAGAGACCATGGTATGCTACTTTCTGAGATAGATGGCGAGGAATTTCGCGGGGCCCGGGGCGGCTGCGGAATGCTTTACGGAACTATCGAAGCAGATCAGGTCACCTTCGCCTATCTCGTATTCTTCCTTTGATTCGACAGTCGGTACAGTCCCCGCCCTGACGATGGTGAATTTACTGTGATCATCGAATAGGTTGACAAGGGGCTGGTTGAGGTGGTGGGCTATCTCCGAGAGGAGGGCGACCGAAGGGCTCACCCTGTCGGTTTCGACCCGGTACAGGGTCAGGTAACTGATCCCCACTCGCCGCGCGAATTCCTTCATGTTGAGACCGCGTTGCTTTCTCGCCTCGCGGATTTTGTTGCCAATATTCATGAATTAATAAATATCATCTCTGATAGATTTGTCAATCAGAGATATCAGATATTGTGACTATTGAGCCAATTTCAAAATGGATTGGAAAATACTGCCTCGGCGAGATGAAGCCGCGAATGGCCGCGGATAGCGAGCACAAGTCCGTAACATAAGTTTTTTGCTTTGGAAATTCGCATAACAGGAATTGGGCAATAGAAATAAGGAGTTTTTTTGGGTAAAGAAAACTTGTCAAAGAGCAGTTGAATGCTGTATTTAATTATGTGTAGATCGCTCCTTCATTTTGCGCCTTGCTCAAATTGGGAGTTCCAAACTGCGCGAGTGAGCAAGGAAGGGTAGTGATTGAAGCGGATTTATGAGCCGGTTTTGTGGCGGAACGCAGCAGGGAAGAGTTGAGGGATATTCTTTCAGCCTATCAGGGAAAACGTGTACTGAGATATGCGCAACGGGGACGACAAGATGGAACAATCAAAGATGGATTCATACTTTTTTTCTCTGGTCCGGGTCACCGATGTCATTTACAGCGAAAAAGGGAACCTGGGTGACGTGCTCCACTTTGTTGTTTCCCTGGCAGCGGAACTGACCGGCGCGAAAGGGAGCACAATCCGTGTCCTGGAGCGGGGAAGCTTCAATCTGAAAGTGGTGGCGAGTTACGGACTCAGCCAGCGCTACATCAATTCCGGGGCTATTGATTTTGGAAAGAGCATAACCGAGATCATGCAGGGAGATGTCATCATTATTAACGATTTCGAGAACGACAACCGGATTCAGAATCTTGAAGCGGCCAGACAGGAAGGCGTTAGCTCTGTGATAGGAATTCCGTTTACAGTGAATGAATCTACTTACTGTATCCTGCGGCTCTATTTTTCGGGAAAAAAAATCCCGACTCACGATGAAATGCAGCTTTTGAACACCCTTGGAAAGCTCGGATGTCTCGCTATTGAGCGGGCCGCGATCAACGACATGGGCAATTAACCCGCATTTCTCACGGGCAATCTACTGTGGTGGCGGATAGCCCCCTGTCTCCTGCGTTGCGCTAGAAAAATGACTTCGACGTACTGATAGTACGCCTTCATCCATTTTTCTTCGTGCGCTCCCGATAGCGGGATTTCGCAAGCTCAACTTGCCATCCACCGGACTCTCTA
>CAZJRD010000003.1:105425-121918 GCA_964548365.1 uncultured Desulfobacteraceae bacterium | reverse complement strand
TTTTTACATACCTGTCAAGGGAATAACCGGGAGGTATTGAGCGTCTTGACTTCCCTGCAGCGCTTGAGTATATTTATTATCTGATTCCCTCAATCCACCGAAGGGGGAGGGGTCGTAAAATGTCAACAAGGAGGGGTCTATGAGAGTACTGGTAAGCGACAACCTGTCGGAAGTGGGGGTGCGGATTTTCGAGGAGATACCGGACATTGACGTGGACGTGAACACTGGTCTGACCCCCGAGGAATTGAAAGGGATCATCGGGCAGTACGAGGGCCTAGTCATCCGCAGTGCCACCAAGGTCACGGCCGATATCATCGAGGCGGCCGCGAACCTGAAGGTGATCGGCCGGGCCGGGATCGGGCTTGACAACGTGGATATCCCGGCGGCCAGCAAGAGGGGTATCGTGGTCATGAACACGCCGGAGGGGAATACCATTACCACCGCCGAGCACACCATGGGCATGATCATGGCCCTTTCGAGGAACATCCCGAGGGCCACAGCCTCCCTGAAGGAAGGAAAATGGGAAAAGAAAAAGCTCCAGGGCCGCGAGCTCTATAACAAGACCCTCGGCCTCATCGGCGCCGGGCACATCGGCCGTATCGTGGCGGACCGGGCCAAGGGGCTCAAGATGAAGGTGATCGTCTATGACCCCTACATCAAACCCGAGGCCATCGAGAAACTGGACCTGGAGCCGGTCTCCTTCGAGGAACTGCTGAGCCGGGCCGATTACATCACCGTCCACACCCCCAAGACCGAAGAAACCGCCAACCTCATCGACCGGGACGCCATCGCAAAGATGAAAAAGGGTACGTATGTCATCAACTGCGCCAGGGGAGGGATCGTCAACGAGGAAGACGTCTACGAGGCCCTGGCGTCAGGCCACCTGGGAGGCGCGGCCTTTGACGTGTTTATGTCCGAACCCCCGGGGAAGATGAAGCTCATGGAACTCGACAATTTTATTTGCACCCCGCACCTGGGAGCGTCCACCCGGGAGGCCCAGGACAACGTGGCGCGGGACGTGGCCGAGCAGATCGTGGCGTACCTGCTCCACGGGAGCGTGAAGAACGCGGTGAACGTCCCGAGCATCAGTGAAGAACTGATGACCACCCTCAGGCCCTACGTGATCCTGGTGGAGCGGATGGGGTCCCTCCATGCCCAGCTTGTGGAGAGCGCCATCGTGGAACTCCAGGTGAACTACTCGGGAAAGGTGGTGGACTATGACGTGGAGCCACTGACCACCGCCGCCCTCAAGGGGCTTCTGACCCCTATCCTGACCGATGACGTGAACTTCGTGAACGCCCGGGTGATCGCGGAAGACCGCGGCATCAAGGTGGTGGAGTCCAAGAGCAGCACGTCCGAGGACTTCGGGAGCCTGGTGAACATGCGGGTCAAGACCCTGGAAGGGGAAAACGTTGTCTCCGGGACCATCTTCGGCAAGACCTTCCCGCGGGTCCTCCGGATCAACGATTTCTACCTGGAGGCCATCCCCGAGGGCCACAACCTGTTTATCCAGAATGATGACAGTCCCGGGGTCATCGGGAAGATCGGGACCACCCTGGGGCAGTACGGGGTCAATATCTGCCGCATGCAGGTGGGGGAACAGAAAAAGAAGAAGCAGAACGTGATTTTTCTCGCCACAAACACAGTGGTGAGCGACGAGGTCCTGGAGGCCCTGCGGGCCCTGGAGCACGTGTACATGGCCCGCCGCATTGAGTTGTAGTGACGGATGACTTCCGGAGCAAATTGGTTTACCACCCACTCACCCGCAAGAGCGGGTCGTTCGAGACACAGAGGGCACTGAGAACGATTTTTTCTATTTGCCGGGAGATACCGGCAAATAGAAAGGGCCTCCGATGGGTAGTCGGGGGCCAGCTAAAAGTTCCTGGGAAAAGAACCATTTTCCTGCCCGATCGGGCAGGAAAGATTTGCTCTGAGTTCTCTGTGTCTCTGTGGTGAAAATTTTCATTGGAGGAGTGAAGGAGATGGCGGAGAACGAAGAAAAGGGATTTGTGATCAAAGACCGGCGGTCTTTTGACGAAAAGGGCGACCTGAAAAAGGAGACGGCCGGGGAAGAAAAACGCGAGGCACAAGAACCAACTGTCGAGGAAAAAAGCACACAGGAACAGGCGGCCCAAAACCCTCCCCTGCCGGAGGTGGATTTCAATTCGCTGATCTTCAGCCTCAGTTCCTCGGCCCTGTTTCATCTGGGAGAAATCGCCGACCCCCAGACCGGGGAAAAGAAGAAGGACTTGCCCCTTGCCAAGCATGCCATTGATACAATTGACATGCTGGAGGAAAAAACAGCGGGAAATCTCACCGAGGAGGAGGCCAAGTTCATTGAGAACGTCCTGACCGATCTCCGCTGGCGGTATGTGAAGGCCGCCGGATGAAAGGGAAACGCAATTTCATGAACCGGAAACATACCGTAAAGAGGAAAAGTTCCCGCGCTGTGAAGGCTTTCCTAGGAGGTGGTGTGTGGTTCTTTGTAGCCGCGGCCATCGCGTTTTCTCCTGTTGCCATGGCACAGACCAGCGGCGTGCTCCCCGGGGCCCCCGGGTCCTTCTCCAAGCTGGTGAAGCGGGCCAGGCCCTCCGTGGTCAACATCAGCACCGTCAAGACCATCAAGGGCGGAGGGGCGCCGTTCCCATTTCACGGCCCTTTCAAGCAGAATGATCCGTTGAAGGATTTTTTTGACCGCTTCTTCAAAGACCAGCTCCCCAAGGACTTCAAGCAGAAGAGCCTTGGTTCCGGCTTCATTATCGATGAAAAGGGGTATATTCTCACCAATAACCACGTGGTGGAAAAGACCGATGAAATCAAGGTGAAGCTGGCGGACGACCGGGAGTACAAAGCAAAGATCGTAGGAAAGGACCCCAAGACGGACCTGGCCCTGATCCGGATCAAGGCCGACGGTCCCCTGACGCCGCTCCCCCTGGGAGATTCGGACAAGCTGGAGGTGGGAGACTGGGTGGTAGCCATCGGGAACCCTTTCGGTCTCGGAAGCACCGTGACCGCGGGTATCGTGAGTGCCAAGTACCGCCACATCGGCACCAGTTCCTATGACAATTTCATCCAGACCGACGCGTCCATCAACCCGGGCAACAGCGGGGGACCCCTTCTGAACACGGCCGGAGAAGTCATCGGCATCAATTCGGCCATCTTTTCCCAGACCGGGGGAAGCATCGGAATCGGATTCGCGATCCCCATCAACATGGCCAGGGACCTGCTCCCGCAGCTCAAGAAGGGCAAGGTGGTTCGCGGGTGGCTCGGCGTGATGATCCAGCACATCACACCCGCACTGCGGGAAAAGCTGGGGCTCAAGAGCGACCGGGGCGCCCTGGTCGCCGATGTAACCTCCGGCGGTCCCGCGGAAAAGGCCGGGATCAGGCGGGGCGACGTGATCATCTCGTTCGACGGGAAACGCATCAGAGAGATGAACGACCTGCCTTACCTGGTGGCATCCACTCCCATTCACAAGAAGGTGAAAGTGATTGTCGTCCGGGCCGGCAGGGAGAAGACCTTTTTCGTGAAGATAAGGAGGATGAAGGAAGAGGAAAGGAAGGTCGCAGCGGCGGAGGAGAAGGCGAGCCTGGGGATGACTGTTGAGGAGCTCAACCCCCGGCTGGCAAAAGAACTGGGCCTCAAGGAGAAGCATGGTCTCGTGATCGTAAAGGTGGAGACCGGGAGCCCGGCCGCAGAGGCGGGCTTGAAGGTGGGAGACCTGATCCTGGAGGTGGACCGGGAACCGCTCAGGAACCTCCGGGCCTTTAAGCGGAAGATGCAAAAGTATGGAAAAGGCGAGACCATCCTCCTGCTGGTGAAGCGGGGTGGTTCCACCCTGTACCTGACCGTTCGCGCCGGGGAGTAACAGGGCTTGAAAGAGCATGCTATTCCGGCCATGAGTGTGGAGACCCCGGCCAAATTGAATCTCATCCTCAAAGTTGTGGGCCGGCGTACTGACGGATACCACGAGCTGTTCTCTCTCATGGTGCCGGTCAGTGTGGTGGACAGGCTCACGTTTTCAACGGGGCCACCGGGAATACATCTCACCTGCCACGGTATTCCGGTCCCGGAAAATGAAAGCAACCTGGTATTTCGCGCCGCGAAGGCCTTTTTCTCGCGAGTCCGGCAAAGACCTTGTCTCACCATTTCCCTCACCAAGCATATCCCGGTGGCCGCCGGCCTCGGGGGCGGCAGCAGCGATGGAGCGGCGACGCTGAAGGCCTTGAACAGCCTCTACGGTCATCCCCTGGACGGGGAGGACCTGGCTGAAACTGCCCTTACCCTTGGTGCAGACGTGCCGTTCTTCCTGTACAACCTGCCGTCCATTGCCAGGGGAGTTGGGGAGCGATTGGACCCGGTCTTTGATTGGCCGGAATACTGGTATGTCATTGTGACACCCCCCGTATCCGTATCTACCGCATGGGTCTACAACAACCTGAAATTAGAGTTGACAACTCCTGAAAATGGCTATATAGTTAACCCCTTAAGGAAGGGCTGGTCTGCCATAGGCGACCTCCTTGAAAATGATCTGGAAACGGTGACAACGGCCCGATACCCGCTGATCAGGTCCATCAAGAAGGTCCTTGTGAAGGCGGGGGCGGAAGGGGCCCTCATGAGCGGGAGCGGGCCCAGCGTGTTCGGGGTCTTCCCGTCTGAAGAAGCGGCAAGAGGGGCAACAAGGTACGTTTCCTCCCGCGTTGAAGGAAGGGTGTTCCTGGCGGGCCAATTTAGAGAATAGAGACAACGTTCACGGTTCCATGGTTCAAGGTTAACCGTGAACTATGAACGGTGAACCAGTGAACCTGAAAATTGGGGTGTCGTCAAGTGGTAAGACACGGGCCTTTGGAGCCCGCATTCGGAGGTTCGAATCCTCCCACCCCAGCCAGAATAGGCTGAAGGCATTTAGGCTGGGCGCTGGAGATCAAGACTATTTTAGGCACCCTGAGTCGATTGATGATAAAAAACTAATAGTCTATCAGCCTCCTCTAATCAACCGATACTGAGAAAAGAGATTATTGGACATTGATACCTGAGATGAAGTTATTCGGTGGAACCTCAAATCCAAGCCTGACCCTGGAAGTGTGTGACTACCTCGGTTTTGAACCGGGGCAGATCATGGCAGGGACTTTTAGTGACGGCGAGACCCAGGTAGAGATACGGGAGAATATCCGGGGGAAGGACGTTTTTGTCCTCCAGTCGACCTCCACGCCGGTCAATGACAACCTGATGCAGCTCCTGATCATCATGGACGCCCTGCGAAGGGCGTCGGCCAAACGCGTCACCGCGGTGATCCCCTATTACGGGTACGGCCGCCAGGACCGGAAGGTAAAACCCCGGGTTCCCATCAGCGCCAAGCTGGTGGCGGATCTCATTACCGTGTCAGGGGCGAACAGGGTGGTCTCCATGGACCTCCACGCGGGGCAGATCCAGGGGTATTTCAATATACCCGTGGACAATATCTTTGCGGCCCCGATCCTGCTCAAGTATATTCAAGACCATTTTAACGACCACTTGGTGATCGTTTCGCCTGATGCCGGGGGTGTGGAACGGGCGAGGGCCTTTGCCAAACGGCTCGACGCGTCCCTTGCCATCATTGATAAACGGCGTGATGCGCCCAACATTTCCCGGGCCATGAACATCATCGGGGAGGTGGAGGGTAGGAACGCTATCATCCTGGATGACATGGTGGATACCGCCGGGACCCTGACCCAGGCGGCGGTGGCGCTCAAGAGCAGGGGATGTTCTGAGGTCTATGCCTGTTGCACCCATCCGGTGCTCTCCGGCCCCGCCATCAAGAGGATTGAAGCTTCCCCCATCAACAAGCTGGTGGTCACCAACACCATCCCTCTGAAGCCGGACGCTGAAGCCTCCGGGAAGATCATCGTCTTGTCCGTTGCGGAGATCCTGGGGGAGACGATTAAGAGGATTTACAACTCACACTCGGTGAGTACCTTATTCGTGTAAGAGGAGTGGAGGCCCGTGTTGACGGGCTTTTTTTTTGAAAGACTTTGTGAAAAATTTTATTAATTGCCAAGCTGTTTAGGCTGAAGGCTGTAGACTGAAGTGTTTTTTAATGAGGAGCCAGTTTTCCCTTCAGCCTTCAGTGTATCCAGCTGAATAGCTGCAAAATTGATGACTTCGTAAAGTCATCATCGGGCCCATGGAGGGGCATGCAAATTAATGGGGTGCAGCGCAACCCGTTGATTTGTAAGGAAACCGAAAATCACACTTTTCGGTTTCCGTGAGTAAAAAGTCCATGGACGGATTTTTTTCGATTACATCAAAATTGGAGGAATGATATGGCACAACCGGTATTGGCTGCCCGGGAAAGACAGGAAACAGGAAAAGGGGCCGCCAGAAAATTGAGACAACAGGGACAGATCCCGGCCGTTTTTTACGGCCCCGGTCTGGAGCCCATGAAACTCGCGGTTCCGTACAGTGATTTGGAACGTATTGTGACAGGCGTCTCGGGAGAAAATGTCATCATAGCCCTGGAAGTGGAGTCGGAGGGAAGGAGCCAGACCAGGAGCGTTATGCTCAAGGAGCTGCAGAGCGACCCTGTTCATGAAAAATACCTGCACGCGGATTTCTATGAAATTTCCATGGACAAGGAAATCACCGTAAACGTGGCGATCCAGCTCAACGGCACGCCGATTGGGGTCACGAACGGGGGAATTCTGGAGAATATCAGGAGAGAAGTGGCCGTTTCTTGCCTTCCCGGGAAACTGGTAGATGCGATTGACGTGGATATCTCTGATATGGATATCGGGGATGCCCTTCATCTTGAAGATATTCAGCTTCCCGAGGGGATGCGGGCGTTGGAGGACGGGCACCTGACTCTTGCCGTCATTGCTGCTCCCGCCGTGGAAAAAGAAGAGGTTGAAGAGGAAGTAGAGGAGATACTGGAAGGAGAGGAAGTTGCGGCCGGGTCGGAAGAGACGAGTGCCGAGAAACCAGGAGAAGAATAGAAAGGGGGTGAGGGGACTTTCGAGAAGTGTTTCTGATTGTGGGCCTTGGCAATCCGGGAGAGAAATATGAGCATACCCGCCACAATGTTGGTTTTGCGGCGCTCCGGGCATGGAGCCGGTTACTGGGTGTTCGTTTTTCGAGCCGGCGTTTCCAGGCACAATATGCTCAGGCGGTGTTTCAGGGAAAAAAGGTGTTCCTTCTCTGCCCTGAAACATACATGAACCTCAGCGGAAACGCGGTCAGGGCCTGGAGGGATTATTATGACATTGATCAGGAACGTATCCTGGTCATGCATGATGATCTGGATCTTCCCTTCGGGAGGATCAAGGTGGGAATAAAGAGCGGCTCTGGAGGACACAAAGGCGTGGTTTCCATTATCCGGAATCTCGGGATAACGGGGTTTGCCCGCGTCAAGATCGGAATCGGGCGACCTCGGTACGAGGAACCGATGGAAGATTTTGTCCTGTCACCATTTTACAAGGACCAGAAAGAAATGCTCGACCAGGTGATTCAAGGGGCGGTTCAGGCAGGTGAATTGTTCGTATTGGAAGGGGTTGAATCGGCAATGAACGCGATTAATAGCCAAAATTTTGGAAACGAGGAGGGAAAAGTCTGATGCAGGGATTAACTATTTATGCTCCCTTTATAGGGATTTTGAGTCTCATTATCGCCTGGCTGATCTACGGTTATGTCAAGAAACAGCCAAACGGCAATCCACTGATGCAGGAACTGGAAGAGGCGATTCATTCCGGGGCCATGGCATTTTTGAAGAAGGAATATTCCGTGCTGCTTATTTTCATCGCAGTGGTGTTTGTCCTCCTGGGATGGGGGATCGCCTGGAAAACGGCCATTGCCTTCGTGACGGGCGCTTTCTGCTCCATGTTTGCAGGGTTTTCGGGTATGACGTCCGCAACCAGGGGGAATTCCCGTACAGCGGAAGCTGCTACCAAATCAGGACAGGCTGCGGCTCTTAACGTCTCATACTTTTCAGGCTCTGTCATGGGACTGGCAGTTGGAGGCCTTGGCGTTTTGGGACTGGGATTCTGGTTCTGGATTTATGGAGGCAGCCCGGATACAGCATTATATATCAACGGTTTTGCCATGGGTGCGAGTTCTATTGCCCTCTTTGCCCGTGTGGCGGGTGGCGTCTATACCAAGGCGGCGGACGTCGGTGCTGACCTGGTGGGAAAAGTCGAAGCAGGGATACCCGAGGATGATCCCCGAAATCCCGGTGTTATCGCGGATAACGTGGGTGACAACGTGGGCGATATCGCCGGCATGGGTGCCGACATCTTTGAGTCCTTTGTGGGGTCCGTTATTGCCACCATCGCTATCGGGGCAACCATGGCGGTCACCCCGGAATTATTCGCCAAGTTCCCGGTGCTGAATGGGCTTACTCCCACGGCCATAAAGCTGAAATTCATGGCCATGCCCATTCTGGTGGTCATGGTCGGACTTCTCAGTTCCTTCGTGGGTGTTTTTTCCATCAAGTTGTTCCAGAAGGGAAATCCAGCGGGAGCCCTGAGGTATACCACCTTTGTGGCCGCCATTATCTTTGTTATTCTGACCATTATTGTGACCAAGTATCTCGGGATGCCCATGGGTGCCTTCTGGGCCATCTTTTCCGGCCTGCTGTGCGGCATCGCCATCGGGCTTTTGGCTGAATATTATACCTCCGGTCCTCCCATCAGGCGGATCGCGGAACAGTCGAAGACCGGTCCCGCAACGGTCATTATCGCGGGTCTGGCCGTGGGGATGCAGTCCACCTACCTGCCCGTCCTCGGTATCTGCGTGGCAACGTTTGTTGCATATCATGCGGCAGGAATTTACGGCATCGGTCTTTCCGCCGTGGGGATGCTGTCCACGGTGGGCGCCACCATGACCGTTGATGCGTACGGACCTATCGCTGATAACGCGGGGGGTATCTCCGAGATGGCCGGTCTGGGACCGGAGACCCGCAAAATCACAGACGGTCTTGATGCCCTTGGAAACACCACCGCGGCTATCGGCAAGGGCTTTGCCATCGGTTCGGCGGCCCTGACCGCCCTGGCTTTGTTTGTGGCGTTTTCACAATCAGCGGGTCTGAAGATCATCGATATCAGGAACCCGATGGTCGTCATCGGCGCCTTCATCGGCGGGATTGTTCCCATGATCTGCGCCGCACTGACCATGACCTCGGTGGGCAAGGCCGCATTCAAAATCGTGGAAGAGATCCGTCGGCAGTTCAGGGAGATCCCAGGGCTCCTGGAAGGGAAAGAGGGCGCCAAACCAGATTCAACGACCTGCGTCTCCATCGCCACTACGTCCGCCCTGAAAGAGATGGTTGCCCCCGGCTTGATCGCTGTGCTCACCCCGGTAGCCGTTGGTTTCCTCCTGGGCAAAGAGACCCTGGGAGGGATGCTGCTTGGTGCCACTCTCATGGGCGTCTTCCTGGCACTCTTCATGTCAAACGGAGGTGGCGCCTGGGACAATGCCAAGAAGTATATTGAAGAAGGTAATGTCGGCGGAAAAGGGTCCGACAACCACAAGGCCGCCGTGGTAGGCGATACCGTGGGTGATCCTTTCAAGGACACCTCAGGACCGGCCATGAACATCCTGATCAAGCTGATGTCCGTGGTTTCCTTGGTTATCGCACCATTGTTGCCCGCGATCGGGTATTTTTTGAGGTTCTAGCAGCAAAAAGAGATGGTGAGGAGAGAACGGAGGTTTTTTGTGCCTTTTAGTTCAATCCTCACCATACAGTCAGCGAAAAGACTGACGCGAAGTATACGAAAGTTGGTATCTTGTTTAAGAATGTGTTTATCCATAAATGAGACAGTTTGTTCGATAGCAAGTCGTAGATCCCGTGCTTTGTGCGGGAGCATGCGAAAATTTTGACCACAGGAATACATGAAGGTATTTCGAGGATTAATCCCGCCATGGCGGGATTGAGCATAACGCAGATATCGGGCAAAATAGCCAATTATGGATGGGCACTAGATTGGGGGCTTAGATGTTCAGCGTAGGTGACTTGGCCGTTTATCCGGCTCATGGTGTTGGAAAAATCGAAAAAATTGAGAGCCAGGAGATTTCGGGGTGCTGTCAGGATTTTTATGTCATGAGGATCCTTGACAATGATATGATAATCATGATTCCCACACACAACGTGGACAATGTGGGGTTGAGAGAGATCATCGGCCAAAAAGAAGTCCCAAAGGTTTTCTCAATCCTGATGAAAAGAGACTTACCCATTGACACCCAGACCTGGAATCGCCGCTATAGAGAATATATGGAGAAGATCAAGACCGGTTCGGCCTTTGAGGTGGCTGAAGTGTACCGGGACCTCTTGATGTTGAAATTAGATAAGGAACTCTCGTTTGGTGAGAGGAAGATGCTCGACACCGCCAGGAACTTGCTCGTGAAAGAGATCTCTCTGGCGAGAAAGGTGGGCGAAGACCAGGTAGAAGATGACCTGGATCGTATTTTTGCATAAATTTATCTTGATGAACTCGTGAAAAGCCCCTCACGCTCTCCAGGAAAGCCTTATTAGAAGAGCAGGCGAACGGGATGTTCCTGAAGCGGCGTCATTTTGGCCCTGGAATCCCGCCACAGGCGGGAAAAGGGCCGAAATCCGCAGCGACCGGAGTCATGGACGACGGAGGGAGCGTAGCTTCTGGAATATGCCGTTTGACTGCCTAGGGGCTATGATTTCGTTGGAAGTCAGATGCAATGACAGCATGAGGGACCGTGACCCGTGAATCTGATACCTCGAGTAGATCAAGCACGTTTTTCTTCCATATCTCCCAAGAAGAAGAGGGCGTGCGATTGGATCACTTCCTGGTATCGAGGGACGTGTCCCTTTCCCGATCCAGGATACAGGAACTCATAAAGAAAGGTGCTGTCAGTGTCAACGGGATGGTCTCCAGGCCCAGTTATCGGGTTCGGACAGGAGATCATATCTCTCTTTCCATTCCACCGCCTTCCCCCACCGTGGTTCAACCGGAACCGGTAGACTTTTCCATCGTGTACGAGGACAGTTCCGTCGTGGTAGTGGACAAACCGGCCGGACTGGTGGTACATCCTGCTCCCGGGCACGCGAACGGGACCCTGGTCCATGGGTTGCTCTGGCGTTGCGGGGACCTTTCCGGAATCGGCGGAGTGACGAGACCCGGCATTGTCCACCGACTGGACAAGGATACGTCAGGACTCATGGTGGTGGCAAAGAATGACCGAGCGCACGCTGCCCTGGCACGCCAGTTCAAGTCAGGCACGATAAAGAAGGAATACCGAACCTTGGTACATGGATTGTTGCAGGGGAGGAAGGGCGTCATTGATGTCCCTATTGCGCGCCATTCCCGGAAACGCAAGGAAATGGCGGTTGTTCAGGGTAGAGGAAGAGAGGCGATAACAACCTGGTGGCTTCTGGAAAGCTTTCAGGCGGGGTTTTCGTTCCTCCGGGTTTCCATAAAGACCGGGAGAACGCATCAGATTCGGGTCCATTTTTCCCATCTTGGCCATCCGGTTGCCGGTGATCCGGTCTATGGATATGGAAAAAGATGGTGGAATGGACATGCATTGCAACGAAAAGGGATCATAACACCTCCCCGGCGACAGATGCTTCACGCAAAACGCTTGGGCTTTCAGCATCCCGAAAGCGGACGGTTCATAGAATTTGAGACGGACCTGCCGGATGACTTCCGGGAAATGCTTGCAAGCCTCAAAGAGGCGGGATCGCAGCCCATTGAGGAAAAAACGTAACTACTCAGGTCCAAAGTTCTATAGTTCAAGGTTAAACTGATGGAAACTAAACGGTTTGAAGATATTGAGGCGTGGCGCCTTATGCGCAAATAGCCTGCCTGCTGTTCGCAGATTCATCAACTACCTCAAGCAATATGAAAAATACGATCCCGCTGTAGGCAGAACAACCGTGAACCATGAACCGTGAACCGAACAACCTGAGTAGTTACGAAAAATCTTGACAACGCCCATGGAGTATTCCTATAGTAACAGGAAATGATAACTACCCAAGTGGTTAGATTGAAGACGAGAGTATGTTCAATTCATTTTTTCCTTCAGGCTATCCACCTGAGTAGCTATTGAAAATGTTTCCTACCCTCTGGAGGATTCGGTAAAGACCGGATATCATAAAACTGCATAGCTCATCTGCTGAGTCACCTTCTCTCACTCACACATAATGGTTCCAAGGTCGGGCACCTTGCAACATACCATTGTTCCTGCCGGCTTTCTGGAAAACAGGTGTGCGGGAATGGGATTGAGAAGTGGCGTTCCCGACCGGAGGACCCTGAGGGCCCCGAAACACCACCTTGCGCAAAGACTCCGTTACCCCGGGAAATATGAAGGGAAGTGCAGACAAGCATCATCGCGAACCATGGATTTTGCCATCCGGACCGGGTTGCTTTGCGGGCTAGGCCTTCACCTGCGTGGTGGAGCAATTGTGTATAGTTGCAAGAAACAGGAGAGAGAGCATGAATCTTATTGAACTTAAGAAGATGAAAATCAGTGAATTGACGGAACTCGCAAAAGAGTTCCATATCCAGGGGGCATCGAGAATGCGCAAGCAGGAACTGGTATTCTCCCTTCTGCAGGCCCATTCCGAAAAAAACGGCCTCATCTATGGAGAGGGAGTCCTGGAGACCTTGCCCGATGGTTTTGGCTTCCTGCGGGCCCCCGATGCCAATTATCTCCCCGGCCCCGATGATATCTATATATCGCCTTCGCAAATCCGCCGTTTCAACCTGCGAACCGGGGATACGGTTTCCGGGCAGATAAGGCCGCCAAAGGATTCGGAGCGGTATTTCGCCCTGCTCAAGGTGGAAGGCGTGAATGGGGAAGACCCCGAGATTGCCCGCGAAAAGATCCTTTTTGATAATCTCACGCCCCTGTATCCAGAGGAGCGCATCAAGCTGGAGACGGCCTCCAATAACTATTCATCAAGGATCATGGACTTGATGACGCCCATTGGAAAGGGCCAGCGGGGGCTGATTGTGGCGCCTCCACGGACAGGGAAAACAATGCTTCTGCAGAATATTGCGAACAGCGTCACGAAAAATGACAGTTCCATCCACAAGATCGTCCTTCTCATCGATGAGCGTCCGGAGGAAGTGACTGATATGTCCCGATCTGTGGAGGCCGAAGTCATCAGCTCCACCTTTGATGAGCCTCCCCAGCGGCATGTCCAGGTGGCCGAGATGGTCATAGAAAAAGCAAAGAGACTCGTGGAGCACAAGCTGGATGTCTTGATACTGCTGGACAGTATCACCCGCCTCGCGCGTGCCTATAACGCCGTAGTTCCGCCCAGCGGAAAGATCCTTTCAGGGGGCCTCGATTCCAATGCCCTGCACAAGCCGAAACGGTTTTTCGGGGCTGCGCGCAATATCGAGGAAGGAGGAAGCCTCACCATCATAGCGACCGCGCTGATCGATACCGGGAGCAGGATGGACGAAGTCATTTTTGAGGAGTTCAAGGGGACCGGGAACATGGAAATTCACCTGGATCGGAAATTGACTGACAGGCGCGTATTTCCCTCCATTGATATCAATCGCTCCGGGACAAGGAAGGAAGAACTCTTGCTGGAGGAGGTGGATCTCAATCGCATATGGATCCTCCGGAAACTGCTGTCTCCCCTGACGCAGGTGGACAGCATGGAATTTTTGCTTGAAAAAATTAGGGGAACGGCAGATAATAAAGAATTTTTGGCTTCCATGAGTGAATAGAGCTCTTCACCGCTGTCAGGAATAACCGTTTCTGAAAGAGCGTATCGTCTAATTTCCTGAAACACCGTTTGTGAAGGGCTAAAGGCATAAGGCGAAAGGCCAAAGGAAAAGAGAAGGAGAGATTATGAAACCAGGAATTCATCCGGAATATCATCAGGCGAAGGTACGCTGTGCCTGCGGGAATGAATTTGAGGCGGGTTCCACCTTGAAGGAAATCAAGGTGGAAATCTGTTCAAAATGCCACCCTTTTTTCACCGGCAAGCAGAAACTGGTGGATTCGGCAGGGCGCGTGGAACGTTTTAAGAGAAAGTACGCAAAGTTCGAGCAAGAGAGGGTTGAAAAGACTGCCGCCAAGAAGTCCGAGTCCTGAGGATTCCATTTCGGATTCATGATGCTGCTATTGTCAGGTATCGATGCGGTCAGGTATTCCATACACGTTTTATTCACCACAGAGTTTACTGCTTTTATCCGATCGCGAGAACCCGATCGGATAAAAAGTGACTCTTTCTTGAAGCCTGATATGAACCCATTTCCCAGTTTGAGTCTGGCTGATTCGATTTTATGGAACTCCGAGTCAAAAACTGCTGTTTCCTTGTTTGTTCAGAATGATTTCTGAACAAACAAGGAAGGTTGTTCTCTGTGACCTCTGTGGCTCTGTGGGAAGTAATTGTTTTCGAGGATCAATCGTGAACTGCAGTGGCTCCAAGGATTTTTATGTTTGGCAAGATAAAGGAAATTGAAAATAGGTACCTGGACCTGGAGAAAAACCTTGGGAATCCTGAAGTCCTCAAAGACCAGAAGGCCTACCAGAAGTACGCAAAGGAGCACAGCCAGCTGAGCCCGATCATTTCCCTTTTCCGGAAGTACAGGGCCGCGCAGGATGAAATCGAGGAGAATAAGTCACTTCTTGACGATGCAGACCCGGAGATGAGGAATCTGGCGAAAGAAGAAATCGAGGCCCTCCGTTCCTCAATGGGGAAGCTGGAAGACGAACTCAAGATTCTCCTGCTCCCCAAGGATCTCAATGATGAAAAAAATACCCTGCTCGAGATCCGGGCTGGGACCGGCGGAGACGAGGCTGCCCTGTTTGCCGCGGATCTTTTCAGGATGTACTGTCATTACGCGGAACTGAAATCCTGGAAGACGGAGATCCTGAGCCAGAACATTACCGGCATCGGAGGATTCAAGGAGGTCATCATCCTGGTCTCGGGAGACCGGGTGTACAGCAGGCTGAAATATGAGTGCGGGGTGCACCGGGTGCAGCGGGTCCCGGAGACCGAGACCCAGGGCCGGATTCATACCTCCGCGGTCACGGTTGCGGTACTTCCGGAGGCGGAAGAGATTGACGTGGAAGTAAACCCCGACGATCTTCGGATCGACGTCTATCGATCCTCAGGGCATGGAGGCCAGCACGTCAACACCACCGATTCCGCGGTACGTATTACCCATCTTCCCAGCGGCCTGGTGGTCACCTGCCAGGATGAAAAATCACAGCACAAGAATAAGGCAAAAGCCATGAAGGTCCTGCTCTCCCGTCTCCTGGATCTGGAGCAGTCCCAGCAGCATTCAAAGATTTCCGAGGAACGACGGAATATGGTTGGCTCGGGAGACCGTAGCGAACGCATCAGGACGTACAACTACCCTCAGGGACGAGTGACGGACCATCGCATCGGACTCACCCTCTACAAGCTGGAAGATGTCCTCCACGGGCAGCTCGACCTGGTCGTTGATCCTCTCATCACGCACTTCCAGACAGAGGCCCTCAAGAAAAGCGGGGATAATTGAAAGTTTTTCATAGACAGGATGACAGGATTGACGTGATTTATAAGAAATTTGATTTAAATCTGGTTTATCCTGTTATCCTGTCTTAGAATATGGCCCGCTTGGGGTAAGAATAATACATGCGGATTCGCGTTTTCCCTGATAGAAGATGACACAGGCTTCCTGGCATATTGGTGACCTTTTGAAGGTTACCACTGCGTACCTGAAAAAAAAGAGTATAGAAAGTCCCCGCCTGACCGCCGAGGTGTTGCTGGCCCATCTCCTCGGGATAGATCGTGTCACCCTCTACCTGCAATTTGAAAAGCCCCTCACCGAAAGCGAACTTTCGGGGTACCGCAGCTTTGTGAGTCGCCGGGTTCGGAGGGAACCCCTGCAGTATATCACCGGGATACAGGAATTCTGGTCCATGGAATTTCAGGTGGATCCCCGGGTGCTCATCCCTCGGCCGGAAACCGAACTGCTCGTGGAACAGGCCCTGGCGAGGGTCGGGCAAAAGGAGCCGGAAAAGGATTCCCCGCGCCGGCTTCTGGATCTGGGTACGGGATCGGGCATCCTGGCCGTATCTATGGCAAAGGAGCTTCCCACGTGGGAGGTGTGGGCCACGGATAACTCACCTGGGGCCCTTGAGGTAGCGCGCATGAACGCGGAAAAGCATCGGCTTGGTGACCAGATCAGATTCCGGCAGGGCGATCTTTTCCAACCATTAAAGAGCGAAGGAATCCTCTTTCACCTGATCCTTTCGAATCCCCCCTATGTGGGAGAGGGGGAGTACGGCTCCCTTGCCCCGGAGGTACGGGAGTACGAACCCCGGATCGCGCTCGCGGCAGGAAAGGAGGGTATGGCATTCATACCCCGGATCCTTCACGATGGGTCTGATTTCCTGTCCCCCGGTGGCTGGCTGCTGGTGGAGATGGCGCCGGGACAGACGGAGCGGGCCATGAAAATCGCTGAAACGGCCGGGTCTTACGCTGAAATCCACCGCGTGCGGGACTACAGCGGGCGCTATCGGGCCCTCTGTGCTAGGAG
>CAZJRD010000003.1:0-105325 GCA_964548365.1 uncultured Desulfobacteraceae bacterium | reverse complement strand
AAATCCACCGCGTGCGGGACTACAGCGGGCGCTATCGGGCCCTCTGTGCTAGGAGATCGTGAACCGCGACCCCACGCTGTTGAGAATGAAGGCCTCGGGAAATTCTTCCGAAAACCGGTGGATGGCTTTCCATCCGGTGCAATGCATGGGCACAAGAACCTTTGGACCAAGTTTTTTCAAATCCTTTATGGTATCTTCGATTATGGGTTCAAAAAAGGCCCCCGAGAGGTGGAATCCCCCCAGGACCGCCTGGATGGAGGGAACCGCCGTGAGTTTCATGGCGTACAGAATCGTGTTCATGATTCCCGCGTGGGCGCAGCCCGAAATAATAACAAGTCCCTTCCCCTTCAGGTTGACTGCGATGGCCTGATCATCCAGGATAGGGTCTTTTTCTATGGCGCCGTTTCGTTCGAGAAGCGCGTTCGGGAGCCCTTTTTCATACGTCGTAGTCCGTTCCACTTCACCCGTGACCAGGGCCGTATCCCCGGCAATGAGGGTTGGACCCCTGCTTTCTAGGACCTGGACGTTCCGTTTTTCCATCTCTGATTTTTTCAATGTTTCGGGAAACAGGAGTTTTCGCCCGTCATCCAGCGCGAAATAGCGGGGTGAAAGGAACGCGTCAGGATGGACCACGAGGGGTACAGGCCCTGAGATCTGGTCCAGGAGGAGGTACAGGGTTCCGGTATGATCCATGTGACCGTGGCTTATGACCAGGGCTTCTATCTGAGCCGGATCTATGTCAAGCATGGCCATATTGTGGAGCACCCCAATGCTGCTGTAGCCGGTGTCGAAAAGAATGGTGTGGGTTTCATCATCCCGATAAAGGGTGATCAACAAAGAAAGTCCGTGTTCCGCCACCAGGGCATCAGTAGGTATCCCACCGTCCTTTGCCAAGGGGGGCCGGTAGACGACCTCCGTATTGGTAAGCAGGACATCCACATAGTTGTCCATCAGGGTGAGCACCTCAACGCGATCAACTTCCTGCAGTGAAACCGGGGTGTTTTCCATTTTATCTTCTCCTTTCTCAGTAGGTTATAAGAAAATTTGCGTTCAAATCGAGCATAAGATTCTTGTTGTGATCGAACGGAATGTTAAATTCCAAAATCAAAATGTCAAAACAATGTCAAATATCAAATGACCAAATAAACGAGAAATTCTGACTGATTTGGGCTTTTCTGTTGCCTGTTGCTGCAGCAGGTAAGTGACAGGCATAAGTTTTGTCACTGAGGCATTTGGATTGCACCTGACATTTGAGCTTTGACATTTGTCATTTCCGGTTTATCCGGGTTAGGGTCTGCCACAAATCCATTACCTGTTTTCGTGTTTCCTTTAATCCCTTTCCATTGTAGATCACAAAATCCGCCTGCTTCCGCTTGTCTTCAATGGGCATTTGAGCCTTCAGAATTTTTTCGGCCTGTTCCCTGGAGATATGATCCCGTTTCGTGAGCCGCTCCACCTGCATTTCCCGCGGGACGGAGACTACAAGGATCTTGTGCACGAGTTTCTGGAGGCCGGCCTCAAAGAGGAGCGGGATTACTGCTTGGAGGATTGCTGTGGAGTCGTCTTTTGCGTGCTCATTTACCCGTTTGAGAAAGAGATCAACGATCCACGGGTGCGTAATGGATTCCAGTTTCTTCCTTTTCTCCGGGTTGGCGAAAACTTTCTCTGAGAGTTTTTTCCGGTCAAGAGAACCGTTTCTCTTGAGGATCACAGTGCCGAAATAATCGGCGATTTCTTTCCACGCAGGGCTTCCGGGCACCACCACTTCCCTCGCGATGAGGTCAAAATCAATGATTGGTGCACCCAGCTCCTGGAGCATGTCGGCCACGGTGCTTTTCCCGCTGGCAATCCCGCCCGTGACTCCCAGAATCAGGGTTTCGGCCTGATTGGGAAGAGAGCTCATCTCCTCTCTCCCGGATCCCAGTTCCCCGGGTTCATGATGCCTGCCGGGTCAAGGAGTCCCTTGACCCTGGTGATGAGCTGAAGGGTATTGGGATCCATCCTGTCCATTGTCATCCTCTGGGCCTCGAGTTCCCCTTTCCACACCATTCCTCCCAATTCATAGGTCAGCCTGTTTGATTCTTCCAGGGCCTTTCTGGTGTTTTCCCTATCTTTTGGGTCGGCCCTGTTAAAGGAATAATTGAATCCGAACATGATCCCCGGACCCGGGAGGACCTGGTGAACATAGGAGCAGAGCATATTGTACCGGTGCGAGATCTCGATCCCCTTTCTCCATGCCTCGGGGATCTTATCGATGGGAAGGATGGCCCCGGTGTATTCGAATCCCCCGCCCTTCCGGAAATCAGCGGCCAGGGCGGCCAGGGGAGGCACATCGAGGAATCGCTTTCTCAAGGCCGGATGGAGGTCCTCGACAAAGTCGACCTTGCCCCCGCCAGCAAAATCGTGGAAGAAGTTTTTGTAGAGATCCCTTTTCAAGGTGAGTTCTTCTTCACCATGGGCGGACAGGATGATGACAAAAAAACAATGGTTCATCCAGTCCGGTTTTTCCTGGGTTATGAGAAAGAAGTCCTCGAGCAGGTCGAGCCTTGTCACGCCGGATATGGCCTCCGGGATCAGGTCGATTTCGTCCGTGGAAAAAACAAAGACATCCCTGAATTTGGGTTTGGGGTAGAGGCGCATGGCCAGTTTCGTTACGATCCCGGTGGTGCCGTACCAGCCAACGAAGAGCCCGGCAAGATCAGGGAGCGGACCCCTCGTGAACCAGGAAGGTCCCACGGAGCGAGAGCCGATTGTGCACACCTCGCCGGTAGGAAGCACGACTTCCAGGCCGTTTATCATGTCGGAATTCACTCCGTACCTGGGGGAGATGTGGCCATGCCCTTGGATCAGGGCGTTGGCCACGACAGTGACCGCGGGAGGTGCTTCCGGCGTTGAATGCTGGAGATCGGGATGATTCCTCCTCAGGTAGGACTGCAAGGCGCCCTGGGTGACCCCCGCTTCAATGACCGCGTACCGGCTCATCTCGTTGACCTCCAGGATCCTGTCCATCCCCTTCATGTCCAGGACAATGCCACCCCTGTTGGGTACGGCCAGGGCGGAGAGGGTGAATCCTCCTCCCATGGGAGTAATGGGAACCTTTTTGCGGTTTGCCAGCCGAACGATTTTCTGCACCTCTTCGGTGGTCTTGGGCAAGACCACATAGTCTGCTTTTCGGGACGGTTGAGCCCCTGAATCCCGGGAATAGAAATAGCGTTCCTCCTGGCCGTTTGAAACCCGGTCATTGCCCACAATCTCCATCAATGATTCATATATTCCCACGGAATTCCCCTCAATTCACCGCAAAGGCGCAAAGCACGCAAAGAAAGACTATCAGTCCGTTATTCAGTGGAAGTGCACTGTTGAGGCATTCCCCTGTTCTTTTTTATTCCATTGCCCCGGTGATGTCAAACCGGAAACTTGTTCATCCTTGACAGGCAAGAATGAGTTCAGATAGATTTGGCGCATAGAGTCCAATTCCTGAAAGTACATCGGCTTTGCGCACGAAGGGGGATGCCATGCCCGCACTCCAATTTGACGAAAAGATTTGTGAAACGTGTCCCACAGGAGCCTGTCTGGTCAAGTGCCGGTATATGGACGTCGACAAGGACCAGGCAAAGGAGGAGATGATAAAAATCAGCCGCGGTGAAGACTCGTTTGTCTTTGATGCCTGTGTAACCTGTTACGCGTGCGAGGAATATTGCAGGAGGGGAAATCATCCCTTCTACTTGATCACGGAGAAAAGAGAAGAAAAGGGGCTCCTGACCACCCCCAGGGCCATTACCAGCCAGTGGATCAACATCGGTGAACCCCAGGGACGGTACAAGCTGGGCAAGATCGGGAAAAAGATACTCTCTTTCGGGTTCATGCCCGAGTTTCTCAAGATGGCCAGGGGAAAGCTTTTTGAAGACATCATGCCGTCCTTTGTCTTTGGGCAGGAGTTTTTCTGCAATGTAGTCTACATCCACTTTGCCAATACGTCTATCATCAAGAAAAGGCTTCCTGAGGTCATGGAAAACTTCAAGAAGCTGGGTGTCGAGGAAGTAGTCTGCCTCCATGACGAATGCTACGGCTCGTTTGCCCACCTGGCCCCGGCCTATGGCATAGATGTCCCTTTCACGCCTATTCATTATTACGACTACCTGTATGACCGTTTGCAGCTGTTAAGGGACCAGGTCACGCCGCTGCATATCAAGGCGACCTACCAGCGGCCGTGTTCCTCCCGCCTTTGCTCCGGCAAGCACGACCGGGTGCGGGATATCATGGAATTGATCGGGGTGGAACTGGTGGAGCGGGAGTACCAGGATGAAAACGCCCTCTGCTGCGGGGGGATATACGCCATGCTGTACGGGTATGATTTTGCCAATGACGTGCAGCAAAAGAATATTGCCGACATGGTGAAACACGGAGCCCGGTATTGCGTCTTTAACTGCCCGGCCTGCCAGAATACCCTGGGAGAGAAGGTGGCCAAGGAGGGCATGAAGCCGGTGCATATGATTGATCTTTGCCGGATGGCCATTGGGGAAAAACCCCTGTAGAAGAGCTCAGACATAAACAAAAACCAAAGACAATATCTCACACAGAGACACTGAGACCACAGAGGTTTAAAAACAAAAAACCAAGTTGTTTTTCTCTGATTTCTTTGCGTCTTTAGTGAACGGAGTGAACCCCGATAACGGGATCTTCGCTTCGCTGCGACGGGCGTGAGATATGGTTTCGGCCGTAGCCCCGTGCTTATTGAGCTGTTACTTGAGAAGCACAGACCGTAAAGGGGGACGAGGAGGCCCGTGGCGGGGGAAATGGTCTCCAACCCTTGCTATTGAGTTAGCATACTATGTGAGAGGGACGAAAAATGAAGGATATAGCCCAGTTACTTGCCGAGATTGTGGGACAGGAATATGTCTCTACGGCGCCCGAAGAACGCTATTTCTATGGCCGTGACCCAGGGTTGATGGAGCCCCATGCTCCTGATTACGTGGTGATCCCGAAGTCAACTGATGAGGTGCAGAAAATCTTCAGGTTGGCCAACCGTGAGAAGATACCGGTCGTCCCCATGGGTGCGGGTCTCTCCTTGACGGGCCTGGCGATCCCCTTGAAGGGCGGGATCGTCGTG
The DNA here is from genome assembly GCA_964548365.1 of uncultured Desulfobacteraceae bacterium. GTDB lineage: Bacteria > Desulfobacterota > DSM-4660 > Desulfatiglandales > Desulfatiglandaceae > B46-G9. The sequence continues at coordinate 100,215 of CAZJRD010000003.1, read as the reverse complement.
GATATGAAACGGATGAGCAGGATCCTTGAGGTCAATGAGATGGGACGTTACGCGCTGGTGGAAGGGGGTACCTCCCAGGGGGCGCTGAAGGCCTACCTGGAAAAACATCACCCCAGGCTGCGCCATAGCATCCCGGACGCCCCGCCGACGGCCACCATTGCCGCCAATGTTACTATCCACGGCCAGGGAAGGTTGACCCAGCAGTACGGGTTCAATTCGGACCTGGTGAGCGGCATGGAAGTGGTCACGGGCGCCGGCGAAATATGCAGAATCGGCTCGTGCGCCCTTTCCCCCGACTGGTTTTCAAAGGGGGCGCCGTTCCCGGACCTGTCGGGCCTGTTCCTGGGATGGTTCGGGGCGACCGGGATTATTACAAAACTCGGCGTGAAGCTCTATCCGAGAAAAAAGTTGCGGGACGTGGAGATTTTCGTGACGGACCGTGGAGACCTGGTCCCGGAGATGGTCTACGAGATTACCCATACCGAGATGGCGGAAGACATCCTGGCCTTCACCCAGCCAAAGCCCATGATGTTCAAGGACAATCACCATGTCAGCTTTTATATCACGGGCGATACAGACGAGGAGCTTGAATTCAAGCGGAAGATGATCTGGCACGCCCTTGATCCCTACATAAAGAGCAAGGACGGCGGATTCATGGGTATCCCGCCCATGATGAAACCGGTCCTGCTGGAATCCCCCCAAAGGAGCGCCAGCAAGCTGGCGGATGTCAAGAGGGGCGGCGGGTTCGAGTATTCCGGGCCCATCGTCATGCTCGAAAAGTATCCGGAATGCACCCAAAAGCTGGAAGAGCTCGCCACCAGGTATGACCTCGCGTATTCGGGAATGGTCAGGGTCATCGACGGAGGGCATTCCGTGATGTTCGCCTTTGCCTTCGCCTTCAATCGAGCTGACGACGACATGATGGACAGGACCAGGAAGGCACTTGAGGAGGTCAGTGCTTTTGTCTTGGAAATCGGCGGCCTCTATTGGAAACCAACGGTGGAAGAGCAGAGACTGGCCATTCAGCACATGGACCCGAATACCTGGAAACTCATGGAAATGATCAAGGCGAATCTGGACCCGAACAGGATTATGAATCCGGGAAACTGGGAGGTTTATTAGATGCAATACGAGGAGATTATTCATCGCTGTTTCAGGTGCGGATACTGCAAGTTCACCAGTGATTATACCGACTTCAACTGCCCAACCTACCGGAAATTCAGGTTCGAGACGTATTCCCCCGGCGGCAGGATGTGGTTGATCAGGGCGTGGCTCAACAACGAAATCGAGAACAGTGAACGCTTTCAGGAAATCATTTTCTCGTGCGCCACCTGCGCGAACTGCGTGGAACACTGCGTATTTACCTTCGGTGAAGACTTGGTAAACATCTTCATGGCGGCCAGGGAGGATCTGGTGAACAAAGGGATTATTCCTCCTCCTGTACGGGATTACCTGAAGAACATCAATATCAGCGGGAACCCTTACAAGGAGCCTGCCGGAGAGCGGGGTAAATGGGCTGACGGAACCGCGGTCAATCCCTATGAAGGCCAGGAATACCTGTTCTATGTGGGAGATGTGGGTTCCTATGACGAACGGGGAAAGAGGATTGCAAGAGCAGTGTCAAATCTTCTCACGAAGGCGCAGGTCTCCTTCGGCATCCTCGGAGAGAAGGAAATCTGTGACGGAAATGAGGTCAAAACGCTGGGCGAGGCCGGCTTATTTCAGTTCCTGGCGGAGGAGAATATCTCGCTTTTCAAAGAACTGGGCGTCAAGAAGATAATTACCTTGGACCCCCATGCCCTGAATGCTTTTCGGAAGTTCTATCCACCATTGGGAGGAACTTATGAGGTGTTTCATTATTCCCAAGTGCTCCTCCCCCTCATCCAGTCTCACGCATTGCCCCTGCGTGAATACCGGGCAAGGGTGACCTATCATGATCCCTGTTACCTCGGAAGGCACAACGGGGAATACGAGGCCCCCCGGAAAATCCTTCATGCCGTCCCCGGTCTGGAGTTCGTGGAAATGGATCAGCACGGCGAAAACGCCTTCTGCTGCGGGGGAGGCGGAGGCAATTTCTTTACGGATATCCTCGGGGGAGGCGACGATGCCCCCAACAGGATCAGGATAAGACAGGCCCACGAGACCGGTGCAAGCGTTGTCGCCGTTGCCTGCCCCCAGTGCGCCAAGATGCTGGAGGACGGATTGAAGGCCGAAGAGCTGGAACAAAGCCTGGAGGTCCTGGACCTGGCGGAGATTATCACGAAGGCTTCAGCATAGCGCGGATTTCTCCGCCAATCCTCTGATGAACACCAGTGATGAAATGCGAAGCGAGGTGAAAAGATGAATAATGCAGCAGAATCTCATCAGGGGAGCGGTCATCCAGTGCTCTCTTCACTTCCTCTGAAGCGGGCCACAAAGGGGAAGATCGTTTCAGCGGAAGAGGCAGTCCGGGTGATCCGGGATGGCGATACGGTGGCTACAGGTGGGTTCGTGGGCATTGGATTTGCAGAAGAAATCGCTGTCAAACTGGAAGAATATTTTCTGGAAACAGGCAGGCCCAGGGGCCTTACTCTCATTTACGCAGCCGGGCAGGGGGACGGCCAGGAAAAAGGGTTGAACCACTTTGGTCATGAGGGTCTCGTCAAGAGGGTCATCGGCGGGCACTGGGGGCTTGTGCCGAAGCTCCAGAAACTTGCGGTTGAAAACAAAATCATCGCATACAATCTCCCGCAGGGCGTGATCTCGCATCTCTACCGGGACATCGCAGCCCACAAGCCGAGGACCATTACTACGGTTGGGATAGGGACCTTTGTTGATCCCAGAAATGGGGGTGGAAAAATAAATGATTCAACCACTGAAGATATTGTGGAACTTATTGAATTTGATAAGCAGGAGTATCTTGCTTACAAAACCCTTCCGATTAACGTTGCTATCATAAGGGGAACAACGGCTGATCTTGACGGAAATATCACCATGGAAAAGGAGGCCTTGACCCTGGAATCCCTCTCCATTGCAACGGCGGCGAAGAATTCAGGTGGATTTGTGATAATCCAGGTGGAGAGAATCGCCGATCGGCATACCTTGAATGCCCGACAGGTAAAAATACCGGGAATTATGGTGGATTGTGTGGTCGTTGCAAGGCCCGAGCATCACTGGCAGACCTTCGTGGACGTGTATAATCCGGCGTTCAGCAGTGAGATAAAGGTTCCCATGCAATCCATCGAGCCGATGGACATGGGTCCGAGGAAGATTATCGCCCGGAGGGCCGCTTTTGCATTGAAGGCCAATAGCGTCGTGAATCTGGGAATTGGGATGCCGGAAGGAGTGGCCAGCGTGGCCAATGAAGAAAAAATCCTGAATTTTATTACCTTGACGGCGGAACCGGGAGTCATTGGCGGTTTGCCCGCTGGAGGTCTCAATTTTGGGGCGGCCACCAACACTGAGGCTCTCATCGATCAACCGTACCAGTTTGACTTCTATGATGGCGGCGGTTTGGACATGGCGTTCCTCGGATTGGCCCAGGCTGATAAGAAGGGGAACCTGAATGTGAGCAAATTTGGTCCCAAGCTTGCCGGCGCCGGTGGATTCATCAACATCAGCCAGAATGCCAAGAGGGTTATTTTTGTGGGGACCTTTACCGCGTCCGGGCTGAAGGTTGCGGTTGAACATGGACAATTGAGAATTGTGCAGGAGGGAAAAGTCAAGAAATTTGTGGACCGGGTGGAACACATTACCTTCAGTGGGAAGTATGCCACCATGAAAAAACAACCCATTCTGTACGTAACCGAGCGCTGCGTTTTTCAGCTCACCAGAGAAGGCATGGAGCTGGTTGAAATTGCTCCAGGGATTGACCTGGAGCTAGATATCCTTTCACAGATGGCATTCAGGCCCAACATAAAAGATCCTCCCCGATTGATGGATGCAAGGATATTCGAACCCGGTCCAATGGGATTGAAAGATGACCTTCTCAGTCTTTCCATCGAGGAGCGTCTGATTTACCACCCGGAGGAGAACCTCTTCTTTGTCAATTTTGAGGGGTTTTCGGTCAAAACACATCAGGACGTACAGGATATCAAAGAAGCCGTTGAAAGGATTCTTGTTCCCCTCAGGAAGAAAACCTACACTATCGTTAACTATGACCACTTCACCATATTTCCGGATATCTTGGATGAATATACCGATATGGTAAAATACCTGGTGGAGCGGTTCTATACTGGTGTCACCCGGTATACTACCAGCACTTTCCTGCGGATGAAACTGGGGGACGCCCTGGAAAAGAGAGATGTCGCTCCCCACATTTTTGAGAGCAGTAAAGAAGCAAGACGGGCCCTGAAAGGCAAATAGGGGAGGGTTCGTATCAATTTTGCTACAGTGGGGGGTCGAGAGGCAGGCCATATCTTTTTATTTTTTTGTAAAGGAGTGTTCGGTGGATGCCCAGCATTCTGGCGGCCTTTGCCTTGTTGTTCTGGCTCGCCCGCAGGGCCTGGCTGATGGCCTCTTTTTCCGCATCCGACTGAACTGCTCTCAAGTTGGAGGGACCTGAGCCTCCAGGGCCCTTGGCAGGCCCTTGGAGATAGAAGGGGAGATCCCTGAGTCGAATGGTGTCGCCTTCCAGGGAAGATAAAATCCGTTCAAGCACATTGGACAGTTCGCGCACATTCCCCGGCCAGTGATAAGCCAGAAGGCCCTTTTCAGCCTCTTCTTCCATATGAATGGGGGAAATGGTCGCTTCTTTGGTCATCTCATCGAGGAGGTGACGGCAAAGGGGGATGATATCCTCTTTCCTCTCCCGCAAGGGAGGGATATGGAGGGGGATTACGTTCAGCCGGTAGAAGAGATCCTTCCGGAAATGCCCATCTGCCAGGAGTTTCTCAAGGCTTTGATTGGTTGCCGATATGAGCCGGAAATCGGATCGGATAATAGAGGTGCCGCCCACCCGTTCAAACTCCTTTTCCTCCAGGACCCGCAGGAGTTTTGGCTGCATCTGAAGAGGGAGATCCCCGATCTCGTCGAGAAAAATGGTCCCCCGGTGTGCGAGTTCGAATTTCCCGGGCTTGCCGGCCGCCCTTGCACCGGTAAAGGCCCCCTTGTCATAGCCAAAGAGCTCGGATTCCAGCAGATCTTTCGGGATGGCTGAGCAGTTGATACGGACGAAGGGATAGACTTTTCGCGGGCTGGCATGGTGGATGGCCTGGGCGAAGAGTTCTTTCCCTGTGCCGCTCTCCCCGGAAATAAGGACCGGGTACTGGGTGGCTGCAGCCTTGAGCGCCTCATTCTTCAAAGCAATCATCACGGTACTACGGGCTATAATGCTCTCGAGTGTATACCGCGTGGAGCGCAGGGAAAGGATCTCCTTTTCATAGAGCTCCACCTTTGATTCCAGAAGAGAGAATTCCTCGGCAAGTTTCCTGACATCCCTGACATCCTTAAACATAACCTGCCCGAATACGGCTACTACCCTGCCGTTTTTCTTGATAGGGATGCGTTGTACTACCATATCCTGGCCTTTGATCCGGTGGGACTGATTAATCTCGGCCTTGCCGGTCTTTGCCACGATATGCATCCTGGAATTTTCCACCACTTCTGTGGTGAGTTTTCCGATCTGTTTTTCCGGGTCAAGGCCCAGAAACCGTCCGTAGGGCTTGTTAAAATGGGTGATGTAGCCATCGGCATCGGTGACCATGGACCCATTGTATATACTGTCAAAGATCAACTGAAACATCTCCAGTTGCTCCTCAATCTCCGTGTGATTTCGCTCATGCTCCCCGGTGTCTCCCGGAGTGTTTCTTTTTTCAGGGGCAATCCTGTGCTTTTCTCTGTCCATCTTAATAATTCCCCGTAGCCAGTCTTCTACATGTAGATTTATTGATACATAATCAATACGCTTTCTTGTTGGGTATTGCAATGAAAATGGTTGGAGGACTTGTCTCAATGCATCAGGAAGGCCTGCCTTTCCATGGAGTGAAGGGTATTTGAAAGACCAGCGCTCCACACAGCGGATATCTGGCCCCAAATTTGCTTTAACTGTGATCGAATGCGTATTGTGTTTCAATCAGGGAATTTTTGAAGGGTTAAAGCAGGTAGTCTATCCCTACACGGGAATGAGGATGAAAAAACCCGGTGAATTCTGTCTGAAATTCAAGAAGATTGAACAATGGAGGAGAAGATGGATATAAATGAGCCTGAAATCAAGAAAAATGAAATCTTGTTTTTAGAGGACGATCATTTCAGCCCGAAAAACGTCTGTATCGTGACGGGAGCGTCCGGCGGGATCGGCAGGGCAACGGCCGTGGCTGCCGCGGCGAACGGTCTCATGACCGTAGGCCTGGATGTGGATGAAGAGGGGGGGAAGGCGACCCAGCAGATGGCCCGGGATATGGGCGGCCAGATGATTTTCCTCAAGACCGATCTGTGCGTTGACAATGAGGTGGAACAAGCGGTGGAGGAGGCGGCTAAGCTGGGGAGTATCAAGTATGTGGCAAATATTGCGGGCATCCAGCACATTGACTCCGTTGAAAATTTTCCCATGGAGAAGTATGATTACATGCTGCGGCTCATGCTTCGAGCCCCGTTTTTTCTCTCCAAATTGGCGATCCCCCACATGAAGAAAAGCGCGGATGGGACCGGCGCCGTGGGAAACATGGCCTCCGTGCACGCCCACATGTGCACCATCAACAAGCCGGTATACAATATCACCAAATTCGGTCTGCGCGCCCTGACCCAGTCCATTGCCGCCGAAGGGGATGGAAAAATCCGTTCCTTTTCCGTGAGTACCGGTTTTGTCAAGACGGCCCTGGCGTTGAAACAGGTTCCGGCCCAGGCAGAACAGCGGGGCATCACGCCGGAAGAAGTGGTAACGGACGTGATGATGGGCCATAGCCGGATCAAGGAGATGATGACGCCCATAGAAGTGGGCAACCTGTTTGTCTTGGGATTTTCGCGATTCGCCAGGTATCTCATCGGCGGGGACTTGCTTTTTGACGGCGGGATGGTGCTCACGTACGCGGAAAAGAAAAACTAATTCCAATTCGCATTCAAGCGCCACCGGCGTTGGCTGCGTCGCGGACTCCTCGACGTACCGTTCATGTACGCCTCCGTCGTCCGCTCCTTGCCGCCTAGGTATCATCTTGAATGCAAAATGGAATAAGTACCATACTGGGCAATTACAGTGGCGTACCGTTGGGGGCATGGGAGCGGGATGTTCCCGAGGCGGCGTCATGTGAACCCTGGAACAGGACAGTGGAAGGGCTCACATCCGCAGTGAGCGGAGCCATGGAGGGCGAAGCGAACGAAGCAGAGGGAATATGCCGGTTCCCTGCCATCCCAGGCCGCATTTCTTGGTGTGTTATAATACGTTAGCGTATTTATGAATCGATGGACCAAGGGAATCCGGGGAAGAGGCCGCGTTGAACGCGGGTGAAAAAAGACAGGGGAAAGGGAATCATTCTGAAGCCATGAGTTCTCTCAGCTCGGTTTCAACGAAGTCAATGTGGCGTCTTGCTTCCCGGGATGCTTGTTCGGGATTCCGGCTCTTGATGGCCTTAAAGATACGCATGTGCTGTTCTGCGATGAGGCGCTGGTTCTCCCTTTTTCTAAAAAGCTGCTTCCGGGACATTTTTTGGGTGCTCCAGAGGATATTATAACAGGAGGCGGTCAGGTGGGAAAGGACGGTATTGCGGGCGGCCAGAGAAATGGCAATATGGAAGTCGGCATCGGTCTTGGCATCATCCCTGTTTTCGCTTAAATTTTTCTGATCACGGATGATGATTTCTTCCAGCATCTCGATGTCTGATTCCATTGCCTTTTTGGCGGCGTTAAAGGCGGCCCAGCTTTCCATGGCCCTCCGAATATCCAGGAGTTCAAAAAATTTATCCTGATCATCGGCAATGAGAAGGCTTAAGGGATCTTCAACAGGTTTTTGGGTGAGGGATTTTACAAGAATCTTGCTCCGCGGACGAATTTCAATAAATCCCATGGCCTGGAGGGCATTGAGTGCTTCGCGAAGGGGTGGCCTGCTGACGCCTATGGACTCGGCCAGTTCGCGTTCCGAAGGCAGTTCATCGCCCGGCTTGAGTTCCCCACTGCTCAGGAGCGCCTTGAATTGCTCGATAATCTCCTCGGAAATTTTTTTGGGCGAGATCTTATGAAACATGCGAACTCCCTCTTGGCAGAATGTTGTTAACTGGTAATACCACAATGAGCTTCGTGATGCAAGAATTATTATACCTATATAAAGCATTAATTTTCTCTTGACAATTATTTCTTAAATCTTCATATTGGTATGACCAGTTTGCCAGAACGTTTTTTCCTGAAGAATAGCCTGTTTTCTTGATTGATGATGAATCCTGAAAGAGGGGCGTTTATATGAAGGCTCGTCTGCTGTACGGCGAAAAAACTGTTGATCTGGATATCCCGGAATCTGTGGACTTTCTGGAAATGAAACCACTTGCCCCGCTACAGTATCCGGTGGAAGCGGTTCGCGGGGCCCTTGCCGATCCCATTGGAAGCCCTCCCCTCATGGAGCTGGCTCGCGGCAGGAAGAACGCCTGTATCGTCATCTCCGATATTACCCGCCCTGTCCCAAATAAGATCATCCTTCCCCCGCTTCTCAAGACACTGGAAGAAAGCGGTATCCAAAGGAACAAGATTACTATCCTCATCGCCACAGGGATGCATCGACCCAACCTGGGAGAGGAGTTGGAATACTTGGTTGGTCGAGATATCATGGATCATTACGAGATCGTGAACCATTACTGCCGGAAGCCGGAAGAATACCGGAAGGTAGATGAGATAGACGGGGCCCCCATTGAGATTAACAACCGGTATCTCGATGCGGACCTGAAGATCCTGACCGGACTCATCGAGCCCCATTTCTATGCGGGATATTCCGGGGGCCGGAAGGCCGTCCTGCCGGGTATTTCAAGCTTCGGCACCATGAAATTCATGCATTCCTACAAGATGATCGACCACCCCAATGTCACCAACTGCATCCTGGAGGAAAATCCCTTCCATGAATACGGACTCCGCGTGGCGGAGCTTGCGGGCGTGGACTTTATCCTCAACGTGGTCATTAACAAGGAAAGGGAGATTGCGGGGGTATTCGCCGGCCATTATGACAAGGCCCACCTGGCCGGCTGTGAGATGGTTCATGAGCATTCCGTGGTAGACCTGGACGAGCGGGCTGATCTTGTGATTACTTCCGGGGGTGGCTATCCCCTGGATGCCACCTTTTACCAGATCAGCAAGGCACTTATCTGCGCCATGGATATTCTTGAGAAAGGGGGGACCATTGTGGTGGCCTGCGAGTGCAGAGAGGGCCTTGGAAACCCGGAATTCTGCGGCATTTTGAGAAGCGTTTGCAGCCCCCGGGAGTTTTTCGAAGGCTACTGCGATCCCAAGGACTTTGTCATCGATCAATGGTGTGCGCAGAATATCTACCAGGTATTGGACCACGCCGGCAAGGTGTATGTATACTCTCCCGGCCTGGCTGCGGAAGATGTGACGAAGATGGGGGTCATAAAGGTGGATGACCTGCAGAGCACTGTCGACAGATTGCTGGGAGAAAATGGGCGGGCTGTAGTGGTTCCTGACGGGCCATATGTAGTGGGAATGGTGAGGTAGTGTCAGAAAACATGCAGATCATACTCGGTATCTTTTTCCTGGTAGGGGTCTATATCCTTACGCGCTATGGAGTAACCTGGCGGATACAGAGGGCATCGCTTTTCATTATCCGGGATCTTGAAAAGAGGAAGGCGCTGGATCCGGAAAGTGCAGTCGAACTTTCCTATGCCAAAAAGGATCTTTTTAAGCTGGGGATACGGGATTTTAAACCGCGGGCCTTGGAATCCTTGATTCACGATGGGATTTTGGGGAAGACGGAACACGGTAAGTATTATCTCAAAAGGAGATTGGAGGATCTTCATTCGAATATCCAATAGGAAGGAGGTGATGTAACAACAATCTGTTTTAATGTGTTATTGTGGTTTCGAACTTGATTTCAACCCATTCACAGAGGAGGCAAGATGATGAAAAAATTAGGAATGGCCATTCTGGCGTTGCTGGTAGCTGTTGCCTTTACCGTTTCGGCTCCCGCAAACTCATTTGCCGCGAAGAAAAAATTCAAGAAATTCGGTGAAGACAAACGCGCGCTGGCATGGAAACACAAGAAGTTCAAAACGTCCAAAAAGACGTATCGCTTGAGGATGAGCGACCCCTGGGGGGGGTTGCTGTTCCATGATATTTCTATCCATTTCGCAGACAGCGTCCGGGCTGCGAGCGGCGGAAGACTGGTCATAAAAGTTTACTCCACCGGTTCAATTGTTCCCGCCATGGAGATTTTTGATGCCACTGCAAAGGGGACTCTGGATTGCTTTCATTCATGGCCCGGATACTGGAAAGGTAGGAACGAGGCGTTTGTGGCCTTCGCATCGGTGCCGTTCGGCCTGGACGCGGAAGGGTACAATATCTGGTTATACGAACGAGGCGGAGCAGACATGCTGAACGAACTTTATAACCGTTATGGCATGGTAGCCTTCCCTTGCGGGGATGCGGGCCAGGAACTGGGGCTTTATTCCAACAAGCGAGCCACCTCCATGAAAGACTTCAAAGGCATGAAGGTCAGGACACCCGGCTGGTACATGGATATCCTGACCAGGCTTGGTGCTTCCGTCACCCCGCTGCCGGGGAGCGAAATCTATCTTGCCCTGGAACGTGGCGTAATTGATGCGTGTGAGTTCAGCTGCCCGGCGGTCAATTACCCAATGGGCTTCCATGAGATCACCAAGTATGTGATTGAGCCGGGAGTACATCAACCTGCCTGCCAGTTTGACGTGGTCTTCAATAAGAAAAAATTTGATTCGCTACCGGACGATCTGAAGGCAATCGTAGAAATATGTGCCAAAGAGACCCAGTTGTGGTCGTGGGCCTGGATGGAACAACTCAATATTAAGGCGCTCCAGTTGATGGGCGAGAAGGTGGAATATGTGAAGATGGACGATGCCACCATGACCCAGTTTGCCAAGACCACCCATGAGTACCTCGAAGAAGTGAAGGCCAAGTACCCTGATGTCAAGAAAGTGCTTGGCTCCCAGGAACAATTCAAGAAAGATTTTGCGCAATGGCGTGACCTGAGAGGCAGGGTGGCACCATGGCCTTACAAAATATATGTCGGCGGCAGGCACACACAATAATCCCCCTGCCCTCGGATGGCTAAACGCGAGGTTTCTGTCCCGGGACGCAGGAAAAGGTCCCGGGACGGGCCTTCACCAACGACCCGGATATGGAGTACGTCATGAAAAAATTCGTTCGTGCGGTGGATGCCTTTACGGATTTTACCGGCAAATGGTTTGCCCTGCTGATCTTGCCTATGATCTTCGTGGTCATGTATGAGGTGGTTGCGAGAAAGATCTTTCATGCCCCTACCAAGTGGGGATTTGAAATGACGGTCTATTTATATGGCGCCCACTTCATGCTCGGTATGGCAGTCACCTATCTCTATGACCGCCACGTACGTATCGATGTCATAGCAACGGCGCTCCCAAAAAAGGTTCAACTCTGGCTTCGTATTTTTACCTTTTTGTTCATCTTCGTGCCCTTTGTGGGCGCCTTGGCCTACGCGTCAATAGAATATGCGGGCCATTCATGGGCCATCGCGGAGCATAGCTGGAGTGCCTGGAAACCGCCGCTCTATCCTTATAAGACTGTGATGCCCGTTGCCATGGTCATGCTGTTTATTCAAGGAGTTGCTACCTTTATACGAGATATCTACAAGCTCAAGGGAGAAGACATATGAATCCTGACACCTTGGCCCTTATCATGTTTGGGACCCTGTTTATCACGCTTTTCCTGGGTCATCCTCTGGCATTTTCACTTGGTGTCTTGGCCCTGGTTTTTGGTCTGATCGGATGGGGTGGGTCCCCTGAGGTGGTCTTCGGCCTTTTCGCAAACAGGTGTTACGGGGTGATGGAGGATTATGTCCTGGTGGCGGTGCCACTCTTCATATTTATGGCCCAGATGCTCGATGCATCCGGGATAGCTGAGAGTCTCTTTCACACCATGCACGTCATTCTTGGCCCTATCAGGGGCGGTCTGGCCCTTGCAGTCGTCATTGTGTGTACCGTCTTTGCGGCCTCCGCAGGGGTGGTCGGCGCTACTGAAGTGGCAATAGGCCTCTTGGCTGTTCCCGCACTCATGAAAAGGGGCTACCATATTCCCCTGATTGCAGGCTCTATCTGTGCCGGGGGGACCCTGGGCATCATAATCCCGCCAAGCATTATGCTGGTGGTGTATGGCAGCCTTGCGGGGATGTCCGTGGGACAGCTCTTTGCAGCAGCAATTACACCCGGAGTCCTCCTTTCTCTTCTGTACCTGACGTACATTTCCATCCGATGCGGCATCAATCCTTCTCTGGGACCGCCGCTTCCAAAAGAGGAAAGGGTTTACACCTGGCTGCAAAAGATCAGGATGATATTGACTTCCCTTGTTCCACCTGCCTTCCTGATAATAGTTGTACTGGGGAGTATTGTGGCGGGGATTGCCACACCGACAGAAGCAGCCGGTTTGGGCGCAACCGGGGCCTTTATCCTTGCACTCGGCTACGGAAAGTTGACCTGGAAGGCAACGAAGGATGCATGTAACGCTACACTCCTCACAACCGCCATGGTTATGACCCTGTTCCTGGGCGGAAATGCCTTCCAGGCCATCTTCATGGGCCTTGGAGGAGGTGACGCTATCAGCAGTATCCTGCTGGGAATGCAGATAAGCCCCTATGTGATTCTTTTCATTATGATGGGTACCGTGTTTTTTCTTGGGATGTTTATCGACTGGCTCGGGATTCTCCTGATTGTCATTCCCATTTTTACCCCTATTGCAGCAGAACTGGGTTTCAACCCCCTGTGGTTTGCCACGTTGATTTGTGTAAATTTGCAAATGGCCTTTTTGACGCCGCCCTTCGGATACTCCCTGTTTTACCTCCGTGGGATTGCTCCGCCTGAGATGACCATCGTGCATATCTACAAGGGGGTGCTACCGTTTATTTGCCTCCAGTGGGTTGGACTGATCCTCTGCATCGTGTATCCGAACATTATTCTTTGGGCACCCAGGGCCTTTTTCGGCGCTGCTACCATAGGTTAACGAGCCCTCAGTAGAGGGAGGAGGAGTTGGGGTTGTGAATGAGTCAAATTCAAAACGCCCCATTTTACCCGATCTTTGCCTCCCCGATGAGCGGGATTCGTCAACAGGCTCAGATTTTAATCCTCGAAATATTCAATATATTCATGAGGTTAAAATTATCATATTTCCCCGCCCAAGGTTCGGGAACTTCAACTTGACCTTGAATCCCGCTGGAAGCGGGAAACGTTTTGAAACTGGCTCGAATGAATAGCAATAGATATCCACCCGCCTCTCTGTCGTGGTTAGTATGGGGCCTTGGCGCGGCATTCTATCTGAACGGATTTTATCAGAGGGTTGCACCAGCCGTCATGACAGACTACCTGATGGCTGATTTCAGGATAGGAGCCGCAGCCCTCGGCAACCTGTCGGCTTTTTATTTTTACAGTTATGTGTTCATGCAGGTCCCGACAGGGGTTCTGGCAGATCGCTGGGGGCCCCGAAAGCTCCTGACTGCCGGCGCATGCGTTGCTTCGCTTGGGGCTTTTCTTTTTGCAGCCGCACCCACCATCCTTGTGGCCAACATTGGTCGGCTTCTCATCGGCGGATCGGTAGGGGTTGCGTGGGTTTCCGTACTGAAGCTTTCGACCGGATGGTTTCCCTCTCGTCGCTTTGCACTGACAAGCGGGCTTGCGCTTTTATGCGGTCTTCTCGGGGCGGTGTCGGCCGGTGTGCCGCTCCGCATCCTGGTGAATCATTTTGGGTGGCGGCCGGTGATGTTTTTTTCGGCTGTCGGCGCACTGGTTATTGCAATCTCACTTTGGATCATTGTGCGTGATGATCCTTCAGAGAGGGGCTATAAAAGCTTTGCCCCTTCTGATCGGGCCGAAAGTGATAGGCCCTGGTCGATTCTCTCAGGCCTGTCGAAGGTGTTTCGTTACAAGAACACGTGGCTCTTGACCCTTGCCCCGGGCGGGATTGTCGGGCCTGTCCTAGCGTTTTCCGGGCTCTGGGGGGTCCCGTTTTTCACGACACACTACGGGCTGTCGCCGGTGAAGAGTGCGGCGTTGACATCCACGTTGCTGGTGGCGTGGGGTGTTGGTGGACCGCTGCTCGGCGGTCTCTCAGACAGGATCGGCCTGAGAAAACCTCTTTATCTGGGCGGTTGCATTATCAGCTGTGTAGGATGGGGTTTGATCCTTTTTGTCCAGGGGCTTCCGGTGTGGCTGCTGACCGTACTTATGATCTTTGTAGGGCTTGCCTCCGGTGCCATGATTATCGGGTTTGTCTTTGCAAAAGAATCGGTCCCTTCCCCATTGGCGGGAACAGTAACAGGGGTTTGCAACATGGGTGTCATGATGGGACCGATGCTCCTCCAGCCGGTCATGGGTCTGGTTCTGGACAAGAATTGGAGCGGTGTGATGGAAAACGGCATAAGGATCTACGATCTTGGGGCCTATCGCGCTGCGTTTACCCTGATGATGGGGTGGTCAATCCTGGCAATTGTGCTTATAGCATTTACTACCGAGACGAAGTGCCGGCAGATGGATGCAGGATGATAGGATTTCAGAAAAATAGGTAGCTCATTGGTGAAGAACACAGCGATATCCATATTGTTTCTTGTGGTCATGGGGTTGGGAACTGTTAATGCAAAGGCGTCCTGGCTTATTGACCCGAAGGAATTCCACATGTCAGCCCACGGGCAGACCTCCTGCCAGGATTGCCATGAGGATATTGGGGATAAAAAAGCGCACCCGGATCCTTCGGATGTGAACAAGGTGCGGGGGGATTTTTTTTCGCCGGATACGTGTTTCTCCTGTCATGATGAGATACAGGATGATCTGGCAGCGGGAAAACACGGCCGGAAAATGATCCAGGACCCCGAAAAATACCGCTATTGCCTCCGGTGCCACAAGCCGCACCGGCAGCCACGCATCGGCGAGAACCGGATCGGTAAATTCAAACCGGGTGTCCCCCGCAAGAAACAGTGCGGCGCCTGCCATGCAACACACGCAAAACTGCCGGCCCTTTCAGAAGAAGATGAAGCGTGCATGACCTGCCACCGGGCGGTGGATCCGGAAAAGCCGGAGGGAATGGAGAAGATCCAGGCGCTCTGTTTTGGCTGCCATGCGCAAGGGGAGAGCCCTGCGAAGAAGACAACGGGCGGTCTTGTTCCCCTCATAGATCCGACAGCATACAAAAACACGCCGCATGCGGACCAGTCCTGCACTGCATGTCATCCAGGGGGAACGGCCTTTCATCACCAGGAACAACCAAGAGGGAATTGTCTCCAGTGCCACACCCATCATGACGAGAAGAAGGTGCACGACGCCCACCTTGACGTGGCGTGTGAGGCATGTCACCTGCAGGACGTGACACCGTTTCGTGATCCGGTTATGAAAAAGGTCTTGTGGAGGCTTTCCCCGGATCCGGGAAGACCCCTCCAGGTCCACCAGATGGTTTCAAGTGGGCGAGAGGAAACCTGCAGACGATGCCACAGAAAGGGAAATGCTGTTGGTGCCTCTGTAATGGTCCTCCCGGCCAAGAGTATCCTGTGCATGGGGTGCCACGCGGCAACTTTTTCTGTGGGAGATACCACTACCATCATTGCACTTCTCATTTTCCTGGCAGGTATTGCCCTGGCGTTGTCTTACTGGCTGACCGGGTCCCTGCACGGAAAAGGAGACGGGACCCTGGAACCGGAAAAGCACACCGATGGTTCCATGAAGATATGGGGCGTTATTCGCGCTTTCGTGCTGGATATCCTGCTTCAGAGGCGGCTTTACCGGCAGTCGGAAGGCAGGTGGCTGATCCACGCCCTGATCTTTTATCCCTTCCTGTTCCGTTTCACCTGGGGTATGGTAGGCCTCCTTGGATCCCTCTGGAAGCCCGGGGCCTCGGTCGTCTGGGTCATGCTGGACAAGAATAATTACCTGACCGCGTTTCTTTTTGATCTGAGCGGGCTTCTTCTCCTGCTGGGAGTCCTGCTGGCCCTGGTGCGGGGAACCCTGAAACGGTTCACGCAGCTTTCCGGCATCCCCAGGCAGGATCCCCTGGCCTTAGGGCTCATCGGGGGGATTGTGATTGTTGGTTTTGTGCTGGAAGGCATGCGTATGGCCATGACGGGGCCGGTGGGAGATGGAGAATACGCGTTCATGGGTTACTGGATCAGCAGGTTATTTTCGGGTACGTCCGGATTGACATCACTCTATGGATACCTATGGTATGTACATGCCGTGCTGGCCGCCGGCTTTGTGGCCTACCTGCCGTTCAGCAGGTTGTTCCACATTATCCTGGCCCCGGTGGTCCTGCTCACGGGCGCGGCCGGTAAAGAAAGTCATTGAATGCTTGTTGTTTGTTGCTTGTGGTTGGTGGAAAAAACGCGACAAACGACGTGCAACATGCAACACGCTGTTGTGAGGAAAAAGAGATGGATGAGAAGGTGAAAGAAGCGCTTATTGCTATTGTGGGGGAGGGGGATTATACCGAAAGCCTGCTGGATATGGTTACTTATTCCTATGACGCGTCGGAGCACAACCATCGGCCCTCATGCGCGCTCTGGCCCCAATCGACAGAGCAGGTGGGAGAGATACTCAAGCTGGCAAATAGGGAGAAGATCCCCGTTATTCCAAGGGGCGCAGGGACCGGGCTTTCGGGAATGGCCATTCCGGTCAAGGGGGGGATCGTGCTGGATCTCAACCGTATGAATCAGATCATCGAGGTCAGCATCGAGGATCGCCTGGCAGTGGTCCAGCCCGGGGTGGTCTACCAGGATTTCCAGAATGCCCTTGCGCCACACGGATTCTTTTTTCCGCCCGATCCCGCGAGCGGGAAAGTATCCACCCTTGGGGGAAATGTCGCGACGAACGCAGGCGGCCTGAAAGGGGCCAAGTACGGGACTACGCGTGATTATGTGTTGGCACTCCAGGTAGTGCTGCCGGACGGCCGTATCATGAAGACCGGGTCCAGGGCCATGAAAAGTGTATCCGGGTATGACCTGACAAGGCTCTTCGTTGGTTCGGAAGGGACCCTCGGGGTGGTCACGGAGATGACGTTCAAGATAAATCCTGAGCCCTCGGCCACGAGTACAACTCTTGCCACATTCGACGATCTGGAGGACGCAGGACATGCGCTCACCGAGGTCATGCACAGCGGAATTATTCCCAGTGCCCTGGAGATCCTGGGAAGAGAGGCTATCCTGGCCATCAACCAGAATACAGATCTTGCCCTCCCGGAGGTGGATATGATGGTCCTGGTCGAGACGGACGGCTATACCAGCGAGGAGACCGAATACCAGATGGCAAAGGTGATCGGGGTTTTTGAAAAAAACAACCCGAGAGAGGTAAAACGGGCAAAGACACAGGAAGAAGCGGATGAATTGTGGCAGGCGAGGAAATCGGCCTATGCGGTCCTGGCCCGAATAAAGACCCACTTTGTGCTGGAAGATGTGACAGTGCCCATGTCGCGAATCACCGACCTGCTCAAAGGGATTCAAAGAATCGCAAAGGAATACAGCCTCCAGATTGCCACGTACGGCCACGCCGGGGACGGGAATCTTCATCCCCAGATCCTGTATGACGGCTATGATCCCGAGCAGGTAAAACGGATGGAAGCAGCCACTGCGGAGCTGTTCAGGCTGGCCATTGAACTGGACGGAACCCTGACCGGCGAACACGGCATCGGCCTTTCCAAGGCACCGTTTATGACCTTGGAACATGACGAGGTGGAGATGGCTGTGATGCAGGGTCTGAAGCGGTTTTTTGACCCGAACAACATTCTCAACCCCGGCAAAATGGCCCTGGAAGAATGAATGGGCCGCAGACCCACACAGACGGGCGCAGACCTTTTGTCCGGCCGGCCCGGCCGGACAAAAACAGCATTCTCCCTTTGACCATGGGAAGAACAGGGTACCCATGGAAATAGATGATATTACCTATGCTATCCGAGGGGCGGTATTTGAGGTAAATGGAGTCCTTGGCGCTGGATTTTTGGAAAAAGTATACGAGAGGGCTTTGTTGGTGGAATTGCAAGCGCGACGATTGAGGGCCGAGAATCAAGTTCCGATCAAGGTTTTGTACAAAAAAAATGCTGTAGGGGGATACATTGCGGACATATTTGTTGAACAAAAAGTGATTGTTGAAGTGAAGGCAGTTGAAAAATTTGAAAAGGCCCACGAGGCCCAATTATTGAACTACTTGAAAGCTACGGGTGTAACAGTTGGTCTGCTGTTAAATTTCCGGCATCAAAAGGCAGAGATCAAGAGGATGGTTTTGAACCTGCCTGAAGGAGATGACTCTGAATAATCGGCCGTGTCGGCCGGTTATTCATCTGCGGTTGTCTGCGTGCGTCCGCGGCTAAAATGATTTTCTTCAAGGAGAAACGAAAAGCTATGGAAGCGAAATATGATTTTGAACGAAAATACCGGGAACAGATCCTCCAGTGCTCCAAGTGCGGGTTCTGCCAGGCGGTGTGCCCGGTCTACGGCGCGACCCTCAGGCCTTCTCTGAACGCCCGCGGAAAGATGCTTGTGCTCAAGGAGGTGATGGATGGCAAGATCGAGCTTGATGATGAACTGATCGAGACCCTTTTCCAGTGTACTACCTGCGCCAGTTGTTTTGAAAACTGCCCTTCAGGGGTGAATGTACCGGATATCATCAAGCAGGTGAGAACAGATATGGTGCACATGGGGTCATGCCACCCGGCGTTCACCGGGATGCACGATGTCCTGGAGAAGCATCCGAATATCTATGCCGAAGATGAGCCGGAGGATTTTGACCGGGAGCATAATAAAAAGGCCGAATATGTGTTTTTTGTCGGATGCGTGGGTCTCTACCGTGAAGACGAATCCACCGAGGCCACCCTGGAATTGCTGGATCGACTGGAGGTGGACTACACCCTGCTAGACGAGGTGTGCTGCAGCGGGGTCCTGGAAGATGTGGGATACGAGCTGAACGAGGACTTGGTGCACAAAAATGTGGACAGAATCCTTGCCACGGGTGCCAAGACCGTCATCACGGGCTGTCCGTACTGCGCCAGGACCTTCAATAATAAGCCCCAGTACAAAGAACTCAAGCAGAAGGGCGTGGAAGTCCTCCATGTGAGCCAGTTTTTGAAGGATTTCGACTTCGGCGTTACTACGGACAAGGTGGTGACCTACCACGATCCCTGTGATCTGGGCAGGCACTGCGGAATCTATGACGAACCACGAGAGACCATCCACAAGATCGCGCCCAACTTTGTGGAGATGCGGCACAACAGGGAAAACGCCCTCTGCTGCGGCGCCGGTGGTGGAGTCAGAGGGGGCTATCCCAAGAATTCCCTTGCCATGGCACGGAAACGGCTCCAGGAGGTGGAAGAAGCAGGCGCGGAAATCCTGCTCACAGAGTGCAATTCCTGCGTGCACAACCTGTCAAACGCCAAGCTCAGGAAGCAGAGATTTAAGGTGTATAACACGACCCAGTTTATCAATGAGTTGATGGACGACGCTGAATAATCCATCTTGTTAATCCTGTCAATCCTGTCAACATAAGAGAAGGAGGGAAGGCGATGCAGATTGAACAGTACAACATGCCGGATGAACTCTATTACGAGGAAAACCATTTCTGGGTACGGGAAGAGGGAGATCTCCTGGTGATGGGGATGGATGATTTCGCCCAGATAATGGCGGGGGAGATCGTCTACATCCAGCTTCCTGATGAAGGGAAAAAACTCAAGAAAGGCAAGAAGTTTGCCAAGGTGGAATCAGGAAAGTGGCTCGGGAAGGTCTACGCGCCGGTGAACGGTGAACTGGTGGCAGTCAATGAAGAGCTGGAGACAAGTCCGGAACTGATCAATGACGACTGCTATGGCAAGGGTTGGATGTACAAGCTTAAACCCTCCGACATGGCTGAACTACAGGAGTTGATCCATGGGCCTGATGCCGTGAAGGAATGGCTCCTGGTCGAGATCGAAAAGTATGCCGAGGAGTAATTTGCTCGATATGAGGTAGGAGCGATCTCCTGGTCGCGAAGATTGGGGTCCACTGATAGAAAGATGGCAAATCGGGATTACAGCGTCAGACAATTGATGGAACTGGAGGCCTGCACCAACTGCCAGGCCTGCGCGGATATCTGCCCGGCCGTGTCCGCGGCCGGGGATGGAGATCTGTCAGCCCTTTTCCGCATGAAGGGGCTGAAAGAGATTGTGAAGAGCCGGACCGGCCTGTTTCGGAAGATCTTCAAGAAAGAAGGGCCTTCTGAAGAAGATTGGAAGCATTTCAGCGATACCGCCTTTCGCTGCACCCTGTGCGGCAATTGCCAGGAAGTATGCCCGGTGGGTATTCATCTGAAGGAACTCTGGCTTTCCCTCCGCCAGGACCTGGTCCATTCCGGCCCGTATCCCAGGAAGATCAACATGATCAAGGAAAACCTGGAGGAGAGCTGCAACGTCTTCGGCGAGGATAATGAGGAACGGGCCGAATGGGTGGAGGACATGCGGGATGAGCCTGAGGATGGCTACATCAGGGAGAAGGCGGAGGTCGTCTATTTCACCGGGTGCACGGCCGCGTATTTTCCCATTGCCCAGAAGATACCCATTGCCCTGGCAGAGGTCATGGATGCGAGCAATGTGGATTTTACCCTCCTGGGGGAAGAGGAATGGTGCTGCGGGTTTCCTATGCTGGGGGCGGGCCTGATGGATATGTTCCGGGAATTTCGGGAACACAACATCAATGCGGTGCGCGAAAAGGGAGTCAAGAAAATTGTTTTTGCCTGCCCGTCCTGCTACCAGATGTGGCGTGAGTATTACCGGCCCGAAGGGATTGAAATTCAGCACGCATCCCAGTTCCTGATTGACCTGGTAAAGGCTGGCAAGGTGCCGCTGAAGGAGGTGAATATGACGGTCACGTATCACGATCCCTGTGACCTGGGCAGGGGCGCCCACGTCTATGAAGAACCCCGTGAAGTGATCCGCGCCATCCCGGGTATCAACTTCGTTGAGCTTCCCCACAACCGCGAGAAGTGCCGGTGTTGCGGCGGCGGCGGGAACCTGGAGATGGTTGACGCAAAACTTTCTGCCGAAATCGCCAAGGCAAAGATAGAGGAAATCCTTTCTACCGGTGCCCAGGCGGTCATCACTTCCTGCCAGCAGTGCGTGCGCACCATGATCACCTACGTGAGGCGCAACAAGATCTCCCTCGAAGTCCTGGACATCACCCAGCTCATCCAGAAGGCCCTGAAACGGTGATATCAACGACGACCTTCTCCGTGGTCTATCCTGTGTGCCTGAAAGGAACCGTCTAAAGAAATGGAATTGTACAATCTAGGCAAAGTGCCCTGGGATGAATCCCAACTTCTCTACCAGGCTTTTGCAAAAACGGGCAGGGAAGCTCTTCTCCTACTTTCCCCGTCTACGCCCTACGTCTGTATCGGGTTTCATCAAGACGCTGAGCAGGAAGTTGATCTCGAGTTCTGCAGGGCAAACGGGATTCCCGTTTTCCGTCGAGAAGTGGGTGGAGGAGCTGTTTACTTGGACGGGGATCAACTTTTCTTTCAGTTGATTATCAGGAGGGACAACCCTATCATTCCAAAAAACAAAGGGGCGTTTTACAGAAAATTTCTTTCACCCGTAATCAATGTCTATAGAAGGACCGGTATAGCGGCTGAATATAAGCCCGTGAACGACATCGTGGTGGGGGCACGAAAGATATCGGGAACAGGGGTTGGCGAAATTGATGGCAGCGTGGTCTTCGTGGGCAATATTATCATGGACTTCAATTACGAAATGATGTGCAGGGTGCTTCGGGTTCCTGACCAGAAGTTCCGTGATAAGGTCTACAAGTCCTTAATGGATAATCTTACCACCATCCGACGCGAACTCGGCCTAGAAGGAGCCAGACAGTGGACCGAAACGAATCTCAATCATATGATGGCCGTTGAATTTCAGAAAATCACGGGGCCAATGGAGCCTGGAAGCGACATCATGTCAAGCCAATCATTCCAGACCACACTCGAAGAGATGCGAGACTTGATGCTGGATGAAAAATGGCTGCATCAAAAGGGGAAACGCATTGCAGAGAGGAAACTCAAGATAAGGGCGGGTGCGGAAGTTTTCCATAACCTCCACAAAGCGCCCGGCGGGTTGATGCGAGCCGATTTTGAGATCCGGGATACGCATTACGTCAATATCTCATTTTCCGGTGACTATTTTTGCTTTCCGTCAGATGCGATCAGTGAGCTGGAACAGAGGCTGGAAGGGAGCGACGTGGAAGAGACACGAACTATTCTTCTCAAGTTTTACTCATGGAACGATGTTGAAACCCCCGGGATCGGGGTTGGTGACTGGAAGCAACTCCTTGAGACAAAGAAAGGGTTTTGATAGTATCAATGTTTCAGGAGATTTTAAGGGTTTTTTCACCCGATTATGAATTCGATTCCGGTATAATGGGATGCCTGGTTTTAAAGATAAATTGAAAAAGGCAAGGGAGCTTTCGTGGGAGCGGTTCGGAAAGGAGATTACCTTCTATGTGCCGGGCATGTTTTCCTACAACGGGATCAAAGGAAAGTATCCCGCCCTTACCATCACGGGTGAGCAGTGTGCGCTTCACTGTGACCACTGCGGAGGAAAACTGCTTGAAACTATGATTCCCACATCGGATCCCGTCCAACTGGTGCGGACGTGCAGGCGACTGAAAGAAAAGGGAACCCTCGGCGTTCTCTTGAGCGGGGGATGTGATAAAGAGGGCAGGCTCCCGTGGGAAAACTTTCTCCCGGCGATCTCAGAAATCAAGAAGGAAACAGGTCTCTATATCTCCGTTCACTGCGGGCTTCTGGATGAAGGAACCGCTTTTCAATTGAAAAAGGCAGGGGTTGATCAGGCCCTGCTCGACGTTATTGGTGATGATCGGACGTATCGAGATGTGTACCATGTTGACTTCGGGGTATCGCGGATCGCGTCAACCCTTGAAGCCCTCCACCGGGCAGGTTTGGCCATGATCCCGCATGTGGTCTGCGGGCTTTATTATGGGAAGCTAGAGGGAGAGATGTGGGCCCTCGACATGATTGCTCCGCTTCAGCCGGAACAGGTGGTGATCGTTTCACTCATGGGGATTCCCGGGACCCCCATGGCGAAACTGCCCGGTCCCAGGCCGCAGGACGTGGCCGAGATTATTGCCGAGGCACGGCTCAAGATGGTCGACAGCCGTATCAGCCTGGGGTGCGCACGGGAGCGGGGGAACGTGCTGATAGATACCCTTGCCATTGAGGCAGGGGTAAATCGGATGGTGATCCCTTCCGAGGAGGCCCTTGCCCTTGCAAGGGGGTATGGCCTTGAGATCCGGTATCAGCGAACCTGCTGCTCGGTATCAGCCGATTTTTCAGGGGAGGAGTGGTAGGGAGGCTGATTACTTCGCTCTCTGGATCCCGAATCTTTACTGAATTAGAAAGGGAGGTTTTTCTATGGATTTGAAAAAAAGTGTTGCTGTTGTTACTGGTGGGGCATCGGGTCTTGGCGAGGCCTGTGTACGACTTTTTGCCCAACAGGGGGCAAAGGTTTGCATCCTGGACCTTGCCGAGGATCGAGGTGAGAAGGTCGCCGCGGAACTCGGGGAAAATGTTCAGTTTGTCAAGACCAATGTGACCGACGAGAAAACAGTCAGGCATGCCGTTGAGGAGACCGTCAGGGTGTTTGGCGGCCTCCACATTGCGGTCAATTGTGCCGGGATCGGGATTCCTGCCAAGGTCCTGGGAAAAGAGGGGCCTCTTTCCATGGATGATTTTGAAAAGGTCATGAAGGTGAACCTGCTTGGAACCATGAATATCATCCGCCTTGCCGGGTTTACGATGCAGGGCAACGCGCCAAACGAGGAAGGGGAACGGGGTGTCGTGATCAATACCTCATCAATAGCCGCATGGGAAGGACAGGTGGGGCAGGCATCCTACACCGCTTCAAAAGCCGCCATCACCGGGATCACCCTTCCCGTAGCCCGTGAATTTGCGGAGTACGGGATCAGGGTAATGACTATTGCCCCCGGTCTTTTTGATACCCCCATGCTTCGGGGGCTTCCGGACAAGGTGAAAGAATCTCTTGCGCGCATGGTGCCTTTTCCATCCAGGCTCGGGCGCCCGGTTGAATATGCCATGCTCGCGCGGCACATTGTGGAAAATTCCATGCTGAATGGGACCACCATCAGACTTGACGCGGCCATTCGTATGTCGGCAAGATAAAGGACAAAAGCCTTATAATTAATTCAGTTGCACGGTTTACACTGGTTCCATTGATTCGTACTATGTTCGCGTATAAAAACGCTGCCGGCAATGAGGTTTTCCGGGAAGGCAGGGGAGCGGGATGTTCCCGGAGCGGCGTCATGTCGGCCCTGGAGCAGGACAGCGGAAGGGCCGGCATCCGCAGTGAGCGGAGCCATGGAGGGCGAAGTGAACGTAGCAGAGGGAATATGCCGGTTTCCTGCCGGCAACTTCTCAATATGCCAACGTAATGAGGAATCAAATTAGGAGGAATGAGCGATGCGAGAAGTAGCCATACTGGGCGTTGCCATGACCAGGTTCGGTATCTCAGAGAAGACCAACCTGGAGATGTTTGCCGAGGTGGGGATTGAGGC
Organism: uncultured Desulfobacteraceae bacterium; assembly: GCA_964548365.1. Lineage (GTDB taxonomy): Bacteria > Desulfobacterota > DSM-4660 > Desulfatiglandales > Desulfatiglandaceae > B46-G9. The sequence goes on along the minus strand of CAZJRD010000003.1, from coordinate 75,515 downwards.
AATCCAGAAGTCAAACCTCGCACCAAAGGATATGGGGGCCCTCTTTTTCGGGAATTGCCTCGGCGCTTTTGAAGAAGGTCAGCTTCACATGGCCCCCTTTGCCCATTCAGAACTGGGACTGCCGGTATCCGCGCCGGCCACCCGGTTTGAATCGGCCTGTGCTACTGCTACAGTGGCCATACGTCATGCGGCCCTGCTGGTGGCGGCCGGGGTGTATGACATCGTCATCGCAGGGGGCACGGAGCGGGCGGCAAAAATGGGCACTCCCCTTGCCACTCGGACCTTTGCCATGGCGTCCCAGGCCCAGCACGAGTCAAACGCCGGGATTACTTTCCCGGGGGTGTTTGCCATGGCGGCCCACATGTACGCGGACAAATACAAGGTTGACCTTTCTGTCCTGAAAATGGGCATGGCGGAGGTTGCTGTGAAGAATCATTATCATGGAGCCATGAACCCAAAGGCCCATTTTCAGAAAGAGATCAACGTCGATACGGTGCTCGGGAGCATGATGGTGGCGGACCCCTTGCAGCTCTTCGATTGTTGCCCGTTCTCGGACGGGGCTGCAGCAGTAGTGATTGCAGAGGCGAATAAGGCAAAGGATCTGGTGGAGAAACCAATTTTTGTCGCGGGTATGGGCCAGGCCTCCTGCGGACCTTTGTATCTCCAGCGGGACATAACACGGGTCAGGGCCAGGGAAGAATCTATTCACCAGGCGTATACCCAGGCCGGTATCGGCCCCGATGAAGTGGATGTGGCGGAACTCCACGATTGTTTTACCATTGCCGAAATCCTGGCTATTGAAAGCTTCGGATTTTATGAATTCGGCAAGGGGTATGATGCTGCTTCCAGGGGTGAAACCCGTTTGGGGGGAAAGGTGGTGGTGAATCCATCAGGCGGACTCAAGGCCAAGGGACATCCCATCGGCGCCACGGGGGCCGCCCAGGTGACCGAGATCGTGGAGCAACTCAGGGGGGAGAGCGGTGCGCGCCAGGTGGAAGGGGCGCGTGTAGGGCTTGTGGACACCCTGGGTGGTGATCTCGGAACAGTCTGTAACATCATATTGAGGAGCTGAACATGGAATATCCCATAACCTACCAGAAATATGAGGAGGGCCTTGCGCGGGGAGAGTTTCTGGCTCTGCAGTGCAAGGCCTGTGGATCCGTTACCTTTCCGCCCATGGCCGTGTGTCGCGAGTGCAGCGGTTCGGAAATGAGTCCTGTTTCACTTTCAGGAAAGGGACAGGTGCGGACCTTTACAGTGGTTCGGGTTGCGCCCGAGGGGAAGGCGCCACCTTATATTGTCGCCATGGTGGAACTTGACGAGGGCCCCTATGTGATCGGGAATCTCCTTGACCTGGACCCTGATCAGGCCACAATGGATCTCATGGGCAAGGAAGTACGCCTGGGGTCCCGGCTTATGAAAGGTGATATCTACTCCATCGGGGATGCCCACGCATTGACCTTCTCGCTGATGAAGTAGCATAAGGCATGTCTCTTGACATTCTGACCTATTCACCCTTGACACCGGCATCTGACAGGCTTAGATTTTGAGAATGAAGAACGAGAGCGGGCCACTGCTTCTCGTTCCCTAAGAAAGGGAGGAATGACCATGTGGGATTATACGGATAAAGTCAAAGAGCATTTTCTGAAACCCCGGAATGCGGGTGAAGTGAAAGATGCCAATGCAGTAGGAGAAGTGGGCTCCATGGCCTGTGGAGACGCCCTGAAGCTGACGCTGAAGGTAGATGAAAAGGGGGAAATTGAAGATGCGAAATTTCAGACCTTCGGGTGTGCAAGTGCGATTGCTTCCGCATCCGCCTTGACCGAGATGATCAAGGGAAAGAGTCTGAAGGAGGCTGAAAAGATCAGCAACCAGGACATTGCCGATTTCTTAGGTGGGCTCCCAAAGGAGAAAATGCATTGTTCTGTGCTCGGCCGCCAGGCCCTGGAAGCGGCACTCGCCAACTATAAAGGGGAAACCGTAAAAGAGCAGGAAGGGGAGATCGTCTGCGAGTGTTTCGGGGTTACCGACCTGGAGATCGAACGGGCGGTGCGGGAGAACAACCTTACCACGGTGGAGGAGGTTACTGATTATACCAAGGCCGGTGGCGGGTGCGAGAGCTGTCATGACACCATCCGGGAGATCATAGCCAAAGTCCGCGATGAGGAAAGACCGGTTGCCCGTCCGAAATTGTCTAATATCAAGAAAATAAAGATGATCGAAGAGACCATTGAGAGCGAAATCCGGCCGTCTCTACAGCAGGATGGGGGAGATGTGGAACTGATCGATGTGGTTGGGAATCGTGTTCTTGTCGCCACAAGGGGGGCCTGTGCCACTTGCAGGGCTTCGGAGATAACGCTGAAAAGCCTCGTCGAGGCGAAGCTGCATGAGTTTGTATCACCGGAGCTGGTGGTAGAGGAGGTGAAAGAATGACAACGGTATATATGGATAACAATGCCACGACACAGGTGGCACCGGAAGTCCTGGAGGCCATGCTGCCTTATTTTCACGACCTTTACGGAAACCCCAGCAGTGCTCACACGTTCGGTGGCCAAGTTGCACATCGGATTCGTGACGCCAGGGAACAAGTAGCCGATCTGCTCGGCGCGGATTCGCCGGACGAGATTATTTTCACCAGCTGTGGCTCCGAGAGTGACAACACCGCCATCATGTCCGCACTGCAAACCCAGGAAGGAAAAAACCACATTGTCACCACCCGCGTCGAACATCCGGCCGTCAAGGTCCTGTGTGGCCACCTCGCAAAAAACGGCTACAGGGTGGCCGAGATCCCGGTGGACCGGGAGGGACGACTGGACATGGATCAATACAAAGAGAGTCTCACCCAGGATACGGCTATCGTGAGTCTCATGTGGGCGAATAATGAAACGGGCGTCATTTTTCCGGTGGAAGAGGCAGCACAAATGGCCAGATCCCGGGGCATCCTGTTCCATACGGACGCGGTGCAGGCAGTGGGAAAGATCCCCATTGATCTCAGGAACAGTGCCATCGATATGCTCTCCATCTCCGGGCATAAGCTCCATGCGCCCAAGGGAGTAGGGGTTCTCTATGTGCGCAAGGGGACCAAATATGCGCCTTTTCTGATCGGAGGACACCAGGAGCGGGGTCGCCGCGGAGGTACGGAAAATGCGGCGAGTATCGTCGCCGTCGGCAAAGCCTGTGAACTGGCGGGAAAACGTATGAATGACGAGAATACAAGAGTCAAGGACCTCAGGGACAAGCTGGAACAAGAAATTCTGGCGAAGGTGTCGAGGAGCCGGGTCAACGGTGGCGAAGCGGAACGCCTTCCCAATACGAGCAACATCAGCTTTGAATCGGTGGAGGGAGAGGCCATCCTCCTGCTCATGGATGAATTCGGTATCTGTGCATCATCCGGGTCGGCCTGTACGTCCGGGTCCCTTCAACCGTCCCACGTCCTTCGGGCCATGGGGGTGCCGTTTACCATGGCGCACGGGTCCATACGCTTCAGCCTCAGTATCTACAATACGGAAGAGGAAGTGGATTTTGTGATCGAGAAGGTCCCGCCCATCATCGAAACACTGCGGGAACTGTCTCCCTTCTGGAAGCCAGAGGAAGGAGCTTGTGCCACAGGAACGTGAGAATGAGGGGTAGGGCGTAAGGGAGGAGAGAAGGACCACAGCAATCTTTTTGCGAGGACGAGACGAGGGGCCTACTGGTCGCAAAGAGAGGTGCTCAGCAAAACGGCCGGTGGCGTTATCAAGTCCTTCAGACATTTGGATTGTATGGCTAAAGCGGTGCAAAAACGCCGGCACGCCCTAGCCTCTGAGGGAGTCGTCTCCCCAGCAAAGAAAAGATTTCGTGCCTGCAAAAAGATCCCCGTGCTCCTTGTTAAAATAATGTTTTTCATAATTACGATAGCGTATTCTATCTGCGATTTGTTCTCCACTGAGACAAAAAGAGCACAGAGGACGTGCCTCCCGGAAAGGGAATGCTGATCCTTTTCACTTGCCGGTATCTGCCGGCAAGTGAAAAAAGACTTCCTCCGTGACCTCTGTGACTCTGTGGTAAAAGCGGTCTCTCTATAGCAAAGAGATGAAGGCTGAAGAATTACGTCATCGTATTTGGGAATGCAAGGCACACGGAAATGATTGGGTGAGGAGAAGACAATGGACTCTGTAGTGACGGAAGACCAGTGCCGGATCGATCTTTCTGAAACCGAACAGTATCGTGCGAAGATCCCTGGGGTCGTCGAGAAACTCGTCCTTTCGTGCGAAGATCCGGAATGCTTCGATCATGTGAGCCCCGAGCCGATTCCTTCAAGAGAGTCCATCGTCGCTCTCATCACAAAGGCCATGCATATCCTCTACCCGGGATATTTCCTGCACACACGAGTGGACAACGTGAATTTGGGCTACTACTTTGGGCAGGAAGCCACCTCGTTTTTTGAGGCCCTGGCCGAACAGATTACCCTCTCAATTCGTCATGAGTGCCTGCGCTATAATCAACCCTGTACCCACTGCACCGAAAAGGGGCATGAAATCGCCATAGCCTTCCTGGAGGAGATGCCAAAGCTGAGGAAGGTCCTGGCAAAAGACGTGGTTGCGGCGCACGAGGGAGATCCGGCTGCCAAGGGATACGATGAGGTAATTTTCAGTTATCCGGGGGTCTTTGCCGTGACCGTGTACCGGATCGCGCACCGACTGTATCACCTGGATGTCCCGCTCATCCCGCGCATCATGACGGAGTATGCGCATAGCCGCACGGGCATCGACATTCACCCCAGCGCCCATATTGGAGAGTGTTTTTTTATCGATCACGGGACAGGGGTTGTCATCGGGGAGACCTCGGTGATCGGGAAGCGGGTAAGGATCTATCAGGGGGTAACCCTGGGGGCGCTTTCTCTTCCGAGGGACGCCATGGAAAGTTTGCGGACAGTGAAGCGTCATCCGACCATTGAAGATGATGTGGTCATTTACTCGGGCGCCACGATCCTGGGGGGTGATACGGTGATCGGTGCGCGGTCGGTCATTGGCGGCAATGTCTGGATTACCGAATCAGTGCCGTCGGATACCAAGGTGTTCCTGAAAAAACCTGAACTCGTCTACCGGGAGAAATCCGGCTAAACTGAATTCTTACGAGCCAATTTCAAATTGTTCAATTTTGTTCGAGGTCAAGTCAAAGATCCCGGACTTTGAGCGGGAGAAGGCGAAAATCTTAACCACAGGAATATTACACGGATATTTCGAGGATTGAAATTTTTGTCTGACGCAGAGATCGGGCAAAAGGGGGCAATTTGAAATTGGCTCTCATGATCTCCACTTTGCTAATCGTTCTACAGCCATCTCTAAGGTCTTATCCCTCTTGCAGAAGCAGAACCGCACAAGATTCCGTCCGTCCCGGCGTTGATGCCAGAAAAAAGAGGTGGGGATGGCGGCAACCCCCACCTCGCTGGTAAGGTGCCGGCAAAACGCCAGATCATCGTCAAATTCCAGGTCCGCTATGTCTACGGCGGTGTAGTACGTCCCCTCGGGCCACAGGACGTCGAATCCCATGTCTCCCAGGGCGCGGCAAAGGAGGTCTCGTTTTGCGGTGTAACGCTCGAGAAATCCCTGATAGTATGCGTCTTCCATGCTGATTGCCTGTGCCATGGCCTCCTGCAGCGCGGAAGGGGTGCAGAAGGTAATGAACTGATGGCTCATCCTGACCGCCTCGGTAAGTCTCCGACAGGCAACGGCATATCCCACCTTCCACCCCGTCATGGAAAATGTCTTGGCCGTGGATGAGATCACGATGGCCCTTTCCTTGAAGGCTGGGATCTGGAGGAGCGTTGTGTGTTTTCTTCCGTCGTAGACGAGGTGTTCATAGACTTCGTCCCCGATGGCAATGGTATGAAAGCGTCCACAGAGCTCAGCTATGAATGCAAGTTCCTCCTTTGTAAAGACCTTGCCGGTGGGGTTGAGCGGATTATTAATGATGATGGCCTTTGTCCTGGGGGTGAATGCCTTTTGAAGGCCTTCTCTGGGGAGGCTGAATCCCGGGAGTTGGAGGGGTACGTAAACCGCTGTTGCACCGGCCATGGCCACCATCGGGGGATAAAGATCGTATGTCGGTTCCAGAAGAATTACCTCATCTCCCGGCTCCACCAGCCCCAGGAGCGCCGCCCCGATTGCCTCTGACGCGCCCGCGGTGACCGTAACCTCAGCATCGGCATCCACTGAAACCCCATAAAAACGTTTCATCTTGCCGGCCACGGCTTTTCGCAAGGGGGTTATGCCCATGGAGGGGCAGTACTGGTTTGGTCCGCGCATGATAGCGTCCGCAGCAGCTCTCCTGATCTCCTCCGGTCCTTCAAAATCCGGGAATCCCTGGGAGAGATTGATGGCTCCCACGCGGTTACTGAGGACGGTCATTTCAGTAAAGATGGTGGTGCCGAAGGGCCTCAGCGCCTTTCGCACGGCGGGTTGATTTATTGCTTTTTTCTCTTTCAATTATCGCCTCCTAACCAGCGTCCTCTATCATGACCCATACACGGGTCAAGAAAAACTGTTGATAACCTCGGGACGATTGAGGATAATGCTCATCATGTGCTCGTCATGCCGGACGATTACTTTGGGATCTTGAGGAAGGTTTTCGCTTGCCATAGTGTTATATTGATCAAAGAATGTTTTTCTTGCAACCTGTTTATACGATTCTGGCTTTTATCGCTGTGCGACCTTTTATCAGGATGCTCTGCGTCCTCACCTTTGAGTGCCGAAAGCAGGGCGGAGAAAGATCTTGAGATAGGCCAACAAATTTGTTAATACACAGATGATACACGATCGAAATACTCCAACTCAGATTTTTTCCGACCATGATCTCAATTGTCAAGGGAGTCCCGTTACGGGCAGGGCGGAAAGCATCCACAAGGAATCAATCAGGCGTTTTCTACAAGCATCATCATAACGTAGCGAAAGGCAGTGCCGGCTCGCACTTGAACAAGACCATGGAAACGGACCTGTTTTGGGATCAACTCCATTTTCTCCGGGAAATAGCAGATTCAGCCCTTAATGGTATTGCAATATTGACAGGAAAGTTTTTTCATCGGACATTGCGCGAGAGGGAAAAACGCACTTGAAATAAGAAAGGGAGCCATTATGAAACTCAAGAATGGAGCAGAATATATCGAGAGTTTGAAAAAGCTCCACCCGGTCATTTACTACAAGGGAAAGAAGATCGAAGATGTAACCCGCCATCCTGCCACCTCTCCTCATGTACGGGCCGCAGCCATGACCTACGCCTTGGCTTCCGACAAGAATTTGGAGGACCTTGCCACGGCTACCTCCCATATCACAGGCCGGAAAATCAGCCGCTTTACCCATGTCCATCAAAACGTGGAGGACCTGATCAAGAAGGTGAAGCTCCTCAGGGTCTTAGGGCAGAAGACCGGAACCTGTTTCCAACGATGCGTCGGTCTTGACGGGATCAATGCCACCTATTCGGTGCTGCATGAAATGGATCAAAAACATGACACTGACTACCTGGAGCGCTTCAAGAAATGGCTTACCACCATCCAGGATGAAAACAGGATGGTGGTCGGAGCCATGACAGACCCTAAGGGGGACCGTTCCAAGGCACCGGTGGATCAACCGGACCCGGACCAGTATGTCCATATTGTGGAACGAAGGAATGACGGGATCGTCATCCGGGGAGCCAAACTGCACATGACCGGAGCGGTCAATTCCCACGAAATCCTGGTCATGCCCACCGTAGCCATGGATGAGAGGTCCAGAGATTATGCGGTGGTGTGCGCCATCCCGGTGGATGCGCCGGGTGTTACCATGATCTTCGGCCGCCAGGCCAGCGATTACAGACGGGATATGAAGGAAAGCATTGACGTGGGGAAACCCTCTTTTGGTGCTGTGGGAGGAGAAGCCGTAATTGTCTTTGAGGATGTGTTTGTGCCCAAAGAACGGGTTTTCATGGATGGTCAAACGGATTTTACAGGCGACTTGGTCTACCGTTTCGCAGCCCACCACCGAGCCAATTACGGAGCCTGTAAAACCGGCCTCATGGACGTTTTGATCGGAGCGGTGAGTTACCTGACCCAGATCCAGGGAACGGCCAAGGCCTCCCATGTGAGGGATAAAGTGACCGAGATGATTCATCTGTCGGAGACCCTTTTCTCTTCTTCCATCGCTTGTTCCGCCGAGGGCTGGGCAACCCCTTCGGGCGCCTACATGGTGGACACCATGCTGGCGAATGTCTGCAAGCAAAACGTCACCCGCCTCCACTTCGAGGTGGCCCGATTGGCCCTGGATCTAGCAGGAGGCTTCATTGCTACACTTCCCAGCCAGTATGACCTGGAAAGTGAAGACGTGGGTCAACTGGTCAAGAAATACTTCTCCGGCGTGGAAGGCATTCCCACAGAGGAGCGTGTCAAGCTCGCCCGGATGATCGAGGCCATGACGGGCGGGACCGCCCTGGTGGAATCCATGCACGGAGCCGGTTCTCCCCAGGCACAGCGGATCATGATCTTTCGAGAAGGGGAACTGGGGAAGAAAATCAAACTGGCCAAGGCCCTGTTGGGAATCCCGCAAAAAAACATTCGTAAGGAAGTGAACTAAGGACCTTTACGCCCCCTTAGGCCCCAGATCCTCCACCTATTCCGGAAAAATCGTTTCAATCTTGCTTTCCAGGAACGGATCAACTATGGTCCGTCGATCAGAATTGTAAAGAATGGATGAATCGTGAAAAAAGGTATTCTATTGGCCATCGGGGCCTACGGGTTATGGGGGATTTTCCCCATCTACTGGAAACAGTTGCAGCAGGTGCCGGCGACGGAAATCATCGGGCACCGGATCGTTTGGTCCCTGGTATTTGTGTTTGGGATGGTGGTCTTCAAGAAACGGTTCAGGGTGATGCTCCAAACCATCCGCAACCCCAGGATGGTACTCATCTATGGGATCGCGGCCGCGGTGCTGACCGTCAACTGGACCACCTACGTGTGGGGAATAAACGCCGGGTATATTGTGGAGTCGAGCCTGGGCTATTTCATTAATCCCCTGGTGAGCGTGCTGCTGGGCGTTATCTTTTTTCGGGAGCGCTTGCGTGTGCTCCAATGGGCTGCCATCGCGCTGGCGGCTGTAGGCGTGGGATACCTTACCGTCCGATACGGGTCTCTCCCGTGGATTGCCTTGGTACTTGCCTTTTCCTTTGGCACATACGGGCTCATCAAGAAAAGCGCACCCCTGGAGGCGCTGGAGGGTCTGAGCGTTGAGCTGTGCCTTCTTTTTATTCCCGCGATGCTCTATCTGCTGTTTCTGGAATCAAAAGGAGTCGGTACCTTTGGCCACGCAGACCTCTCCAGTTTATTACTCGCTCTGGGTGGTATCGTTACAGCCGCGCCCCTGCTCATGTTTGCGGGTGCAGCGCGGAGGATCCCGTTGTCCATGGTTGGGATCCTGCAGTATATTGGGCCGACGCTCCAGTTTTCCATAGGCGTGTGGGTCTACGGCGAGGAATTTTCAAGGACCCGCTTCACTGGCTTTTGTTTCATCTGGGCCGCTTTGTTGATTTACACCGTCGAAGGCCTCTATGCCCGACAAAGGAAAGAGAGATGGGCGTTTTGAAAAGTCCGCTTCAGAAACATCCCGTTCACCTGCTCTTCATAGCAAACTCTCTATTCCCCTTCGGCTGTGGGAGCAGGAGAACCGGGGTATTTCAGGTTTTGTGGAGCATCCGGTAGTACATGTAGTAGCCTAAGGGGATGATCATCAGGGTCAGAACGGTGGAAACGGCCGCGCCGGTGATCAGGGAAACCCCGAGTCCCGCAAAAATTGGATCCGGGAGCATGAAAAAAGCCCCCACGATAACGGCTACGGTTGTCAGAATAACGGGCCTTGCCCTGACAGCGCCGGATTGAATAACTGCTTCCTTGATTCCTTTTCCTCTCTTGAGGCTCAGCTCAATAAAATCGATCAGCAGAACCGCGTTCCGGACCATAATGCCTGCAAGGGCGATGAACCCGATCATGCTGGTGGCGGTGAAGAATTTTCCGAAGAAAAAATGCCCGGGAATGATCCCGATGAGACTCAGGGGAATGGGTATCATCATGATAATCGGAGTGACAAAGGAACCGAACCATGCAACAAGTACGAAATACATGACAATCATTGCTCCAAAAAAGGCGAGCCCGAGGTCCCTGAAGACTTCATAGGTCACTTTCCATTCTCCCGCCCATTTTATGGAGACCGTTTGGGTGTTGTCCGGCTCTTGTGTCCAGTATTCCTTTACCCTGGAACCGTTGCTCAGGATGGATCCTATCCTTTTTCTCATCTTGAGGATCGCATACACAGGGCTCTCTATGGCCCCTGCCACATCCCCTATAACATAGACCACGGGCTTAAGGTCTTTATGATAGATGGGCTTGTCCTTGTTTTTTTTCTCCATCTGCACAAGTTCGCTCAAGGGGACCGCTTTTCCGGACATGGAAATAAGGTTTATGTTTTTGAGTATATCCAACTGGGATTTCTGCCTTTGGGGCACCCTGACGATGATGCTCACTGGTTCCCGGTCTTTTCCGGTATGTAATATGCCTGCCTTCATGCCTTTGATGGCCATATAAAGGGTCTTGGTTATCATATCCGTGGAAATTCCCGTGAGGGCGGCTTTTGCCTTATTGACAGCGAAATCAAGCTCCTGCATATCGTGTTCCACAAACCAGTCCACGTCCACCACACCTTTGGTGGTTTCGAAAATGGATTTTATCTCTGAAGCTGCAGCCAGCCTGCTTTTCCGGTCAGGGCCGTATACTTCAGCTACAAGAGAGGAAAGCACGGGGGGACCCGGAGGGACTTCCGCTATTTTGATGTTGGCGTTATACCTTCTTCCTATTGCCTGGATCGGTCCTCTCAGCATTTCCGCAAGCTCGTGGCTCTCGAGTTTTCTCTTCTGCTTGTCTCTAAAGTTCACTACGATTTGCGCCACATTGTCACCCCGCCTCAGGTAATAATGTCTGACCAGGCCGTTGAGATCGAAAGGGGCTGCTATCCCCGCGTAAATCTCGTAGTTGTCCACATCGTTCACCCCTGAAAGATACGTCCCGATGCCGGTCGCAAGAGCAGTGGTCTTCTCGAGCGGCGTTCCCTTGGGCATATCGATGACCACCTCCAGATTGTCCTTGTTGTCAAGGGGGAGCATCTTCATTATAACCTTATTCGTTGGGATGAACATGACTGCCCCGAAAAAGAGGAGACCGATGCCGCACAGCAGGAGGAATCTGAGGAGGCCTTTTTCCATGAAGGGTGAAAGGACCTTGTTGTAACCTTTGTAAAGTCTCGTTTTCTTGATCCATTCTTCCTCATCCTTTACACTCGCGGCATCACCCTTGCGATGGGCAAGGAGTTTGAAGGCAAGCCATGGAGTAATGGTAAAGGCTACAAACAGGGAAAACACCATGGCGAGGGAGGCGCCGACGGGCATCGGCTTCATGTAAGGTCCCATGACGCCGCGCACAAAGGCCATGGGGAATATGGCGACGATGACGGTTATGGTGGCAAGGATCGTGGGATCACCGACTTCTCCGACTGCTTGTACGGCCCTTGCAAACAGGTTGTCTTTGGCGATCTTAAAATGCCTGTCCATATTTTCCACGACAATGATTGCATCGTCCACAACAAGGCCCACCACAAAGATCAAGGCAAAGAGCGTCACCCGGTTTAATGTGTATCCAAGCATGTAGTAAATGAAGAGTGTAAGAGAAAAAGTAACGGGAAGGGCCACAAAAACGACCAGTCCTGCTCTCCATCCCAGCCAGATCGTCATCACGAGCATGACGGAGACGATTGCCCCGATCAGGTGTTCGATCAAGGTCTTGACTTTGTCATGCGCCATTTTTCCGTAGTTGCGCGTTACGGTGGCATGGACGCCTTCAGGGATGATATATCCCTTGAGGGTCTTGAGCTTTGCCAGGATGTCTTTTGCGACAACTACGGAATCGCTCCCTTTCCTTTTGGCAATGGCGATGGTGACGGCCTGGAATTTTTCCAGGGTGTTGCCTTTGTTGAACCCGATCATGTGATAGTGATGGGGCACTCCCGGCCCGTCAAAGACCGCCGCTACATCCCTGAGGTAAATGGACTTCCCCTGGTAAACACCAACCACCAGGTTCCTCACATCGTCGGCAGTCTGGAAAAAACCGCCTGCCCGTACATAGATATTTTTCCCCGCGGTGGTTATTTTCCCTGGATTCAGGGCCTTGTTTGAGATGGAGAGAGCACCGTAAAGCTTGAGCAGATCCATGCCGTAGGACCGCAGCCTGTTTATGTCGGGTTCAACCCTTATGTCCCTTTGGTACCCTCCGATTATCCATATCTCTGAAACGTCATCTATGGATTTGAGACCGGCTTTCACCTCGGCAGCGATACTTCTGAGCATGTAAGGGGAGTATTTGGCCGACCACAACGTAATGCTCAACTGGGGTACGCTATAGATCGACCTGCTCTTGATTAGGGGGGGAAGCACACCCTGGGGCATCCTGTCCATGTTATAATCGATTTTGGTCTTGAGTCTGGCGATGGTTTTTTCAACATTTTCACCGACCTTGAATTGCACCGTCACCAGGCCCACGTCGTTCATGGCGGTACTGTAAACATTATCTACTCCGGGGATTTCCCACATGAGTTTTTCAAAAGGGGCCGTGACGATCTTTTCAACGTCTTGCGGCTTTGCTCCCGGATAGGGAACAAAGATGTCCACCATGGAAACCACGATATCGGGGTCCACCTCTTCCGGCGTAAAGAGAACGGACACGATCCCCAAGAAAAGGGCTGCAATCATTAGAAGAGGGGTGATCTTGGATATCAGGAAAACCTTTGCTATCTTTTCCGCAATGGCCTGCTTTATTACTTCGAATTCCTCTTCAAGATTTTCCTCGTGCCCTTTGACATCTTTTCTCTTTGTATCTTTCTCTTCCGTCATGCCTTATTCCTCAAGAGAATCGCCGGATTTGAGTTGTTCTACCTTATTTAAAACGAGGTTCTCCCCGGGATACAGTCCGCTCAGTATTTCCATTGAATCTTTAAATATCCTGCCTGTCTTGACTATCCTCATTTCCGCTGTCTTGTCTTTATCAACAAAGACAATGTGAAGCTGTCCCCTTTGGAGAACGGCCGACTTCGGGACGACAATAACGTCCTCAGCGCCTCTGGCAAAATATACGTTACAATACATCCCGGGTATCAGGTGTGTATCTCCTGACAATTTTACCCGGAAGTTCCTTGTGGCAGGATCAATATTCGGGTTTATCTCCAGTATCTTGGCCTTGAATGACTCATCAGCCGACGGGACATCAACCGTCGCCTTATCCCCTACTTTTGTGTGCCTCATGACACTTCCGTTAACATGGGCATACACTATGTTTCCTAAAGAACCTATCTTGAGGATGGGCTGCCCGGGAGATGCCAGGTTCCCCACGTCCATCAATTTCTGGAGCACAATCCCATCAAAGGGGGCTTTCAGGTTTGTATAGCTGAGATACGTTTTAACCTCATCCAGCATGGCCCGTGCCTGCTGTTTTTTGATTTTTGCCTGGGAGAGCTTTTCAGCGGCCAGGTTTACGTTTTCCCCGGCTATTTTTCGGGCTTCCAGTGCGGTCCGGTATTTTGCTTCCACCTCGTCAAACTCCTGCCTGCTCACGCTCTCGGTTTTCAGCAGATTTTCAAACCGCTTGTACGTTTTTTGAGCAAGGGTAAATTGTGCCTCGGCCTTCTTGAGGCCTGCCTTTGTCATGGTGAATCCCAGGACACCCTGTTTCTCTCCGTTCACCGCCTCCCTAACGGCGCTTTGTGCGAATTTCTCCTTGTCCATGAGTTCCTTGCTCTTGATTCTTACCAGGACGGCACCTTGCTGAAAGGTATCTCCGGGCCGTGCCAGGAGTGCCTGGATATAGCCTACCACTTTGGGCGTGAGCAAGGCCGTATCAGCGCTCGCAACTGTCCCCGGAAAGCTCCTTGAAATGGGAATTTTATCCCTTTGGACCCGTTGGGTGACAACCCGTATCTTTCTCGGGGGAGTTGAATTTTCCGTGGCCTGGTCGGATCCGGATGAACAGGCCGCCAGGCCCAGGATCAAAGGAATTACAAGAAACCTGAAAACGTTCATTGTTCCCTCCTCAGTATTGATGCCCTCGCAAAAGTCCTGAAAACCGACGGCACAGTAAAAAGCTCCAGATGCAAGTTAAGCTTGTGAAACCCCGCCATCGGGGACGCGCGAATCTTGAGGAATGAGGCGTACATAGAAGTACGCCGCAATGACGAAAGATGAAGCGCAACGCCGCAGATGGACTTTTTACGAAGCCGTCAATTACTCGAGCACTCCTGCTGCGAAAAGCAGCTTCGCGTTACTGACAATAAGATCATATTGCGATTTGTAAAGACCCAGTTCGGCCTCCTTCTCTTCCACTTCCCGGTCCAGGAGGTCGGTCACCTTCAGGATGCCTGCCTTGAACCGGTTTTGGGTGATCTTAAGTGCCTCGCCTGCAGCCTCTACTCTCTTTTTTGCCGCCTGCATTTTTTTCTGCGAGGCGAGGACCGAATAGAACCCGTCCTTCACCTCCACCTCAATCTCGAGCTTTTTGTCCGCGATCTTGTTCTGGAGGGAAAGGTAGCGGCTCTTCTGTTCCCTGATGTGATTGAAATCTGAAAAGCCGTTGAAAAGATTCAGCCGTACCTGAGCGCCAACGGCGTACCCGTCGCCGTCATCTCCAAACAAGTCTTCACCATTTTGCGCGTAGGATGCAAAGACGGAAACCTCGGGAAAGAGCCTGGACTTTGCCTTTTTCAATTCATATTCATTGACCAGGAGGTAATTTTCCATGGTCTTGAGATCCTGCCTTTTCTGCAAACCGAGATCAAGGTAATAGGCCAGGTCTTCCAGGAAACCGTAATCGGCGATGCTCCACGTCCTTTCGGTTTCCGCCTTTATGCCCAGGATTCTCTGAAGCTGGCCCCTGGTGATTTCCACCTGTCGTTCAGCCTCCCGAATGGCACCTTCGTTCATGAGGAGATGGGATTGGGCCACCAGAAGATCGCTTTTCACGAGCATGCCGTTTTCGTAAAACCTCTTGGAGGTCTGGTAATATTCCTTTGTCCTCGCATAGGACTTCCTGGTAACCGCGAGAGCGGTATCTGCCAGGGTCTTGCCGTAAAACGCCTGCGTGAGGCTCAGAACTACCTGCTGTTTGACTCGCTCGAGGGTATACTGCGAGGCATTTTCCATCTCTTTTGCCTGTTTGATACCGAAATAGATCTTTCCTTTCATATAAACAGGTTGGAGAACCTCGATCTTGGTCTCATAGTTGGTTACGTGATCAGGGTCCGCCATTTCGGTCATGAAATAGGGCATGTCAAACTTCCCCTGGGCAATTTTTGCAAAGGCTGCACTCCCAGGCTCATTTGTTCGCAGTCCGGTTTCCGATAAGAAAACCTTCGGGAGATATCCCCCGCGGGCCTGGTCATACCGGTACCTCGATGCTTCCAGTTCACGGGTATAGGCCTTTATCATTTGACTGTTTTTGAGGGCGAGGATTTTTGCCTGATCAAAATCTAGTCCTTTCGCGTAGGCAGAACCGAAGGAACATGCCACAATCAACAACATTACAAAGTATTTCATTGCGCGTCCTCCAAAAAAAAGAGCCGGCATTGGGGGGACCAATTCCCAAAGACGGCTCAGGATGCAGGGGTGTGTAGCAAAAGGAGGTAATGCCAAGTTTTTACACCCACTGACTGTCATTATAGCAACACCTGTGCCAAAACTCCTATTTTGTCACCTGACGGGTCAAATCAATTCCAAATTTTTTCATCCTGTTCCACACGGTCACCCGTGAGACCCCCAGAATACGGGCCGCTTTGGACTGGTTTCCCCCGGCCTTTTTGAGGGCCTCGATGAGCTCGGTCCTCTTTGCTTCGTCGGGGTCCAGTGCAAGCCTCTTCATCTCAGCACGGGGCGACGGCCCGTCAAAGATACTCGGGGGAAAATGGTGGGGCTGGATAAGGGGACCGTGGCAGGCCACGAATGCATATTCAAACGCACCTTTCAGTTCACGTACATTCCCGGGCCAGTGATAGCGCAGGAGGGCTGCCATGGCATCCTCGCTGATCCCGTGGATATCCTTTCCGCTCTTGAGCCTGATGTGCTCGAAGAAGGCCTGTGCCAGGATAGGGATGTCATTTATCCGGTCCCGCAACGGCGGCAGGCTGATGGGGATAATGTTGATCCTGAAATAGAGATCATCTCGGAAATTTTTTTCATCCACCAGGGCCTTCAGGTCCCGATTGGTGGCAGTGATGATGCGTACATCTACGGGAATGGAACGATTGTCTCCGACCCGTTCAATAACCTTTTCTTCAAGGACCCGCAGGAGTTTCACCTGGGTAACCAGGGGAAGGTCACCGATTTCATCCAGGAAAAGGTCCCCTCCCTGGGCGGCCTCGAAACGACCGGTCCTGCTCCGTACCGCACCGGTAAATGCCCCTTTTACATGGCCGAAAAGCTCGCTTTCAAGAAGGGATTGATTGAGGGCGGCGCAGTTGACCTTGACGAAGGGCCTGTTTTTGCGTGGCCCGATGTTGTGGATTGCCTCGGCTACCAGTTCTTTCCCGGTCCCGCTTTCCCCAAGGATGATGACCGGCGCGTCCGATTGGGCCACATTCTCGATGAGGTCAAAAACCTGTTTCATGGGTGCGGAGATTCCCATGATCCCGTGAAACCCGTCTTCTGCACGCAATTGCCGGCGAAAGGCCTCTATCTGGTGTTCTTTCCGAATGATTTCCGTTATATCGGTGAAGGTTTCAACGGCCCCTATGACCTGCCCCCTGGTATTTCGCAGGAGAGAAGCATTTTTCAATATTTCCAAAACGCTCCCGTCTTTCCGCGTTAAGGTGCATCTTCTCCGCTTGAGAGTGCCGATCTCGAACAAATGGCACCAGTGTTGGTCATCGTCCTGGTTCCGGGGGTTGAGACAAAGATCGCAGTCCAGGATAGAACAGGGGTTTCCTACGAGATCATCACTGGTGTAGCCCGCCAAATCTTCCATGGCCTGGTTTACGGAAACAACGGTCCCTTCTTTGTCGACAATCATGATCCCATCCTGGATGGTGCTGACCACGGTCTTCCAGTAAGTGTTTAAGTCCTGTTCAAACATAAACCCTCCAGGTGTTAAAATTAAGCATGTGTTAATATATACATTAACATGAAAAATGCAGCAAGGACTTTTTCGGAAACTTGATTGAGCCTGATTCTTCATTTTACAAATACCCCGGGGGACTGTCCCAGCCGCCCAAAACCCTTTAATTTATAATGAATTGGTATTGCATTTATTGAAACAAATTCATCTGCCTTTGAGGAATGTTTCTGAAATGGGGTTGTTCAGATGGAACAAGCTCATTGGCATAAGGATTGCTCTTGTAAACTCGTGTGAACGTTTGACACCGAGAGGAAATCCATTGAAAGCACATGCGGACGCCATCCTCGACCTGCGGGGCAGTATCATACCAATGGCTATGCTGGAATTTACCAGAGCCTTCAAGGAAATGAAGGTGGGTGGCATTATGGATGTCCTGGTGGGCGATCGGGAAACCAAGCTAAATCTGTTCAAAGTGCTCAGGGCCTACCCTTATGAATTGTTGGATCTGAATGAAAATAATTCAGTATACCGGGTGAGGCTGAAAAAGGAACAGGACAAGAGGACCGGAGTTACAAGGGTCAGGCACTAGTGGTGGTCGTATCGGGCGCCAGCCCGGAAAAGGGAGGTGAAAGCCATGATACCCCTGGAGGAAATGCAAAACATAGAGGATTTCGAAGGGATGGACCGCGAGATGGTGGAAGATCTTGCGGCCGCAGGTGAAGTGATCAATGCATCACTGGGAACATACCTTTTCAGGGAAGGAGACCATGCTGATCTTTATTACATCGTAAAGGAAGGCAAGGTTGTGCTGGAGTTCAGGCAGGAAGACGGATCAATCCTCACGGAGACCGTCGGGCCGGGTATGGGCGTGGGATGCTCATCCCTGGCGGGACTGATGTCTTATACGTCTGACGGGAGATGTGAAGAGGATTCGAAACTTCTCGAATGGCCTCAATCCAAACTCCGCCACCTCTTTAACCAGAACGAGCGCATGGGCTACCTGATGATGAGAGCGTGCGCCGTGTCCCTCAACAGGCGTGTGGCCGGAAAACTGTAAAGGTTGAGCTGGAGGGAATGTTTGAGAAAGAAGTGGATGTTTTCTCGTTTACCCTGGAAGGGGGTGTGAAGGATGATACTGATCAAGGAAATGCAGAAGGTGGGGATTTTCAAACCCCTGAGTGAAAAGATGGTAGAGAAACTTGCCGCTGTCGGTGATATCGTGAAGGCGGAAAAGGACGAATATCTCTTCCATGAAGGGGACCCGGCGGATGACTTTTATATTATTAAGGAAGGAAAAGTTGTCCTTGAATTTGAACAGCCGGACGGTTCCATCAACACGGAGACCGTCAGTCCCGGGATGGGCGTCGGCTGTTCTTCTCTTTCAGGACTCAGGAGCTATGCAAGCCATGCCCGGTGCGAAGAGGCATCACGGTTACTCCACTGGCCACAATCAAAGTTGCGGCAACTCTTTGAGAAGGACAGCAGGCTTGGGTACCTGCTCATCAAGGCGTCGGCCAAGACGCTCAGCAAACGTGTTGCAGGGAAATTGCATGTCACGTAGTGCATTGTGTATTGGAAAAATGATCGTCTTCAAACCAGCTTAAGAAAACATATTGTAGTAATCACCATTTCCATTGTTGTGGATAATTAAAAAAACCAAGGAGGAAGTAAAATGACAGATGTAGATCTTAGTAGCATTGATGTGGCAAACAGCGTGGATGCGCGGGGGAGCGCATGCCCTGGTCCGCTTCTGGAAGCAAAAAAGGGAATCGGAAAAGTCAAGGTGGGCGACATCCTGGAGATCTTGTCCGGCGATGCCGGGACCAGGAATGATATTCCCGCCTGGGCAGGGAAGGTGGGGCATGAGTATCTTGGGTTCTTGGAAGCCGATGGGTATGACAGGTTGTTTGTCAAAAGAATAAAGTGATGACGTTTCAGAGATATATTATGGCGCCCATTGGGGCGCTTTTTTCTATTCCATTAATGCCACAGCTTGGGTTCCAAAGGAACGCGAAGCACATGGGGCAAGCTGGCCTTGGCGTCTTCGCGGTTCAGGAATCTTTCATTGTAGCATGAAACAGTAGGCAGGTACATTATGGCGGCTCAAGAAAGCGATGGAAAGATACTTGTCCTGGCCACCGAGCACTGCGCTTATCCAGGGGCCAACTCAGTGGGGCAGGCGCACTCGACCTATCCGACGAATACCTATATTGTCAGGGTGCCGGCGCCCGTCATGTTCCCGGAGAAGTTCTATATGGATTGTTTCAGAAAAGGGATCAGCGGCATTATTATCATGTCGTGCGGTGTGGAATGCCCCTACGAAGGCGCATACCAGGTCCTGGCAAAGCGTATCGACCGGATCTATGCAATGATGAAGGAAAAGGATCTGGATATTCGCAGGCTGCGGCTCACTGCAATATGCACGGTGTGTAACCGCGCATTCCTGAAGGAAATCAACGATATGAATGCGTTGGTCAAAGAGATAGGGCCGCCATTGTTAAGCTGATAGCGCACAGCTCATAGGCGATGGCACAAGCTCTATTGGAAAAATACTCCGGGCTATTATTGCTATTGGGCTATGAACTGATCTGGAGGGATGAATGAACACCAACGAAACCAAGACATTTGATGCCCTCGTTGTGGGCGGTGGCATTGCCGGGCTTCAATCCGCCCTGGATTTGGGAGATCAGGGTTACAAGGTGGCTGTTGTGGAAAAGGACGCCACAATCGGTGGAAAAATGATTCGCCTTTCCAAGGTTTTTCCTACGCTCGATTGTGCAAGCTGTATTACTACCCCGAAGATGGCTGCCTCTGCCCACCATGAGAACATCACCTTGTTTACCTATTGTGATTTGAATGCGTTAGACCGGGGACCAACGGGCATTTCCGCTTCGGTAACCCAGAAGCCTCGTTATGTGGACGCGAAAAAGTGTATCGGGTGCAGACAGTGTGAGTACAACTGCCCGGTCTTGGTCACAGATGATAATCAGGGGGGATACGCAGCGAGAAAGGCTATCTACATTCCGTTTTCAACCGCCATCCCTCAGTTCGCAATTCTGGACACGGAGAACTGTATGCTCTGTGGAAAATGTGAAAAGATTTGCCCAACCGGGGCGGTGGACTACTTCCAGGAGCCGGAGGATTTCACTATCGAGGCAAAAACGGCTATCCTGAGCACCGGCTTCCAGTTGAGCCCACTGGAGACCAAACAACAGTATGGCGAGGGCAAGATTCCGAATGTGATCACGGCACTGCAAATGGAACGCCTCCTGGCCCCGAATGGTCCTTATAATCGTGTGTTGCGGCCCTCGGACGGCATGGAACCTGATTCCGTTGCCTTTATCCAGTGTGCGGGGTCCCGGGACAAGAGTATGGGTGTTCCGTATTGCTCAAGGGTGTGCTGCATGTATGCCATCAAGCAGGCCATGCTGCTTTCCGGTTCCCTGCCTTTGGCCGACATCATCATATATTATATGGACATCAGGGCATTCGGAAAAGGATATGAGCAATTTTTCCAGAACGCCCAGGCTATGGGAATCCAGTTTGTAAAGGCCAAGGTGGCAACCATGAGCCCCGGTGAAAACGGCAGCGTAACGGTTCGTTATGAAGCGCAGGATGGGGAAGGATCAGTCACGGCTGATCATGATCTGGTGGTGCTCTCGCTTGGCATGCTCCCTGATTGGAACCCCGTAAAACAGTGCCCGGTATCCATTGGAGAAGATGGGTTTATTGACCAGATCAAACCCAAGGTCGCTCCCACGCTCACAGACATGGAAGGTGTTTTCGCGGCAGGGGTAGCAGTTGGGCCGAAAGATATTGTGGATACAATAGCAGAGGCAGGGGCGGCGGCCATGGAAGCATCGAAATATATGGCAGCACTCGAGCAAGGAAGAAAAGCAGCCTGAATCTGATCCCTGTTTCACGAACAGAGTTGGAGTGAGGATAATGACAGACGAAAGCAAGAGCAAGAATGAAGAAGTCAAGGTTGGCGTCTATATATGTCATTGCGGAGGGAATATCTCCGATCACGTAAACGTGGAAACCGTTCGAAAACGGGCTGGAAAGATTCCCGGCGTAGTTGTGGCGCACAGGAATGAGTTCATGTGTTCGGATCCCGGACAGGACATGATCGCGGAGGACCTCAAGAGTGGCAAAATAAACAGGGTGGTGGTAGCCTCCTGTGCGCCGAGTCTCCACGAAACGACCTTTCGTGGCGCCATCTCCAGGGCGGGGGGCAACCCGTATGTTTACGAGCATGCCAATATCCGCGAGCAGGTGAGCTGGGTCCACGATGGGGTAAGCGCGACCGATAAAGCAACGCGCCTGGTGGCTGCGGCCGTGGGCAAGGCAAAGAATCTGACGCCGCTGGAACCAATTCGGGTTGATGCAAAAAAGCATGCTACCATTATTGGCGGCGGTGTTGCGGGCCTCAAGGCGGCGAAAGACCTTTCCGATCGAGGAATTGAAGTGGTGATGATAGAAAGGTCGCCCTTTTTGGGCGGGAGGACCGCGCAGCTCGAGGTACTGGCTCCTACTGGAGTGAAGGCTCCCGACGTTGTCTCGGAACTTGCAAGCGCTGTCTTGGATGACCCCTCCATCACCGTCTATACCTGCTCCCAGGTTGTGGGCTTTGACGGGTATGTCGGAAATTTTAGCCTGACAGTCAAGAGAACACCATCTTTGTCTGAAGAGGATGAAAAGAGACTTGGTTTTGCGAAAGAGTCGGGGAGTGCCGCCGGCGATTTTGTCCCATTCATCGGAGTGCATCCGGGATCTGTTCCGGAAAAGGATGAGGAGCTGATCATAGAGACGGGAACGGTTGTCCTGGCCACGGGGTTTAAGCCCTACGCACCTTTCAAAGGAGAGTATGGGTACCGGGAGTTCCAGGAAGTCGTGACCCTGCCCGATTTTATCCGGATCCTGGCAGAAAATCGAAAAGAGGGAAAGGCGCTGGAAATCAACGGGAGAAAGATTCGAAGTATCGCCATGATCCATTGTGTTGGTAGCAGACAAATACCGGGCATTCATGAATCGGATGAATCCGGCATTTTGAACGAATATTGTTCAAGGACATGCTGCACGGCAACAATCAACGCGGCAAATACCATACGCCAGACCTACCCGGAAACGAGGGTCTTCGAATTTTACCGCGATATCAGGACCTACGGGCGGGGCCAGGAAGAACTGTACAATGAAGCATCAGACCATGGAGTGGTTTTTTTGCGCTTTCTTCCTGAAGAGCCCCCGGTGGTGACCGGGGATAGTACGGGGCATGGATATCCCTTGATGGTAAAAGTGAAAGATACCTTGACATTTGATGAGGAAGTTGAGGTGCCGGTGGATCTGGTCGTCCTGGCGGTAGGGATGGAACCGACTCCCATTCCTGATTTGGTGGATAAGATGAAACTTCCTGTGGGGGCGGATAGATTTTTGCTGGAGGTGCATCCCAAATTACGCCCTGTTGAGTTGTCCATTACAGGGCTTCTGCTGGCAGGGACCTGCCAGGCCCCCATGGATGTGGGAGAGGCATGTAACGCGGCTGGTGCTGCCGCAGTAAAAACGGCTGCCATGCTCGGGAAAGGTTTTGTGGAGCTGGATCCATTTGTAGCGGAAGTAGACCTGCAGAAGTGCAAGGGACACGGCGCTTGCGCGGAGGCATGCCTGGCGGAAGGGGCCCTCAACATGGTTGAAATGCTGGTGGAGGGAGAAAAGGTGAACCGGGCCCAGGTATTTCCAGCTCTCTGTCTGGGGTGCGGGGCCTGCGTGGCAGTATGCCCCGAGAACGCCATCGATATCAAGGGATGGACGTTGCAGGAATATGAAGACATGGTGGACATGATTGTCGCTGATGAGCTGGTGGTACAAAGAGATTAAAGGTTGATAGGCTGAAGGCTGACGGTGGTTTGAAGCTGGATCCGGATATTTTTGGAAAATATGAGAGAGGTTCCCATGACGGAAGATAGCGCTGAAAAGGATGCAAAAAAGGAAGCCATGAAGGCGCTCCGGAAGGCCCGCAAGCAAAAGATTGCAGCGGCTACGGCCAAGATAAAGGAGCAAAAGAAGGCCATAAAAGCAATAAAGGATGCACTGGGTGCTGAGGGAGCAACTGTACCTGTAGTGGTGGAGCGGACAGGCATGCCATCTGCGGAGGTGTTTTGGTACCTTGCCACGATGAAAAAATACGGGGAAATTGTGGAAGGAGATAAGGACGGTGCCTACTTTCGTTATACAGTAGTTGCGGAAGAAACTCCCCAGGAAGAGACAGCCCAGGAAGGGTAGAACCCGGTGACGATTCCCCGAGTTTTGCTTCTGAAGTTCTTTAAGGAATGTAACTGCAAACAAGGCACCTGAAGAAAGAGGGCAGTTACGAGGAGGAGAAAGAATGACTGTTGTTGATCCCGGATTTGCAGAAGAGCTGTACGAATTTGGTGTTGATACGGCCCTTGATTGTTTCAACTGTGGCACCTGTGCTGCCATATGCCCGCTCATCTATGAACACTTTCCCAGAAAGATGGTCCGCTATATCCAGATTGGGGCCAAGGACCGTATTCTGGAAAACCCAGAAGAACTCTGGCACTGTCTCCATTGTGGTCTTTGTACCAAGACCTGCCCACGTGAGGCTGATCCCGGGGAAGTGATCTTGGGCCTGAAACGATATGTCGTCGCGAACTGGAGGAGGTCCTGAGATGTATAACCCGAAGGATATCATAGATGCCGTTGCCGCCAATGTGAGGAAGACGAGAGGCCCTTTCGGCATCCCCAAATGTATGGATAATACCTGGTGGAAAAAAATGCCGCTGAAGTGGGAAGGTGACACATTGCTTTTTACCGGTTTGATGTATCAATTCAATCCTTATATTGAAGAATCCACGAAGTTTCTTGAAAAATTCGAGGGTACCAAGTTCGGTGCTTTCTTGAGCGGATCAGCAAAATATGTGCCCAGCAGGCTTTCAGGGATAGGCCTCGCCATGAAGACATCGGGGAAAGAAAAAAAGCGGGCGAATAAGATATTGCAGAATATCGTCACGTTGCTCATCAAGTCCAATGTTGATTTTTACTATAAGCCGAAGCTGGATGACTACAGCGGTATCCTGCTCTATGACTTGGGGGATCAGGAGAGCTTTGTCAAGCACGCGAAGTATGTGGCGGGAAAACTCAAGAAGGCCGGGGTGAAAAAAATTATTACCGTGGATCCCCACACCACGTACGCCCTGAAGGTGCTCTACCCGGAAGTTACAGGAGAAGCCTTTGACGTAAAGGCTTATTTTGAATTGATCAACCTGAAATCGAATAACAGCAACGGGACACGGGTTACCCTTCACGATCCCTGTTTTTATGGACGGTATTTGGAACTCTCGGATGCACCGAGGAAGGTTCTGGCCAACCTGGGTGTCACGGTAGACGAGGTACGGAATTTTGGGGCCTTCACCAGTTGCTGTGGGGGGCCCGCAGAGTCCATATCTCCTGCCCTGTCTAAGGAAGTGATGGGAAGAAGGGTCGAGGAGCTGCGTTCAACAGGCGCACCTATTGTGGCCATGTGCCCTATTTGTCTCGGCAACCTGAGAAAATCAGGTGCAGACGTGGAAGACTTGTCGTCGGTGATTGCGCGTCATACATCTTGAACTGAGAAAAACACAAACTTGAAATGAGAGGAGAAACACCATGACAGAAAAGACAGAGAAAGTGGTTTATATTGCAACACATGCAGGGGAGGATCCTGAAAGGGCTTCACTTCCATTTGTCTTAGGGAACGCGGCTCTGGCCATGGATGTGGAGGCTATTGTGGCACTCCAGGGCACAGGCGTTTATTTGGCAAAAAAGGGAATTATGGAGAATGTGTTTGCGGCGGGGCTTCCTCCGTTAAAGGAACTAGTTGACAATTTTCGAGAATTGGGCGGCAAGCTCTGGGTGTGTTCGCCATGTATCAAGGAAAGACAAATCAAGAAGTCCAGTCTGATCGAAGGGGCAGAAATAATGGCTGCCGGAAAGTTGACCGAAGCACTGCTTGAAGCAGACCAGGCACTTGTCTACTAGCAAGGAGTCCATTTTGATCTCACTCGCAAGAGACGCTGGGGCTCGATAGGAGAGAAGGTGCGTCCGCGCAAATGCGGCGGTGGAATTGAGAGATCCAGCCGATCCTTCCTTTTTTCGGGGTCCTTGCGGGTAGCCTTTTTTCAATACAAAGAGGACAAAAAAATAATTATCGTGGCAATATAATCCCAATGAATTCTTCAAAACGCTGAATGACAATATATCATGAAGGAGTAACTCAAAAGATGGAAGAGCTGGAACAACGGATACAGTCGCTGGAAAATCAGGTTGAAAGTCTTAAAAATGCTTTGCCTGACGACCAGTTGTCCATTCTCGTTTTCAGTGGAGACCTTGATCATTTATTGGCTGCCTTTATCGTCGCAACGGGTGCCGCAGCCATGTATGAACGAGTCGTCATGTTTTTTACCTTTTGGGGCATCCCATCCATGCGGGATCTTGATAAAAGTGTGAAGAAAGCGGATCTCATGGCCAGAATGTTTGGAATGATGCTACCGAAGGGATCAACTCGTTTGAAACTTTCAAGGATGCACATGGCCGGTATGGGCACAAAAATGATGAAAGGGCTCATGAAAAAGAAAGGCGTCATGTCCCTCGAAAAGCTGATAAAAACAGCAGCAGATTTTGGTGTTGAAATCATTATTTGCGAGATGTCCATGGATTTGATGGGATTCAGCCTGGATGAATTGATTGATTATCCGAACATAACGGTAGCAGGCGTCGCGAAATTCTTAGAAGAAGCAGATAAAAGTAAGGCCTCACTATTCATATAGCCAGGCGGGTACCTGGATGTATTTCATGTTTCCCCAAAAAGTCGTCAGTTACTATAGGTCTTTCCATCGTCTCTCGACGAAGATCGGTGAGAAAACCTGGCTATGGGGACATGTCCTTTGGGAATAATGGATTTTTATGGCAAAACAGGGTATAATAGATAATAGGAGAGACAACGATGGAAGAAAAACTCACTAAAGGCCGGATTCACCGTGTCTCAGACCTTGTTTCTTTTAAGGACAAGGGCGCCAGTGTGACGTGCAGGCAGACCTTTGAGGTTATCCCGGTAGACTTCCAGCACCGGGAAAGTCCTTTTCAGGCCCATACGTTTCTCTGCCATTTCGAAGGGGAAATAGATGAGGAACAATATTCATTTAGGAAATGCTACGCCCGTGGTTGCCCACATAATCTCTGCCCTAATGTGTCCCAGGCCGTGATGATCGCAAACCGTTACCTGCAGCGAGATTATTTCCTTCTCAGGAAGGCCGGCATTGAGTTGGAAGAGCGGCTTTTCACGCTGGAAGATATGCTGGTAAAATTTGACGGGTACCAGGAGGAACACGACCCCACATTGACCATAGACGACTACATCCACATGGCCAAAGAAGGTACCGAGGTATCGGTCGATATTGATTTGGAGTATGTTCCCGCGGTTGAGCACTTTGCGAATTACCAGAATTCACAGACGTTTCTCAATATTGATTTTGTCGTGGAAAGCCTGGCGAAAAAGCACAATTTCCAGCGGTGTTTTGCCTGCTACCAGACCGACCGCGAAGAGGAGGAAAAGGACGACCAGGTGGAGGTTGCCAATGCGCGCCTCAAAGATCTCTACAAGGAATTCGATCAGGCATCAATCAAGTACGAAAAGAGGTTTTTCGTGTAGAGTTCGGGAAAGCCATGGTTGTTTGCTTCAACATGCTTCGCTTTGCGTTTTCCATATTGTGAAGCGGGCTGAAAGGAGGTGTCTGTCATGTACGCGCTCATCTATGACGAGCATGAGCTCAACGAGATAGCAAAAGAGGTCCTTTCAGTGCATGATACAAGGGAGAAAGCTGAAAAGGCCCTCGAAGAAAGACAAAATGCCCTTGAAAGACGGGTCTGGGATTGCAATACTCGCATTGTGTGGGTGGAAGGGGAAGTGCGCAAAGGAGACTTCATTCCCCGCAACTCCTTTTCCACCTGGCGGCCGGGTGAAAAGATCCCGGAAGGGGAATTAGGTATAGACAGCGAGTAGGCCTGATCCGCCGCCACAGTAGATTGCTCGTGAGAAATGCGGGTTAAAGATGCACTTTGAACAGTTCCTGCCTATTGCAGGTCCCTGCAGTATTGTGCCCTTCACGGCACCCCTCCTTTTCCGACCATATATTTTCATCCAAATTATCTCTGAGGGGCGGTATCAACTGGACAATTACATATTCAGATTTATATTTTTTGAGGCGTAAGGCGTAAGGCGTAAGGCGTAAGGCGTAGGATTAAAATCCTTAACGTATGAAATAATTTCGAAATGAGTGAATTTGGGGGATGTAGTGCATGGACAAAACAGATTATGATCTCGTGATTATCGGGGGTGGACCAGCCGGACTTACTGCCGGTCTTTACGCCGCCCGTGCCAGGTTGAATGTTGTATTGCTTGAAAAACTCATGCCGGGAGGACAGGTAGCCATAACGGACTGGATAGAGAATTATCCCGGCTTCCCCGATGGTCTGAGCGGGGCTGACCTGGTTATGAAAATGACTGAGCAGGCCAAGCGTTTTGATCTCCCCATCGAGTCCAAGGAGGTGCAGTCACTGGATCTTTCCGAGCCCATCAAGAAAATCAATCTCGGCGATAAAACCATTACGACCAAGGCCATCATCATCGCCACGGGCGCCTCACCCAGGAAGCTGGGCGTCCCGGGAGAAGATCTTTTTTATGGAAAGGGAGTGTCTTTCTGCGGGACCTGCGATGCACCGTTTTATCGGGACCAGGTTGTCGCGGCGGTAGGCGGCGGCGATACCGCGGTGCAGGAGACCATCTACCTGACTAAGTTTGCAAAAAAAGTCTATCTGATTCACCGGCGTGACGAGTTGCGTGCTGCCAAGATTCTGCAGGAACGGGCCTTTGCTAACGACAAGATCGAAATAGTGTGGGATTCGGTAGTGACGAGTATCAACGGTGCCCTTACCAATGTCGGTTCCGTCACCGTGAAAAATGTGAAAACAGAGGAGTCCCGGGACCTGAAGGTAGATGGTTGTTTCGTGTGGGTTGGCACCAGGCCCAATACAGAATTTTTGCCCGAGGTCGTCAAGCGGAACGACTGGGGATTTATTGTTACCGACCAGCACCGGGAGACTTCGGTGCCCGGTGTTTTTTCTGCCGGCGATGTGCGGAATACTCCTTTGCGGCAGGTGGTGACTGCTGTGGGCGATGGCGCCATTGCGGCGGTTACGGCCGAACATTACATAGAAAATCTGGAATAAGATACTATCCCGGGAGACCAGGAAAGCGAGGAGGAGAGTTGATGCAGTGTAGATACCATCCGGACAGGGAAGCCTATATTCAGTGCCAGAAAATGGGAATAGGCTATTGCCGGGAGTGCCTGGATAACTGTGAGGCCTGTACGGACCCCTGCACCTACTGCAAGTATCGCCCCCAGTGCATAATTTGGGAGCTGTGCAAGAAGAGCGAAAAGCGGGACCGCCTCGAAAGGCAGGCAAAGGGGGAAGGGGTGAACGAAACTGAGAATGGCGAAGAACAGGGTGAAAAGGAGATGGCATGGGGAAAGTAGTCCTTGAGTTTTCAGACCTGGAAAAAATGAGGATTGAAGAGATTCTCATGGATGACGACGGTGGCGAAGCCCTGCGCTTCTTCAAAGAAGTCATAAAGCCAAAGCTGAGGGCCAAGGGTTCCACGGCTCTGGATTCCACCAAGTCCACCGGCGTCATGACTTGACACAGACTTTTATCTCATTCAACCTGATAAGACGTGTGGTCTTCTTGTCCGCTCATCAATATTATTGGGAGGGAAGGGTATGAAAAAGATTGAGTTATCATCCCTGAAGATCAGAGGAATAAAAGAATCCGATGTGGATGCCATCGTTGAAATCGAGGAAATGAATCTCGGTGTAAGGCGCCGAGGCTATTGGGAGAGGGAGCTCCAGAAGAATAAGGAGGGTCGTTTTTTGATCTCACCAAAGAACCGCTGAAAAGTGACAAAGTAACTGATTTTGATCTGAGGCGGATTTTATGGCTCTGAACGATGATAGAAAGGATCGAAAGAAGCAGTAGCGATAGGAAGGAAAGGAAAAATGGAAAAGAGAGACGTGGTTATCATCGGCGGTGGACCGGCAGGACGTGTTATTGTCCATTCATTACATGCCCAAAAGGCCGGTAGGTCCGTCGCTCTTATAAAGAATGAAGAAATCAATGTAAACCGATGTGCGATTCCCTATGGAATCCCTGAGTCAGAACCCATTGAAAAATTTGTGGTTTCTAACAAACTGGTTACCGATTTCGGTGCTGACCTGATCGTGGATGAAGTGGTGGAAATAGATCCTTCAAAGAGAGAAGTGTATACCCAGGCAGGAGAAATATATGTGTATAACGATCTGATCTTGGCCACGGGTTCCCGTCCCTTGATCCCACCGATTCCAGGGGTAGAGAGCGGTCCAATTACTCCGGTACGTACCTTGGGGAACCTTTCCCGGCTTCGTGAATACGCCGCGAAAAATAGAAAAGCGGTCATTATCGGGGGAGGATATATAGGCATTGAGCTGGCCGTTGTCCTCAGAGAAATGGGTCTTGAAGTGAGCATCGTCGAGATGTTGCCGAAGGTCCTCCTGGCTACGACCGAACCGGAATTTATCGGACAGGTTGAAAAAACATTGACGGAAAATGGGTTAGAGCTTTTGACAAACCGGAAGGTTGTTGAATTTGCAACCCGCAATGGTGGGGGCGTGGATGTCCTGCTCGATGGGGGTGATTCTATCTCTGCTGATTTTGCGGTCTTATCTGTCGGCGTGGTTCCTAATATTGAACTGGCCACTCAGGCAGGCTTGAAGACTTCGCGTCTGGGTATTCAAACCGATCAGTATATGCGTACAAGTGAAGACCATATTTATGCCGCAGGCGATTGTGTCGAAAAAATATCATTTATCACCGGGGAACCTACCCGGGGTGAATTCGGAACCAATGCTGTCTTTATGGCAAATGTCGTCGCACAAAATATTTTAGGGAAGAAGAAGATTTTCCCCGGGGTCATCAACGCCAGTGCCACGAGCGTTTATGATTGGAGTCTTGGTGCTGCAGGCCTGACGGAGAAGATGGCTCAGGAGAGCGGAATCAATACCGTAACCGGATATTCCGAAGTCCTTGACAAATATCCTATGATGAAAGGAGTAACCCCAATTCGCACCAAACTTGTATTTGACAGGAACACCGGACGGTTGGTGGGAGGGAGTGTCTTGCAAAAAGGGGATGGTGCCGCCCAGAACGCGGACTTTATCTCCTTTGCAATCCAGATGAAGGCAACACTGGAGGATCTCTTAACGTGTCAGTATGCGACTCATCCGGAACTGGCCGCGAAGCCGTCAGACAACACTTATATGTTTGCCGCAAAGGATGCTCTGGCAAGAAAATAGCTGCCTGAGGCGGACAATCTCTGAACCTGGGTAGCTCTTGCATCAAAGAGCGCAACATCGACGCATCTGATTTGATTGATGGGGCCGAGATTATGGCTGCGGCGGAATTGAATATTGCGGCGATCGAGGCTGATGCATTATTTGTATATTAGGATTTTCTGCCAGTCGCATGCCTCCGGACCGCCTGGATCATCAGGGAGTGAAGAGCACGACCAGACAACGAGTCGTTTCAGATGAGATGCTTTTCAGCTTGTGGGGGGTATCGGAGTTGAAGTGGATTGACTCACCGGCCCTCAGGCGGTGATCCTTGTTCCCGAGGGTGAATTTCAGTTCCCCCTCCATGACAAAGATAAACTCCTCACCTTCGTGTTTATAAGCCACGGGCTTATGGGCCTTTTTGGCCTCTATGGTAACCATGAAAGCGCGGAGATGATAGCTTTCCACGCCGGGACTCAGGGTTTGATAAGCATAATCCCGGGTCCGTTTCATGAAGGCCTGGTCCCGTAAGCTGCGGATCAATGCCTTTTCTTCTCTCCGAAGAAACGTCTCCGGGTCGACCTTCAATGCCTTTGCGAATCTCAAGAGAAACGCAACCGGGGGCGTAATCGTCCCTTTTTCGACCTTTTCAATAAATTCGGGGGATTGTCCGGTTGCTTCGGATAATGCTTCAATGGTCCAGTTATAGCTCTCGCGGAGCTTCTGCACCTTGGCTCCGAATTTTCTTGCGGTGTCAAGGTTCTCTTTGGCGTAAAGGTGATCTGCGAGTTTCCGCATGGTCGCCTGCCTGACCCTGGTTATCAGGAGGGGTAAAAGGGCTTTTGCGTCGGCTACGATCCCGATATCTGCGATTTGAAAAATGGGTGCGGTTTTATCGCGGTTGACGGCCACAATGGTTTGCGCTTCCGTAATCCCGGCCGCATATTGCACCGCACCGGACGTCCCAATGGAAAATAGGAGTTTCGGTCTGACGGATTTTCCGGTTTGCCCGATGAGTCGTTCTTCGTCGATCCAATGTTCAAGCACGGGGGGACGGGTAGCCCCCAATTCAGCCCCCATGGCAGCCGAGAGATCGCGCACCAGGGCAAAATTGTCGATATTGCCCATTCCCGCTCCGCCCACCACGATGGTGTGGGCATCCTCCAGTCGCCGGGCTTCAATATGCCCGGGAGAACTTGAGAGCAGTTTGAGGCCTTTAGATGTATCCGGGACGTCTACGCTGATCCGCTCAACAAACCCTGGTTGGCCGTTCACTCGGGTTGCCCGGGCGGCATAGGGCTGGACCGTGAGGAACCCCGTACGGGACGGGTCCAGAAAAGTGATGCGACCCATGAAATCCCCGCCCCATGCCGGACAGTCCGCCACTACTTTTCCCTTGTCCATAGATATATCCGCGCATTCTGAGATGAGACCGGCGTTGATGATCCGGGCGGATCTGGCAGCCATTTCCCTGCCGAAATCGGTGAGGGTAAACATGACCAGCATGGGGTCATGATTGACAACAAAACCGGCAAGGGCGTTCGCATAGAGGTCCGGTCGGGGGGTGGCGAGAAGCTCATTGTCAAGGATAGCAGCATGGTCCGCACCATATTTGGTACATTCCTCCGCGGCCTCATCAGCGGGAATGGGTATATGGCCGTCTTTTTGTTTTCCCAGGGGCCGGGGGCCAGACCCCAAGAGGAGCGCAACGGTTGTGCCTGATACCGATTCGGCCAGTTCCCTGGCCTTGGTGAGTACGTTCAGGGAGAGATCAAAAAACTTCCTGCTCCTGAGATCTATGAATACCCACAGTTCCTTTTTCCTGCCCTTTGACATAACGGCCTTTTTTGTGAGTCTGGAGTCGTGAGTCTGGAGTTTTGAGTGCCGGAGTAATGGGTATCAATTTCTTACCAATACTCCAGGCCTCCTTACAAAAGTCCTGATGCAAGTAAACGGCCCAGCAACCGATCCGCCTGTTCCTCAGTTGATCCGGGTATGAATTCGCATGTTCTCGCTCTTTGTGCTTTTGACACTGAAATGACAGCGGTGCCGGAACCAGATTCTCCGACACGCTCCGGGGACAGCCCCAGATCTTTCAGACGCCAGGTTGTGAGTTCTTTTTCTTCAAAAGCAGACACCATTTCCAGAAGCCCGATGTCTCTCGGCCTCACTGATCCCGACTGGATGGTGAGAGCGGCAGGGAAAGGTACTTCGTACTTTTCCCTGAAGTCGTCAATCCTGCGTTCAACGCGGAGACCATCATCGAGGGGAACAACGGAGTAGGCCCCCGTTACAAGAGGGAGATCAAGAAAGGCTGCTGCCTGGGGACCCACATGCCCTGTATCACTGTCAGCGGACCTTGTCCCGAACAGGATGAGATCGAAAGGAGTAAGTTTTTGAATGGCGGTTGCCAGTGCCGTCGATGTCGCAAGAGTATCAGACCCTGCGAAGGCCGGATCGCACAGGAGTATGCCTGCATCGGCGCCCATGGCCATGGCCTCCTTCAACACGAAAGCGGATGGCTCGGGTCCCATGGCAAGGACAATAACAGGGTTGCCCCGTTTTTCTTTCATTTGGAGGGCGACCTCCAGGGCCGGTCGATCAAAGGGGTTCAGTTCATAGGAATCTGCTGATCGTGCTGTGCCACTGGAAGCTGAAATGATAACGGGTTTGATACATACAATTATTTTATTGGATCCCATGGCCGTTTCTTTCATCCTCCCAAAATTCCTCTTGAAATGACCATTCGATGGATCTCGGAAGTTCCTTCATAAATCCTGGTTACCCTGGCATCCCGGTAGTATCGCTCTACAGGGTAGAGCCTGGAGTAGCCGTAGCCTCCGTGGATCTGGACAGCCATGTCTGTGACCTTTGAAGATATCTCTGAAGCAAAAAGCTTGGCCATGGCGGATGCCTGAGAAAAGGCTTTCTCCTTGTCCCGCAATGTGGCCGACCGGTAAACCATGAGCCGGGCGGCTTCTATCTGTGTTGCCATATCCGCTATCATCGCGCCGATGGCCTGGTGCCGTGCGATGGGCAAACCGAACTGCCGACGCTGTCGCGAGTATTTGACAGCCTCCTCAAACGCCGCCTGGGAAATGCCTACGGCCTGGGCCGCAATCCCGGTCCTGCCGATGTCCAGAGCCGCCAGCCCTATTTTGAGTCCCATACCTTCCCTGCCAACCAGGTTCTTCAACGGTACAGTGCAGTCATAGAGCCTGATGGAAGTGACCGGGTTTGCACGCATACCGCAGAGGTCCTCAAGGTCTCCGACCACAAAACCGGGGGTTCCTCTCTCCGCCACAACAACGCTGATCCCCTTTGGTCCTGCCTGCGGGTCTGTCCGTGCAAATATCAGGCAGATATCTGCAACGCCGCCATTGGTTACAAATACCTTGTTGGCATTGAGAACATAATGGTCTCCCTGTCGGATGGCCGTGGCCTCGATGCCCGCAGCATCAGAGCCTGCATTGGGTTCGGTGAGGCAAAAGGCGCCTATTTTTTCGCCCCGGGCAAGTGGCGGAATCCATTTCTGTTTTTGTTCATCATCTCCAAAGGTCAGGATGGGGAAGACAGCCACACTGTTGTGGACTGTTATACACAACCCAAGGCTTGCGCAGGCCTTAGATATTTCCTCTATGACAATGACATAGCTCATAGTATCCAGGCCTGCCCCGCCCAGTTTTTTAGGCGCCTGGATCCCGAAGTAACCCAGTTTACCCATTTTTTCCACTACCTCCCAGGGAAACGAGGCTTCACGGTCAATTTCCCTGGCAATAGGGCAGACTTCCTCGTTACAGAAGGAACGAACGGAGCGGCGAACGGCCTGGTTTTTTTCTGACAGGAATGTGTCCATAGTATTTGCTGCGGTATCGTCTCCAGGACATTGATTTCAGGAATGAGTAGTGTTTAAACGGAACGGCATAGGATCAGGTAACAGGATCTTCAGAAATAGTCAAGGTTCATGCGGACTGGATATGCTTTGATTTTCTTTGCATACCATTAGCACCATAGTTGACATCCATCCTGTTTTGTGTCATTTGCAGGAATGTTGATCGCATGGGAATATGTCCCATGGATACATATAGAAGGACGATGGTTCGATAAAGATGGTGAAAACATGGGAGGCATAGACTGGTACGGTTTTATTGTGGCCGCGGTCGCCGTAGTGCTCGCACCGGGGCCGGGATCTCTTTTTGTGGCAAGGAATGCGGCCCTGTCCGGCGTTGGAGCGGGGATCCGTGCCATGCTTGGCATTATGCTGGGTGATACCTGCCTTATCGCCCTTTCATTTTTTGGGATATCCGCGCTGTTCGTAGCCCACCCTGCGCTGTTTCATGTCGTCCGGCTTCTTGGCGCGTGCTATCTCATCTATCTTGGTATTATTTCCCTCATCCGGTCACAGGGTGAGGGTGCGGAAAGGCAGGAACGATCTTCCGTACCCTTCCGCAAGGCATTTACCATCACATTGCTCAACCCCAAGGCTGTCCTGTTTTTCACGGCCTTCTTCCCCTTGTTCATTGAAAACCCCGTGGGGGGACTGTTCATCAAGTATGCCTGCTTGGCACTGATTTTTATGGTGCTCAGTGCAACGTACCTTATGATTTTGACGAATGTGACCGTAAAGGTCGGCGTCCAGTTCAGACGCAACAAACTGATGCAATCAATTGCCCGAAAAGCCTGCGGCTGTCTCTTTATCGCGTTCGGTGTGAAAGTCGCTGTAACGGCAAGATAATTAAACACGGTGAAGCTCATGAAGATAACTGATGAGACATAGCAGGTGGGAGGGTGATCACGGCCATCCACAGGCATGGGCATTCCCCGGGTTCAGTCGTTTATCAAACGGAATCAGAAGGTTTGCGGGTCTTTTTGGGGGCATAGGAAGCAATGGCAGGAGAACACGAGGGCGGGGAGGCCAAGAGAAGAGAGGGGAACGGAAGACGGGGGTTCCTGCGATGGATCGGGAGTGGACTCCTGGGGCTCCTGGCATTCTTTTTCGGTTCCATGGTAAAGGGAAGACTGTACCGGCTGAAAAGTGAGCAGCACCCCATCCGTTTACCCCTGGACCTCCCACAGGGAGTGACATTTCACGAGGACATTATTGTAAATCGTGAAGGAAATAGATATAGAACAATGTCCGCTCGTTGCAGCCATCTGGGATGCATCGTGGACAGAAGGCAAGGGGATAAACTTGTCTGCCCTTGCCACGGGTCCAAATACTCCATGAATGGGAGAGTCCTGAGCGGTCCTGCTACCCATGATCTTGCCCGCTTGGGCCATCGTATCGATGCAAAAAAGAAGAGTCTGATCATTGAACCGCCCGCCTAGTCAAAAACCTTCCCTCATCAGGGAATTTTTTGATTCCTGGATTTGCCTCTTTCCCTCTCCGGGTCTCTTAAGCCATGCAGCCTTGTTTATCGCCATTGGTTCCGGCATTGCGCTGGCCTTTGCCTATGATGCAAGCAGACCTTTTGACTCGTTACAGGTCATAGCCCTGGGTAACCAAGGGGGAACGTTCATAAGGGCCATACACTACTGGAGTGCGCAATTTTTCCTCATCCTGGCGGCATTCCATTTCATAGATCAACTGTCAAAAAACGGGGAACAGGAAGTTCCCCGGGGCTTGTGGTTTCGGGTTTCGTTTATAGTCCCCTTGGTACTCTTTTTGATGATTTCGGGCTTCATCCTGAAGGGAGACAGAGGGGGAATCCTGGCCCGGCAGGTATTGGAAGGTCTGTTGGGTACGCTGCCCACTGGTGGAGATACCCTGAGGTTTTTGTTTCTAGGCGGTTCTCACAATTTCCAGCTTATTTTCATACACCACGTTGCTACCGCTACTTTATTTGTCTTGATTCTTACCCTGGAGCATGACGGAAGGGTTTGGCCGGAGTGGCGTTCAGTGGTCTATGTCCTGGCCGTTTCCATGATACTGTCTTCGCTCAGGGCTCCTATTCTCAGGCCTGAAGGCCCGGGAGCCTATGTGAAGGGGCCGTGGTATTTCGTGGGGTTCCAGGAAATTTTGCACTGGACTTCACGGCCGGGCTGGATCTTTGTGTTGGGTGGTGCAATATTTCTTGCTCTGTGCGTACTCCCCCTTGTTTCAGAGCCCGTATCGAAGGCGCTAAAGCGGCTAATGTTGGCCAGTTTCACCGTCTATGTGTGCCTCAGCGTGATTGGTTGGTTTTTCAGGGGTGGGAATTGGCAGTGGGTGGTTCCTTGGGGTGCACCATGAATCAACCGGACAAATTAAGAAACCTCCTGCCCGCGATGATGGCGGTCGTGGCCGTGATTGCTTCGCTGGTATGGTTTTTCACCGCGCTCCACAAGGAAGTGAGGAAATTCCCGAAAGTCTTGGGGCATCGGGAGGGCTGTGTCGTGTGTCATCTGCCCATGGGCGGATTTGTCAAGGCCCATGACCCGAAGATCTTGGGGTGTGCCTCGTGTCACCTGGGAAATCCTTTTACCATGGATAAACGTAACGCCCACAGGGGTATGGTTCTGGTGCCCGGAAATCTGGCTGACGCCGCACGCACGTGCGGGACCTCGGAGTGCCATCCTTTGCTGAGTACCAATATCCACGCCTCCCTGATGGCCACAGGCCGGGGCATGGTGAGTGTTGACCGGTATGTTTTCGGAGAAATCAGCTCACCCGATGGGCAGGGGCATTTGTCCAGGCTGGGTGATTCACCGGCCCAGGATCACCTGCGCAAACTGTGTGCATCATGCCACCTGGCCAAGATCAAGTCCAGGCCTGCTCCCATCAGCCAGCTTTCAAGGGGAGGAGGATGCACTGCCTGCCATCTTCAGTATGAAAAGGAGGCCAGGACGCAGCTTGACAGGTATGGGGAAAAGGGGAAGCTACCCAGGGTCCATCCCGCACTGTCCCTGCAGGTGGGTGGTTCTCACTGCTTTGGCTGTCACAGCCGATCCGGAAGAATTGCAACCAATTACGAGGGCTGGCACGAAACTGAATTCAAGCCGGAAAGAGTGGCAGGAAAGGCGGGTTTCCGCATCCTGGAAGATGGAAGGGCTTTTATGCGCATGAGCCCGGATATTCATTTCAAACGCGGAATGGAATGTATTGATTGCCATACTTGGCGCGAGGCAATGGGTGACGGAAAGCGTTATTTCCATGAGGAAGCCCAGGTCGAGATAAGCTGTGAAGATTGTCATCCCCTGCGCAAACCGCATACAATCGCCCGGGAAAAGGTAAACGAAATTGACAAAAAGATAGTGAACCAGCGCAAAACATTGGAAGGCATCACCAATTTCGTCCTCACATCAAAGACCAATCATCCCCTTTTGAACGTCACTCTGGATCGAACAGGCCATGTTTTAGTGAAGGGAAAAAACTCTTCCAGGACATATCATCCAAAAGTCCCCCCACTCATTTGCAGGAATCAGGTATACGGCCACGGCCGCCTTACCTGCCAGAGCTGCCATACGCCGTGGGCGCCAAGTTGTATCAAATGCCATACCTCCTACAACAAAACCGGCATGGGGCTGGATCACGTTACGGAAAAGAGGGTGAAAGGGCGTTGGGTTGAGAAAAAGGGAAAACTGCTCCCTCGGCAGCCGGCACTTGGCATTCAGATAAAAAAGGGAAAGGAAAGGATAGACACCTTTATCCCAGGAATGATCCTCACCATTGACCACAAGGATTACCCAGGTGCTCCCTCCCGAAAAAAGGGCGCAGTATTCCGAAGGCTCTATGCCCCGACCGCAGCCCACACAACATCGGCCAAGGGCCTTGATTGCCAGTCCTGCCATAAGAACGCCGTTGCCCTGGGCCTGGGCGAGGGATTGCTTTCGGAAAAGGAACGGGCCTCGAAACTTCAAAGCATGGTGTTTCATCCCCTGTATCCAGCGAGGAAAGAGGATGGCCTGGCGGAAGATGCCTGGACCGGTTTCCTGGATGAGAGGAAAGGGATGCTCTCTACCCGGGTTGGCGCTCGCCCCCTGTCCGGGAAGGAACAGAGGAAGGTGATCCGCGTCGGGATCTGCCTCTCATGTCATCCGGCCAATGCCGCAGGAATACAGAATATCTATAGGGATTTTCCAGCCGCCATGAAGCGCCTCACTCCCCAATGTTCAACGGGGCCTTGAAACTTGCAATTTTCAGCCTCTTTTCAACTGTCAGGATCTTTTTCTTCAATCTTTCATTAGAAAATGAGGCAATCATGGGCTTGACATGCTGTTCGCCAATCTCCGCCACAACATTTATGGGAAAGAAGGATAGGATAGAATAGAATCAAAAGAGAAGAGTCTTATAAATAATCACGGTAGCGAAGTAATGAATTGGGCCAAAGCCGGTGCCTATGGCCACGGTTATCCAATTCAAGTAATTTCTTCATTGGGATGGTGTGGTGATCAGACTTCAAGAACTTTTCCCTTATTTCTGTTGACAATCAAATATTTGTGGAATATATATAGTTAACAAATATGTTTATTTGGTATCCTTTATGAAACAGCTGGAATTGAACAAAATAAGAAAACCATATTTTGGGTACGAGGAGATAGCAAAAGTCCTTGGAATCAGCAAAGCCTCGGCCAAAGTGAGTGCCAGCCGCTACGTCAGACAGGGAATACTGTTGCGGATCAAGAAAAATATTTATGTGCTTCGGGAAGTGTGGGATGCGGCGGGGAGGGAAGAAAAATTCTCTCTTGTGAATCTAGGGCAAGTTCCTTCATACATATCCCTTATGACCGCCCTGGATTATTACGAGATAACCAGCCAGGTACAAAGGGATTTGTTTGAATCGGTGGCGGTCAAAAGGACCAAGGAAATCAATCTGAAGGGCAGTGTCTTTCGATATGTTAAAATCACTGGAGCTTTGTATTTTGGTTTCAAGAAAGAAAAGGGGTTTTTCATCGCCACCCCTGAGAAAGCGCTCCTGGACGCATTCTATCTTATGTCTTACGGCCGTTATGCTCTTGATATTTCAGCTCTGGATACAATGAAACTGGACAAGACCGAAATCAAACAGTTGAGCAGAGAGTTTCCCCTGAAAACCCAAAACATGCTAAGAAAGTATGGATATCTTAAGACAGCATGAACTATTTGAAATAGAAGTTCTGGACAAAATGAATACTGCGAAGGTGCTTGGGCCTCTTGTCTTCGGTGGCGGGTCAATGCTGAGGCTCTGCCATGAACTGAACCGGTATTCGGTCGATCTGGATTTTTGGTTGATCAGAAAGATTTTGGAAAAATCTTTTTTTGATCAAGTTCGAAAAGTCTTTGAAAGAGACTATGAAATTACTGACGCGCAGATGAAGCATTACACCCTGCTATACGAATTACGGTCCTGGTCATATCCAAGGCGGTTGAAGATTGAAATCCGAAGGGAACAAAAAGACTGCGACTATCAGGAAAAAATCGCCTTTTCTAGGTTCACCACGAGGCAGGTCGTTCTAAAAGCCCACACCCTGGATCAGACTATGAAAAACAAAATTCAAGCGTTTCTTGATCGTGGAGAGATCAGGGACTGCTTCGACATCGAGTTTCTGCTTCGGAGAGGCATTTCGCTGCCCTTCAAGACCGGCAGGGAATCAACTGAATTTCAGAAAAAGCTCGCCCGTTTGAAAAACACAGATTTCAGGGTCAAGCTCGGCTCTATTCTAGAAAAAGATATTCGAGACTATTATGTCATGCACAAGTTCAACTACCTCGAAGAAAAACTTGCTTCGATAGCCTCAATCTCTTGACCACGAGCCAGCGAAGAGGAGCCTCACCCATTTGTTGATAGCGGGACGCTGGTAAAAAAGTAAGAAACTAATCGATCAGGCGGTATTCGTTTTCTCGGGCGATGGTCTCTCCTCTTTCAACCGCGTACCCGACTGCAGGGGGACTCATCTCCAACCGCCTGGCCAGTTCCCTGAGCGACATCCCCAGCTCCTTCACGGCCCAAAAACAAAAAAGACTTCTGGCCTTCACTTTTCGTTGCTGCTTACCTTTGGAGAAGAATTCATCGGGATCCATATCATAGATCTTGGCGACCTTTCCGGCAATCCGATCCGCGTCATACCCAAGCCGCTTCAATTGGTAACGACGCTCGTATTGTTCATCAGCCTGTGATAGCAAATCCTCCACAAAGGCCGAGTCCCCCAAAACCCGCTCATCGCTCATTACGTGGTCAAGTCCCCGCTGCTTCACCTCGGTCCATCCACCAATACTCCGGATCAATCCTCCTCCTGTCAGGTCTTGCCGCTTTCCCAGAGAAATGCCTTGTTCCATGAAATTGAGATATGCTTTTTTAGCCTGATTGGGTGTTCTCCCAAAATATCCCAGGGGATATCTTATATCCTGCCAGGGTCTCTCCTTCACACCCATCAAGGCACTGTGACCGCAATAAGGGTATTTATTCAATTCCTTGAGCCCGGGCACAAGGAGGTGGACCCCATTGGTTGGACAGCCTGCCCACCGATAATCATATAGGGGATGGCATGTTTGGTGAGGTGGGTTCCTATTCTGGAGAGGAGTTCTTCAAACACGAATTCAGCACCTTTGCAATCCTTATGTCTACGGCTATTCCTTCCAGGGGGTCTTTGGGCGGAAGGATGCCGAGGGTGTGGGCTTCCGCCCACATGGCCGTAAAGAGTTTCAAGGCCTGCTCATGGGTTACGTTTCCCTTGTTTTTCAAAAAGCTCTTTTCGAATTCCTTGAATTTTGTCGGGTTCTTGATCATTGACCAGTTCTCGTTGACGAGAAGGGGTAAGTATGGCGACCTCATAAATGCATCCGCGCATATTCTGGTCGACAGAACTTTCGTCTGCACATCCTATAATGACACAAATACCGTACTTGATCAAGAAAGGTCTTGAGCGCAAATTTCCGATCGGCGCTGAGTGTACGATCTTTGGATATCGAGGTCATTTTCCGCTGGACGGCCTGCCACATGATAAGACGATCGAAAGGGTCTTTATGGGACAGGCAAGGAAAGGGGATTAATCCATTTCAGTATGGAAAAACGTGAGAAATCGGAATCCGTAGAGGCCAGTTCGCAACCATGTTCGAAGGCGAGGGCTGCCAGATGTGCATCAGTCACCAGGTTGGCTACGGCCTGGCCTTCGGTCAGCATCTTCTGAAATACAGTCCAATGCCGTTCAGTCGGTCGAATGAGTCGTGTACAGGGCTGGTCCAGCCAGCTTTGTACCCGAGTGAGGGACTCTTCAAGGGAGAGCGGATGATTGAAGACCCGGGGATTGGTCCCTATGCGAACAAAGGCGGACAGAACTGTCCAGCATAAACAAACAGGTTCCGTTCCGGAGAGCTGGGCATCCCACCACAGACGGGCTTGTTGGTTGCGAGGGTGAAGTGCGTCTTCCGCGTAGAGGAGAATATTAGCATCAACGAGAATCAACGGGAAT
This sequence comes from uncultured Desulfobacteraceae bacterium, assembly GCA_964548365.1. Taxonomy (GTDB): domain Bacteria; phylum Desulfobacterota; class DSM-4660; order Desulfatiglandales; family Desulfatiglandaceae; genus B46-G9. The sequence goes on along the minus strand of CAZJRD010000003.1, from coordinate 33,593 downwards.
CCTCGCCTTCAATTTGGGCCAGTAATTCCTGTATATTATCTAAGTTGCGGCCGGATCGAAGGCCCATCGCACGCGGTTCTGTTTTGTACGGCAGGCGCTTGGCGGGTTGCTCTACGTGTTCGAGACCGGCCCGAAGGGCTTCGTTGACCACCCTTCTAAATGGAGTGCGCAGTTTAGCCGCAAGGGCGCGGGCACGCTCCATCACATCATCATCTATCGAAATGGTCGTTCTCATATAGTCATCATAGCATAGATTGAAATGATGTCAAGGCATCATTCTAAGGAGCAAAAATCTTTGTTCCTTGCTTGACAGGGTTCAAAGAAGAGTTTAAGTTCCAATCCGGTTGCTCATTTTCTTTGCGGGATAAGGGCAAAAGGATCTGAACCTGCGAACCTGATTTTTTAAACAGAGGGATTTCCATGATAGAAGCAAAGCATCTTACCAAGTATTTCGGGAAGACACTGGCGGTTGATGATGTGTCTTTCGAGGTAGGCAAAGGAGAAGTCTTAGGATTTCTCGGGCCTAATGCGGCCGGAAAATCCACCACCATGCGGATGATCACCGGTTTTCTGCCTGCCACATCCGGCACGGCTGCCTTGGGCGGCTTTGATGTGGCGACAGATTCTTTGAAAGCGCAGAAGAAGCTGGGGTATCTTCCTGAAAATGCCCCGGTTTACCACGACATGACGGTTTCGGGATTTTTGGATTTCATTGCTGCGATCCGGGGGTTTTCCGGAAAAGAAAAGGGCACCCGTATCGAAGAGACCCTTGAACGTAGTTCCCTCTCGTCGGTCCGGTACCAGGTCATCAACACCCTTTCAAAGGGATACAAGCAACGAGTGTGTTTTGCCCAGAGCATCCTGCACGATCCTGAGTACCTGATCATGGATGAACCGACTGACGGCCTGGATCCCAACCAGAAACACGAGATGCGGGAGATGATCGGGGAGATGGCCCATCGGAAAACCATTATTCTTTCCACCCATATTCTGGAAGAGGTGGAGGCGGTGTGCACCAGGGCTATTATCATCGCAAAGGGGAAAATCGTCGCTGACGATACCCCACAAGGCCTGAAGACCCGTTCTTCCGTGCATGGGGCCTTGCGCTGTGCTATTCGCGGAGCGCCATCCAGCCTGCCGGAATCTGATCTCCGTGCAATAGACGGGGTGGAAGGCATCCGCATTCTCGACCACCGGGACGAGGGAACGGTTTTCCTCGCCTTTCACGGGAACGATACCCCTCCGCCTATTCAGGAACTGCTCCAATTCTGTGGGCAAAAGGGCTATGAGGTGGCATCCATCAACGTAGAGGAAGGCCGTCTGGACGAAGTGTTTCGGATGATTACAATCGGGAGAAACGAGGGCGCAGATGAGTGAGTTCTTAAGAAATATGAAGGCCATCGTCAAGAGGGAACTGTCCGGGTATTTCGGTTCCCCCGTGGCATACGTGTTTATAGTTATCTTCCTGCTTCTGTGCGGGTTTTTTACTTTTTCCGTCAGCCATTTTTATGAGCTGGGGCAGGCCGATCTCAGGACATTTTTCCAGTGGCATCCCTGGATCTTTCTCTTTCTTATTCCGGCGATTGCCATGAGGCTCTGGGCTGAAGAACGTCGTACAGGAACCATTGAATTAATCATGACATTGCCGGTGCCCCTTTCAGAACTCGTTGTCGGGAAGTTCATCGCCGCGTGGATTTTTGTTTCCATGGCCCTTTGTCTGACATTTCCCCTGGTCCTCACCGTCATTTATCTGGGGAATCCTGATCCGGGGGCCATCTTCGGTGGATACGTGGGGAGCTTTCTCATGGCAGGAGCGTACCTGAGCGTAGGAAGCATGACCTCGGCAATGACCAGGAACCAGGTAATCAGTTTTATTATTTCCGTGGTGATCTGCCTCTTCCTGGTCCTGGCGGGATGGCCGCCCGTGACCGGAATCCTGTCCGGTTGGGCTCCTCTCTGGCTCGTGAACGGGATTTCCAGTTTCAGTTTCATGACCCATTTTGCTTCCATGCAACGAGGAGTGCTGGATCTCCGAGATATCGTTTATTACTGTTCCGTGATATTATTCATGCTTTTTGCGACAGGCGTGATCCTGCTGAATCGCAGGACAGCATAAGGAGGGCAATTCATGGCAAAAGAAGGAAGTGAAATCAGGAAAGCCCTTCTTTCAACCACCGGGTTGATTGCTGTTTTCTTTATTCTCATACTGATTAATGTGATCGTGTCTTACGCGAATATCCGCTGGGATGCCACGGAAAACCGCATCTATTCACTGTCCGAGGGCACGAAACATATTCTTGCGGACCTCACGCAGCCGGTTGACATTCAATTCTATTATAACAAGAACAGCAATAACATTCCGAATGAGATGAAGCTTTACGCGACACGGGTTCGCGATTTTCTCACGGAGTATGAACGGGCAAGTCACGGGAAAATCAAAGTCGAGATGTATGATCCCAAGCCCGATTCCGATGAGGAGGAGTGGGCACAGAAATACGGCCTTCATGCCATCCAGACCTCCACCGGGGAGAAGATTTACTGTGGGCTCGTGTTCCTGGCGGCGGACCAGGTGGGGAAGATAGAATTCCTCGATCCGGGGAAAGAAGAGTTGCTCGAATATGACATAACACGCGCCATCCAGCGGCTGGAAAATCCTAAAAGAAAGGTGATCGGGGTCATCAGCGGATTGCCCGTATTTGGGAACCCGGCTTATGCAAGGATGGGGCAACCGGGTGCAGGAGCAGAGTGGTTGTTTATCACGGAACTCAAGAAGACCTATGAAGTGAAGGAGATACCGCTGTCTTCAGTCGCCATTGACCCTGCTCCTGACCTGCTCCTGATTATCCACCCAAAAAATATCAGCAAGAAACTGCAATACGCCGTCGATCAGTATGTCCTTTCCGGCGGAAATGCCATTGTATTCGTAGATCCTTACTGTATTTCCGACACTTCCAGACAATCGTACATGGGACCGCCGAGTTCTTCTCTTCCCACCTTGTTCAAGGCATGGGGCATATCTTTTGACCCATCCAAGGTGGTTGTTGATTTTGATCAAACCACGCCGGTCAGGACCCGTGACAACCGGGTGGAGCAAAGCCCGGTCATGATTTCCGCCCGGAACGAGGCGTTTAATTCCGGGAACGTGGTGACCGCCGGCCTTGAAAGCATGTTGTTTCCCCTGGTGGGCGCGCTGAATAAAACGAAAGACAGCACGTTTGAGTTCGAGCCGCTGGTCAGGTCCGGGAAACACGCTTCTCTGATTGAGGCGTTCAAGGCGGGCATGGGACTTGACATGATCAGGCGGAAGTTCGTCCCCGGGAAGGAGAGGCTCTATCTTTGTGCCCGGATTTCAGGGAAATTCAAGACCGCATTTCCCGAAGGCCCGCCGAAGGATGAAAAAGGGAAAGACAGGAAAGAACAAGGAGCAGGGGAAAAACAGCTCAAGGAGGCCACGAAAGCATGCAATGTCATTGTCGTGGGGGATGCCGATCTGTTGGCTGACCGCTTTTACGTGCAGCAGGGGCAGTTTCTCGGGGTTACCATTTCCAAGGTGTTCAATGATAATCTTAATTTTGTCTCGAACGCATGTGAAACCCTCACCGGCAGTAATGACCTGATCGCACTGCGAACGCGAGGGAGATTTGAGCGGCCCTTCGAGGTGGTGCTCGCTTTGCAACAGAAGGCGCAACAGCGATGGCTGTCCAAGGAAAAAGAATTGACCAAAGAGGCCGAAGAGACAAACCAGAAGCTCAAGGAGTTGGAGAGACAAAAAGGTGTGTCTCAAAAATTGATTCTGAGCACTGAGCAGGAAAAGGAAATTGCCCGGTTCAGGGAACAGAGGACCAGGATCAACCATGAATTGAAAGAGGTGAGAAAGAATTTGCGGGCGGACATAGAGGCCTTGGGAAATATGCTGAAGGCGATCAACATATTTCTGATGCCGTTATTCGTTTGCATCGCGGGTCTGTTTTTTGCCTTTTTCAAATACAGGAGGATGACGAAAAAATGAAGGTCAAGACACTGGCGATACTTCTGATCGTGCTGGCGGTTCTCACGGGGCTGGTGTTTGTTGTCTTCATGCAACGCTCTCCCCGGGAAGGGAAGAGAGAGTTGGGTGCTCCTCTTCTCAAAAACTTTCCGGCGAATGACATTACCTCTGTTACCATCCTCGACGCAGGGAATGAAGGGGTGCAACTGGTGCAGAGTGGGGTTCGATGGGTAGTCAAAAACAGGTTCGGTTATCCTGCCGATTTCCAAAAAATTACGGAATTGGTCCGCAATTTGCGGGATGCAAAGATCGGTCGCTCATTTGAGGCGACGAAAGGGGTTTTAGAGCGACTCCACCTCAAAGACCCTGCAGACAACACCGCGCCGAAGGAAGAAAAAGGCACAGCTATCATCTTTGCGGACGCAAAGGGAAAGACTCTGGTGCGGGTGTGTTTGGGTGAGCCCATGAAAGGGGGACAGGGCGGAATATTTCCCGAGGGCCAGTATGTATTGCTGGGAAACGGGAAAACAGTGTATCTTGTTGATAAACAGTTTGAAAGTTTTGCAAAGAGTCCGTCGGAGTGGCTGAAGAAGGACCTGATAGATGTGAAGGCGGCGGATGTCCGTGAGGTTGTGTGTCTTGATCCTGACGGAAAAACCACCCGTTTTGCCTTTAAGCGGCAGGCAAAAGGGAAAGACCTGGAGCAGGTACATCCGGCGCCGGGAAAGAAAATAGAACGAACATCCCTCAATCGGTTGGCCGGTGCACTTTCCGGTCTGCGCATTGAAGACGTGCTTGACCCCACCAAAGGAAAGGCATCGATCGGTATGAAAGATTCATCAAGATTGGAATACCGTCTCTTCAACGGCATGGTCTATGACCTCTATCCCGGAAAGAAATGCAAGGAAGCGGGCTCCTGCTATCTCAAGGTGGGGGTGAGGTATGAAAACCCCGGGCCCACGAGTGAGTCATCCGGGAAAGATGCTCATGGCAAGAAAAAGGAAGATGCAGGGAAACAGGTGGAGCAGAAGGCTGAGAGTCTGAACAAAAAGCTTGGCCGGTGGATCTACAAGATTCCCCAATGGAAGCATGAGGCCTTGGTAACAGACCTGGAATCCCTCGTGGAAAAAGAAAAGAAGAAGTGACATGGACGAGGGAACAGCGAGAACAAAAAAGGCGGCACTGCTGTCCCTGCTTCAAGAACAAGAAAGTCTTCTGGTTGCTTTTTCAGGGGGTGTAGACAGTTCTTTCCTCCTTGCCGCGGCAAAGGAGGCCCTTGGAAAAGGGGCTCATGCCGCGACGGCGGTATCCTTTATCCACCCATCGAACGAAATTGATCAGGCAAACCGGATCGCCCATTTCCTCGGGGTGCACCACGTCCAGTTCCATTCCCGGGAGACCTCCCTGGAAGCATTTCTCGCTAATTCCAAGGAACGGTGTTATTATTGTAAGAAAAGCTTGTTCCGTCAGCTTTTCGAGATCGCAAAGGAACTTGGCCTTCATGCTGTGGCCCACGGGGCAAACCAGGATGACCTGGGCGATTACCGCCCCGGATTCAGGGCGGCGGAAGAAGCTGGCGCCATTGCCCCGCTCATGAACGTGGGATTGACTAAGGAAGAGATCCGCTTCCTGTCCAGGGAAATGGGCCTTCCCACCTGGAATAAGCCGTCCGACGCCTGCCTTGCCTCCCGCATTCCTTATGGAACTCCGGTTACCCCCGAACGGACCGGGCAGGTGGACCAAGCGGAGCGGTTCCTCAGGGAAAAGGGATTCAAGATCGCCCGGGTGCGGCACCATGGAACCGTGGCCCGTATAGAAATCGCCCCGGGAGATATTGCCGGATTCCTAGACGAAGGCCTCCGGAAAGAGGTCGTTGCCACCCTCAGGAAGATCGGGTTTGAGCACGTGGCCCTGGACCTGGAAGGGTATGTTACGGGAAAAATGAACCGCGTCCTAGAGTTGGATGGCTGAAGACTGCTATTCTCATAATTACGATAATATATCTCGTCTAATATTTGTTCACCACTGAGTCACACCGGTCTTCGCACAAGGCTACGGCCCGGCAGAGAGAGCACGGAGGAATTTGGTTTTTTGCCCATCGGCCTCCGGCTCAGAGAGCCTCCCGCTCTGAGAGGAGACGGCGATGGGCAAAAAGAACATGCCTCTCAGCGAAGGAACCCTGCTCTTACCGAAGACAGGACTGATCTTTTTCCTTTGCCGGTATCTCCCGGCAAGGGAAAAGGTAGTATCTCTGAGTGCTCTGTGGCTCTGTGGTAAGGAATGTCTTTCAGAACGAGTGAGGAGAAAAGATGCCTTATGAGGTAAAACTGCAGGATGCATACAAGGGGTATACCCTTGATCAGGATAAAATAGTCACGCCTGAAGAGACCGTGAAGCGATTTCGAGAAAAGCTGAAACAGGTTGATCTGGATATCCTGGAAGAAACCGTGAGGATTGACAACGGGAGGCTGGATATCCCGGTTTACTTCAGTGTGTGCGGCCGGGACGCGGAAGCGGTCATCGGGACCAAGAAACAGATGGGCAAGGGAGGAACTCCCCAACAGGCCGAGGCCAGTGCGGTCATGGAATTGGCAGAGCGATTCAGTTTCTTCAGCTTTTGTAAGGACCAGAAAAACTTTTTCGTGGATGAATTCCGGAATGTGAAGGATCAGGCCCTGTCTCTTGAACAGATTGCCCAATCTGTACACGACCGGGGGCCGGACGTGGAGCAGGCCCTGGAAATTTTCAGCCGGCTTCCACTCAAATGGACCTGGGCCTACAACTTGACCCGCGAACAACCCGTCCTCGTCCCCTTTAACTGGTTTTACGCCATTAACGAATTCAATGGTCCGTCAGCAGGAAACTGCATAGAGGAAGCCGTTTCCCAGGGGATTTGCGAGGTGGTTGAACGGCACGTGTCAAGCAGGGTGAGCCGGGAGAGGCTCGGGGTTCCGGGGATAGATCTGGGATCCGCAAAGGACCATCTGGTTCGCGAGATGCTCCGGAAATATGAAAAGGCAGGGATAAGAATTTTTGCCTCTGATTTGTCTCTGGACACCGGTATCCCTTCGGTGGGTGTGCTGGCCTATGATCCGGCTACCTTCCCTGAAAAGAGCGAGATCGTGTGGACGGCAGGGACAACCCCCAATCCGGACAAGGCTTTGAGTCGGGCCCTGACGGAGGTTGCCCAGCTTGCGGGCGATTTTAACAGCAGTTCTAATTATGTGGCAAGCGGTCTGCCGAAACTCAAGAGCCTGGATGAAGGTGCATTCATCATGGAACCGGAAGAAGTGGTGACACTCTCCGGTCTTCCGGATCTTTCCAGTGACAACATCAAGACGGAAGTGGAGAACTGCGTGTCGGCCCTTGCCCATGTCGGGATGGACGTGAACATTATCAATGTGACGCACCCGAGGCTTGGTATTCCTGCGTTTTATACCATCATGCCCGGCGCTCATTTCAGGGAACGGGCCCTGGGAACAAGCGTGGCCATGTTTTCAGCAAAGCTCCTTGCAGAAGGCGTTGACCAGACAATGGCGATCAAGGAACTTCAACGAATGGATGAGGCAGTCCCCGGAAAGTACTTTGTGCAATTCTACCTGGGATACAGCTTTCTCCGGCAGAGCAGTCCTTCGGAAGCGCTACCGCATTTCACGAAGGCCCTTGCACTGGATCCCAAGGACGAAGATATCCCGAGCATCTATTCCTATTTGGGCGTGTGCCTCAAAGAAATGGGCCGCTACCGGGAGGCCATCGAGGTCCTCCATAAAGCGGAGAAATACGACCCTGATCGAACGGATATCTACAATCTTATGGGGTTCTGCCATTATTCCTTGAAAGAACATGAAAAGGCTATTGAGTGTTTCAAGAAGGTCATTCAAATTGATCCGGCTTCGGCCATTGACTACGCCAATATCGGCTCCAACTACCGGGACCTGGGAGAGCGTGAAAAGGCGATCCGTTACTATCGCCTTGCCCTGGAGCTGGATTCGAACATTACTTTTGCGCGGGATAATCTCCGTAAGCTGGAGCAGTGATTTCGGTGGTGATGCCGTTGTTATGTGCTTGACATGATTCAACGATTGATTAAACTATTGGTTGGAGGAATGACAAAGAGAGAAACTGATTTGCAAATTCGCTGGTTTTAGACTTGACCCGGATTTCTCGCCAATAATCTGCTGTGACGGCGGAGAGTCTCGCGACGAAAATCGGCGAGGAACAACCCGGGTTGACCGCTTGCCCGTTTTGTGATGAATTTGGGCTGAGCCGAAAGGAGGTTCTTTCCAGATGGAGAGTATCAGGATTGCTATTGTGGGAATCGGAAACTGCGCGAGTTCGCTTATCCAGGGCATTGAATATTACCGGCACAACAAGGCAAGCGAAGTAAACGGTTTCATGCATTGGGATATTGGAGGATATACTCCCGGCGATATCGATGTTGTTGCCGCATTCGACATAGACAATAGAAAGGTGGGGAGGGATGTCTCCGAGGCGATTTTCCAGCTCCCCAACTGTGCAAAACCCATCCATCCGTCTGTTCCTGAAAAGGGAGTGACCGTGCGAATGGGGAAGGTCCTGGATGGATTTGCCGGCCATATGAAAGAGTATGATGAGCAGTATCGCTTCGTTCTTTCAGAGGAACCGGAAGCTACCAAGGCAGACGTGATTACATTCCTCAAAGATTCAGACGCAGAGATGCTCCTCAATTACCTGCCGGTTGGTTCAGAGCAGGCAGCGAAGTTTTATGCCGAATGTGCCCTCGAAGCAGGAGTAGCCCTCATCAATAACATGCCGGTCTTCATAGCAAGCGATCCTGCCTGGGGAAACCGTTTCGCGGAGAAAGGACTCCCTGTGATAGGGGATGATGTGAAATCACAGCTTGGCGCAACCATCGTGCACCGGGTCCTTGCCAATCTGTTCAAACGGCGCGGGGTAAAGCTCGAAAGGACCTATCAGCTCAATACCGGTGGAAATACCGATTTCCTGAATATGCTCGACCGGTCTCGCCTGGTATCCAAGCGCGAATCTAAGACTGAAGCAGTGCAGTCACAGCTTGGGGAAGGCCGGTTGATGGCCGAGAATATCCATATCGGGCCCAGTGACTGGGTGGCCTGGCAGAAAGACAACAAGATAGCCTTTATACGGATGGAGGGCAGGCTGTTCGGGGATATCCCCATGAACCTGGAGTTGCGGCTCTCGGTGGAAGATTCGCCGAATTCCGGGGGAGTGGTGATCGACGCCATCCGGTGCTGCAAACTTGCCCTGGACCGGGGCACGGCGGGAGTACTCTATTCGCCCGCCTCTTTTTTCATGAAACATCCTCCCCTCCAGTATACGGACGCGGAGGCCTATAGGAGAACCGAAGAGTTCATAGCGGGAACACGTGAGTCATGATGAATGAGGTTGAGCATCACGGGCAGACGTATTTTTCCAGTTCCTCTTTGGGGATTCCGAGGCAATAGAGCACGTTGGTGATGTGCCCTGTGCTGAGAATGCCGTCGGCTTTGATATCAGCGGCCCGTGGCTTGAACGCGATGGAGAGCCCCGCGTTCTTGATGAAATGAGAGCGGCTGGAACCGTCCCCCACGGCGATCACTTGATCCCTTTCTATACCTTCCAGCTTCATGATGAACTCAAGGAGTTCGTTTTTTGTTTCATTGGTTATCACGGGTTCACCCAGTTCCCCGGTGATGATGCCGTTCTCATCGATCTTGAGGCTGTTTGAAAAGGCATAGTCCACTCCCGCCTCTTCCAGGATGTCCTTGATGAAAAAATTGAACCCGCTGGAGAGGAGCGCGATCTTGAAGCCCATGGATTTGAGGATTCTGATGAGTTCAAAGGACCCGGGATTGAGCTGGAGGATGTTGGAGAACGATTCTATTTCCTTGATGGGAATGCCTTTCATGCTCCTGGCGTTTTCAACCAAAGCCTGAAACTGGTCCTCGCCCCTGTCCACAAAATGGATCCCTCCGGGAATCTGGCCCAGTTTCTCCCGGATTCCCTCGAGGAATACCCGGAGAGATTCTTCCTGTACCAGGCTTGACTCCACGTCAAAGACCACCAGCTTTTTTATTTTCCGGAAGATATCCTGGCTCTGGATCACCACACCCTGGTTTATGGTGCAGCAGGTTTCCCGCAGTTCTTCCGCCATGTGCTCAATGGCCTGCTCCCTGGACACGTCGGTTTCCCCGGGCATCCAGCTGGTATCAACGACCATCTCCATGGAGAAAAAGTCTCCCCGAGCGATCATGCGGGCCCGCAGAATGTTGATCATCCGTTCATGAAAGAACGTGGAGACCTTCGCCATGATCCCCGGCCGGTCAGGGCCGAGCACGGTGACGAGGTGTTTCTCTTTTTCCGGTATGCAGTGGGTCCGTTCACCGTCATATTCTGTGATCATGATCTTCAGGCCTGTCTCGGATTCAAGGCCATTCAGGCTATTTTCCAGGTCGTCCTGCGAGCATTCCGAACGAGAAAAATCAATGATAAGGAATATGGAAAAGAGATTTCTCCTGCAACTTTCTTCCACATCAAGAATATTGCCCCCCAATTCCAAAATACGGGTGGTAATCTTGGAAACGAGACCGGGGGAGTCAAAACCAACTGCCGAAAGGGTGATAAGCGGCCTGCCCGCCCTGGATGTTTCCATGTCATTTCTCCTTGTCATAAAATACGAACAACTCCTCTTCGTAATATCTCCCATTGACCACCTGCCCGGGACCGAAACGTTTGATGCCCTTCTTTTTCAGGAGTTCCGTGAATCTTCGGTTTATTTCATCCACTGGGGTATCTTCTTTGAGCCAGCGGGTGGGGACGTCCACGTGGAGGGGGCGAGCGGGGACCAGGTGCCGGGTCGCTTTGGGAGGGAATTTTTTCCCTTGGCGTACCGTCTCCACCACCATTTCTTTCGTGATCTGGGGCGTCCATATAATTAACTGGTCAGGTTCCGTGGCAGGCGGATCATGCTCTGTAATATTCTGGCAAGGGATGTACTGGATGTCCACGCCTTTTTCTCGAAACCTCGTCTGAAATTCTTCCAGGGCCTTATAGGCGCTTGCGGCATCGCAGACCGTCCCGGTATCGCAAGTCACCAAATCACACCCGTCCGGCCCCTGGATCCCCCAACAGTAAGGATTTTTTCGCATCAATTCAGCAAGGGCATTTTTGTCGGGGATCCTGCGGAGAGAAGCGTGTATGGACTCGGTAACGGCGCGTACCTGATTCTCCCCGCCGGCGAGCTGAATGATTCTGAACCAGTAGCGTAACTGAACCGATTCCCGGAGATAATTTATTCTGCACACCGGAATATAATTGAAATGGAGGGCCTTGAAAACGAAAAAACGGTGATGTCCATCAAGGACCATGGAGTTGTTATCCACGATGACAGGATTTTGCAGGTTGGTCCAATTGCTGAATTCGAGGATCAGCTCATCCACTGCATGGGGGATAATTTCTTCGTGCGGCACCAGGGAGGAAACCGGTACGATCTCCAACTGCAGTTCCAAGGTTTCGGTTTCGATGCGATACATGAAGGCTCCCCAAGAGATTACAGGAACTGATGGAGGCGCTGCAGTGCCTCCTCATAGTCATTCCCGCGGAAACAGAACTGCAATTCACGGTACTCTTCCCTGAGTTTCTTTACCTCCTCCACGACAGATGCGTTCGCGTCATTGATGACCGTTGCCAGAAGGGACGCAACGGTCTGAAATCCTTGCTCATCCATTCCAAAACGGGTCATTTCGGAGACACCCAACCGCAGGGCGCCCGCCGCAGTGAAGCCTTCTTCCTCGGGTGCCGTCTGGTAGTTGCAGATAATGTTATTTGCTTCCAGGCGGCGCGCTACTTCCGGACCTTGAGCGTAGCCGACTCGCACCACTACCTGGTGGGTTTCGGTGAAGTCGATGGCCGGGTCTCCGGCAACCTCCAGACCGGAATTCTTGAGGGCCCGGGCAAGGACCTTGGCATTGGCCATAACTTTCGGCTGATAGTCATCCTTAAAATGGTTCATTTCATAGGTTGCCATAAGCAGCCCGAGCATGGTCCCAAGATGGTGATTGGAGACTGACCCCGGAAAGGTCCTTCGCCGCAGGGCTTCCCACAATTCGTAGCGTTCTTCATCATCGCTGAACCGGCTTCCCACCACACCGCGCTGGGTTCCGAAAAAGGTCTTGTGGGTGGAGCCGGTGACCAGATCCGCACCTTCCTGAAAAGGTTCCTGGAAATGCGGCCCGACCAGCCCGAGGACGTGGGCCATGTCATACATAAGCACCGCGTCTATGTCCTGTTCGCGGATAAAACGGCTGATTTCTTCAACCGGTTCCCGGTGGAGCACCATGCTCTTCCCGAGGATGATGAGTTCGGGTCTTTTCTGGTCGATCAGTTCCAGGGCCGCGGCAACATCCATCTGGAAAGGGTTCTCCCTCAGTACTGGAAAATTGATGACCGCGGGCCGTTCGGTCAGGGGATCCCGTGCTACAAAATCGCGCAGGGCACCCATGGGCTGGGCGCTCAGGTGACCGCCGGTTCCGAGGTAATTGTTTATGACGCGGCGGATGCGCCTGGGTTCGGACCGGCGATCAGCCCGGTTTAAATAGTCGAGCATGGCACTGAAAACAGCGGTATTGGCCATCTGGCCGCTTACCAGGCGGGTTTCCACCTCTTCACAGCCCAGGTATTTTCGCATCTCCATTTCGAGGAGCGATTCCACTTCCTCGATGAAGGAAATCCCCTGGTAATAGAATATATCGGCGTCGTAAAATGCCTTTGACTCCCGGTGCTCGGCATATCGGAACGAGGGATCCATGATGGAAAGAATTCGTGCCATGGGGGAAATGGTCATCTCTGATGGAATGAGGTTGATACATTCCCGCTGTCGCCAGGAGGTGTTTTCCGCAGCCCTCTTGAGCAGCAAGAGCGGCTTTTCCCGGTCGTACTGTTCCCGGGCTTCCGGGGACGGGACTTCCTTTTCCACCACAATGGGGCGTGCATAGGGTGGGGCCTCTGATCGGAGGTGAAATGGAACGACCACGGCTTCAACCAGTCTTCCACGGATTTCGAGTTGGAGGGCCTCGCCCTCAATGATCTCGCTCTCCATGTAGGTGAGGCAGATGGGCCGGAGTTTGTGTTGATCGGTCAGGACAGAATGGAGGCCTTCCCCTTGAAAAATCCAGTACGGGACCATGGTTCCGCTGGTGACATAACCGACGTGGTGGTCGTCTTTGAAGACCCGTGCGCCGTCCCGGGCAATGCCCCTGCCGGTAATGGCAACGGGCTGGATGATCCGCGGTAGATCCGAGCGGAAGGAAAAATCCCGCTTTAGGATCTTGGAAAGAGCCGCGAATTGTCTTGCCAGTGCTTCTCTTCCCACAAAGTCACCTTTCAGGGGTGAGAAACTGACGGCGAACCTGGTGATGGGGACGGCCAGGATGGGGATCTCTTTCCCGTCCGGGTCTTCACCGAGTTCATGGCCGTACAGGGGAAGCCCGGCTTCAAGGCGGAGGGTGTCCCTGGCCCCAAGCCCAACAGGAATAGCTCCTTCGCCGAGGAGGGTATCCCACAATTTCGAACTGCCGTCCCGGTCTGCGAACAACTCGAAACAGAGTGGTTCTCCCGTATACCCGGTGCGTGCTATCTTTACTTGCGCGCCTCCTATGTCTACTATCCCGACGGCGTTTCTGATGGGGGATGGAAACATGCCCGACTGCATAACGCGCGTGAGTATCTCCTTTGATTTGGGGCCCTGCAAGGCGAGCATGGCAATATCATTGGTAGCGTCTTCAAGTTCCAGGTCATGGAATTGGGCGGCAAGGGGCTGCAGGTGGTCCCAGTTTTTCAAGCGGTTCGACGCGTTCACCACGAGGAGGTACTCGCGGGTATCAAAACGGTAGAGATACGCATCGTCTACCGCGCCCCCCGTGGCGTTGGGAATGAGTGTGTACTGGGCGCCTGTTTCTCTTGGATCGAGGGCGGCACCATTGTTGGTGAGGACATGCTGGAGAAAGGGCAGGGCATCCCCGCCCCTGACGAGGAATCGCCCCATGTGTGAAACATCAAAGAGGCCTGCTCCCTTTCTTGTTTCAAGGTGCTCGAAGACGATGCCGTTTGGGTACTGGATGGGCATCTCCCATCCGCCGAAGTCCACCATTTTCGCGCCGAGTTGCACATGTTGCTCGAAAAAAACTGTTCTTAAAAGGTCTGACATAAAAGGTTCTCCCTTTGATCTGCTTTATTGCGACTCTCTTTGCTTATCATTGGTTCTTGAGATTTTCAAGAAAAACTTCACTTAATCCTGAAGAAAACACAAAAAATGAAAAGATTATTGACAGAATAGTGAATTTTTTATATTGATAAATTGTGTTGCGGCATGAGGGAATTCAGGCTGCACGGGCTTGTAACTTGTCGAATGTTCCATCATCGCCACACGGGGAACAATCCAATGAAAATGGATGAAAGCAATATCGCCATCATTCGGCACCTTCGGGACGGCAGAAAATCCCTGAGAGAAGTCGCGAAGGGCCTGGGGGTTTCAGAAAATACCGTACGGGGGAGGGTCAAGAGGCTGACGGAGGAGGGAGTCCTCACTATCACCGGGCTTGTTGATCCGGAGGCGCTCCCAGGGCACCGGGTTGCCATTGTCGGCGTCAAGCTCGGAACCATGAACCTGATCAGCAAGGGTGAGGAATTCAGCAGGATAAAAGGGGTTGTCTCCGTGAGCGTGGTTACCGGCCGGTTTGACCTGATGCTGACGGTCCTATTTAATGAGGAATTTCGTTTGCTGGATTTCTATGCGGATGAGGTATCAAAAATCAAGGATGTGCAGTCGGTGGAGACATTCATCGTGTATAAAGGCTACAACATGAGGGTCCCCTACCTCTTGTAATGGTCTCTCGGGCCCGGAATGCCCTGTTCAGTATTTGTGCTATTTATTGCATTATTCAGCTAAAATACCCACTTTTTTTGAGGAAAATATTGATCATCAATAATTTTCTTGACAATATCATTACAATCAAATAGAAGAATTTTACACTGGCAAGTGTCCGGGTCAAGACACAAAACAGTATCCGAGTCCTCGGGTTTGATCCGGCAATCTCAAGCCCGGGGAGGCAATATGCTTCCTTTTCACATACAATACCTTAAACTGTGGCTCATAATGTCGTCGGCGCTGAATCATCACCTTGATGCCTTTTCGCAAAACCATTAACCCTTCTTTTCTCTGTCGATTTTCTTGGATACTAACCCAAACCCATGAAAGGAGTAAGGTAAAATGAAAAGACGCGATTTTATCAAAAAGGCAGGAGTGGGAGCAGCTGCCGCAGTGGCAGCCACAGCGGTAAACGCACCCTTTGTACATGCGGCCAAGAAGACGACCATCAAGTGGAGGTTGCAAACCTATGCCGGTGCTGCGCTGGCTGAGGAGGTCATTAAACCTTCAATAACTGCGTTTAATAAGGCAGCCAATGGAGAGATGCACATCGACCTGTATACTGCCGATGAGCTGGTCCCCCAGGGTGAACTGTTCAGGGCCGTGCAGAAGGGGACCGTCGACGCGGTGCAAAGTGATGACGACTCCATTGCCGCTCCCGTCGACGTGGCCATATTCGCCGCTTATTTTCCTCTTGCGTTACGCTACTCCCTGGATGTTCCCACACTCTGGAACCAGTATGGGCTCAACAAAATCTGGGAGGAGGCCTACTCCGAGGTGAAAGGGGTCACCTGGTTGAGCGCGGGAAGCTGGGATCCTTGCAATTTCGCCACCACCAAGCCGATTCGACATCTGAGCGACCTGAAGGGATTGAGAGTGTATATGTTCCCTACCGGGGGCAGGTTCATGCAGCAATTCGGAGTCATCCCCATGTCTCTCCCCTATGAGGATGTTCAGATGGCTCTGCAAACCAATGAGCTGGACGGAGTCTCCTGGTCCGGCATCACCGAGGACTACACGGTCGGCTGGGCCGATGTCACCAAGTACTACCTGACCAATCCCATCTCGGGTGCCTGGGTGGGTTCCTATTTTGTCCACACGGACTCATGGAATAAAGTGCCCGAGCACCTGAAGACCCTGTTCCGGCTTTGCATTGACAGTTCGCATTACCACAGACAATATTGGTACTGGTGGGGTGAGGCCCATTACCGCACCAAGGGCGGTAAACTGAAACTCACCTCCATCCCCGCAGAAGAGTGGAAGCAGGTGGAAAATGCGGCACACAGATACTGGGACGAAGTTGCGAAAAAGAGCCCCAGATGCGCCAAGGTGGTAAAGGTACTGAAGGAATACAATCAAACCATGGAAGAAGCCGGTCCTCCCTACCGATATTGATGCGTCATCAGGCGCCAGGAGTTTAGGACACCTATAGAGGCAGCCTTCCCTCACCTTGAGGCAGAGCCGGGCAGGGAAGGCTGCCCTCTGGAACTTCGATCAAAAACCAGGTTGATTGAGTTAAGGCCTCCAGAGGGGCTGATAGGGTGATGGAGGTTTTCTTTCACTCTGCGGTGCTGAGAGTATCTTTTCCCGGCTCTTGCAGTGTTGTTTAGGCACGGTCGGGGAGAAGCTGGATTTAGGGAACCATAAGGAAAGGGTTTGGCATGCCGAAAGCGATAAGAGCCTATGTGAGAGGTGTTGACGCCGTGAATCGGACCGTAGGAGAGTTTTCAATGTATATTGTCCTGGTCATGACGGCTATTCTGGTGTTTGAAACCATATCGAGGACCGTCTTTGCTAAGCCCCATATATGGGTAGTGGAAATTATTGAATTTCTCATGGCTGCTTATTATTTGCTGGGCGGCGGCTACTCCGTGATTCTCAAAGGGCATGTGAGAATGGATCTTTTTTACGGCCGCTGGTCGGACAAAGGCAAGGCAGTGGTCGATCTTATCACCGCCCCTTTCCTTATCTTCTACGTGGTGTTTCTTCTCATCGGCGGCCTGTCCGGCCTTGAATATGCGCTGCAATACGGGCAAAGAAATTATACCCCGTGGGGGCCGCCGTTGGCTCCCATCAAGCTTATTATGGTTATCGGAATCGTGCTGATGCTGTTGCAGTGCATTGCCACATTTTTTAAAGACCTGGCAAAGGCAAAGGGTGAGGAGATATAACATGAGTTACCCACTTATAGCCATCCTGATGTTTATCTCCATGATCCTCATGCTGATTACCGGACAACGAATCTTTGCTGCTCTGGGAGCGGTGGCCACTATTTTTGCTCTCTTTCTTTGGGGAAAGGGTGCTTCGGAGATGCCGTTTCACGCAGCCTTTGTCCTTATGAACTGGTATGCGCTCCTCACTCTCCCAATGTTCATTTTTATGGGTTATATGTTTTCCGAGTCAGGAATTGCGGACGATCTCTACCGGATGTTCCATGTCTGGATGGGTCCGGTCAATGGTGGTTTAGCCATAGGAACCATGGGGCTTATGATCGCAATCGCGGCAATGAATGGCCTGAGTGTCGCCGGTATGGCGATTGGCGCCAGTATTGCCATGCCCGAAATGCTTAAACGCGATTATGACAAAATAATGATAACCGGCGTAATCCAAGGCGGCAGTTCCCTGGGCATCATGGTACCCCCCAGCGTGGTCCTTGTGCTGTACGGAATGATTGCCAGGCAGCCGATCGGCAGGCTCTGGTTAGCCGGTGTTTTTCCGGGCCTCTTGTTAGGGGGTCTGATGATCGCGTACATCGTAATCCGATGTGCCATTAACCCAAGCCTGGGACCGGCATTGTCCAAGGAAGAGCGACAACAGATAAACTGGGGAGAGAAGTTTCGGTTGCTCAGAGCCGGGGTACTTCCCCTCCTCATTATCTTTTCCATGACCGGGCTGTTCCTGTTGGGGGTCACCAGTCTCGTGGAATGTTCGGCTGTGGGTGCGGCCACAACGATGGCTGCAGCTTTTATCAAAGGCCGCTTGACCCGCGACGTACTCTTAAAGACCCTGAGAGAGACATTGAGCGTAAGTTGCATGTTCATGTGGGTAATCCTGGCGGCACTTGGCTTTAGTTCCGTGTTTGACGGTCTTGGAGCGGTACATGCGATAGAGCTTCTCTTTAGTGAAGAGTTGGGACTCACTCCGTGGCAGATCATCATCTTGATGCAGCTTACCTTCATTGTGATGGGCATGTTTCTCGACGATACGGCCATGCTCATCATTGTTGCCCCTCTTTATGTTCCCCTGGTCACGAAACTGGGTTTCGACCCGATTTGGTTTGGTGTTCTCTATACGGCAACCTGCCAGATTGCGTACATGACACCTCCCTTCGGCTATAACCTCTTTCTCATGAAGGCCATGGCGCCTCCGGAGGTAAAGCTCGCGGATATCTACCGTTCAATCGTACCCTTTGTCCTGGTGATGATTTTTGGCTTAGTGATTCTGATGGTGTTTCCCCAGATCACTCTGTGGTTGCCCAATCTGTATTTCAGATGATAAGGCAGCGTGTATCGAGAACAGGATTTATTAGGCCTTTTTTGGTTTTCTCGAAGGGACAAAATAGGGTATAAAGGTGAAAGAAATGGAACTCTCAAACATCCAGATAAAAAAAATCCTGTATGCCACCGACCTGTCGGAAACCGCAACGCATGCCTTTTCCTATGCGGTCAGCCTTGCCAATCTGTATGGTGCCGGCATTACAATTCTCCATGTGCTTGATGAGTTGCCGGAGGAACACTACATAACGAACATGATCCCTCCGGGGACATGGAAGGCCATCAAAGAAAAGCATTTTTCCGAGGCCCGGGACAAACTGATCGGAAAGAAAAGGGATCATATGGCCATGAAGGAGGTCCTTCAGGCATTTTGTGAGGGGGCACAGGACAACGAAGAATGTCGGCCTTTTACCACCGACGAAATCGTGATCAAGACCGGGATGCCCGCTGAAGTCATCGTTCAGACGGCCCAGGAACGGAATGGTGATCTCATCGTCATGGGGACCCACGGCAGGGGCGCCATCGGCGAGATTCTGATAGGCAGTACCGCTAAATGGGTGGTCAGGCATTCCCATATCCCGGTTTTGACCATTCGCTTGCCCTAGATGGTGTCTCCAGGAAGGTGTTTGGCGGATGCAGTCTTTATCGGCCGGAGTGAGTACATCTGAAAGAATGGAGAGAAAGCCATCGTTCATCGTCAGAGAAAGAAAGGATAGGCAGAGGAGCGACAAATGAGTCAAAAGAAGAACACATCATCAGAAAGAGATAATCCGATGAAGGATGCCGTTTCCCGGGCAATAAAACTCAGGGTCAATCGGGTGTGGCATGAATTCGTTCTGGAGCGTGATGTTCAACCGACTGAGACATTGGCCTATGTGCTGCGGGAAAGGCTGGGATTCACCGGCCTGAAAGTCTCCTGCGACGAGGGGGCCTGCGGGGCCTGTACCGTCATCATGGACGGCAAGGCGATCCTGTCGTGCATGACACTGGCAGTGGAGGCCGATGGACATGACATCCTGACCATCGAGGGGTTGGCCGAGGATGACCCGGTGATTGCGGCCTTTGCAGAGCAGAGCGAGCCGGGTTACGGCACCGCGATGCAGTGCGGCTATTGTACGCCCGGATTTGTCATGACGGCGAAGGCGCTTCTCGATGCCAATCCAACTCCGACACTCGATGAGGTCAAGGAGGCCCTTTCGGGCAATATCTGCCGCTGCGGATGCTATACGGCCGTCGCCCAGGCCGTGCTGCACGCGTCTCAGAAAATATCTACACAGGGGGGTACACATGGGTAATCCATATAAACCGAGAGTCCCTCGAAAGTTCATCGGAGGGTATCGCCCGAGGATCGATGGGTTTGACAAAGCGAGCGGCAAGGTAAAGTTCGCCGATGACCTTACAACGAAACTCACGTTCCCGGACATGCTCTATGCCAGGGTGCTGAAGAGCCCCTATCCCCATGCCCGGATAAAACATCTGGATACCACGGAGGTTGAAAAGCTCGAAGGGGTGCGGGCCATTCTTACCTATGAAGATCCCGAGGTAAAAAAACTGAAAGTGACCAATGCCGGCTGGACGGATGGCGTGGACATCCTCTCCTATGACCGAATGATGTGGTACCCCATGCGGGATCGAAGGGTGATCGGAGATTGGGCCCGATGGGTAGGAGACGAAGTCGGTCTGGTGGTCGCCGCCGACAGTGAGTCCATCGCCGAAGAGGCCTTAAAATTGGCCAAGATTGAGTGGGAGATCTTTCCCTTTGTGCTCGATCCCATTGAGTCGATGAAGCCCGAGGCTCCCCTGGTCCACCCCGAATTGAGGGAAACCAATGTATTGCCGGAGGATCCAGTCGGCGGTCCCGATGTTTTTGTAGAGAAAGGCGATGTGAACAAGGGCTTCAGTGAAGCGGATGTGGTGGTGGAATCGAAGGCTGTTCACCACAATCCCAACCAGGGCTCTCTCGACAACTGGTGTTGCCTCGTCGAATGGAAAGGAGACATGCTGACGGTCTGGTCCAATTCATATGAAGCACATCAGACCCGTATGCATATGAGCCAGATGCTCGATCTGCCTCTTTCCAACGTTCGAGTGATCTGCTCTTACGTGGGTGGGCAGTTCGGCCGGAATGATACGGGAGAGCAGCCGTTCTTCCTGTACACGGCCATATTGGCCAAGAGGACCGGGCGACCGGTCAAATTCAGACACAACAACCGGGAAAGCTTTCTCAACTCCCGGCAACCCGCGATCTACACCGCCAGGGCGGGGACCAAGAAGGATGGCACCATCACAGCGATGACCTTCAAATGCATCGGCAATGCCGGTGCGTACGCCGACCAGACCATGTTCGCGTTAAAATTCGGGCCTGCGGAGATAGCCGAAGTGGCACTGGCGCATGTTCCCAATCTCAAAATGGAGGCCTACGGAGTTTACACCAATAAACTGCCGGCCTGCATGATGCGCGGGGTCGCCAATTCCCAGTTTAATCTCAGTTTCGGGCAGATTGTCGATATTCTTGCAGAAGAACTTGATATGGATCCCATTGATCTGGCCATCAAGAATTTCGGCCATGAGGAGGAGAGCCTGCCCAACAAGAGCCTGGTTGAAGTCCTGCATGAAGGCGCACGCCGGATCGGCTGGGAGAACCGGCACAAACCCGGCGAGGGCCAGGTCTACGGACATGTGCGTAAACGGGGCATGGGATTTTCTTTCCACCCGGGATGGCACGCAGAATGGCAGGAGACGCGGCGCGGCAGAATCCAGGTGAGACTGATGCTGAATCCGGACGGCACCGTAATGCTGGAGGCCCCCACCGTAGAGACCGGATCGGGATCGAATACCTGCAATTTCCTGGGGTGCCTGGAAGCCCTGAGTTTTCTCGCAGTCCGTCCGGAAGATGTCCACTATTCTCAGGTGGTGGACACGGAGACGAGCCTGCGGGACTGCGTCCAGACCGACAGCTCGGTGGCCTATCTGCAATCAGAAGCCATGATGGTGGCCGCAGCGGACCTCAAAAAGAAGATTTGTGAACTTGCCGCCCCGAAACTGGACGCGAAACCGGAAGAACTTGATATTGAGGAGGGAAATATTTTCGTTAAAGCATCTCCTGATAAGCAAATGGAGGTGAAGATCTGGCTAATGGAGGAGACAGATCTTGCCCCCATTGTGGCCACGGTGCATAGGGTTCCTCTTGATCTGAATACCGGCATCCCCTTCATTGCGACTTTCGCCGAAGTGGAAGTGGACACGGATACCGGTGAAGTTGACGTGCTCAAACTGGTGGTACTTCATGACTGCGGGACGGTCATGCACGCCTCAGGGGCCGAGGCCCAGCAACTGGGCGGCCAGGTCATGGGGCTCGGGGAAGCGCTTTATGAAGAGATTATCTATGATGAGGTGAGAGGCGTTCCCATGAATTTCAACTGGATCGACTACAAGATAGCGACCATGGCCGATTTTCCTCCTGTAGATCCGGTCCTGATGGAAGTGTGGAAGGGAGGCGGGGAGTATGGCGCATGCGGCATCGGCGAGTCAACGCTGACCTGTACGCCGCGGGCGGTACTCAATGCCATATACAACGCGATCGATGTGAGAGTTGACGAGCTGCCGGTCAAACCCGAAAAAATTCTAAAAGCCCTGGGCAAGATTTGAGGTGTAGCCATGACATTACGACCATTCAAGCATGTTACCGTTCATTCCGTTGACCGGGCCGTTGAGCTGTTGGACGAATATGGTGAAAAAGCGAGGCTCGTCGCCGGTGGTACGGATATTCTCGGTGTTTTGAAGGAGAACAGCAATCCCCGGTATCCGGACATTCTCATTGATATGAAGCCCATTTCCGGCCTTGATACGATTCAGGAGACCGGCGACGGCATCAGGATCGGTGCTCTGACGCGCTTGAGCAACCTCTCCGAGCATCCCGTCGTCAAGGAAAAATACGGGATTCTGGCGGAAGCGGCCCGGTCGGTGGCTTCACCCCAATTGAGAAACATGGGCACCGTCGGGGGCAATATCTGCCAGGAACCTCGGTGCTGGTATTATCGTTATCCCGATAATCAATTCGATTGTTTCAGAAAGGGAGGCAATACCTGCCCGGCCATGACCGGAGAAAACCGCTATCATTCGATATTCGGGGCTGCGGATCTGGGACCGCCCGGGTGTGCCTCTGCCTGTCCCGGCAGTATCGATATTCCTGATTACATGGGCAAGATTCGCGCGGGAAAAACCGATGAAGCCGCCAATATCATTCTCACCTGCAATCCCATTCCGGCCATCACCGGCAGGGCGTGCCCGCATTTCTGTGAGTCTGCCTGCAACCGTCTGGATGTGGATGAATCGGTGTCCGTTCGGGCCGTCGAGCGCTCCCTGGGCGACTATATTCTCGACCATGCGTCCGAGTTCCTCACACCCCCCGAGCGTGAAACGGGAAAATCGGTGGCGGTGATCGGCTCCGGTCCGGGAGGGCTGGCAGCGGCCTACTATCTGCGGAAGGCCGGCCACAGCGTTACTGTTTTCGAGAAGATGGCGGAACCCGGAGGCATGCTGCGCTATGGCATTCCCCCCTACCGTTTGCCGAAAGACCTTGTGGAGAGGCAAGTGAAGGCCCTCGAAGGAATGGGAATCGCGTTCCGCCTCAGTGTGAGTCTGGGAGAGGATGTCACCCTTGAGGGCCTGAAAAACGACTTTGACAGTGTATTTATAGCGACCGGAAACTGGCTCCAGAAAAACCTGGGGATACCGAAGGAAGAAATGCTTATCTCCGGATTGGATTTTCTGATCGAGGTGAACAAGGGCTCGCGAACCAAACCGGGGAAAAAGGTGTTGGTGATCGGGGGCGGGAATGTGGCCATGGACGTGGCCATAACGGCCGCACGGTTGGGGGCGGATGAGGTCACGCTGGTCTGCCTGGAATCCCGAGAGGAAATGCCTGCTGTCGAAGAGGAGATAGAGGAGGCCATTCAAGAGAAGATCCGACTGATGCCTTCCTGGGGCCCCCACCGGGTTCTGGAGGACAAGGACAATCTCACGGGAATGGAAATTGTCCGGTGCACATCGGTCTTCGACGAGGAACAGCGCTTCTGCCCGGCGTTCGATTTGAGCGAGAAAAGGACGGTGGAGGCCGATACGGTGATGCTGGCCATAGGCCAGGGTACGGATCTCTCCTGTCTTGACGACAGCATCGACGTTTATCGCGGCCTGGTTGTGGTGGACCAAAAAACGCAAAGTACGAATGTCCCCGGGGTCTTCTCCGGGGGGGACATGACAACCGGACCCGCTTCGATCATCGAAGCAATCGCATCGGGGCGCAGGGCGGCCGAGGCCGTTGATCGCCACCTCCAAGGTGTGGACGGGACGCAGGTAACGCCCGGTTCTTCAAAGAAGCCGTTTCTGTCCGTTAACACGGATGGCTTGAATGGGGTGGAGCGCGCGAGCATGCCTGCGCTTCCCTTGGCAGAGCGCAGTCTCGATCAGGAGGACAACCTCGGCCTGGACTGGAGCGGCGCGAAGCTGGAAGCCGGGCGATGTTTGAATTGCGGTTGCGTGGCGGTCAACGCGTCCGATCTGGGTCCGGCGTTGATCGCGCTGGAGGCCAGGATAAAAACCAACCGGAGGACCATTGAGGCCGAAGACTTTTTCGATGCGAGAACAGGGAAATCTACCCTTCTGGACAACGGTGAGTTGGTCTTGGAAATAGAGATACCCGAACCGGTGGCGGGAAGCAGACAGAAATACTGGAAATACCGCATCCGGAACGCCATCGATTTTCCCATCTGCAGTGTGGCGTCTATTTTTGTTATGGAAGACAGCAAGATCAAGGATGCTCGGATTGTTCTGGGTGCAGTGGCTCCGACACCGGTCCGATTACGGGAGGGAGAGGCCTTTCTGAAAGGAAAAACAGCTGGAGACGGCCTTGCTGAGGCGGTTGATGATTTTCCTTTTCAGGGAATCATCCCTCTCGCAAGAAACAGATTCAAGATCCAGATGACCCGCGCTCTGCTGCGAAAGATCATCTGGTCTCTTGCGTCCACAGAAAGCTCCGGTCCTGCATAGAGGCATCGACTTCCCGAGGAATTGGGGCTCTATCTCTGCTATTTTCGGTGCCTGAAGCGGCCGTTCGCTTCAGGCACCGATGATGGATACTTTTCCGTCACCTGTGTTTCTTTTCCTCTTTCGTTTCTCTTTTGATCCGGGCGGTTGCCTACCCATTACGGCAGATCATGCATTGTCCGCGGATAGGCAATTTTGGCAGTATTGCTCCCCTTCAGCCCGCTCACGGCAGCCCGTGAGACAATACCTTTTGCCTCTTCCATTCCGCCAGATTTTTGCCAATATGGTTAATAAGTGAGTTTTTTGTGACATATGGCGAAAATATCACCGAATTTTGAGGAAATCGGTACTGTTTATTTATGTTATTGACAACATCAGCAATATGCGGTAATCAAAAAATGATTGCAATATGATGAAGCATCTGGTGAAAACGGATGAAAAGTGTTGAAGAAGGTTCCCGGTTGAGGCTACAAGAGAAAAAAAGAAGGAGAGAAGACAACACCACAAGTCATGTTGGAGGAGGAAGAAATGAAAGAGATCAGTGAATTGAATTTTGCGCAAGACGTGCGATACACGGAAAACCACGAATGGGCCCGGCAGGAAGGGGATCTGGTGAAAGTGGGTATCTCGGACTACGCACAGGATCAGCTGGGTGATATCGTTTTCGTTGAACTGCCTGAAGTGGGCTCCCCGTTCAGCAAGGGAGAGGAATTCGGCACGGTGGAATCAGTCAAGGCTGTTTCAGAGCTCTATATGCCCGTAGGAGGAGAGATCACGGCCATTAACGAAGACCTGGAGGGGCAACCCGAGTTGCTAAACAAGGACCCCTATGCAGGCGGCTGGATGATAGAGGTGAGACCCGGTGATCAGACTGAGATGGATTCCCTGATGGAGAAGGATACCTATCTCAAAAAACTGAAAGGATGAAGGCATGCGATATTTTCCCCATACCGGTGAAGACATCAAAGAGATGCTCGACGAAATAGGCCTGGACTCTCTGGATGACCTCTTCACCCCGATCCCGGAAGACTGCCGTCGAGACGGGGATCTTGAACTCCCCGGTCCCCTGACAGAGTGGGAGCTGAACGCCCACATGGATGCGCTTGCACAAGATATGGCCGTCCCGCCGGAGTACAGGGTTTTTCTCGGTGCGGGCAGCTACAATCATTTTATCCCGGAAGTGGTGAGGCAACTCCTTTTGCGGAGTGAATTTTATACCGCGTATACTCCTTACCAGCCGGAGATAAGCCAGGGGACCCTCCAGGCCATATATGAATACCAGACCCTGACAACAAGGCTCCTGGGCATGGACGTGGCAAATGCCTCCATGTATGACGGCGCATCGGCCCTGGCCGAAGCCCTGCTCATGGCCATTCGCATCACAAAAAGGAAAAAGGTGGCGGTATCACGCCTTGTCCATCCCTTTTATCGCCGGGTGGTCCAGACGTACCTCACCGCTCCCGGATACGAGGTGGTTGAACTGCCGTACCGGAAAAACGGGACCACCGATCTTTCTTCACTTGCCAACCTGGAGGAATATGCGGCCGTTGCGGTCCAGTCCCCGAATTTCTTCGGGTGTATCGAGGATCTGGAATTCCAGGGGAAGAAGGTGCACGCTGATCAGAAAACGTTGTTTGTTGTTGCTTTTGGGGAGCCCCTCGCCTACGGCCTTGTGAAGAGCCCGGGTGAACTTGGTGCGGATATCGCGTGCGGGGAAGGGCAGAGTCTTGGCATTCCCCAGTCCTTTGGCGGTCCGGGACTTGGCATGTTTGCCGCACGGCAGAAATTTGTTCGGAGCATGCCCGGACGACTGGTTGGCCGGACCACGGACAAAGACGGTAGGCCCGGGTTTGTCCTGACCCTCGCGACCAGGGAACAACACATTCGCCGTGAACGGGCGACATCCAATATCTGCTCCAACCATGGACTCTGCGCCCTCGCCTCCACCATGTACATGGCCTGCGTGGGCGGAACCGGGTTCCGTGAACTTGCGCAACTGAACCACGACAAGGCGGAATACCTGAAAAATGGGCTGCGGAAGGGGGGGGCAACAATTCCCTTTGACGCGCCCACGTTCAACGAGTTCGTGGTACGATTTCCAGCGGGTTTCGAGGAGACCCACGGTCGGCTCCTGCAGAAGAGGATAGTGGCCGGGATTCCTGTTTCCCCCTTTTTCCCCGAGCTTTCGGACCATTACCTGTTGTGCACCACTGAAACGAACACCAAGGAAGATATGGATGCCTTGATCAAGGAGGTCGGATCGTGAAAGAGCCTTTAGGAGCAACCGGGCTTGTATTCAATGAGTCGCTCCTCTGGGAGAAGGGAAGAAAAGGAAGGACAGGATTCTCCCTTCCCAGGAGAGACGTGGACCCATCCCCGCTGGAGAAGGGCCTTATCCGCAAGGGGCCTGATTTTCCCGACCTGAGCGAATTGGACGCAGTCAGGCATTTTACCCGCCTCTCTCAGTGGAATTTCGGAGTGGACAGCGGTATGTATCCGTTGGGATCATGCACTATGAAGTACAATCCCAAGACTAATGAACGGCAGGCATCCCTCCCCGGATTTGCTGCTGCGCATCCCCTGCTTCCCGCAGATCTTTCCCAGGGCGTTCTCCAAATGATGTTTGACCTGGAGCGGTATCTTTCCGAGATAACGGGCCTTTCCGCCGTGTCGCTCCAGCCGGCGGCCGGTGCCCATGGCGAGTTGACGGGTATGATGATCGTTCGGGCCTTTCACCAGAACGCGGGCAAACCGAGGAGCAAAATCCTTATTCCCGACACCGCCCACGGGACAAACCCGGCAAGTGCCGCCCTTTGCGGTTTCACCCCGGTGCCGGTCAAATCAGATGAACGGGGAGTCCTCTCCCCGGAATATGCTGCATCGGTCATGGATGAAGATACTGCCGGTATCATGGTCACGAACCCCAACACCTTGGGGTTGTTCGAGGAGCATATCAAAGAAATAGCTCATATCATTCATGGCAAGGGAGGACTGGTTTACGTGGATGGTGCCAACATGAACGCGGTCATGGGGATCGTCAGCATGGGCGATATGGGGGTGGACCTCATGCACTTGAATCTCCACAAGACCTTCTCGACGCCCCATGGTGGCGGGGGCCCCGGGTCCGGTCCCGTCTGTGTCAGGAAGGATCTGGAACCCTTCCTGCCCGTGCCGAGGGTGGTGAAAGAAGACGAAAAATATTTTCTTTGCTGGGACTTTCCCAAATCCATTGGAAAGCTACAGGCCTTTTATGGAAACGTGGGTGTTCTGGTTCGGGCCTACAGCTATATCCTGAGCATGGGGAAGGAACTCAAGAGGGCCAGCCAGCTCGCGGTCCTGAATGCCAATTACCTGAGAATAAAACTCACCGGAATTTTTCATCTCCCTTATGACCGGCCGTGCATGCACGAATGCGTCTTTTCGGACAAGATGCAGGAGCAAGACAAGGTTACAACCCTTGATATGGCGAAGCGGCTCATGGACTATGGATTCCATCCACCCACCATTTATTTCCCGCTGGTGGTCCACGGGGCCATTATGATCGAGCCCACGGAATCGGAATCCAAGGAGACCCTTGACCTCTTCGTCGAGGCCTGCAAGGCCGTCGCCGAGGAGGCGAAAAACGATTCCGCACTTCTTTTTGATGCACCCACGAAGCCAAAGGCCCGGCGCATGAATGAAACGGAAGCGGCCCGAAGGCCGTGCCTGGCGGGATAGAATGCCCTGCTTCCCAGGGTTTTTTCTTAACACCGACGGCTTAGGGGATTAGGGAGGTTTCTTCTCCTGACTGTCGGGAGGGCTTCGTTTTTTCGTGACTTATCTATGGGGGAAGCCACAGCCAGGTCCTCAGGATGCTTTTTCCTGAGGACTGGAATGCGGAGGGGGCAATGCTCCCTCGTGGGTAAGTCACTGAAAAGATCAGCCCGGGAGGCTCGTCAGGGGAAGAAATTTTCCTGATCCTCCTGAGCTCTCAGCACTTGTGGAGGACAGGGGCATGAAGCATTCGCGAAAGAGGATTTCTTGAGGAGATGAATCAAGAGCGTAGGTGGCATATAGCTGAACTCGGGACCCAGCCCTACAGGCCCGTACTCGACTTGCAGCATCGCCTGGTGGACGAACGGCACAGGGGAACCCTGGAGGCGGACACGGTGCTCCTGCTGGAACATGAACCGGTCTTCACCTTGGGGCACAACGGCGGCCGGGAGAATCTCACGGTTTCCGAGGAGGTTCTCAAGCAAAAAGGCATCGAGGTTGTGGAGACGGAGCGGGGAGGCAATATCACCTATCACGGTCCCGGCCAGATTATCGCCTACCCCATTATCCGCATGAACGACTCTCGCCTGGGGATTCCCGGATATGTGGAAGGCCTTGAAGAGGTGATGATCAGGACGGCCTCGGACTGGGGCATTGCAGCCGAACGCAACACCCTGAATCACGGTGTCTGGGTGGGCAGGAGGAAGCTGGGGAGCGTAGGGATCGCCATACGCCGGGGCGTCGCATTTCACGGGATTGCCCTGAATGTGAATCTTTCGCTGGAGCCTTTTTCCTGGATCAACCCGTGTGGACTTTCCGGGGTGGCCATGACGTCACTCAAGGAAGAAGAGGTAAGAAATCTGGATATTGATCTCGTGAGGGATGGGATCGTCCGCCACATGGCCACTGTCTTCGGGGTCGAAACCGTGCCGGTGGATTCCGGCGAAATCAAACGGCAATTGCGTCGACCGAAAGGTGTATAAGGATTTGCGGCAGAATATGAAAACAGCACCACATATGAAAAAACCGCCATGGCTCAGGAAGCACCTCCCCACGGGGCCCGGCTATGAAAAGGTGCGGAGGATGATGACGGGAGAATGTCTGCACACCGTGTGCCAGGAGGCCAAGTGCCCCAATCAATGGGAGTGCTTTTCCCGCCACACCGCCACATTCATGATCATGGGAGATCACTGCACGCGAAACTGCCGGTTCTGCGCGGTCCCGAACGGCCCCCTAGGAAAACCCGACCCGAAAGAACCGGAAAGGGTGGCGGAGGCCGCTCGATCTCTCGGCCTCGATTACGTGGTGGTGACTTCGGTTACCCGTGATGACCTCCCGGACGGGGGCGCAAGGTTCTTCGCAGACACCATTCAGGAGATCCATTGCAAGAACCCTGGAGCAGACGTGGAAGTGCTCATACCCGACTTTCAGGGCGATGAGGATGCGCTCTCCGTGGTCCTTGACGCGGACCCGGCCGTCCTGAACCACAACATTGAAACGGTTGAAAGGCTGTATCCCCGGGTACGGCCTGGCGCTGATTACCCGCGTTCTCTCAGGCTCCTGGCGAGGACGAAGGCACTCAATCCGGCTATCCCGAGGAAATCGGGAATCATGCTGGGCCTGGGCGAGGAGCCGGAAGAAGTGAAAAAGACCCTGCACGATCTTTTTGAGGCCGGATGCAGGCTCCTCACCATAGGGCAGTACCTGCAGCCGTCTGATCGCCATCTTCCGGTTGAGCGATTTGTGTTGCCTGAAGAATTTGAAACTTGGAGGACATTCGCCGTCGACCTTGGCTTCCTGGCCGTTTCCAGTGGTCCGTTCGTGCGAAGTTCCTACAAGGCAGAGGAGATGTACAAGGCCGTTTCGGGCCATGTGAATGACAGGAGGGAATTATGGGAAAGAAATTCATTGTGACAGCCATTGGAAAGGATCGGCCGGGATTTATCGCCGACGTTTCTGGGCTGATCTATGAAAACGGATGCAACCTTGAAGACTCCACCATGACCAGCCTGTCGGACGAGTTCGCCATGATCTTCCTGGTGGAGGGCCCGGAGGAGAAACCCGAGCAGGAACCGCTCGAACAAAGGCTCCTGAAGGAATGCCGACGGCTTGAGAAGGAAAAGGACATATCGGCGTTTGTGCGGCCCATCCGGACAGGGACACCGGGGCCGAGAAAGACTACCGTCTCTGAAACGCTGCACGTGGAAGGTCTTGACCAGGCAGGGATCGTTTACAAGATCAGCAGGTACCTCGCGGACAGAAATATCAATATTTCCAACTTCTCGTCCAGGATGAGTCGCTCACCTGAAACCGGCGCCGCGATGTATGGCATTGATATCAGAATAGAAATCCCGAAAGGTGTAACCAGGGAAAGCGTGGATGACGGTCTTATGAAGATCGGGAATGAGCTACATGTTGATATCTCGGTTGGATGAGACTTTGGGTATGGTGCTTCCCAAATACCTTTCCGTCATCAGCAAGCTCGAGAAATGCGGCTACCGCATCCGGGTCTAATTGCCGTCCGGCCTCCTGCCGGATAATCTGAACAGCCTGCTCTTGTGTCAGTGCCTTCCTGTAGGGCCGCTCCGAGACCATGGCATCATAGGCGTCGGCAACGGCCAGGATCCTGGCACCGAGTGAAATATCATTTCCCGCAAGACCATCCGGATATCCCTTGCCGTCGAATCGCTCGTGGTGCTGGAGAACTAGGGGCATGATCGGTTTGTAAGGAGCGATGGGTTCGATGATTTTCGCACCCATGCGCGGGTGGTCCCGGATGATTCTCCATTCTTCAGGCGTTAGTTTTGCCGGTTTGTCGAGGATGGAGGCCGGAACCCCGATCTTGCCGATATCGTGGAGCAGTCCTCCTCGATGCAGATCCTTGAGTTCTTCAGGGGAGAGATGCAAGACGCGGCCGATCCTCAAGGCATTTTGCGTAACCCGCTCGGAATGGCCGGCGGTCCATGGTGACTTCGCATCAACAGCTCTTGCGAGAGCCTTCAAGGTCCCCCAGTTGAGTGCCGACAGTTCTTCCAGCAGTCGCGCGTTGCTCAGGGATACCGCAACCTGGTTCGCCAGCAGGCGAGCCCGGGAGAGATTGTCCTCTTCCTGCTCAAAGGGGTCCGAAGGGCCTAGCACGATAATCCCGGCGAAATCTACTTTTAAAAAGATGGGAAACACTATGAATGAACGGGTTTGATTCGTGACAAGCGGACCCAGGAACTGGGGGATGCTTTCTCCCTGCTGTATCATCGTGAAATCTTGTTTTTCCAGAAGCCTTTTGAGTTCAGCAGGAGTGACTACCATGTTTTCGAGAAGCCTCACCTTGTTATTATTTTGACCCAGTACATATGCCTTCGGCGGTTTCAGTGCGTTGGGATCAACAAGGATCAGGCCTGCTGCAGTGCAATGGAAAAGGTCGGACATCCGGGTGAGCGCGATTCTTGCGATTTCTTCGGTCTTCAGGGATGAGAGGATTGCCCGGTCTATTTCCGCTGCCGCGGTCATGGTGGTGAATTGTCTTCCCAACTGCTCGGCCATGCCATTGAACGTCTGTGCGAGATCCTCAAACTCGTCCTTGCTCTCTATGGATATCCTCTCGTCGAATTGCTTCATCCCGATTAGTTGTGCGCCCTTTTTCAATTCCTGGAGGGGGAGCATGGTCTTCCGAATCTGCACGAGGCTGATAAAAACCACGACGAAAAGGGAAAGGAGAATCACCAGGGGGAACGTCTTCTCGAAATAGGAAACCGGGGAGAAGATATATTTCTCCGGCTGGCTCATGATGATGGTCCACCTGGCGTGGAAAAAATAATATTTCAACGGGATTGACCAGAAACTGGCAAGAAAGGTGCCGGTTCCTCTGTTCCAAGTGAAATAGCCTGACGGCGCAGCATCCACCTGTTTCCGGTAGGAAAGAGCGGGAACGGGCATGGTGGAAAACAGGACATCGCCCGTTTGATCCAGGAGACAGAGCTCCGTTCTGAATGGAAGGGTATCGTATTCGGAGAGCCCCAGGAGGTAGCGGACCCGCATTTCGCCCATGAAAAACCCCGCTGCGGGTGCTTGGGGAACAGGGTTCCTTACCAGATAGACGTGCACCCGGCCTTGTGAATCATGACGGCTCAAGAGCAGTGATTTTCCCGAATGGAGGTGTTGTTTCTCTTGGCTTGAGAATTCTTCCGGTTGCCTGATTGTCCCCAGGAGAGGCGATTTCTCGCCGGAGTCGCGGAAAAATGCTATTCCCTTGAATTGCTTTTTCAACTTGTTGCCGAATTCTCCGGTTAATGATCCTGATAGGGTTTCCGGATTCCGCTGCATGATGAGGGAAAGGTTTTGCAATTCATTTTCAAGGAGTGACAGCCGTTCGAAGGTAGACATGCCCATGGTTTTGCTGAAGTGGAGCAGGCGAATCCTGCCCTGCTGGTGGAGTTGACTTGTGACCTGCTGGAAAGAGACAAGGCCGAGGACACCGATCGGTACCAGCGCGCAAAGGATAAACTGCACAAAGACACGACGTGCAACCCTGCTCGTCAGAAATGACGTTTTAAATGAAAGGTCTTTGGTCCTCAATAATTTCATGTGTTACAAATTCCAATCCCGTTAATAATTTGCCGCCAGCCCTATGAATCGGCCGTCGCTGGCCCGTATGACATCGTCCCGGCTGAAAGGGGTGGTGATTTGCGGCTGGCTCCATCCGTCTTTTCCTTTGCTGTAGAGATCGTAATCCGAATTCAAGGGATGGAGGTTCCGGTCCTTGCGTATACCATGACCGGCTCCATGCACGGTGGCATAGTTCAGGTATTCGTAGGGATTCCCCCAGGGATCGAGGAGCCCGGCCCGACCGATGTCATTGAGCGTTATGGGCAGGGTGCCGCCATTATCTATTCCGTACGTATCTATTTCCAAGCTCAAGGTCTTGATTTCCGCTATGGCCCTGGTTACCTTCGCCTTTTCAATGTATCTGCTGTATGCGGGTAAGGCGATGGCCGAAAGGGTGCTCAAGATGGCGACAACCGTCAGAATTTCAATGAGGGTAAATCCTTTTCCCCGTTCTTGTCGTTTCACACAGGCGCGAAAAGAGTTCTGGGCTCCTTTATAACCATCTGATATAAAAAGGAAAATAAAATTATCACATAGATACATGATCCACCCATGGTCCCAATAGCGGAAAATAACATCGAGGGAGTTACTGAACTTATGAGTTAACTATCGACATTTTTTACAAAAAGCTTGAACAAAGTTTCTCATACTGATAAGCAGAAAAGCAGTTCATATGAAGAGCAGGTGAACGGGATGTTCTGGAAGCGGCGTCATTTCGGCACTGGAATCCCGCCGCAGGCGGGAGAAGGGCCGAAATCCGCAGCGACCGGAGTCATGGACGACGGAGGGA
>CAZJRD010000002.1:0-170109 GCA_964548365.1 uncultured Desulfobacteraceae bacterium | reverse complement strand
AAAGTGACCGGGTGTAGGGCAGAGGAGGTAGCTGAAACGGCGGAAAGGGAAAAGAGAGCTTCGCGGGTGAGGTTCCAGGGAGACGGGATCAGATTATGTTGTGCGCTTCCAGAAAGGAGAGGATTTCACCCGCGCATTCATCCGGTCTCTCCATGGGCACGAAGTGCCCGGTGTCCTCGAACCCTTTGACGGTCGCGGCAGGCAGCAGGAATTTGAAGCGCCTTACGGCGGGCTCCCGAAAGGTGTCCGAATCGGCCCCGTAGAGTACAAGGGTGGGAACCGCTATCCGAGGCACATATCGCCAGATAATGTACGGGCACACGGCAAAACAGCGGGACTCCCAGGCCGGGTCGCAGCAGAGTTGGATGGTGCCGTGTCCCGTATCTCTGGTTCCGCCTTTTATGTAGCCCTCGAGGAAGCCTTCTTTCCAGGATCTGAATGAGTGCTTTGATTTGTAAACCTGGAGGATGGTCTCCCGATCCGGCCACTCTTTCTGCCTGCGCGCGGCGCGACGGGCGATGGGGACAAACCCGGCGAGCCCCGTCTTTTTCGCCAGGAACCACCACCACATCCAGGAAAGGGGCAGAATGGTGGGATCCAGCAGGATCAGGGCGCGGATGAGATCGGGCCGCTTGATTGCAAGAAGGAGGCTCGCCACTCCTCCCCTTGAGTGCCCCATGGCAATAACAGGCCCACCCAGGTGCTCGAAAAACTTCTCCTGGTCCCCTACGAACACGTCCCAGCCTTTCAGCTTGCTGGGATCCGCCGGGACCTGCGATCTACCGTGTCCCCTGTCATCCATGCCCACTACGCTTATTCGTGCGTTCAGCCTCTCCGCAAGAGGCGTGTAAACGTCCGCGCAGAATCCCGTTGCATGGGCTAAATGTGCTGCAGGCCCGGAACCGCCCCAATCTATGTAATTGAAGCCACCCTCGGGTGTTTTGAACATCTGCTCCCTTCCCACGTGCAAGGTTATCCTTCCTGGTCGTCTCAACTCCACTGCCATTTTCTCCAGCAGATAATGACACATGGAGGACCTGGTTGTCCAGGATGAGGAGGGAGAGGGGACATGGATTCCGGATAAGCCCTGCGGACTTTCCAGAATGACGAAATGGATGGGATGGAAGCTGGACTCCCGCTTTCGCGGAAGTGACGGACCGGTGCAGGAGTGACGGAGCGGTTGGAAGCTGAAGTAACAGTCAGGCGGATTTCTTTTTCGATCGCCTGGAATAGGCTGCGGCCGCCTCCTTGACTTCAAATCCTATCTTCCTCTTGGGCTTATCTTTGGCGTCTATTAGCTGCTTTATGGCTTCGAACACGACCCTGAATTGGCGATCGTATTTCTTCTCCATTGATTCGATTTTTCTTTTCAATTCTTCATGAGTGGAGAGCATTCGCCGCAATTGGGTAAATGCCCTTGTGATCAGGATATTCACCTGGATGGCTCTGTCGCTGTTTAGAACACTGGATAACATGGCGACACCTTGCTCTGTGAAGGCCATAGGCCTGTATCTTAGACCCATTTTGTCACGATTGGAGGTCACAAATTGTGACCTCCAATTTTCAAATTCTTCTTTTGCAAGCTCAAACATGAAATCTTCAGGAAAACGTTTGATATTTCGTCTTACAGCCTGCTTTAACACTTTTGTCTCGACGCCATAAAGCTCAGCAAGGTCTCTATCAAGCATAACCCTTGTATCTCGGATCACGTAAATCTTACTCGTGATCCTTTCCATTGGAACAATATGTTGCATTTTTTGTCTCCCGTCTTATGGATCAAAAAATCGATTTTGTTTAAGGGGCTTCCCGCGCTTGGAGTTGACCCTGTAGCCGACAGAGATGATGGCGTCAAGATTGTAAAAAGCAGTCTGGTAAATTTTACCATCCTCAGCAGTATGTGCAAATTTTGCACAGACTGAATTCCTTTCCAACTCGCCGGAACGAAAGATATTTCCCAAATGTTTGGTGATGACGCTACGCTCAGTTTGGAATAAATCCGAAAGCTGTTTCTGGCTGAGCCAAAGCGTATCGCCATCCAAACGCACTTCTAACGAGGTCTTTCCGTCCGGAGACTGGTAGAGGACGATTTCGCCTTTGCCTTGGGTGCTGGTTTTATCGGGTTTCTTTGCCATCAAGCCAACCAGGTGTGGCGTTTTGGGGGCTTTATGTCAAACCCTTCCCGAGCATGGCGCTCACGGATTTGAAAGCCGCTTCAAGGCGATGATAAAGCAGGTACCGACTTTTTCTCGTACTCAAGCCTGCAGGGCATGCTCAAACAAAATTGAGGAATCGATGTTTGCTTCGGCCAGGTCCACAAGATGCCGGTGGTGCGTGAAGAATATGACCTGAGTATGGTTTGCCGACTGTGCCAGCACCTGCAAGGCTGCAACGGACCGTTCATCGTCAAACCTGATGAGGATATCATCCACGATAAAAGGAAGCGGTTCACTGCCTTCGAGGTATTTTTCGAGGCTTGCAAGCCGCAGAGAAAGGTATAGCTGGTCCGCGGTACCGTCACTCATGCCTTCTACATTTACAGTCCCTTTGTCTCCCGGGCGGACACCCACGAGGGTGGGGTTGCCGTGCTCATCAAATTCCGCTCGTACACCGGCAAATGAACCCATGGTCATGGCAGCGAAAAGCTCATTTGTCCGTTTGAGGACAGGCCCCTCGTTCTTTTCGCGGTATCGTTCAATGGCACGGCTCAAGACCGCCGAGGCAATACGCAGTTGTGCATATTGTTCGATGTTTGCCTCCATACCTCCCAGGATCATCTCCGCATCCTCGGCAAGGCCCGCTGCCTTGCCGCTGCCGTCCATTTTCTTCAGCTCGTTCCCTTCCTCTCCTATGGTCCGGTCAAGCCTGGTCTTTCCCTCCTCAAGAGAAGCCACCTCTTCCTCAAGACGCTCGATCCGGCTTTCCACCTCGTCCGGATCAACCCTCTGCGCATCCTCAACGAAATCCTCTACGGTCAGCCCGGCGGCCAGTTTGAGCAATTGTTCTTCCAGGCCTTCCAGGCCGGCATCTATTTGACGGCGTTTGGATGACCGTTTTTCCGCCTCGGAAAGATCCTCATATTCCGAACAATGTGCTTCCTCGCACATGCGGTCGAGTTTTAGGCGTGCCTCTGATATCCCTTTTTCAGCCTCTCGAACGTGTTTTTCCTCCTGCTCCTTCTGCTTCTCAAGGCCTTTCAGTTCGGTCCTGACTTCCCGTGTCCGAGTGAGGCGGCCATTCAGATCAGCAGCAGCCTGTTCGATAGGGGATCCTTTTAGCTCCTCAGCAACGTGTTCTGCCAAGGCTGTCACCCTTTGAGAAAACGCTTCTGCATCCCTGTTAATTCCTTTGATACGTTTGTGGAGGATATCCGCTTCCTTGAGTTTATCAAAAAGGCTTTTCAGATCGTCCATGACAGCGTTGGCCTGCCCCGGCGAAGCACCGGCATCGAGGCCCAGGGGCCGGATTGCCTGCTCCCATTCGCCCTGCCACAGGGAGATCTCTCCTTCAATATGGTCACGACGCCGGCTGACCTCTTTCAAGGCATTCTCCCTCTCTTTCTTGTCAGCTACGAGTTTGTCGAGTTCGGCGCGGAGGTTTTCCTGTTTTTTGATGATTTTTTTGCTCCGGAGGATGAGATCCGAGAGGGTTTCTTCCGGTTTTGCGGAGACCTGGGAAATATCTGAGAGACATCGATCTACTTCGTTTCTGTGTTTTTCAATTCGTCCCTTCAAATCATCCGCCTTCATCCTTCGTATGCTGATCTCACGCAGTTCCTTGATAATTGCCTGTTGGTCCAGGACCCACGCCCGCATCTCCCTCGCGGATTGGGGTGATATACCGGCCGGTTCCCAGACGTTGAACCATTCCTTATTGAGAGCAGCAAGTTCACTATCAGATTGTTCAAGCTGGTTTTGCAGGCCTTGCAGTTGGATATCTCCGGTCTCTTTCTCTGAAATGAGCCTGGCCATTTGCGTAACCCGGTTTGCCTCGCGCCGCAACCGGTCTGAAACCTGATCAGCCTTTTCGACACTGAGTTCATAGGCGTCGACGAGGGTCTGGGCCGGCTTGAAAAGGCTTATGAAATCCTCTTGATCCTTGCCGGGCCCGGTTTCCTTCTCGACTAATTGCCGGACAAGTTTCCAGCCCTCTTCCCTTTGAAGGCGCGCGTTTTCGAGATCATCCTCGGTTGGAACTGCCTGTTCAAGCCTGAGTTCCTTGATTTGTCCGTCAGTCTTGAGCAGTGCATCTTCAAGGGTCTTGAATTCAGATTGAATGCGACTTTGGTTTTTTTGTGTTTCATCAAAGCGATGATCAAAGGAATCGATCGTCTCGATAGAAGGTAAAGGCAGCCTTTCGAGGTCTTCAAAATTCCCTGACCAGAGGGTCTGTTTTTGAAGGGCTATCTGCAATGACTCAAGAGAACTTTTTATCTCCGCCTCTTCAGAAAAGGCATGATCTTCAAGAGCAGCATACTTGGCAGCGCTTTCTATGGCATTTGCCAAGTCATCAACCTCAAGGGGAGATTCGAGAATGGCTAATTCCTGGTCAATGTCATTGACTTGCCGGGTAAATTTCGTGATCTCATCCCAGATGGTTTCAAGAAGGGTTGCCAATCGTTCGTATCTGCTCCCGAGTTCTCGTATCTTGACGGTTTCCGGCCTTTTCAGGCGGAGTTTGTCGGCGTCATCCAATTGAATGTCGTCTCGGAGCCCGGAGAGGATCTCTTTGGCCTCACTCCAGAGGACATTCCTTCTTGTCTCAAGTTGAATGCGGTCCTTTTTTGCCTTCTGATAACTCCCCAGGTCCTTATAGACTTGCTCAATAAGGTCCGCTTTTTCCAGGATCTCTTCAGAAACATCAAGCTGGGCAATGGCTTCACGGATTTCTTTTTCGCTTTTCAAAGCCTCATTCTTTTTATTTTCCGCGATTCGCAGATCGGTGAGAAGACCGGCTCTCCTTTCTCCAAACTCCTCCGGAAGAAGCACGGCATCCCTATACGACTCTCCCTCTTCCAGGAGTTCTTTTCTCCGGCCGATCAAGGGAAGCGCATCCCTGATTCTGAGAAGACGGTGTTGCGTTTTCTGCTTTTCTGCCAGTTGAAGGTCGAGATCGGCCCGCTGCCGTTTTGCATCACGCAGCGCTTGATCGTGCCTTTCCCATTCCTGCCCGGGAAGCTGGGCATCGCGGAGTTCTTTTCGGGTCTTCTTGAGCCTTGAAAGGGCCTCATTGATCAGCGGCTTCTGCCCCGAAGGCCTGAAAAGGGTATCCGCCTCCGATTGGAGTTCCTCCTGCACCCTGCGGAGATCTGCTATCCCTGATCCCGCGGCAAAAAGCATCTGGCCGAGACTGCCCCCGCCCTGAATGATCTCGGTACCGCCGCGAACCAGGTCCCCGTGGCCGATACCGAACATAGTGGAGAAAAGGTCGGCAGTCATGCCGCCCAGGAACGGACGCAGTGCGGCTTCATCCAGAACGGTGCTGTCATCGGGGCCCCGGAGCGTATTGGCCCTGCCTTTTCTGCGGATAAACTCCAGCCGGGTGCCGTCGCTCTGCTCGATCACGGCGCCGATGCGTAGTTTTGCGTAAGGGTGGATAAAATCGTCCAGGGAGCGCTCGGGGATTCCGAAGAGCATCTGTCTCAATGCCCGGAGGGCGGAGCTTTTGCCTGCCTCGTTCGGACCGTATATGATGTGAAGCCCTTCGTCACCATCACCCAGTTCAAGGAGTGTGTCTTGAAAGGGACCGAAAGCAATCAAGTTCATTTGGAGGATTTTCATGACAGATCCTCCTTTCTCATGAGACGCCGGACAAGCATGGGACCTACCTGGTCGAGTTGCTCAGCCAGCCATTGCGGGTCTTCGGGTGAGATGACTTCTCTGTCCTCCATCACTTCCCTTGGCAGTTTCCTGGTGATTTCTTTGAGTGTCTCCCCGATCTCTATCAGTTGATCCGAGTCGGAGCGCAGCGTATCCAGGTATCGCCAGAGTTCGCCGATCGGTCCTTCTGCATGAGCTCCCGTTTCTATATCTTTTGGAGAGGTGGTCCGGAATTTCACCTTCTCGATCCATATCCTGTCCCCGCTGATATCCACCGCCACTGACTTTATATCGTTTATCCATCGTTCCCGGTATGCCGCCAGATCAGTATGGGCCGGTGAAGAACCCGCGATTTCGACGCGTGCTATCAGGGGCATGCCGCTGTTCTCCCCGAGGATCCTTTCCATGTTCTCTGAGACCAGATCCACGACGTCATTGCCGCTCCCGGCCCCGGAGGCATCAACAGGAAGCCGTATCCAGCGAATCACGTCGAGGGATTTGAAATCAGCCGAAGGCCGGCCCTTTTCATCGACAGTGACCAGCATGCACCCTTTGGCTCCGGTTTCCCGGATATTGCGTCCCTGGGTATTCCCGGGGAACACGATCAATGGGTCATGCGAGAGGATCTCACGTTGATGGACGTGTCCGAGTGCCCAGTAGTCATATCCTTTGAGTTGAAGGTCTTCCACCGTGCAGGGGGCATATGGTTCGTGCCCTTCCCTGCCTGTTGCACAGGTATGGAGCATACCGATATTGAAGTTCCCCGGGATGGGGGCGGGGTAGTTGAGTGAAAGGTTTTGCGTCACTGCCGGAGATGCGAAGCTCTGACCATGGATCGCGACGTCCAGGTTTTTTACGATAAGGGTGGAAGGCTCATTTTTCGGAAAAACATGTGTGCCCTCGGGAAAGCGGATGGTCCTGGTGATTTTGCTGGCTGCATCATGGTTCCCCGAAATGAGGTAAACCGGAATATGCGCCT
Source organism: uncultured Desulfobacteraceae bacterium (assembly GCA_964548365.1). GTDB lineage: Bacteria > Desulfobacterota > DSM-4660 > Desulfatiglandales > Desulfatiglandaceae > B46-G9. The sequence continues at coordinate 163,314 of CAZJRD010000002.1, read as the reverse complement.
CCCGCAATTTACTCATTTGCGAGACAAAATAGAGACCCGTGTTGTAATCTTTCCAGTCTCCGTCATACAGATCTCCGGAGATGAGAACAAAATCGACCTTTTCAGTGATGGCAAGTGCAACCAGGTTGTTCAATGCCTGACGGGTGGCCTGGCGCAGTTCGTCCACCGGTGCGCCTTCATGGTAGGAAAGCCTGATCAAAGGGCTGTCCAGGTGGATATCAGCCGCATGGATGAACTTTACCATTGCTATTTCCGCATTTCGGAAATCGGGGTCATCAAGCCTTCGTGGTTTCTTTTCGGCAGTTTCATCTGCAAATTAAATTTCAAACGGCGAAGCTTCCCGCCCACATATCCTGAAAAAGTTGTCTGAGATTCTCCTCTTTGCACCTGCATGGCGTGGTATACATGTTCGGGTCCTGGCTCGCCACACTCACCAAGGTGTCTATCTCTTCCTTCATCTGATTCTCTGTGATGCCGGCTTCCTTCAGGCTCAGGGGTTCTCCAATTTCTCTTTCAAGATCCCTTATTTTCAGAATAAATTCCTGTATCCTCTCCTGAGCAGAATTCGCATTAATTCCTACAAACCTGGCAGCAGTGTCGAGTCTCTCAACCGGATCAGGAGCATCAGGAAGAGCAGGATTTGAAGAAATATACGCCAAAGAATAAGGCAGGGCTATTCCCACCGCCCGTCCGTGGGGGATATGAAATACGGCTCCCACCGAATGGGCCATGGCATGAGAAAGCCCTGTGTTACTGTTGCCGAATCCTAATCCGGCTATGGTGGCTGCATTCTGCATTTTCTCCCTGGCCAGGACATCGTTTCCGTCCCGGTACGCCTTGGGAAGCCACTCAAAGGCTATCTTCATGGCCTGGAGGCACAGGCCGTCGCTGAAGTCCGTCTGCTGCCTGGATGTATAGCCATCCACGGAATGGCCTATGACATCAATCCCGGTGCTTGCGGTCAACCCCGCCGGCATCCCGGCTGTAAGCTCCGGGACCAGGACCGATATATCAGGGACGATGTCATTGTGGGCAAATATCTTTTTTTGGTGCTTTGCCTTGTCTGTGAGTACTGCCACCCATGTGACATCCGCACCCGTGCCGCTTGTGGTAGGCACGGATAAGAACTTGGCCTTTTGCCGCAGGTTTAATTTGAGCTTCGGGAGAACAGGTTTGCCGGCCATGTCCGGTCTTTCATACAGGACCCATGCCGCCTTTGCCGTGTCGATGGCAGATCCCCCGCCAAAACCGATAATCCATTGAGGCTTAAAATCGAGAAGAACTTTGCTCCCGGCAAGCGCTGCATCAATAGACGGCTCCTGCTCTGCTCCATCCCAGACCTTCACTTCATATCCGGCATCATTGAAGGTTTTCACAATCGTTCCGCAGGACCTTGCCATCGTAGTATCCGTAATCAGCACTGCCTTATCGCCCTTGCCTTCAATCTCGGGTCCTAACTTTTCCAGTGCACCTTTGCCGAAGAGCACCTTTGGGCTGAGAAAATATGACATTTATATCCCTCCCTGAGCCGCCGCCTTCCACCTGGGAAGGCACGGCCATGTTTGGAAATTTTTCGAAGGTCATTTGATTAGCCTTTTTTCTTTCTTGATCTTTTGGAATAGGCCGCGGCCGCCTCCTTGACTTCAAATCCTATCTTCCTCTTGGGCTTATCTTTGGCGTCTATTAGCTGCTTTATGGCTTCGAACACGACGCTGAATTGCTCATCGTATTTACTTTCCATAGCTTCGATTCTTCTTTTCAATTCTTCACTGAGTGGAGAGTATTCGCCGCAAGTGGCGCATCAACTGAACGGCCTTAGAATCCATAGTTTTTCTTTAACACAAATATTTCTACCAGAGCCTGATCCCGTCGTTGCACCAGCGTGTCTTTATCCTGGCTTTGCAGTTCCTTTTCCACGCCTGCGACCAGTTTTTCTTTGAGCGCTTCAGTCAGTTCGGCTGTGCCGTGTTCTTTCCAGCGTGCTTCCTGAGTGGGGCCAAGATGATCCAGATAATGTCTGTAGCCGCCTGCACCACCGCCAAGGTGGTAGGTGAGATGCGGACCCATCAGGGCCCAGCGCATACCCGGACCGTAGCTGATGGCACGGTCGATGTCTTCAACATCCGCAATACCTTCGGCAGCAAGATAAACCGCTTCGCGATACAGGGCAGACGTCAGGCGATTAGCGAGGTGGCCCACCACTTCTTTTTTGACTCGAATGGTCACCCGCTCCATGGCCCGATAAAACGCATCCGCTGTTGTCATCGTTTGCTCGGAAGTCTGTTTTCCCGCCACCAGTTCTACCATCGGCACCAAATGCGGCGGGTTCATGGGATGGCCGACCAGGATACGCTCAGGATGTCGAGCGTCACATTGAATGTCTGAGGCTTTTAATGACGAGGTGCTGGAAGAAATAACCACATCAGCAGCAAGCACCGATTCCAGCGATGCCACTATTTGACGTTTAACTTCAATGCGATCCGGACCGCATTCCTGAACAAAATCAATATCACTAAGCAGGGCTGTATCAGTGAGAAAATTTGCTTCCTGAACCTGTTCCGACAGTGTCAATCCGAGATCCGATAACAGCGGCCAGGCATTTTTAACAAATTCACCCAGCTGATTTACGGCCTCCTGCCTGGGGTCAACCACCGTCACCTTCATACCCCGAGCCAGGAACAGGCTGGCCCAACTCATACCGATAAGACCGCCGCCAATGACAGCGACATTCCTGATCTCTCTCACGTCACTTTTCCTCGCTCGGAAACTGCTGTTCAAATTGTTCCTGCGTCACAGCATCGGGCAGTTTGGCCGCCACATGCTCGTCCAATTCCAGCCCCCAGCTGTTAATCATGCAGCCAAGAATGACATACATGCCGTGGATGGCGATGAGATCCATGATTTGTTTAGTAGAGAAAAACCCGGCGAGTTCGGCCTGAAGACCCTTGCTCAGGCTGTGGCCGGTTATTAATTCATCGACAGCCCTGAGCAGTAAAGCGTCCTCCGCTTTCCAACCCACTGCATCGCCCCCTTCTTTAACCCGCTCAATTTCTTCCAGACTTAAACCGCAGGCCAAGCCTCGCTCCACATGCGAACCCCACTCGTACCAGGCTTTCATGTGAACAGCGACTCGCAAAATAACCAGCTCACCCCGGCGCCTTCCCAGCGCCCCACCGGCAACGGAGTAATTGCGAAAACTCCACCAGGCCTTTAGCAGATCAGGGTGATTGGCCATCAGGCGGTGGACATTAATAGGGCGTCCTTTCATATCATCAACAATTGGTTTTAGCGAGTCATCCCACTGTTCGATGCTCAAAGGTTTTACGTTACCTGCTTCACCCATAATCTGGACCCCATCAGACCTTTATGAGGTCGTAGTCGACCCTTCCCAGACCAATCTTTTGACCGTATTCCAGTTGCAGGAGATGGTGTTGCTTGGGGTGCACCTCTTTGAAAATCTCTTTCCCGCAGGAGGCATTCACGAGGTCGAGGCTCGCCTTATCGACGGCCACGGGATCGGCCGAAGCGAAAATCCCCACATCAGGTGCAATCCGCCGGGTTCCATAACGCCAGCAATCACATTCCTTATTTATCCGCAGCGCAAAATTCAGGAAACCGGCTTTGCCTTTCTTGTCCTTCAGAATGGCATAGGTATACTCAACCATCTTCTTCTGGACCTCGTCACCTGCCCCGAAATCGATAAAAAGCGCCATGTTGGGACAGGCCGCCACGCAACTTGCGCACCCGATGCACTTGTCCTTGTTCAGCACCGATTTGTCGTCTTCCATATGGATGGCATTTACGGGGCAGACTTTTTCGCACTCACCGCAGCCGACACATTTGTCTTCGTAGAAAGTGGGTGCCGCATCACAGTGCTGAGCCAGCTTGCCTTCCCTCGTTGCACACCCCATACCGATGTTCTTCAAGGTCCCGCCGAAACCCGTCAGGCCATGACCCTTGAAATGAGTCACGGCAACGAAGGCGTCTGCATCCACGTAGCAGCGGCCGACCTTGGCCGTTTTGATGAAATTCTGATCGATCTGTACCTCCGTGACATCTTCCTTTTTCTTGTCGTCAGGGATGAAGATGTCCGCGCCCACAGCCTCCCTCGTGAAGCCATGCGCCGCGGCTATCTCGAGATGATCCGTGGAATTGAGCCGTTTGCCGCGGTAAAGCGTATTGGCGTCCGACAAAAAGGGGACAGCGCCCTTCTCGGCTATCTCATCACAAACGAGCCGCAGGTGGTCGGGCCTGACGAAAGCGTCGGTGCCCTCCTCCCCGAAGTGCATCTTCACTCCCACTCTCCTGACTTCTTCGGGAAAACCCAGCACCCTGCTTTCCTCCAGGAGCACCTTCAATTTGCCGTTGACGTTATTGATGTCCTCAGCATCCTCAACCGGTACGAAATATACCTTACTCTTCATGTGATCCACCTCACAGTAGCCGTGAAAGGCTTATTCATTGTATTGGATGCCCGCCAGGCGGGCCTGCTCTCATCCGGTCTGCTCACGGGTCAGTGCGGCAATTATCCCATGGGCAGCACCGGATCCTTGAGCGAGTCGGGAAACCGCGTCAAAGAAATACATCCGTCTTCGGTCACGAGGACGGTGTCGGAATGACGAAATCTACCGACCCCTTTGACAGAGACGGGGACGTAGGTTCCAAAGCAACTTATTGGGCTGGGAACATCCATATACCAAATGCCCCCCCAACTTAATCCACCCGGAACCTGATACGGGCTCAGGAGAGAATGGCACGGGCTAACACCGCTTGTAAACCATTTTTCCGTTCTCCTCCCGCCGTTCCAGCTTTCCTTGCGCTTCCAGGTAGTCCAGGTGTGCGATTACTTCTCCGATCGCAAACCATTTCTGAACAGTGGGGAACGATTTCCATGATTTGAATTCGATGTCCCAGGTTACGTGAGGGGCCACATCCCAGGCCGTCCCCGGGCGGTCCTCCAAAGCGCAGAGGACCTCGGCCAGCCTCCCCTGGTGGTGTTCCTGTAACCTCGTGATCCTTCCCCTGTGATCGGTAAACAGGCTCCGGTGCCCGGGCAGGACAAGCTCGACGTCCAGAAGATACGTTTTCTGAAGACTTTCCAGGTAGGCCCCCAGGGCATTTTCAAGCTCCGGCCAGCGGGTGATGTTGGGGGTGATGTCGCAAAGCAGGTGGTCTCCGGCAAGGAGTATCTTTTTTTCAGCATCGTAGAGGCACATATGCCCCGGAGAGTGCCCCGGTGTGGAAATACCTCTGAACGAATAGTCCCCCACTTCTATCATGTCCCCTTCTTTCATAGGAGAGAAGTCTATCTTTCGCCCGGGCCCGTATCGAAAGCCCGGATGCCTCTCCTCAGCCTTTCGGAGTTCTTCTTCGGGAAAACCATTCGCCATATAGAACCCCCGGAGAGCATCCACCCGAAACGCCCCCTTCCGAGCGATGGTCGTCACGATGGCGGATTCCACTTCGCTGATGAAAATCTTCGACGTTTCTCGCGCCAGCCTCCCCACCAGGCCGAGATGGTCCGCGTGCAGGTGGGTGATGAAAAAATCCGTCCTGTCCAAGTCCACCTGGAGCTTTCCAAGAGCGGAAAGGAGCGCTGTAAGGCACTTCTCCCGGTTCATGCCGGTGTCGACGATCAGGGCCCGGTCAGGACCCTTGATAAGATAAGCATTCGTCGCTTTCAAGGGACTTTCGGGAAGCGGAACTTCGATCTTGTATAAGTTGGGAAGTATTTGTTCCATCACGAATTCTATCCGGCCTTGTGGAATTGGGCCCACAATTAAATAAGAAACTCAACCCGGCAGAATAGAAAACTATTGAGACTCCAATTGAAATACCGTCGACTTTTTTCCATTCTCGAGTGCTTTTCCCCAGGTTTCGATACAGGACCGGTATGGATCCAGGCCCTTTTTGAGCATGCGACCGATGACATGGCACTTAATGGTGATTTGAGTCGTGGCGGCGTCAAATTCCTTTTCGGGAAAAGGGCGGACTGCTGTCTCGATCAGTCCCGGCTTTTTCATCAAAAGGCCTCACCTCTCGTGGTTTGTCCGGTTGCAATAGGCACGCACTGAGTTTTTAGTAACCCCCTATAGGGAATCTGTCAAATGATTTCCCTGGCTTCAGCCACAGGCCCACACGGACTCACGCAGACTTTTGGACCCATTTCTTTTCATCATACAGGATGGTTTTGTCAGATACGGTCACAACCCAAGAGGTTTTCAAAAAAGCAGTGGGAAAAGGGGGCACAATAGTATAATATATGTACGGATCAAAAGAGGGTGCAGTTTGGAAGAAACGCAGGGCATAAGAGAATCCGGGTGCCTTGGTGTTGTAACTGGAGGGGGATCAGAAAAGATTAGAGTGAACCGGGAGTCGAAGTGATGAATGAAAGAATCTACACCGAAGAACACCAGATTTTTCGTGATGCATTCAAGAAATTTGTAGCTAATGAGATCACTCCCAATGTGCCTCAATGGGAAGCTGAACGGGCTGTTCCCCGGGAGTTGTGGCTTAAAATGGGGAAGCAAGGGTTCTTGTGTCCCTGGCTGCCGGAGGAATACGGAGGGTTGGATGTTGGTTTCGAGTATTCGGTTATTATTAATGAGGAGTTGATCAGGGGGGATGGTTTTGGTGTGGGGGTTCCTCTGCACAGTGATGTTGCCACTCCCTATATTCACTCCTATGGTGTGCCTGATATAAAGAAACGCTGGCTGCCGGAGTGCGTAACCGGTGATGTGATCACTGCTATTGGACTGACCGAACCCAATACAGGATCCGACTTGGCCGCAATCCGGACCAGAGCGGTCAAGGATGGGGACTCCTATGTCATTAATGGTCAGAAGACGTTTATTACCAATGGTTACTTTGGAGATGTGATTGTAATGGCTGTTAAGACGGATCCCGAGGCCGGCCACCGAGGTATCAGTTTAATCCTGGTGGACAAGGATGCACCGGGGTTTTCCAGGGGGCGCAAGCTGGAAAAGATGGGCTATCATATGCAAGACACGGCTGAGCTTTTTTTCGAGGATTGCCGTGTGCCCGCATCCAATCTCTTGGGTGAAGAAAACAAGGGTTTCAAGTACATGATGGAGAAACTCCAGCAAGAAAGGCTGGATGTGAGTATAAAGTGCCAGGTGAACGCGGAGGAGGCTTTGAAAGAGGCACTGAGTTACGCCAAAACCCGCGAGGCGTTCGGGAAACCAATCGGGAATTTTCAGTTTAATGCGTTCCGTCTGGCCGACATGGCAACAGAAGTGGAGCTCGGTCGCACTTTTCTTGACAGCCTCATCGTGGATCACATTCGGGGCAAACAGATAGTTCAGAAGGTGTCTATGGCAAAATACTGGCTGGGCGAAATGGTAAATCGAATCGCTTATCAGGCCGTGCAAATCCATGGAGGGTACGGATATATGGAAGAGTACCGGATCTGTCGCATCTATCGTGACGTTCGTTCCTTGTCAATTTTTGCGGGGACAAGTGAAATCATGAAACTGATTATTAGCCGTAACCTGGGTCTTTCTCCCTCCGCGTAATCCCTTGATTTCTCCCGCTCAAAGTCCGGGATCTTCGACTTGATCTTGCAAGAAACATCTCATTTCTGAATTGGGTACTCGCCAGTGCCCAGTATCTATTTGAAGTTACAATGACCGGATGAAGGTCTCAAAATTCGCGGTTCCCGTGGCCAGGTAATGATCTCCCGCGCGACGCATATCCCCGCATGCTTCCAATAGCTCGCAGTGGCTGACAATCTCGTTTTCAGCCATCAGGATGCCGTACCCTTTCAGCTGCCGCTCTTCGAAGTGTTCCAGTGAGATCTCTCTGGCCGTCTTCTGCTCCTGCCGGACGATGTCCAGGACAGCGCTGCATCTCTGGATATGGTGTTCCACCAACTCGTCCACCCGTTTTTCCAGGCCAACCTCGTTCCATTGGTTTCCATAAAACAGCCGGTGGGCCGGCAACACGAGCAATTCCCCGAAATCTCTGCCGATCTCTTTCAGCCTTCTGAGAGAGCGGATGTAGGCCCTGAGGCCGAAAATCTCTTCGGCATGCGTATAATCGGGACTCAGGAGCTCCTTTACCGGAGGGAAAAACGCCTCCTGGCTGGGCCACGGCGTAATACCCGGGAGCACGGTATCTCCCACCAGGAGGGCCTCGCCTCCAATGATCATGGCAATAGCGTCCGGACTGTGTCCCGGGACATGATAGACATCCACAGCGTCGCCGAGTTCACCGTTCCCTTCTCGGATGGCCCTGATCTTCAGCCTGCTGCGGGTCCTGTGATATTCGAGGCAGTTTTCCGATATGAAGGACTCCGGCATGAAACAACGCCAGCAAAAGGCCGGAAACCCCTTCCTGAAATCCGGCGGCGCATCTTCCGGATAATATCGGATCAATCGATCATAGACCGGATGGGCCTTCACTTCAGCCCCGGTATGTTCCACCATTTCTGCCAGCGCACCATCATGATCTTCATGGCCGTGACTGATGAGAATCGAATCCAGGTCCTTTCCCTCGATGCCGACCGCTTTCATCATTTCCAGTAACGTTTTGTCCATGCCGAGCCTGCCGGTATCCACCAGAAAGGGTTTGTCAAGCATTACCAGGTAGTTCCATGTGGGTCCCAGGTCCCAGTCACCGCCATAGCCATTCTCGGTTGGAAGCCCGAAAATCTCTATTCCCGAAGGGAGCTTCATCCTCAGCAGCATCCCGTTTCCGTTTGCATCTCCCTTTTGAATGACTTCCACAATTTGCTTCAGCATCGATTACTTTCTCCTCACTGACGGTCCGATAAACAGACGCCCCACCCTATCGGATGGCAAAGACAGGTGAAAGCGGCCACCATGACCGGCCTGATCCGTCCCGATTCGATGGAACCGTCTTTACTCTGTTCCTGACTTTGCACGGATGGCGTGTTGTCTGATAACCCTTACCGCCTCAGGGATGCATTTTCGCACAGCTTCCGTCATGAGACGTCCGATTTCCGGCTGGACGATATTGACTCCCACCAGCCGGACAACAGGCGGCAGCATCTCCAGGGATTGTCCCAGGTCAATCTGCCGGCCGAGGGATATGCCATGGGTGCTCAATGCCTCCTCGCTCTTTAAGGCAGGACGCGCCGGATCAAACCAGTCCATTTCAATCAGGCTGCCCGGTTTTTCGCCGGGGCAACAGACCGCGTCCACGATGATAAGCACTGCATATCCCTGTGCGTGATCCAGCAGGTCCGCCGGCCGGGTTCCCAGCTTCGCAACGGTTATGCCGGGCAATGTATCGGCACAAAGGCCTTCAGCCACGGCATCTCCAAAGCCGTCGTCTCCAGCATCCGGATTGCCGCAGGTGACGATCAGGATCGGCTTTTTGCGGGATCTTCGTGCCATGTGCGTTCAAACTTCAAGAAATGGACCGAACAGCTGATACAGGGATCGTAGTTTCGAATGAGATGTTCGCATCGCATGGCGGCCCCTTCATCCTCAAGGTCCACGACCTGCTTTGCCATTTCGTAAAGGTCCTGCTCGATGCACATCTGGTTCTGGGCCGTGGGGGGTATGATCCGGGCGAATGAAACGGTGCCGTCGTTTTCCGTCCTGTATTCATGCCAGCAGATGCCTCGGGGCGCCTCGGTGCCATGGCCGCCATACCCGGCACGGGGCGCTATCGGAATCCGGCAGCCGGAAGGAGGCACGTAAGATTCCAGAATTTCGGCCGCAAGAGCCAGGGCATGCACGGTTTCAAGAGCCCGGGCCGGCAGGCTCAAAAAGCTATTGTCCCAGGGCAGATTTTTGCCGACGGCCGCGCAGACCTTTGGCAGCAGGTCAGCGGCAACCGGATGCAGTTTCTCATGGTTGAGGTTGAGGCGCGCCAGGGGGCCGACCAGATAAGCGCCCCGGCCCCTTATTGCCGAGAAAAGTGCATTGCTATGCTCAACCTGGCGCTCTTCGATGGCTTCGCCAAACTCCTGCTGATCCACATCAAGGCCCTTGTTTGATTTGATGCGGCCAAGGTTCATGGGATATTCGTCATCGGGGCAGAGGGCGACAAACTCGTAATCCTGTTTAAAGTCCGGGTAGGTTACCTTTTGGGCAAGAAAAAAAGTGAGGTCGACCATGTCGGCCAGGCAGGCCTTTATTTCCGGAAGCAGCGATGCCGCATCCTTCGGATCCGGACAGCTGTAAAATCCGCCCACACACATGCCCACCGGGTGCACGGACCGGCCCCCCAGGAGTTCTACGATGGCATTTCCTGCCTTTTTGATCCGCAGGGCGCGCCTGACGATCCCGCCGTGATCCCGCGCCATGCTGACGGCGCTTTCATAACCCAGGAAATCGGCCAGGTGGAGCATAAACATGTGCAGCACATGACTTTCGATCCATTCGCCGCAGTAAATCAGGTCGCGCAGCTTCTGTATGGGCGTATCGAGCTGGTCGAAAACACCCATTGCCTTTTCCAGGGCATAGCAGGAGGCACTCTGGTATGCGATGGGGCAGATGCCGCAGATGCGCGACGTGATATCCGGCACTTCCATAAAATCCCGGCCTTGAAGAAAAGCTTCATAAAAACGCGGCGGTTCGAAAATCTCCAGGCGCACTTCCTCGACGCGGCTCCCGCTCATCACCAGGTGGAGTGCACCTTCTCCCTCCACCCGCGCAAGCGCGCCCACCCGGATGGTGCGCTTTCTATTTTCCTTTGGGTTCTTCGCGTTGCTCATAATAGTCACTTGCCTGTTTAAAGGGTTCGAGATATCCGTTAAAGGTCCTCAGCATCCGCTTGATGTCTCTCGGGGTAAAACCCAGCCGATTAAACCAGCTTGCCAGCGAGGAGATATTGGGTTGTTCCATGGGGCCGAAACATCCGTAGCAGGGCCGGCTGAGCCCGGGGCACAATGCGTCGCATCCCGTCTGAGTAATCGGGCCTAAGCAGGGTTCTCCCTTTGAAACCAGTACGCAGGGATATCCCCGGCGTTTGCATTCGACGCACAGGCTGTGGGTGGGGATATCGGGCTTGCGCCCGATGAGCAGTGCCGTCACCAGTTCCAGGATCTGATCCTTATTGACCGGGCACCCCCGCAGCTCAAAATCCACGAACACATGTGAGGCAATCCCCGTTGACGTCTCCAGGGTCTTCAGAAAAGCGGGCTCCGGATAAACCGTCCGTTTGTATGCTTCCACGTCGGCCCAGTTGCGCAATGCCTGGATGCCGCCGGAAGTTGCACAGGCGCCGATGGCCACCAGAAATTTGCAGTCCCGGCGAACCTGCTGGATACGTTCTTCTTCATCGGGCGTGGAGATGCTCCCCTCCACCAGGCCGACATCATAGGGCGGCGGCAGGACCTGGCGGCGCGCTTCGAGAAAGAAGGCTACCTCGACCGCACCAACCAGATCCAGAAGTTCGTCCTCCAGGTTTAGAATCGAGAGCTGACACCCGTCGCAGCTTGAAAATTTGTAGACCGCAAGTTTGGGTTTTTCAGCTGTTCTTTCGTCAACCGGCGCCATCAGATCTCCTCCTTGGCAAAAATGTGCGCGATGTCGGCAAAACGAAAAACAGGTCCGTCCCGGCATACGAATTTTGAACCGTACTGACAGTGACCGCATTGGCCGAACCCGCAGTTCATGTTGCGCTCCAGGGAAACGTACACCTGTTCCGGCCGGACGTGAAGCTGCAGGAATTGCCAGGACGCGGCGCGGTTTAAAATCTTCGGGCCGCAGACCATGACCGTCGTATGCTCGGCATCGACCCTGATCCGCCTGAGCAGGTGTGTGACCACGCCCACAGGGCCGGTCCAGTCGCCCGTTGCGTTGTCGACCGTCACCAGGACATCAATGTTGCTGTTGAGCTCCCATTTTTCCAGTTCCGGAGCGAAAACCCGGTCTTCAGGCGAACGGCAGCCATAGAGCAGGACGACTCGTTTGCAATGGTCGCGATGATGAAGCAGCCAGTAAATCATGGGGCGGATCGGCGCCAGCCCGATGCCGCCGGCCACCATCACGACATTCTTTTCTTTGATGCCCTCTGTAGGCCAGCTTGTACCAAAAGGTCCGCGTATGCCGATAATCCCCCCTGTTCCCGTTTTTTTTATCGCCCGCGTCACCGAACCCACGACGCGGATGGTGTGTTCAAGCTCAGCAGGCTTTTCCGGGTCGGAGCTGATGGAGATGGCGGCCTCTCCTACACCGGGGACATAGAGCATATTGAACTGGCCCGGCGCCCACCGATATGCATTGCGGGCGGCCTCATCTTCTATTCGCAGGCGAATGGTATAGGTGTTGAAATTTTCGTCTTTGATATCGAGGATGCGCGCCGGCACGGGCATCCAGGTATCCAGCCCGCAGACGAGCGGCGGGGTTGTCTCGCCCTGCGCCAGTGTCATTTTGTCACCTCGCTTTCAAGAGGGAAAGCCGCATGGTCAGCGGTTTTCGGGGAACCGCCGCGTATCGCGGCCGTTTCTTCCGTCAGGTCGATTCCCACCGGACACCAGGTAATGCACCGTCCGCAGCCGACACATCCGCTGGTGCCGAACTGCTCCCACCAAGTGCACAGCTTGTGCCGCATCCAGTGGCGGTACCGGCCCCTGATCGTATGCCGGTGAGGCCCCATCGTGGTATGGGAAAACTGATGGGTAAAACAGGATTCCCAATGGCGTGTGCGCGCCGCTCTCTTGACGGCCAGATCGCTTGAATCCGAGACGGTGCTGCAGAAACAGGTGGGGCACACCATCGTGCAATTGCCGCAGGAGAGGCACCGCTCAGCGACGTTGTCCCATCGCACATGTTCAATGTTGCTATCCAGCACCTCGACGATGTCCCGGGTGTCGAGCTTGCGTCCCATGTGCTCACGGGCCCGCTCCATTTTCAGGTCCGCCAGTTCCAGCTCAGCAGGAGACGGGTCCCGCAGCGGCAGATCGTGCAAAAGCGACATGCCGGCGTCTGAGCCGGCTTCTACGACAAAACCCGAGCGCAGCTCGGTCATGGCCACGTCAAACCCCTCGGTCGCTTTCGGACCCGTTCCCATGGAATCACAGAAGCACGTTCCGCCCGGACGGGTGCAGTTGACCGCAATGACCATGGATTGTGCCCGGGCCCGTCTGTAATGGAGTTCGGCTTCACACCGCGTTGCGCCTGCCGGTTCTGTTCCGCCAAAGACCCGGTCCTGAACGCGGATGGCCGCCAGGTCGCAGGGTCTTAACCCGAATAAGGCGAGTTTCGGGATCTCTGCCCGGCTCTGGTGCAAGGCAAATCGGCCGTTTTCAATATCTAAGGCAAACAGCTCCTGGCGGGCCGGGAAAAAATAGCATTTCGCACTGTCCGGCCCGACCACGTATTCGAAGAAAAGGGCTTCATCGCCTTGTTCAAGGCGGTAATGCCCGCCGTCCTGCAGGTCCCGCAGCCCGCGGGCAATTTCATCACTGCGGGTGATCGGTCTTAATTTGACGACGTCCCTATGCAATGTCGGTGCAATGACCGCGTATCCCTGCGCGCTCAGGGTTTCGATCATAACGGCCAGCGCCACTTTGGGAAAAAACATCCGCTGGTCCAGATTCGTTCCTGTTTTTTTCATCATGAACCTCTTTAAACGGGATCTTCGATTTGCATCCACCCCGGGTTTCGGTGACAGGAGCTTCCTTTTTGCGCCTATGACTATACCGGATTCGGCCTCGTGGATCAAGCAAAAGCTGACCGCAGGATATTGTGGCTGCAACTCAGGGTATCAGGTCATCTCTGTTGCCCTTTTTGCGCTTGTCCCGAGACACGGTACTTTAGTATGCGTAGTAACCGACCATCTGTAACGCAGATTTAATAACACAGGCTTTTCCCGATTTCACGATGCAGCCGAAGCTTAACGAATATCTCAGAAACCCGCGTTCGCACAATATGCTTGATTTTCGGTTCTATCTCTGGTGTGTTATCAGGAAAAAAAGCTCAGAGGGCCGCAGGCCCCTGCCTGGAGGTATTCCCTGCATTACTGGACCGACTACCTGTTCGTGAACGCCGCTACGCTGCTCTGGGCCGGCAACATCGTGCTGGGACGAGCCTTGCGTGAAGCCGTGGGCCCCTTGACCCTCGCGGGGGTGCGCGCAGCCATTGCTTCACTGCTTTTCGCCGCCCTCCTGGCCCGAAGGGGTGGACGAGGCTCTGAACTCAGACCCCGGGAGAAGGCCCATGTGGTGGTAATGGCCCTCACGGGCGTGGCCGGATTCCAGGTATTGCAGTATGCGGGGCTCAGGTATACCACGGCCGTGAACGCGGGACTGGTAAACGCTGCCGGGCCTCTTATCACGATGATCCTGGCGAGATGGATGCTGGGCCAGTCGCTCCGCCGGCAGCAGGTGGTGGGGGCCGTCTTGAGCCTGGCGGGCGTCGGGGTGATCATTTCCGGTGGGTCCTGGGCCATGCTTGCGGCGCTGCGGTTCAACCCCGGCGATCTCCTGATCCTGGCCGCCGTCGTGTTGTGGGCCTTGTATTCCATTTCAGGCCGGGTTTTGCTCACGCGGCACTCCACGGTACGGGTGACGGCCGTTTCCACCATTCTGGGAGCGGCGATACTGGCGGTACCGGCGGCATGGGAATGGAGCTTGGCGCCTCCTCAATGGTCTTTAAGCGTAGTGGCCGGGTTGCTGTATATCGGTGCGGGGCCTTCGTTCCTGGCCTTCATGGCATGGAATGAGGGGGTGAAGAGGCTGGGACCCAACGGCGCGATGGCCTTCTACAACACCCTGCCGCTCTACGCCGCAGTTGTTGCGTTGCCGGCACTCGGGGAGATACCGCGCATGAGTCAATGTGTAGGGGGTGTACTGGTGGTGGGGGGATGCCTGCTAGCCGCACGGGTGCCTGGCTTGGCTGCCACCGCCCATTCCAAATGACCTCCCGGAGTCCTGCGCAGGCGTCCCCTTATCCCCTTACCCATTCAGGATGACGAAGAGCCAATACAAAGGAGGCGGCCATGATGGAAGAGATACAGTTTACGATCAACGGTAGTTTCCAGAAAATCACCGTGGACGGAGACCGGGCGCTGTTGTGGGTGCTGCGGACCGATCTGGGTTTGACCGGCACCAAATACGGTTGCGGTGAGGGGCTGTGCGGCGCCTGCACCGTGCTGGTCGACGATGCGGCCGTGCGTTCCTGTCAGACGGCTGTTCGGGAAATCCGCGGAAAACAGGTGGTCACCATCGAGGGGCTGGCCATGGGCAAAAAGCTGCACCCGGTACAGAAAGCCTTCATGGATCATGATGCGCTCCAGTGCGGTTACTGCACGCCCGGGATGATCCTGCAGGCGACTGCGTTTCTGCGACGAAACCCGGAGCCGTCTACCGCCGACATCATCGACGCCATGGAATACAACCTGTGCCGATGCGGTGCCCACAACAGGATCGTCCGTGCCATCCAGGCGGCGGCAACAGAAATGAAGGGAGGAAGCTGATATGAAACCGGATCGCGAATTCCACGAGCCCACGCCCGGATTTCAGGTCACCCGGCGTGAATTTCTGAAACTCACCGGCGGCGGCCTTCTCGTTTTTTTTACCGTGGGGCAACTGCCGTTTTTTCCGCAGGAGGCGGAAGGAGAGCCCCTTCCCACCGATTTCAACGCGTTTTTGAAAATCGGGGAAGACGGGCGGGTTTCCTGCTTTACCGGCAAGATCGAAATGGGTCAGGGGGTGATCACTTCTCTGGCCCAGATGCTGGCGGACGAACTGGACGTGCCGCTCGAAAACGTGGACATGGTCATGGGAGATACGGATCTCTGCCCGTGGGATATGGGCACCTTCGGCAGCCGAACGACGCGCTTTTTCGGCCCGCCCCTTCGAGCCGCTGCCGCCGAGGCGAGAGTGGTCCTTCTGGAACTCGCCTCGGAGCACCTCCATATTCCGCCAGGGAGACTTACCGTTGAAAACGGCGAAATATTCGAGAAGACCCGGCCTCGGAGCCGGATCGCTTACGCCCAGCTGACCCGGGGGAAACGCATCGAGCGGCATCTTTCCAGGCCGGTGAAGGTGAAAGATCCTTCCGAGTTCAAGATTATGAATCGGCCGGCGCTGCGGCGGGATGCATTTGAAAAGGTGACCGGAAAGGCCGCATACGCAGGAGATATCCATGTTCCCGGCATGCTCTACGCCCGGATCCTGCGTCCCCCGGCCCATGACGCCCGGCTGGTCTCAGCGGATCTCTCCGAGGCTGAGAAAGCAGAAGGAGTCCGCGTGGTTCGTGACGGAGATCTGATCGCAGTCCTGCACCCCCAGCCGGATGTCGCCGAAGCGGCGTTTCTCAAAATCAAGGCCGAGTTCGAACAGCCGAAATCCGACCTTGACGACAAGACCATCTTCGATCATCTCCTGAAGGTGGCCCCGGCCGGAAGCGTGCTCGGAAGCGGCGGAAACCTGAAAACCGGGGAACGCGAGGCCAAATTGCGTTTCGATGCGACCTACCTCAACAGCTATGTGGCCCATGCCCCCATTGAACCCCATACGGCCACAGTGCGCTTCGAGGGCAACCGCGCCACGGTCTGGCCATCTTCCCAGACCCCGTTCCGGGCCAAGGGGGAAGCCGCACAGGCCCTTGGGATTCCGGCGGAGAACGTGCGAGTCATCTCACCCTTTGTGGGCGGCGGCTTCGGCGGGAAGACGCGGAACCTTCAGGTGGGAGAGGCCGCCCGCCTGGCCAAACTCACCGGAAAGCCGGTCCAGGTGGCCTGGAGCCGAAACGAGGAATTTTTCTACGATTCGTTCCGGCCGGCCGCGGTGGTGAAAATCCGCTCGGGCGCCACCGAACACGGCGATATGCGCTTCTGGGACTATCATGTCTATTTCGCTGGAGACCGCGGGGCCGCGCAATTCTATGACATTCCCAATCACCGTACGGTCTCCTCCGGCCGCGGCTGGAGCGGCACCCCCGGGTCCCACCCGTTCGCCACCGGCGCCTGGCGGGCTCCGGCCAACAACACCAACACCTTCGCCCGGGAATCGCAGATCGACATCCTGGCGGCGCAGGCCGGGATGGATCCGTTGGAGTTTCGGCTGCATAACCTGTCCGACGAAAGGATGAAGCGGGTGCTGAAAGCGGCGGCGGAGAAATTCGGATGGAAGAAATCGCCGGTGCCGAGCGGCCAGGGCCGCGGGATCGCCTGCGGAACCGATGCCGGGACGTATGTGGCTACCGTAGCGGAAGTCGAGGTCGATAAGAGTTCAGGCGCGGTTTCGGTCAAACGCGTGGTCTGCGCCCAGGACATGGGCCTTTCCATCAATCCCGAAGGAGCGGCCATTCAGGTGGAAGGCTGTATCACCATGGGCATGGGCTACGCCCTCACCGAAGAAATCCACTTTCACGGCGGCAAAATCCTGGATCTCAATTTCGACACCTACGAGATCCCTCGCTTTTCCTGGCTTCCCAAAATCGATGTAGTCATCCTTGAAAATCCGGGTTCCCCACCCCAGGGCGGCGGAGAGCCGGCCATCATCACCATGGGCGCGGTCCTGGCCAACGCCGTCTTCGATGCCTGTGGTGCGAGGGTATTCCAGCTTCCCATGACCCCGGAGAGGGTCAAGAACGCCTTGAAAGATGTGTGAAAGCTGTGAAATGGGAGCGTCATACCTGATGGTTTTGTCAGATACGGTCACTGGCTGAAAGGCTTTCTGGAAAAATGCAGGGACAGAGGCTTTATTAAGCGTGGAGGGGTCGCGGATGAGACGGAATTGAATTATGACAGACCCTTTCAATTTGGACTTGACACAAGGAAAGATTGTCATATATACTTTATTTTGATTATACATTATCTTGTTATAATACTATTTTTTCCGGGTATTGCGCGGAAAGCTGTTCACGTTCTTTCATTCTAATCGCGATTGACTCTCAACCATTATGGCCTTGCCTAAACCTGCAATTTATCAGAATCCAGAAAGGAGCGAAAAGCCATGGACTTCTTTTCATTTGTCGAGGGGCCATTACTATGGATCGCGTTCCTGACATTTATTATCGGCAGTCTGTTAAAGGCAGCACTGTTCTTGTCTCTTTCCATTAAGAAAGACAAGATCATTTTCAAGCATTTCAGATGGAAATACGTTCTGGCGACCTTTGCACGCTGGCTCCTCCCTATCAATAAAGATGTGGCTAAGAATCCTGTATTCACGATATCGGGATATGTTTTCCATATTTGCCTCCTGGCGGTTCCGATCTTCTTTTCAGGGCATATAAGCCTTTGGGAAGAATCTAGATTTGAATGGACATGGGCATCAATGCCTGACGGTTTAGCCGATTGGATGACCCTGATTTTTCTGGCCATTTGCCTTTTTTTTCTGCTAAGGCGCATCATCTCTGCAGACATTCGCCTTATTTCCACCTTTTCAGACTACTTCCTGCTTGTGATCATTGCACTGCCGTTTCTTACAGGCTATTTTCTCACCCATAGCACGCTGGACAACATTGCTTTCTTCTCCGAAAACATGCAACTGATCCACATGCTTTCGGCTGAGTTGATGCTCATTCTGATCCCTTTCACCAAGTTTTCACATTTTATCCTCTTTTTCTTCTCCAGAGGAGCAACCGGCATTGAATTTGGTCGCAGGGACTATTCCATGTGAACCGCCACCTGTGTTTGATCTAAAGGAGAGTTATTATGACCGAACAGGTTGACCCCAGAAAGGTTATGGATTTCTTAAAGCCAAAAATGGGCGCCAGATTCAAGACCTGGCTCAATATATGCGCCCATTGCGGCCTGTGCGCAAACACATGCCACTATTACAACACAAGCAACAAGGATCCCAAGATGATCCCTTCCTATAAAGTGAGATTCTTGAAGGATATCCTCAAGAAAAAGGGCAATGTTGATGGGGAATACCTGAAAAGGGTGTACGACACTGTCTACCATGAATGCAACATGTGCAGGAGATGCACCATGTATTGCCCTTTCGGTATAGATATCGCAATGATGATAGCGCTCCTGAGAGCGCTTCTCTTCTCCCAGGGCATGGCCCCTGAAGGACTGCTCAAGCCAATCGAAAATTACAAGGAATCCGGCAACCAGATGGCCGTCACGAAGGAAGACTGGGTGGATACCATTGAATGGTGCGAGGAAGAGATGGCCGAAGAGATGCTTGGCCTGAAGATACCTATAGACAAAAAGGGTGCCAAAATCATGTATACGGTAAATGCCCGGGAGCCCATGTTCTATCCCCAGGATATCATGGAGGTCGCCAAGATTTTTCACCTGGCGGGAGAGGATTGGACCGTCCCCAGCGAGAAGGGGTGGGACGATACCAACCTGGCCATGTTTTGTGGGGACGGCAAGACCGCAAGGATGATCGTTGAGAACACCTTCAAACGCGCAGACGAATTGGAGGTAAGACAAATCGCCATAACCGAATGAGGCCACGCATACCGCGCGCTTCGGTTCGAAGCGCCTGGCTGGCTCGGATACACGCCCAAGCAGGAGGTCATACATTCGGTAGAGCTTTTTCACGACTACATTCGTGACGGAAGAATAAAACTCAGGGAAAAATTCAAGGAACCCACGACCCTCCAAGACCCATGCAATATTGTACGGAGCGGAGGGCTGGCTCAAAAGAATCGAAGACTGGCAGAGTATCTCTCCGATGATTTTCGGCCAATGGAATACCAGGGAAATTACAATTACTGCTGTGGCGGCGGCGGCGGCGCAATGCCCATGGGCGGCGAAATGAAAAAACACCGTCTCAAATCAGGGAAAATGAAGGCCGAGCAAATTCGCAATACAGGTGCCAAGATCGTTTTTGTGCCATGCCACAATTGCATTGACCAGATCCGTGACCTTTCAAAAGAGTACGATCTGGGGATCAAGGCCCTACACTTCAAGGAAGCCATAACCGAGCTCATGGAGATACCTGATGAAATGATTCCAAAGAATGATGAATCCTGATCGAGTGTTGAAGGGAGACAACAATAATGGTAAGAATAATATGGTGATCATAAAAGTCTCTTTTTTTCAGCATGATTGGTGTATGGCCCCCAGGGCAAGGATTCTCTCACATGGTGCAAGATATAACCAGAATAGAGCAAGCGTTGAACAAAGGGAAGGACCTTTACAAGTCACTTTTTGACCAGGTTCCTTGCTATGTCACTGTCCAAGACAGGGAATTCAGGCTGATTCGCTACAACCTCGAATTTGAAAAGAAATTTTCTCCCCAGCCTGACCAGCATTGTTACAGCGCCTATAAAGGCCGTTCGCAACGATGTGAGATTTGCCCGGTGAAGCGGACCTTTGAAGATGGCGCCCCCCATTCCAGTGAAGAAACCGGTATTGACAAAGACGGCAATCAATCAAGCTGGCTGGTCAAGACATCCCCCATAAAAAATGAGGATGGGGAAGTCGTCGCAGCCATGGAAATGTGCCTTGACATCACCCATACAAGGGAACTCGAAGAAGAGGTAAGAAAATCTGAAGAAAAATATCGTTTGATTTTTGATGGCATTCCCAATCCGGTTTTTGTCCTTGATGCCGGCACGTTGGACATATTGGACTGCAATGAGAGCGTACCCTCCGTGTACGGATTTAGCAAGAATGAGCTTATTGGGATATCTTTTCTCTCCTTTTTTGATGCGCCTGATCGAACGTTTTATGCCAGCAAGCTGAAATCACTCAATGTGGTGAACCGGGCGAAGCAGATCCGGAAAGATGGCAAGGACATCTATGTCAATATTCGTATTTCTTCTTCTGTCTATTTGGGTATTGGAGCTCTATTGGTCACTACCAGTGATATCACGAGCCGACTTATGGCCGAGCAGCAGCTGATACAGGCAGGCAAGATGGCCATGTTGGGAGAAATGGCGACAGGAGTAGCCCACGAGCTGAATCAACCCCTGACGGTTATCAAGACCGCCAGCAGCTTCCTCAACAAGAAAGTGATCACAAGAGAAAAGATAGATGAGGAGACACTGGGAGTCCTGGTAAAAGAGATAGAGTCTTACGCAGACAGGGCTTCCAAGATCATTAATCACATGCGGGAATTTGGTCGGAAATCGGAGGTTAGCGGAGAGAAGGTCAATGTGAACGGCCCCATTGAAAAAGCCTTGGATTTTTTCGGACAGCAACTCAGGCTTCGTGGAATAGAATTAAGGACCGATCTGGATGAAAATCTTCCTTCTGTTTTTGCAGATTCGAACCGGCTTGAACAGGTATTTGTCAATATTCTCATCAATGCAAGGGACAGCGTTGAAGAAAAATCGAGGATGAGAAATCATAAAATAGAAGACAACAAAATATTTATCAGGACCTTTTCAAAGGAGGATATCGTTTTCATTGAGATTGAGGATACCGGAACCGGCGTTGAAAAAGCTGTCGTAGGCAAGATCTTTGAGCCGTTTTTTACGACTAAGGGTGTTGGAAAAGGAACCGGGTTGGGCCTCTCCATCAGTTACAGTATCATCAAGGATTATGAAGGTTCAATAAGTGTTGAAACAGAACAGGATGTTGGGTCAAAATTTATTATTCAGTTCCCGGTTCTGAAAGAATAGCCATGACGAAAAAGATACTGCTGGTAGATGATGAAGAAGGAATTCGCAAGGTGCTCGCAATTTCATTGCGTGATAAGGGGTATGAAGTGTTCACTGCCGAAAGCGGGGATAAAGCGCTCCAGATCTTTGACAGGCATGAACCCTCAATTGTCCTGACAGATATAAAAATGCCTGGAATGGACGGCATTGAATTGCTTCAGAAAATGAAGTCCAGTAGGCCGGAAACCGAGGTCATCATGGTCACCGGACACGGTGAAATGGAGCTTGCCATCCAGAGCCTGAAGTCTGATGCGACGGATTTTATTACAAAGCCCATAAGAGATGAAATTCTGGAAATTGCCCTGAAAAGGGCCTTTGAAAGAATCACCATGAGGAAACAGCTAAGGGCCTACACCGAAAACCTTGAAACCCTTGTAAAGGAGAAAACAGAGCAACTGCTGGAGGCCGAACGTTTTGCAGCAGTAGGGCAGACAATATCCGGCTTGGCTCATGCCATAAAAAACATTGCCGGGGCTTTGACAGGGGGATCGTTTGTTCTTGAAAAAGGCATTGAGCTCGGAGACGAAAAATATCTCCACGAAGGTTGGGAAATGCTCCGTTCAAATGTAGCAAGAGTAAAAGGTCTTGCCCTGGATTTGCTTAACTTCAGCAAAGAAAGGGAACCTGATTATCAGCTCTGTGACCCCAACGAACCTTTGCAGCATGTGTGGCAGCTCATGGGGGAAACAGCGCGGAAAAACGGCATTTCTCTTGACCTTGAAGCAGACAAAGAACTTCCAATGGTCTGGCTTGACCCCGATGGCATCCACCGTTGCATCATGAATCTGCTCACCAATGCAATGGACGCCTGTTTGGATATGGACTGCACACAACCACACGGTCGAGTCGTTCTGCGATCCCGAAGAAAGAATGGATGGGCCGTCCAATATGAGGCTGTTGACAATGGCTGCGGCATGGACGATGAGACAAAGGCGAATCTTTTCAATAAGTTTTTCAGCACGAAAGGGAGCAAGGGCACTGGCTTGGGGCTCATGATCACCCGGAAAATCGTTCAGGAACACGGTGGGGAGATAACATTCACGTCAGAAAAAGGAAAGGGGACCACATTTATTATAAGGCTGCCGACTAAGAATTTGTCAGGAGATTTGGCCAAATAGCAACGGAAGAGGAAAAGGAGTCCGCTATGATTGATTACAAGAACATACTTTTCTGTACAGACTTTTCAGAAGATGCCAACATCGCATTCGGCCATGCCCTGGATTTGGCCAAGAAATATGGAGCGAAACTGCATATTCTCCATGTTCCCCATTCATCCTATGCATATTGTCGACATATTGTCGATGAACATGTGCCAGAAGATTCCGAAGGCGGTGAGGCTTTCTATGGAGAGGAAGTGGAAAAAAAGGCCAAAGAGATCCTTGAGAAAACCTACGGCGAAAAGCTCAGGGGTTTCGATAATTATGTCCTGGCGGTGAAAAACGGTTCTCCCGATGTAGAGATTATCAGGTATGCCAAGAAAAATAACATAGACGTTATTGTTATGGGGGCCTTGGGCAAATCCGAATTGGACAGGATTGAACATGGAAGCACCGTGGCAAATGTCAGCAAATATGCCCACTGTCATGTCATTGCAATCCGAAACCCAGAAAAGCAGTTTACGTTACCCGGCCAGATGCACTGAGGCTTTTTTACTGCATTGGAGGAAGCACAATGGCGAAGAAAGTCCTGGTAGTTGATGATGAGATGGATATGAGGATATTTATCACGACACTCCTGGAGACAAACGGTTATAAGCCCCTGTCGGCCGTTGATGGTGAGGAAGGTCTTGTCATTGCCCGAAAGGAGAAACCCGTCCTTGTCATCCTTGATGTCATGATGCCAAAGGAGAGTGGCATCAACATGTACCGCCAATTGAGAAATGATCCTGAACTCAAGGAAGTACCTGTTATCATGTTGTCCGCCTTATCCAAAAAGACATTTTTCCATTCCCAGAAAATGCTCGATAACTATAGGGAAGAACAGATCCCGGAACCCGATGCCTATATAGAAAAACCAGCCGAACCTGAGGAACTGCTGGCGGCAATCAGGAAGTCTCTTGAATAGGGACTCGATGGCCTTTCTACGCTGCCAGGCCGCAAAGGATAAGAGCTTATGACTGTCCCCGGAAAAGAGGCATATGGAGAGATTCCGGAAGGCCGGATGCATTCCGGAGATAGACAATTTTTGGGAGATATGGGCTATAGAAGCATAATCGATTTCCTCCCTTGCTACGTCTCGGTCCAGGACGTCAACTTGTGCATTCTTTTTACTAACAAGAGCTTCGAGAAAGACTTTGGCACTGGAGTCGGACGCATCTGCCACGAAGTGTATAAGGGTACCATCGAACGCTGTCCTTCCTGTCCTGTTCAGCGATCCTTTGAAGACAAGAGGGTCCATTTCAGTGAAGAAACGACGCAACTGTCTAACGGTGAACGAGCTGATCTTGCTGTCTATTCTGCTCCCATACTGGATATCTTCGGTGAAGTGAAAGCGGTAATAGAACTGTCTGGAAATATAACCAAGCTCAAAGAATCCCAGAGAGAACTTGCAGTTCTCGGGCAATCCGTAGCAATTCTCTCCCACGATATCAAGAACATCCTTGAAGGACTGCAGGGAGGCGCTTATGTGGTAGATCAGGGCATCAAAGACGGTGACATGGCACTCGCCGGAAAAGGATGGGATATTGTCAAGAGAAACATCGGCGATATAACCTCTGTCACGAGAAACATCCTGTATTCATCAAAAAAGCGCTTCCTCAAGCGCCAGAATATCCACCTGGGAAGCTTGATTGACGATGTGGCGGCCTTATTCAGCGAAAGGGCAAAGACCAGTGCTACTGTCCTTGAGACAAAAGTAAACCCTTCGCTTCTGATCGCCCGACTGGATCCATCGAGCATCCGGAGGATGCTGAACAATCTTTTGAGCAACGCTCTGGAAGCCTGCCGCGCTGATAAAAAAAGGCATTTTCACAAAATAATGCTGCGGGCCGATTTCTATGACAAGAAGCATGTTATGATTGAAGTAGAGGATAATGGGATAGGGATGACCAATGCTACCCGTAAAAAGATATTCGAAGGATTCTATTCCACCAAAGGAGACAGCGGCACAGGCCTGGGTATGCTCGTGGTCAATAGTGTTGTCGAGGCCCATGGCGGCCGTATTGAACTGTTGACAGCACGCGGGAAAGGCACTACATTCAGGATTATTTTGCCCCTGAGATAAGATGATGGATATCCAGTCTGTTATGAAGGGACTTGATTTCTCGTCATGATTTGGAGGAAAATATGGAAAAAAAGGGAAAGATAGTCATGATTGACGATAACAAAGACTTGCTTTTCACTATGTCCACGTTTCTGAATCGGAATGGGTTTGACACACTGACGGCCGAAGATGGTAAGGCTGGTCTGGAATTAGTTGAAAAGGAGCAACCTGATCTGGTCTTGCTCGATATCATGATGGAAACCCTTTTTTCCGGCTTTGAAGTGTGCAAGAGGCTCCGAACAAACCCGGCGCTCAAGGCTATCCCAATCATCGGAATATCCGGGATGGGTGATGAACTGGAAGTGAAGTTTGACGAAGAGAGGGATGAAGAATATTTCAATCCGGATGCTTTTTTTGACAAACCCGTGGACAGGGAAAAGCTTCTGGAAAAGATAGATGAACTGATCAGAAAGTAATACAAGATTCCTTTCTTTTGAAACAATAGCAAGAAAATGGGGATGCTTAGGAACGTGGAGTATACTATCGCTGATATTTCGTTGAAGGTTGGGCTTTCGCAGAAAACTATCAGAGATTATGAAAAATGGGGACTTATAAAGCCCAAACGTCATCTCCAGACAAACAATAGAATATTTGCCGATTTCGAACTTGAACAAATACAGCAGATAGCCCGCCTCCTCCATGGCAAAGGATTTACCCTCTCCTGTCTTCGTACTCTCCTTCAAATGGCACCCTGCTGGAATATCTTTGACTGTGCCGTGAAAAAGGAATGCCCTGCCTTCAAGTTTTATGATATGCCCTGTTACGAGATAAGAAAAGAAAAGGGAACGCTCTGCAGTGGGCATTGCGAGCAATGCGCCGTATTTATCAATCGTAACAAAAAGGGCGAAAAAGTCTTGGAACGTCCGGATCCGATCCCTGGGTAAACCTCTGCATGCCAATTTTTCCATAGGACCATCGGAGCATTGTGGCCTGGAAGAACCTGTCGAACCTTCTTCAAGTAGGCTCACGGCTGTTTTGCTCGTGTGTCTTGTACCCGCATCGCTCCTGCATGAAAAGGACGAATAAGAATCCACGCCCGAAGGACCTGTGGGATTCTCCGGATCGTGGTCACGATGGAACTCTACTCTGTCTGAAACGCTCGGTTTGACGGTTCGCAACTGACATGGCAGACGCCGGTGGGTGTATCCACGGCATAGGGAAAATACTTCCTCTTGAACCACAGGGCCACGTTGACCAGGCTGATGAGGACCGGCACCTCCACCAGCGGCCCGATGACCGCTGCAAAGGCCTGGCCCGAATCGATCCCGAAGACGGCCACGGCCACCGCGATGGCCAGCTCAAAGTTGTTGGATGCCGCCGTAAAGCTCAAAGTGGTTGATTGCTCGTAGGTCGCCCCCACCTTCATGGACAGGAAAAAGGACACAAAGAACATGACCACAAAATAAACGCAGAGGGGTATTGCCACCCGGACCACGTCCAGGGGAAGCTGAACAATGTATTCCCCTTTGAGGGAAAACATCACCAGGATGGTGAAAAGCAGGGCAATCAGGGTAATGGGGCTGATCTTGGGGATGTACTTCTTTTCATACCATTCACGTCCCTTTGTCTTGAGCCCGATCAGCCGTGAAAGTACGCCCGCGATAAAGGGAATCCCCAGGTAGATAAAGACACTCTCCGCGATCTGACCGATGGAGATGTTCACCACCGCACCTTTCAGTCCGAGCCACTGGGGAATAACGGTGATGAAGATGTAGGCATAGACGGAAAAGAAAAGGACCTGGAAGACCGAGTTGAAAGCCACCAGCCCTGCGCAGTACTCCGCGTCACCGGAAGCCAGGTCATTCCACACCAGGACCATGGCGATACACCGCGCGAGGCCGATCATGATGAGCCCCACCATGTATTCATGGTGCCCGGACAGGAAAGTGATTGCCAGGAGAAACATGAGGATGGGACCGATCACCCAGTTCTGCACCAGGGAGAGGAAAAGAACCTTGAAATCCCGAAACACGTACCCCATCTCTTCATATTTCACCTTTGCCAACGGGGGATACATCATGAGGATCAGCCCGATGGCGATGGGGATGTTGGTGGTGCCCACCTGGAAATAGTTGATCACGTTCCTGACACCGGGAAACAGATACCCCCAACCAACCCCCACAAACATGGCCAGAAAGATCCACAGGGTCAGAAATCGGTCGAGAAATGAAAGCCGCTTCATCATTATCACTCACAATCTGATCTTACACTGGTCCCATTTCTTGATGTAAAACCATTTTTCAACGGTAAAGCTGGTTCGATTAGTTGTGTGGTGCTCGTCTCCAGGAGAGCCAAAAAAGTGCAATTCCTGCCGCGACCATGATGCTGCAAAGGACCTGGCCCATGGTGAAAGGACCGATGATAAACCCCATCTGCGGGTCCGGTTCCCTGAAAAATTCCAGGAAAAAACGAAACACACCATATCCCGTGAGGAAGGATGCCATCAGAAAACCATGGGGGCGCCGCTTTCTGCTCAACCAGAGCAGGATGGAGAACAAGACTACCCCTTCAAAAAAGGCCTCATAGAGCTGGGACGGATGCCGAGGGAGATTTCCCGCCCCTGGAAATACCATTCCCCACGGGACGGAGGTCACCCTTCCATAAAGTTCGCCATTGATAAAATTGCCGATCCTGCCGAAAAAGAGCCCCAGAGGTGCTGCCACAGCCCCCAGATCCGCGATCATCAAGAGCGATTTGTGGCGCCTGCGGGCAAAGACCCAGCCCGCCATGGCCGAGCCTGCCAGTCCCCCATGAAAAGACATTCCGCCTTCCCAGACCGCAAACATCTTGAGCGGCTCATGGACATAATACGAAAAATTGTAGACCAGGCAATATCCAAGCCGAGCCCCTATGACCAGGCCGGCTATACAGAAATACAGGAGATCCCCCACCTCATCCTTCGTGATATCGTACTGCTCCCGTTGGGAGAGTTTCAGGAGCAGGAAATACGCCAGCAGGAAGCCCACCACGTACATGAGCCCGTACCACCGCACGGCGAACGGTCCCACATGAATGAGCACTGGATCAATATTGGGGTATTTCATAGAAAACAACTCCCCCTGTTTCCGCCTTTTTTCATGAAATTCACAACGAATGAATCATATCTTGAGGTATACACTGTCTCCCACCTTGTTATTTTTTGATCCATTTGATTACGTCTTCCTTCTTCGGCACCTTGCCGACACATTTTACCTCGCCGTCCACTACCACGGCGGGGGTCATAAACACTCCCGCCTTCGCGATCTCCATGGTGTCCTGCACCTTGACTACCTGTGCATCGACACCTGTCTCCTGGACCACTTCGCGAACGAGTTTTTCCGTCTTTTCACAGTTGACACACGCAGTCCCAAGAACCTTTATTTCCATGATGTTCCGCCTTTCGCCTCGGTAAGCCATTCCATGAGCTTTCTTTTCGGCGGGACGCTGCCCACCGATTTGACGTCGCCGTTAATGAGCAGCGCCGGCGTCCCCATAATACCATACTTCCCGATTTCCTTAATATCCCTGATGTGCTCCACATCTGCAACAACATTCGTTTCGGCCATAACCTCCATGAGTTCCTTTTCCAGCCGGTCGCACTGGGCACACCCCGGTCCCAGGACCTTGATCTCGATCCCGCCGGACGAATCGTCCTCAAAGGGTTGGCCCAGAAATTTTCGAAACTCCCGCACAAAAGTCCTCTTGTAACTCTCCGTTGCACTGTCCGGGATATAGTTTTTCCTGCGGAGCCTGCTCAGCAACTCAGTCTCGACTTCTTTGTCACTCCTGCCTGCGTATTCTTCGGCCATGTCCTCCATCACCGTCTTGAGACCGATGATTCCGACACCATGACCGTCCACCTTTATCTGAATCACATCATCCTGTCCCATCCTTCCCTCCGTTATATCTCTCTGCAAAGAGGCCGATAATTCTATTACTCAGTTTGTTTATTTCCATTTACAAACCTTCCGCTTAGCATTGTTTTAAAGGAATGGGAGTTTTCCCTTTTCTGCCCTCTCAGCAGAAAAGGGAATGTTTGCTTTGCGTTCTCGGTGTCTTTGCGGTGAACATAAACTTTTTATTTTTTTACCCAGCGAGCCAGCCATAACTCATTCCGGCGATGGTGGAGAGCACCACGATGATCGCGCAGAACGTCGCTGTCTTCTTGACTCCCATGACCCCACCGATCACCAGCATATTGGGAAGCGAGAGAGCCGGTCCGGCCAGCAGCAGGGAAAGGGCCGGTCCCTTCCCCATGCCCGCTCCCATCAGCCCCTGCAAAATAGGGACTTCAGTCAGCGTTGCGAAGTACATGAGCGCTCCAGAGACTGACGCAAACAGGTTCGCCCACAGGGAATTTCCCCCCACCAGCATCTCAATATAGTGCTCCGGGATCAATGCGGAATGCCCGGGTCTTCCCAGCATAAACCCGGCCACCAGGACCCCCGCGCCCAACAGCGGAAAAATCTGCTTCATAAACCCCCAGGTGGATTGTGCCCAAGTTACCCGTTCTTCTTTTATAAACCATGCCTTGAGCATGAACCCAAGGATGACCAGGAGGCCTGCCGTTATATACCATTTGGCCGCAAATATGGCAGGCCAGAGACCCGTTGATTCGGAAACCGGGCGGGCGAAGGCGGCAAATATGAGGATCAGCACCATGACCAGCATGAAGAGGGAGTCCTGCAAAAGCGTCCGACCCTTGGTCTCCTCATCCGGTAGATATATCTGTCCCGCGCTGCGGGCCGCATCATCCTTCCGGAAGAAAAAGGCCATGAGAAGCCCGGTAATAACGGCAAAAAGGACGGCACCAACAGCCCTGGCTACCCCGAGCTGCCATCCCAGGACCCTGGCGGTGAGTACGATGGCAAGGACATTGATGGCAGGTCCCGAGTAGAGAAATGCCGTGGCAGGACCGATCCCGGCACCCCTCGTATAGATTCCGGCAAAGAGCGGAAGAACCGTGCACGAGCATACGGCCAGTATGCTCCCTGAAACGGACGCCACTGAATAGGAAAGCACCTTTTTCGCCGTGGCGCCAAAGTACTTCAGGACCGATGCCTGTGAAACAAAGACCGAAATGGCCCCCGCGATGAAAAACGCCGGGATCAGGCACGTCAGCACATGTTGGCGTGCGTATTCCTGCAGCATCATGAAGGCTTCCAGCCCTGATTTGCGAATCACCGGGCTGGCCCACGGCACGTAATAGCATGCAACAAAAATCAGAATAATCAGCAGCAACTTCCATCTTTCTTTCATTCTTGTCATTCACTCCTTTTCATCTTTCTTTCACTGATATTGACGCAGCCGCAAAAAGTCAGAAAGCCCCCATTTTCGTCATTCCCGCGGAAGAGGGAATCCAGATATCCTAATATGTTCTGGATGCCGGATTCAGTCCGGCATGACGTTCTTGGGACTCTTTACCTGTTCTTCTCACTTCCCGTGAGCTTCATCCCCTCCTGAAAGTTCGCAGAGGACACCTCCGCTTCCGCACTGCACCGTTTCAAACTGGAGGATGGGGTGATCAATGTCGAAACGTTCATGAAGGTCCTTCCGAATCGTTTGGGCAAGTGCTTCCGTGTCACTGATGAGCTGGTCCTCTACCTGGATATGGCAGGAAAAGGCGATGCTGGACGAACTCACGTTCCACGCATGAAGATAATGAACCCCACACACTCCCGGGATACTCTCCAGGTAATCCCTGATCTCTTGAATATCCATTCCCCGTGGAGTGGCATTCATCAGGATCCCGGTAGCTTCTTTCAATATGGACCAGCAACCCTTCAGGATAAGAAGCACAATCACAAGAGAAAGCAAGGGGTCCAGCCAGTACCATGACTTGAAGAGCAGGACGATTCCGCTCATCAGCACCGCCACCGAGGTCAGGAAATCGCCCATCATATGGAGAAATGCCCCCCGCACATTCAGGTTGTGCTCTGATCCCCGGTGGAGCAGGATCGCAGAAAAGCCATTGCCCAGGATTCCTACACATGCCAGCCAGATAACAATCTTTCCAAGCACATGCTGGGGATGCTGAAACCGTCCAACCGCCTCATACACGATAAAGCAGGAAGCTCCGAGCAGGATGACCACATTAATAACAGCCGCCATGACCTCGACCCGGCGATACCCGAAGGTATTGCGGGCCGATGCTCCCTTTTTTCCGACCAGGTGGGCAAAATAGGCGATCAGAATGGCTGCGAAATCGCTGAAATTGTGGGCAGCATCAGACAGAAGGGCCATACTGTGCGCGTAGACTCCCCCGATCACCTGCGCCACGGGGATCACCAGGTTGAGCACAAGTGTTATAAGGAGCCTCGCCCCGCTGGTATCTTCCATGTCCACATGATGGTGATGCCCTGCCGTGATATCATAATCACTCATGTCGCCAGTGTTTTCCGAGTATGTAATGGGCTTTTCGTGCCCTTGGAATTCAGTCATTCTCTGTTCCTCTGCACCCGTATAGACGGATTTTCAAGGCTTAGGATAAAGGACCCTCACCAAAATGTTTTTGCTGCCCTTTTCAAGGCACTGTGTTTCTGCGGATATATTTCCCAATGGTAATATCAAAAGGGCAAAAAAAATTTTACTTTCTGCAGATATCTCCCCGGTTGATCATGGGCAGTTCCTTTTTCAAACGTGCTACTTCCGGTTCCTCTTCCAGCCAGTGACGCAGGTTCCCAAGGAGGCTTGCCACATAGGGGCTGCAGCTCCCATCAGTGAGGTGATAATTGACCCAAAGGCCATCCTTCTCATGACTTACAAAACCAGCTTCCTCAAGAATTTTCAAGTGTTTGGACACCGTCGGCTGGGCAACCCCCAGAGCCGCCTGCATTTCGCACACGCACATGTTCTTATGCTGGAGCATCTTGACAATCTTGACCCTGTTCGGGTCGGAAAGGGCCTTTATTGTTTTTGTGAACTCTTTCATAGCTTACTCCTATAAATTACTGAATGCTAATTCAGTCTCCCCATCCTCGCATGTCAAGGAAGAAATGGAAATCATGGTCGCCTCAAAAAAAACCGGAGCAGGTACCACAGGTCCCGTCCTTCTTTTTGGTGGGGCACTGTTGACCAAGGGGCATTGAGGCCATTTCCAGCCGGGTCCTGACAACCCTGCTGATGAAAGGCCGGCTGCCCGCTGAAGCCCGCCTGAAGATTGTTATTCCAATAACAATCCCTATGAAGAGTCCACCTAGCAGGCATACGATCCACGCAGTCGTCCCAAAGGAAAAACCGGCAGTGACAATGAGTGCGACAAGAACACCAACAACTGTGCCCAGGGCGGGGATACCCAGCAGGGTGGCAACATTCCTTTTCAAGGCGCCTTTCTCCCGGTCGACCACTGCCCAATCCCCCACCTCAGCTCCTGCCCTGTTCTCCACATCAATGGTTATGGTGGAACCGTCAGTGGTGCAATGACAAACTCTGCTATTCACTTCTCGTGATACACCAGGGATCCCGGAACTCCCGGGCTGAATAATAACTTCGGCTCTCCCATTGCCCTTTAAAGAGGCCACGAGTCCTTCATATGCTGCCATAGTGTTCACCTCCCTTTCTTCCCTTCCATGCATTCCCGGGGGAAAAAGGAATTATATCCTGAGCCAGTTTCAAAACGCCCCCTTTTGCCCGATCTCTGCGGCAGGCGAAATTTTTAATCCTCGAAATATCCAACATATTCCTGCGGCTAATCCCGCCATAGCGGGATCACCTTTCCCCGCTCAAAGTCCGAGATCTTCGACTTGACCTCGAATCCCGTCGCAAGCGGGAAACATTTTGAAACTGGCTCTCCCGTCACAGGAAAAGCTTCCACAAGAGTTTGACGGCCACCCCCAGGAGGACCACCGCAAACATCTGTTTTATCCAGCGCGCCTTCATCTTCTCCTTCATCACCTTTGCACCGATCTGGGAGGCAATAATGACGGCGATGGATGTGGCGATCATCAGCGGCCAGTTAAAATGCCCTTCTGCGACATGGCCGGCAAACCCGGAAAAAGATGAAAAGATGACCACAAAAGCACTGGTTGCAGCGGCCTGCTTGGTGGCATATCCCATGGCAATCATCATGGGGACGAACAGGAAACCACCTCCTACCCCCAAGAGCCCGGCAATGAAACCGATAAAAAAACCTCCGATGCTCATCAGGATCATCCGAAGCCGCAGAGCCATCATTTTCTCTTTATCAGCCCTCGCTGAGGTCATAAGCATGCGCCCCCCTGCAAAGACCATTGCGATGGCAAAAAGAAGAATGAGTGTGCGGGTTGGCACCAGCTTTGTAAAATAGGCGCCCACCGGTGCCCCGATAAAAGAGGAGATAATGAGCGGGATAGCCCCCTTAATGTCCACCATCTTCGCACGTAGATAGAACACCGCGGCAGACAGCGCCGTGATCCCGTTGAGCAGAAGTCCTGTTGGAATAGCCACGGACTTGAAATCATAGCCGAACCAGTGAAACACCGGGATATAAAGCATTGCACCCCCGAGTCCCAGCATGGAGAATATAAAAGCAAGAACGAGGATTATTCCCGTCACTATGGCGATGAGCATGTGCATGCCCTCCTTATGGAAAGAGGTGACCGGCCGTAACGGGAAGGCCACCCCGTCCTGTTGTGTGCTGAATTATTCAGTATATCCCGAACAGGGAATGCACACCATTTTTCCATCAGGTTCCATGCGAAGTTTGTTCACAAAGGTAAGCTCCCCGCACTTCTCACATGGTTTTGCTTCGAAGATCCCTTTTCCACTTTGCATTTCGACATGCTGGATCTCTCCGATATCAAGAAATTCGGATTCGGGAAGGCCAAGAATTCGGTCAACCAGAGGCTGAGTAAGTTCAGGCGCAACATCCTGGGGCAACACCCCGGCCTTGCGCTTTTGTACGAAAGGCGAGTTGAGAGCCTTTTCAAAAAATCCCGGCTTTAGTGAGACCCGCACAGATCTCCCTGTCTTTGTGTCTATAAGAGTGAATGCCATTTTGTTATAGTAGAGTTTTTCCACGTTTGATTTCCCGTATGTGCAGCCGGTAGCCACCATCAGTCCGTCCAGGAAGCATCCTGCGGCATGGCCCTTCCCGGTCTCTGACTTGAGCACGAGTTCCTTGTCCTGGGCACGCTCCACCCCCAGGGTTTTCATAGCCGCCAAACCGGCCCGCAATCCCATGGGCATGGCCGGACATTTGTGCCCGTGAAATTTCAATCCTGTTTCAAAAAGTTCCTGCAAATTTTCCATCATCAAACTCCTTCCAGTGATTTGTGATTTACACCGAATGGTCCTTTAGCAACCCTTTTCTTCATATATACTCATTTCCATGTAGCGATGTTGTTCACAGCCAAACCCGATTGTACTCCAACGGGGAGCCAACCAGGTGGTGCCTTCTTGTTGAACGAATCTCTCTATTTATTAAGCAACAAAGAGATGTTACCAACCCTTCCCTTTCCCTCTGATGCCCTAGCATCTCTTTCATAACCTTCTTTCCCGCAGAATCATTATATTCTTTATTGGTAATATAAATTTGCATTCGTCACTTGTCAAGGCTTAAAACAAATAAATTTTGGTCGATTGTTTTAGAGAGGAAAGAGGGTAGCAGTAATGCACACATTCAGAGATTTTTCTTGACGTTACGCTCCCTACACCTTAAAAATTACAGATGCTTTTTTTAAAAATATCCCTCACAAACCATTGAAGGAGTGAAGCTTATGCAACAGGAAGTCTATTCTATTTGTTTCATGTGTTCTATCCGCTGTCCGATTCGATGCATCGTTGAAAATGATGACGTCAAATGGATCGAAGGGAACCCTCACGTGCCCGGGATTGAAGGGAGCCTTTGTCCCCGCGGTTCTGCAGGTATCGCCCTCCTGAAGGATCACGAACGGGTCCAATCTCCCATGATCAGGACCGGTCCAAGAGGATCAGGGAAATGGAAGAAGGCAACGTGGGATGAAGCACTCGACTATGTGGCGGACAAACTGAAAGAGATCATCAAGAAGCATGGAGGGCCGAGTGTTGTTCTGGGGGAACGCACGCAGATCAGCACTCATGTGAGCAAGACATTTCTGCGGGCCATAGGCTCACCCAACCATTTCACCCATGATGCCATTTGCAAGGGATCAGTCAACACTGCGTGCCGCTCCCTGTTCGGGTATACCGATGCCCAGATGAGTACGGACCTGGGCAACGCCAGGCACATCGTCATGTACGGCCACAATCTCCTGGAATCCATCGAGGTCAAGCCGGTCAACAATATGATGTCAGCGCTGGAAAAAGGCGCAAAACTCACCTATATAGACCCCAGAGTTACCGTGACCGCCACGAAGGCCCACCGGTACTGGATGATCAGACCTAACACGGATCTTGCCCTCAATTATGCTCTGATGCACGTCATCATCAAGGAACGGCTGTATGATAAACCTTACGTGGATCGATGGATTGTCGGGTTTCAGGAACTGCGATCGTTTGTCCAGCCATATACGCCGGAGTGGGCGGAAGAGGAGACTGGCATTCCCGCCGAAGAGATCGTGGCATTCGCACGGGAAGTAAGCAAAGATAAGCCACGGGTTATTTTTCACTTCGGATACCGTGGGTCCAACCAGGTAGAAGAAGTATATGTGCGGCGCTCTATCATGATTCTCAACTCCCTGATGGGGAGTGTGGAAGCAAAAGGTGGTTTCTTTTTCAAGAAGGGCCCCGGCGAAGTGGGAGGCAAAGCAGCCCGCAAGCTTACCGAACAGGAATTCCCCAAGATCGATGTACCTCGCTTTGACAAGGTAGGGACTCCTGACTTTCCATTACCCGACCCGAATCATGGCGTTGGTCAGATGCTCCCCATGGCCATCCTCAATGAGGACCCCTATCCTCTCAAGGCGCTCATTGCCTACCGCTTCGAACCATTGATGTCCATCCCTGATACCACTCAGACCCGGAAGGCACTGGACAAACTGGACCTGATTGTCTCCATTGAAATCAACTACAGCGATATCGCATGGTACTCGGATGTTATCCTGCCTGAATCCATATACCTTGAACGCACCGATTGTCCCCGGCAGGTAAATGGACTAAAACCCCAAATATTTCTAAGGAAGCAGGCAGTAACTCCCCGATATGACACTCGCCCGGGTCCCATTATTCTGAAACAGATCGGAGAGCGTATCGGAATTGGGCAATACTTTCCTTACAACACCGTGGAAGATCTGGTGCGATGGCAACTTGAGGGGACCGGATTTTATTTGGAAGACTTTGAAAAGAAAGGTTTTGTGGCTTACACAAACAAGCAGATCTTCTGGGACCGGAATGATGGAATCAAGTTCAAAACTCCGTCCGGCAAAATCGAATTTGTATCATCCCTGTTGGAAAACGCGGGCTTTGAATCATTCCCGCCATACGAGCATATACAGTCGCCTCCTGAAGACCAGTTCAGGCTTGTGGTCGGCCGCTGTGCACTGCACACCCATATATCGACGCAAAATAATCCTTACCTGAATGAACTGATGCCAGAAAATAGACTCTGGATCAATGCCCGCCGAGCCGCGGCGCTGGGAATCCCGGACGGAAGCCTGGTGGAAATAGCCTCGAAACAGGGATCCGGAACCATAAAGGCCTTTGTGACAGACCTCATTCACCCGGAGGCCGTATTCATGCTCCATGGTTTCGGTCATCAAGCCGAAATGGCAACCCGATCGTTTAATAGAGGGGTCTCAGATGCCTTGTTGCAGGAAAATGTGACGGATATGGTTGGTGGAAGCCCTGCCTTTCATCATACCTTCGTGACGGTAAAACCTGTGTAAAACACCATTGCTGATGCTGGAGGAACAAGATGAGCAAGTACTATCTATTTCAGGATGCCAAGAATTGTATTGGATGTCACAGTTGTGAAGTGGTATGCAAGAGCAACAAAGATCTGCCCCTGGGCCCGAGGATCTGCCAAATCCTGACCATCGGGCCAAGGATCGTGGATAATGTGCCTAAGGCAGCCTATGTCTTTATGCCATGTTTCCATTGCGAAGACCCCTGGTGTGTTGCTGCATGCCCAACCGGTGCCATGCAGAAACGTGCCAAAGACGGCATTGTTTTCGTAGACCACGATCTCTGTGTGGGCTGCAAAACCTGCATGTCCGCCTGTCCCTGGGGGGCTCCCCAGTGGAACCCTGAAATCGGGAAAGTGGTTAAGTGTGATTACTGCAAGGACCGCATTGACGAGGGACTGAAACCTGCTTGTGTGACCATTTGTACCACGCACTGCCTCCATTTCGGCACGACGGATGAAATTCCCCCGCTTCGCCGGGAGCGGTACGCAAAGGCTATGGCCTCGTTGGAGTAATAATGGACAAAGGAACCTGCCCGGTCGCGAATAATGTAAGAGCTCTCGCAGGCCTGCTCGCGGAAGGCCGCATCCCTGTTGCCCGCTCCAGACAATGGGCTGAGGATATCTTGCGGCTCATGAAAGATGTGGGGTCAGGACGTGGCGGGCGTGAGCACTTTCCCGCCATGGAAGCTCTCGCAAAAAGGCTGCAATGGGAAGGAGAAAACAAAGCATGTGTCGATCTGGGGAAAAAGCTCAGCTCAGAACTTCAAACGCACCGGGAAGTCTTCCTGAGCCACCTTGAAACCCGCAACTGCCCCTTAGGGGATTGTATCGAACTCAGTCCCGCTCCGTGCCAGATGGCCTGCCCTGCCGGAATCGATGTCTCAGGATATGTGGCACTCATCGGCCAAGGACAGGACAGTGAAGCCATCGATCTTATCCGAAAAGACAACCCGTTCCCGTGGGTCTGCGGCCTGGTGTGCACCCACCCCTGTGAGTTCATGTGCGTGCGAGGGAGAATTGACAAACCCATCGCCATCAAAGACCTGAAGGGCTTTGCCGCGGAAAGGGCCATGTCCGAGGGGAGATACAATAACCCTGAAAAGGCCCCGGATAACGGGCGCAAGGTCTGTATCATCGGCGCCGGCCCCGCCGGTCTGACCGCGGCTTATTACCTCGCACTTAAAGGATACAGGATCACGATCATTGAATCCCTCCCCATGGCAGGCGGTATGATGATGGTGGGCATCCCGAGGTATAGGCTTCCCCGGGAGGTTATTGACCGGGAAGTGGCAATGATAGAGGACCTGGGAGTGGAATTCAGGTACAATACCCGTTTTGGCAAAGAGGTAACGATTGAGGAACTACGGGACGAAGGATTCAAGGCATTCTTTGTCGCCATCGGTGCGCACGCCTCGTTCAAAATGCGCGTGCCCGGAGAAGACCATTTTGCCCAAGTCCTGGATGCCATACACTTCTTGAGGAGAGTTGCTCTCGGTGATCATCACACGCCCGGGAAAAAGGTAGCAGTCATCGGAGGCGGGAATGTAGCCATGGATGCCGCTCGCACCTGTATACGGCTCGGTTGTGAAGAAGTTGCCGTTGTATACCGTCGAAGCCGGAACGACATGCCTGCCAATCCTGAAGAGGTGGAACAGGCCGAAGAAGAAAAAATCAGGTTCAGTTTTCTCACCGTCCCCGTGGCAATAGAGGGTGAGAATGGGAGAGTAAGCGCGCTTCACTGCCTCAGAACCGAACTGGGTCCCGAAGATGAAAGTGGCAGGAGGCGGCCTGTTCCGGTTGAAGGGAGTGATTTTTCCTTTGACGTTGATGCGGTTATTCCTGCCATTGGCCAGACAGTGGACAAAGCCGGTCTGGAACATCTGGGTGGGCTGGAATGGTCAAGACGGAATACCATTAATGTGGACCGGGCCAGCATGGCCACGACTGCTGACGGCCTATTCGCAGCAGGAGATATTGTTACGGGTCCTGCGACCGTAGTGGAAGCTATCGGCGGCGGGAAACGTGCGGCGGAGGCCATTGATCGATACTTTGAGGAAATTCCCCAGCCCAAAATGCCATCGGTGCCTGCAAGGAGACAACGTCTTGAATGTCTGGAAGTCCCCGCTTCAATAAAGATGGTCCTGAACAGACCGGCTATGCAAACGCTGGGAGATGACCGACGACGGGTCACTTTTCAGCAGGTGGAACTGGGTCTTTCAGAACAGAGTGCGAGAGAAGAAGCCAAGAGATGCCTGCGCTGCGATATCTGCGTTCGTTGCGGCACCTGTGTGGATGTTTGCCGAAATAAAATGGGCGTGGATGCTCTCCAGATGGGGTATCTGAACTTTGACAACCCTGGACACACGGACTTTCGTATTGCCGCTGAACGCTGCATCCTGTGCGGCGCCTGTGCAGCCAATTGCCCTACCGACGCCATGCGAATAGAAGACAGGGATGGGGAGAGAGTCCTATCCATTTGCGGCACCATCCTGAACCATCTTGATCTTGAGTACTGTCAAATCTGTGGAGCCCCGCTCGGCCCGGCCAGATATCATGACTTTATCAGGAAGAAAACAGAAGAAACGGGCCTCACCACTGGTGATAAACATCTCTGCATGACGTGTGCAAGGAAGGCTGCGGCGAAGGCCCACGGGGAAACAATGCCGCCAATAGCTTGACCAGAACAAGCCTGAAACCGGTCTTTTTCGCGAACTTTGCGTCATGAGCGACGTGAGCCGTGAAAGTTGCAGGTGAGAGGAGTTGATAAAATGGCGTTTCGGAAAGGACAAAGGGTAGAAGTATACCAAAAATCTGAAGATGAAAGCTGGCAGCCATATATGGATGGCTTCATCGGCGTCCATGGCATCATAACCGACCCTGATACGACCAAGAACGATCCTGATGCACTCATTGAAGTGACACTGGATGGAGAAGGTACCCACAGATTTCCCCAGGACTGCCTCCGCCCTTTGGAAAAACAAGAGACATCGGGAAACGGATAACTTGGCGCCGCAGAGGATGTACAGACCACTCGGGACATGATTGAGGTCAACCGGGTCTGCATTGATAAGAAGACGATTGAGACAGGAGAACGTTCATGAAACTTGAAGAAATCTTGAACGAAGAAGTGAGAACCTTTTTCTCTCTGGATGTCTTGCAGACTGCTGAAGATGCCATTAGGCTTATGTCCGAAAAACAGGTGAGCGCAGTGATTGTCACGGAAAACGATCTGCCGGTTGGCATCTTCACTGAACGTGATGTGCCCCACTGTTATGTTCGATACGAGGAAAAGCCTTTCAATGAAATCGGTCTCAAAGAAGCCATGACCAACAAACTCATAGTGGGTAAACCAGAAGATCAGATTGAGAATATCATTTCACTTATGGTCCAAGCCGATATCAGGCACCTGCCCATTGTTGAGGGGCCTGATATCATCGGCATGGTATATATCTGCGATCTCCTGCACCATCAACTGGGAACACTGAATACTGAAATCCGCTACCTTGAAGAATATCTGAAGGATCTGCAGGAAGCAGTTACTGACTAATTGGCAAAGGGTATTACCTTGAAAAAAGTTCATATCGTCATTGATGAAAGACCTTGTGAGGCTGAAGAGGGAATGACCGTCATGGAGGTCTTGAAGCAGAATGAGATCAGAGTTCCGACGCTTTGTTATCACAAGGCACTCCGACCTATTGGAGCCTGCAAGCTTTGCGCGGTTGAAGTAAAGAGCAAGGCAGGAAAGCCAAGAGTTATGCTTTCCTGCATCCTCAAGGCCAAGCAAGGCCTCGCAATATCAACTGATTCGGAACTTGTCAAAAAGGCACGGGAGAAGGCCATGCACAGGCTCCTCTCACTGGCCCCCCAGGCAAAGAGGCTGCGGCAAATCGCCGAGGAATTTGATATTCCAACCGGCCCCATTCCCGATGGTTGCGTGCGTTGCCGCCTTTGCATCAGGGTATGCAAAGAGGTAGTGGGTGTGGGGGCCTTGAAGATGGAAAAGCGCGATGGAACCAGTTACGTGCTACCCATAGAAGGCCTCTGCATCGGCTGTGGAACCTGTGCCAACATTTGTCCAACCGGCACCATTCACCTAGTGGACGAAGAAGGCATCAGGACCATATCCATTCGTGAAGAAACTATCGGAATTCATCCCCTCCTCCGGTGCGAGGCGTGCGGGAGGTATTTTGCCTCTCAGAAATTTCTTGCCCATATCTCAGAGGCAACATTACCTCACATTGACATAAAAGAACACCACAGATACTGCCCGACCTGCTCCAAGCTTTTCTCTGATCGGGCAAAGGCTTCATCACGTTTTAAGCGTATCTGAGAATGCCTGGCTCGGATAAAACGGCTGCCATATTTCATCCAGAAAGAGAGGGATTCGCTCCTCTCAGATTCCTATGATTCTTCATGCCTTTCTTATCATTATAACACTCTACCTGCTGGTAACCCTTGCCCTGACCTATCTCGTCCATCAAATTCCCCGCGAACCGGTGACGGATCGCCCGGGCTGGGGGCATGTGATTGACACCAGGATCCCAGCCGTTGACGGTGGAGAACTGGAGGTGTGGCGTATTGAACCGGAGGGGAAATCACGTGGCACGGTGCTCCTGGCCCACGGATGGAGCCGCAACAGGGACAGGATGGTGGGGAGGGCTCGTCTATTCAGGCAGATGGGATTCACCACCGTGCTGCACAGCGCAAGGGATCATGGAGGCTCATCCAGGAATCGCTTCATGAATGCCTTTCGGTTTGCCCAGGACATTGAAACGGTTATGGACTGGATCGGAGAACCGGTCCTGCTCTACGGCCATTCTATCGGCGCCGCGGGTGCAGTCATTGCCGCCAGCAGAAAACAGCAAAAGATTCGGCTTCTCTTCCTGGAGGGATGTTACGCACGGACCAGGGAGGCCATGTTCAGCCTTTACCGGAATCAAAATCGTTATCTTGGCCCTGTTTTCGCGCCCATGATCGTGCTCTGGATGGATATCTTCTATGGGTTCCGGCTCGATACAGTGAGCCCCATGAGGCTGGCCCCTTCTATTGACGTCCCCGTCCTGCTTATTCATGGTGGGAGAGACCAGAATTTTCCGCTTCATCACGCCTGGAGGTTGCGGGACAGCTTTCCGACCGGCCGTGCTGAACTCTTTGTCTCCCTTGGCTCAGACCACAGCAGCTCGAGCCTCGATTCTATTTATCCTGATGCCCTTCACGCCTTTGTGGAAAGACACCTTCAGCCATTGTCCTGATATTGCTCTTGATCTTTTCTAGGCCAGCCCGGGCAAAGGCGGTATTTCCGAATTGATTTTTGAAGGTTTCCTGATCCATCTGAAGGATTGCCTTGAGAGAAGGGAGATTTTTCTCTCTTTCGCCGGGGCCCGGATTGAACGGGCACACCTCCTGGCATACATCACATCCAAAAAAGCACCCCCCCATTTTCTTCCCCGTTTTACGATCAATTGACCCTTTTTTTTCGATGGTCAGATAGGAGAGACACTTGGCGGCATCGAGGAGGAATGGCCTTTCAAGGGCTCCTGTGGGGCACGCTTCCACGCAACGACTGCATCTGCCACACAAGCTCACCATGGGTTTCACCGCCGGGATGGGAAACAGCGCGGTGGTAAGCACTTCGGCCAGGAAAAAATATGAGCCGTGCCCGGGCCTGATGAGCATGTTGTTCTTCCCGATAAAGCCAATGCCGGATGCATAGGCAAAGCCGCGTTCCAGGAGAGGTGCTGAGTCCACGCAAATACGTGAGCGCTCTCCTGGATATTCTTCGGATATGAGTGCCACAAGGGACTTGGCTCGTTCCTTGATGCTATCATGGTAATCCGGGCTCTCGGGCCTGGTGTACCGGGCGGCGGTGAACTCGTCTGAAGTGCTGGGTTTCTTTGAAGGATAGGGGAAGCCAAGGGAGATAATTGTCTCGCAGCATTCAAGCACTTTTCCCGGATCGGCCTTTAAATCCCTGTGATCCTGAAGCCATCGCATGTTACCGTATTTCCCTGCATCTACCCACTGGTTGTACTCAGCAAGAAACGGCGGCGGGCCTGGGCGGCAAAAGCCGACCGCGAGAAACCCCAGGTCAAGTGCTCTCCGGGTGATACGCAGATAAAAATGCATTTTTCACACCCTGCAGAGTCCGCTATCAAATATCAAAAGGAGTCAGGCTCTCATACCCTGTATCGGTTACCACGACAGTTTGCTCGAACTGTGCGGAAAGTGAGCCATCCTCGGTCACTGCGGTCCAGTTATCATCCAGGACATAGAGATCTTTCTTGCCCAGGTTTATCATGGGTTCAACCGTGAACACCATGCCGGAAACGAGGGGGACCCCTTCCCCCTTCCGGCCGTAGTGTGGCACCTGGGGCGGTTCGTGAAAATCAAAGCCGACACCGTGGCCTACGAACTCCCGCACTACCGAACAGCCCGCCCCTTCCGCATATCGCTGGATGGCCCACCCGATATCGCCAATGGTATTGTCGGGTCTTACTTGGTCGAGACCGACCTTCAGGCTCGTCCTGGCAACCACAACAATCTTTTTCGCATCCGCTCCAGGTTCCCCCACGAAAAAGGTCTTACTCGCATCGGCATAGTAGTCGTTCAAGATGGAAGTGACGTCCACATTCACGATATCACCGTCCCGCAGGACCCGTTCACCCGGAATGCCGTGGCAGATGACCTCGTTTATGGAAACACATACGCTTTTGGGATATCCCCGGTAGTTAAGAGGAGCAGGCGTGGCGCCATGTTTCACGGTGAAATCATGGACAAGCTTGTTTATGTCGTCTGTTTTTATTCCCGGCCTGATATGGCTTTCTACCAGGTCCAGTGTATCCACCACTAACCGCCCCGCTCTTCTGATGCCCTCCACATCCTGTGCGTCTTTCAGGCGAATCCGGTATTTCTCAGCATAGATGCGTTTCATATCAACTGGTTCAGCATTGATGTGGGGCTTGTTCATACAGCATTTCTTATATTTCAGGCCGCTTCCGCAGGGGCAGGGATCGTTTCTGCCTATCTTCCTTCTCTTGGTATCATGTAGC
This sequence comes from uncultured Desulfobacteraceae bacterium, assembly GCA_964548365.1. Taxonomy (GTDB): domain Bacteria; phylum Desulfobacterota; class DSM-4660; order Desulfatiglandales; family Desulfatiglandaceae; genus B46-G9. The sequence continues at coordinate 119,713 of CAZJRD010000002.1, read as the reverse complement.
ATGCTTCATCCTCAATTCCTTTCCCAAGCGTTCCCCCTCGCCAGCTTTCCAGGAAAAAATATCGTTTATGTGGCACACACAGGATATGACGTCTTTTTTCGTTACCGGCGGGAGGGCTTCCGTATTTTTGTGACTTATCTATGGGGGAAACCGCAGCCAGGTCCTCAGGGCGCTTTTTCCTGAGGACTGGAATGCGGAGGGGGCAATGCTCCCCCGTGGATAAGTCGCGAAAAATACCAGCCCGGGAGACTCGTAATCGAAAAAAGACATCATATCCTGAGCTCCACATCAAAACATTGATAAAAGGACTCTCCAAATGAACTCCTTTACCCTCACATCCGCAGGAAAGTCAAGGAAGGATTAACACAAAAATTTTGTTGATCCCGGAACCCTTCCCGGATATGAAAGAGGGCAATGCCGGAAATCCTCAACAAAAAGAATCTCCAGACCCCCCACGTGTGGGCCTTCACTACCTACTTTGCCGAAGGCTTCCCCTATACCTTGATCCGCATCGTATCTTCCGTCTTTTTTCGCGACAGGAAGGTCAGCCTTGAGGCTATCGGGCTCACCTCCCTTTTCGGCTTGCCCTGGGTTCTCAAGTTTCTCTGGGGACCCCAGATTGACCAGTTTGGAACGAAACGCCGGTGGCTCCTGAATACCCAGGGGCTGCTGGTCCTGCTCTTTCTAGTGGTCGCCCTGCTCACTCCATTTCCCGGGGTAATCCAGTATATTGCCGTTTTTCTCTTTGTGGGGTCTATCATTGCCGCCACCCACGACATGGCCATAGACGGCTATTACATGGAGGCCCTGGACAAAAAAAACCAGGCCCGGTTCGTGGGATACCGCGTCATGGCTTACCGCATCGCCATGATGACCGGCACCGGTATCGTGGTCACCATCGGCGCCGTATCCACCTGGCGCCTGGCCTACCTCTCTGCGGCCGGGATGCTTGCCATTTTGTTCTTCTATCACTTTTTTCTTCTGCCGAGGGTGGAGAATCCCCAGCGGCCTATCCACCAGTGTCTGAGGCCGCTCGTGCACCTGAAACGCGCCATGATCCTGGTGCTCGCGGTTCTCATGATTCTTGCCCTGCGATGGAGCCTCTCCTATGGATGGTATGAAAATCTGAAAAACCACCTTCCTTTCCTTGGCCGTGTCAGGGTCTCCGGCTGGATCGGGATTGGGCTGCTGATCCTGCTGGCACTCATGGCATTGTTCAGGAATCGCATTAAGCAATCCCTTTTCAAGGATCCGGAGGCCTTTTATTCGAGGGCCTTCCTGGCCTACATGGACAGGGAAAAAATGGGGGTGGCCCTGGCTTTTATCATTTTGATGAGAACCGGGGAATCAATGCTGGCATCCATGGTATCACCGTTTCTCGTTGACCTGGGCGTAAAGGTCCACTACGGCTGGATTTCCGGAGGGGTAGGTCTTCCCTTCTCCATTGTCGGCGCCATGCTCGGAGGCTGGTTTATTGCCCGGTATGGCCTCAGGAAGACTATCTGGCCTTTTCTCCTTGCACAGAATCTGACGAACGTGATCTATATGGCCCTGGCATTGGGACTCAATGGATATGTGACCATGAACACGGGGGCTTCCGTTCCCACGCCCATCGGCTCTTTCAATCTCTTCCTCGTCGCGTCGGTCCACGCCTTTGATCAATTCGCGGGGGGGCTGGGCACCGCAGTCTTGATCACCTTTCTCATGCGGACCTGCCTCGCCGAGTTCAAAGCGGCCCATTATGCCATCGGTACCGGTCTTATGAATATCAGCGGCGTGCTTTCCGGGGTGATAGGCGGCTTCCTCGCCCAGTGGCTCGGCTACGGATGGTTCTTCGGCATCAGTTTCGTGGCATCCGTCCCAGGTATGGTCCTTATCTTCTTCACCCCATTCCTCAACGAACAGAACAGCAAAGACCGGGACACATAGGATCATCCACCGGCACCCTTTTTCCCTCAATCAATCTCCTGGACGAGGAAAGTGCCCGGATCCAGGTTTACACTCACATCCGAGATGCCTGGGTGATCGTGGTCTTTCAAGAGTTTAAGCCGCATGCCGTTGCCTTCTGGTTGCAGTTGCAGGATAATACTGAAAAGATCATCAACCTCGTGGCAAGGGTACGGGACTCCCCGTTCGTTGGTTTCCGTAATGTGCCGGTGGGAAAGGGCGGAGAACCATATTTCAGCCTCAATGGATTCGGCCAACTGCTTGAATGCTTCAAAGGTTTCTTTTGAAGCCTTGTCGCAATCCATACCGTCCACAATGAGGACATCGGGTCTAAAGTCCATATTCTTTTCCAGGTTTTCCAGGTTGGCGCGCAAGCGGTCCAATGAAAAACTCTGGTTCAAATAGGCCAGGATCAGCCTGTTTCGATCGATGCGACCTCTAAGCTCAAATTCATCCTCCATATCCAGCGCCTTCACCAAATCATACAGGATGACGTTGTAGTAGGACGTCACTTTTTCAGGTGTTTCATCAAGAGAGACATGCACCAGTTTTTCACCGCGAAAGATGCGGTCAAAAGCGATGTGGATGAGACAAGCGGTCTTTCCCACTCCCGCCCTGGCGATGAGAACGCCCAGATTTCCCGGACCCAGTCCTTTCCGGGAGGATTGATCCAACAGCTTCAGCGGGCTCACCGAGATAAATCTTTCCATATTATTTCCCTCCCTTTCCCTTCTCCCTGAATTCCCGCTTAAGATCTTCCGCGATGGATTCAGGGACCTTTGCATATTTCGAAAATTCCATGGTGAATTCTCCCTTCCCCTGGGTGAGTGACCGCAGGACGGTGGCATACCCGAACATCTCCGCCAGCGGGACTTCAACGTCTATGCTACTGAAAGCACCGTCTTCAGCAGAACTCATGATGAGCCCCCTCCGCTGATTGACGGAGGCCAGCACGTTTCCCTGGAACTCGGAGGGGCATTCTATGGAAACCTTCATAATGGGCTCCAGTATAACCGGTTTCGCCTTGTTGTAAACTTGCCGGAATGCGCCAACTGCCGCATGTGTAAAGGCCCGCTCAGATGAATCAACACTGTGGGCCTTCCCATCATTCACCGTCACCTGCATCCCCACAACAGGGAAACCCAGCACCTGGCCCTTCTGGAGGCAAGACTGAAAGCCTTTATCAACAGACGAAATAAACTCAGTGGGAATCGCGCCTCCCTTCACTTCATTGACAAAGACGTAGGAACCGTCCCTGGAAGGCTCCATGAACCCGGCGACCCGCCCGTACTGCCCCGCTCCTCCGGTCTGTTTCTTGTGCGTATAATCGAACTCTGCTTTCCTGGTAATGCTCTCCCGGTAGGCCACCTGCGGGATACCGGTCACCACCTCCGCCTGAAATTCCCTTTTCATCCTTTCCACGTAGACATCCAGGTGCAGTTCCCCCATACCGGAGATGATGGTCTCGCTGGATTCCTTATCCACATGGGAACGAAACGTGGGATCTTCCCTGGTAAAACGATTCAGGGCCTTGGACATATTCCCCTGGGCCTTGTTGTCAGCAGGGATGATGGTCATGGAAATGACCGGTTCGGGGACAAACATAGTGGACATACTGTAATTCAATTTCCCGTCCGTGAAGGTATCTCCTGAGTAACAATCCACTCCGAACAGGGCAACGATTTCGCCGGCGCTGGCCCGATCAATATCTTCCATCTCATCAGCATGCATCCGAACCAACCTTCCCACCTTTATCTTTTTCCTGTTCCGGGTGATAAAGGTATCATCTCCCTTGCCGATGGCTCCCTGGTACACCCGCAGATAGGTTAACTGTCCAAAGGGGGTCACTTCCAGCTTGAAGGCGAGTGCCAGCAACGGCTTTTCCGAATCAACCTCCAGGGGAACCTCCTTTTCACCCTGGTCCAGGTCGAGGGCAATATTTTCTACTTCGGTCGGGGATGGGAGATACCTGTTCACCCCATCCAACAGGGGCTGAACACCCACATTCTTGTACGCTGACCCCACAAAAACGGGGGTTAGTTTCCGTGACAGGGTCCCTTTCCGAACTGCTTCATAAATCAAGTCATCTTCTACTCGTTCTTCCAGGATTGCCTCGGTCAGTTCATCTGAAAAGAGGGAAGCCGCATCCAGAAGTTCCTCGCGCCTGGCTTCTGCCTCCTCCATCAGTTCTGCGGGGATTTTCTTGACGTTGAGGGCCTCGCCCCGGTCCCCTTCAAAGTATATCGCCTTCATCGACACCAGATCCACCACTCCGGAAAAGCTTCCTTCCAACCCTATGGGGATCTGCATCAATACGGGGTTCTCGTTCAATTTTTCCCGGATCTGCCTGAGAACCCTCTTGGGATCGGCTCCGGCTCGGTCGCATTTATTGATGAAGGCGATACGAGGCACCGCATACCGGTTCATTTGCCGGTCTACGGTGATGGATTGGGACTGTACCCCTCCAACCGCGCAGAGGACCAGAATGGCCCCGTCCAATACCCTCAGGGCGCGTTCCACCTCTATAGTGAAGTCCACGTGCCCCGGCGTATCAATAATATTGATCCGGTGGCCTTTCCACTGGCAGTAGGTGGCGGCCGATGATATGGTAATGCCGCGTTCCTTTTCCAGTTCCATGGAATCCATCTTCGCGCCCACCCCGTCTTTTCCCCGGACTTCGTGGATAGCATGGATACGCTTCGTGTAGAAGAGGATCCGCTCAGTAAGGGTCGTCTTGCCCGAGTCAATGTGGGCGCTGATTCCAATATTTCGTAATTGTTGAATCTCTTCCATAAAAAACCTCTATCACTCGTGATCGTGTTAAATCTCAAACTACTTTCCACAACTGCACGTTTATCCAGATATAGTGGTATAATTGAAAGAATTTCTTACCACAGAGTCAGGGAGGACACTGAGATACTTCTTTTTCACTTGCCGGGAGATACCAGCAAGTGAAAAGGGTCAGTCCTATCTAATACAGGAACAGCATTTCTTTTGCCCATCGCCGTCTCCCGATGGGCAAGAAATGAAATCCTCTGTGCTCTCTGCGGCTCTGTGGTGAACACCGTTGAAAAAAAAGAGGGTCCGCAAACGCAAACCCTCTTGCACTATACTTTACTTCTTGAAAAATTAGAAGGGATAAGATTCCAGCTCGATAATCCTGTCCGCGATATCCCTCTTCAGACTGATGGCATCAATGGGCTGGTATCTCGCCAGCTTCTTGAGCCCTGCAAGCTGGGTCCTGAGCATGTCACCTTCTTCCACATACGCCAGGGCCTGTTTTGCCCACAGTTCAATCTTCGGAATGGTATCATCCACGTAAGCCTTGGTCGCGGCAATCTGGTACTTCGCCTTTTCCTCCCCTGCACTGTCAATCAGCTTGAGGGTTCGCAGCAGACCGCTCTCCATGGCGAATATCTCGATGATAATATCCGCTATCCTGGCAAGGACTTGCTGCTCCCTGGCCAGCTTCTGCTGGAACTTCTGGGCCGCGACACCTGCCACCATGAGGGCGATCTTCTTGCTCATCTTGACCATATGTTCCTGTACCGCCAGGGGTGTATCGGGGAGCTGCACGGACAAGGGTGAATAGGCCATGAGTTCACCTGCAATGGCCTGGGCCGCTGGCAGGAGTGCCAGTCTTCCCTGCATGGCCCGCCGCAACAAGGTACCGGGCACCAGCATCCGGTTGATTTCGTTTGTCCCTTCCCAGATACGGTTGATCCTGGAATCCCGGTAGTACCTTTCCGCCGGGTACTCTGCACAGAATCCATATCCGCCGAGAATCTGGACATATTCATCCGCGCAATATTCCAGGCATTCTGAACCGTATACCTTGGTGATGGAGCATTCCGGCGCATACTCCTCGATGGCCTTGGCATTTTCCGCACTGTTCTTTTTGGCTTCCGCGTCAAGGGTCCCGAGCTTGTCATCGAACATGCCCGCCATCCGGTACATCATGCTTTCACTCATATAGGTTTTCACCGCCATGTTGGCCAGTTTTTCCTTGATCATGCCGAAAGAGCTGATGGGGACCTTGAACTGAATCCTTCCATTGGCGTACTTGACGGCCCCGGTTACACAGGCCTTGCAACCTCCCATTGCCATGGCACCCAGTTTCCACCGTCCGATATTCAGGATGTTAAACGCGATCTTATGCCCTTTTCCCACTTCAAACAACATGTTCTCGACAGGAATCTTGGCATCTTCCAGGACGACAGGACGGGTGGAAGAGCCGTGGACTCCCATCTTTTTTTCTTCCTTTCCCGTGGAAAACCCCGGGAAATCTTTCTCCACAATGAAGCCCGTGAAATTCTCACCGTCTACCTTTGCATAGAGGATAAAGGTAGTTGACCAGGCGGCATTGGTGATAAAAAGTTTCTCGCCATTGAGGATATAGAATTTCCCGTCTTCCGACAGCACCGCCTTGGTCTTGGCATTCAATGCATCAGTGCCGGACCCAGCTTCAGTCAGGCAGTAAGAACCACACCATTCGCCGGACGCCAGCCTGGGAAGGTACTTGCTCTTCTGCTCTTCATTGCCGAAATAGACAATTGGCAAGGTCCCGATACCAGTGTGGGCTCCATACACGACGGAAAACGAGCCCGCGACTCCCATGGCCTCTCCTACCACCGTGGTGCTCACCTTGTCCAGGCCCAGGCCACCGTAATCTTCAGGCACATCGGTCCCGAGAAGGCCCAGTTCTCCGGCTTTTCCCAGGATCTCCATAACCAGCTCCGGGTTTTTTTCCTCCAGTTCCTCTATATGAGGCTCGATCTCCTTAGCTACAAAATCAATTGCCGTCTCCTTGATCATCTTATGCTCGTCAGAAAAATCCTCGGGCGTGAACACCTCATTGCGGGCCACGTCTGTAATCAAGAACTCGCCTCCCTTGAAAATCTTCTCAGCCATCTTTCTGCTCCTTTCCACTCAAAAAAATCAATAGTTCTCTCTTTCAAAGATCCCGGCGGCTCCCATGCCGAATCCGATACACATGGACACCAGCCCCCAACGGAGCTTCCGTTCCTCCATCTCATAGATGAGCTGGGTTGTCAGCTTGGCGCCGGTGCAACCCAAGGGATGTCCCAGTGCAATGGCTCCGCCGTTCACGTTGACGATTTCTTCATTGATGCCCAGTTCCCGGATGCAATAAATGGCTTGGGCCGCAAACGCCTCGTTCAGCTCGATCAAATCTATCTGGTCGAGGGACATGCCCGCAATTTTCAGCACTTTCGGGATAACCACGGAAGGTCCGACCCCCATGTATTCCGGTTCGCAACCCTCCACGGCGTGAAAACGGAACGTGGCCATGGGCTTGAGTCCCAGTTCCTTTGCCTTTTCCTTGGACATCAGGAGGACTGCAGCAGCGGCATCACTGGTCTGAGATGAATTTCCCGCCGTAACAGACCCGTTGGGCTTGAATGCGGGTGGAATCTTGGAGATGCTTTCCTTGGTGGTCCCCGGACGCACTCCTTCATCCGTATCTAAAATGATCTCTTCGAATGCAAAATGACCGTTGGGGAGCTGTTTCTGCTTCTTCACCTTTAAGGGCACGATCTGGCTCTTGAACTTTCCCGCCTTTATCGCGGCCTCTGCCTTCTGCTGGCTCTTTGCCCCGAACTCGTCCTGCTCGTCGCGGCCGATCTTGAACCGTTCCGCCACATTCTCTGCGGTAAGACCCATGCCCGTAAACGCTCCGGGCCTGGTCTCCACGAGGGCCGGGTTTGGATACATCATGCTCCCTCCCATGGGGATCTGACTCATGCTCTCAACCCCTCCGGCAACAACCACGTCGGCGAACCCGCACATGATTTTTTCCGCCCCAATAGCTATGGCTTGAAGTCCCGATGAACAAAACCTGTTCACTGTGGTCCCGGGAACCCTATCCGGCCAACCCATGGACATGACCAGTACTCTGGCCAGATTCAACCCCTGGACGGCCTCGGGAAAGGTGCATCCAATGACCACGTCATCAATAAGCATGGGATCCAGGTCTCCCGCCCTTTTCAGCAGGTCTTCCAATACGGCACATCCCATCTGTTCCGGGCGCGTATCCTTCAAAGTTCCGCGAGGGGCCTTTCCGGCTGCGGTCCTGCAGGCGGCAACGATCACGGCTTCTTTCATTTTTTCTTCCTCCCCTTTTCAGTGCTACGTTTCAATCATGGGTACCAGGTACGAAAACTCCTCCTCCCCGGCACTATGGATCCTAAACAGCCACACCATCAATTCCTGAGGGGCTTTCCCTCGGTCAGCATGTGCTGCATTCTTGCCTGGGTCTTGGGATCACCACAAAGGCTCAGGAATGCCTCTCGTTCGAGGTCCAGCAGGTATTGTTCACTCACCTTGGTGTCCGCCAGGACATTTCCACCGCAAAGAACATATCCCACCTTTTCCGATACGGTGACATCATGATCGGTGATATAACCCGATTCATGCAAGGTCCACACGGCCAGTTTCAGCATGGCAAAGGTGTTTTCACCGGCCACCCGTATCTCGTCTTTGGGTCTCGGCGGCACATACCCTTCCAGGTTCATGCCCAGCACGGTCTTCTTTGCATCCTCGATGAGGTAGTCACGGTTCACGGTCATTTTATCAGTCGGCCGCAGGTATCCCAGTTTCACCGCTTCGGGGCCGGAAGTGGCTACCTTCGCCATAGCGATGGTCTCAAACGCCCGAGCAACGAACGGCATCAACTCGATTTGCTTGGGATAAACGCCCCCCTTCGGTACCTCAAAAAGGTGCTCCGTATTACGAATAACCAGTTCCTTGCAACCTCCACCGGCGGGAATCAGGCCCACACCGACCTCCACTAGGCCCATGTAGGTCTCGGCCGCATACCGAACCCGGTCGGCGGCAAGGCAGACCTCACAGCCACCGCCCAGGGCCATGCCCGCAGGCGCGGCCACAACAGGCTTTTCCAGGTACTTGAGTTTCATCAAGGCATCCTGGAGCGTCTTCACCGCCCAACCCAAGTCAGCCCATTCCTCTTCCTGGGCCGCGAAAAGGATCATGGCCAGATTGGCGCCAACGGAAAAATTGGTGGCATGGTTGGCAATGACCAGCCCGTCAAAATCCTTTTCAACGATCTCGCCCGTCTTGACGATCATATTAATGATGTCATCCCCGAGCGCGTTCATCTTGGCGTGAAACTCAAGACAGGCAACTCCATCTCCCAGATCAATAAGCGATGCGCCGGTATTTCCGGTCACCTTCTTTTCCCGCTCCTTGAGTGACGGCAGGAGGATAATACCCGGCTTGATGGGTACCTCTTTGTAATCCTTTGATTGAAGGTCGTAGTAGTATTGAACGCCCGCTTCACGCCGGTAAAAGGATTCCTTGCCGCCCTGCAGCATCTCTTCCACCCACGCCGGAATCTCATAGCCTGCTTCCTTCATTTTCGCGATTGATTTCTTTACCCCGATGGCATCCCAGGTTTCAAAGGGCCCCATCTTCCAGGCGAATCCCCATTTCATTGCGTTGTCAACATTTACTATGTCATCCGCTATTTCAGGGATTCTGTTTGCCGAGTAGGTAAGGGTTTCCGCCATGTGCCGAAAGGTAAACTGCCCACCCACATCATCGCTATAGAAAAGGGTCTTTATCTTGCCCCCAGTCCCTCCTGCGGCTTTTGCCGCCTCCAGAGAGGCAATTTTCACCTTTTCCTGGGGCGCGTATTCCAGTGTCCCGGTGTCTATGGACAGGATGACCTTTTTCCCCTGGTCGTCTTTCGACTTCTTATAGAAGCCCTGCCTTGTCTTTTCTCCCAGGAGGCCCTTTGCCACCATATTCTGGATAAATGCAGGGGGCTTGAAAATCTCCCTTTTCTCATCCTCAGGGGTCCCATCGTACACATTGTCGGCCACATGAACCATGGTATCCAGGCCCACCAGATCAGCGGTGCGGAATGACGCGCTCTTCTGATGTCCGATGACCGGCCCGGTCAGTTGGTCCACCGCTTCCACCGTCAGCCCCAGATCCATCATGGCCTGGATGACAGTGAACATCCCAAAAATGCCGATGCGGTTGGCGATAAAATTCGGGGTGTCCTTGGCATACACAATGCCTTTTCCCACGATCTTTTCACCTGTTTCAGCCAGGACCTCAACCACCTCCGGAAGGGTGTCGGGGCCGGGCACGATTTCCAGGAGTTTCATGTACCTCGGGGGATTAAAAAAGTGGGTTATGGCAAAATGTTTCCTGAAGGTTTCGGATCTCCCGTCGCACATGGCCGCAGCCGAAATTCCCGATGTATTGGAGGTCACCAGGGTGCCCGGGGTCAGGACTGATTCTATTTTTTCAAAGACGCTCTGCTTTATGTCCAGCCGCTCAACCACCACTTCGATAATCCAATCCACTTCACTGAGCCATGAGAGATTGTCTTCCAGGTTCCCGATGGTTATCAAGTTGGCGTTTTCAGGGATATAGAATGATGCCGGTTTTGATTTCAACGCGCCCTGCACCCCGTTCTGGGCGAACTTATTCCTGAAGGCCGGGCTCTCTTCGGTAAGGCCTTTCTTCTTTTCACCCTCCGTGAGCTTTGGCGGAACAATATCAATAAGGATTGTCTTGATTCCCACGTTGGCCAACTGGGCCGCAATGGTAGCCCCCATTACACCGGCTCCGATGACGCCGGCTTTCTTAATTTTTTTCTCCATAAAAGAGACCTCCTTAACAAGATACGTGGTAATGACTCAGGTTCTGTGGTTCGGGGTTTTTCGAGCGACCAAGTTATGATGGAAGCGTAAAAAGTTCGTCCTTGGACTTTTTACTCAATTATGAATGAACTTTCATTCATTTTTTATGATTAGCATAGGCATGGAGGGAAGTCAATACTTTTTTCTAAGTTTGCTGGGGGTACGTGGAGGGGGTTGATTATTCGTTCTTGCTCAATGCCTCGCTGATGGTCGCGCCTTTTTCAGGGGGCATCATTGCCATGATCTTGCCCGCGTTTTTCCCTTTCATGTACTTGAGAATACGTACTACGGTCCTCAGATTCAGTTTATCCATAATCGCGGCAGCTTTCGCAGGGTCCATGGCACTGTAGAGGGCAACAATATGAGTCATCTGGGCGTCTTTAAGGGCATTTTCCCGTTGTGCCAGTTTCTTGGAGAAATTGAGCAGTTTTGTCTGGAGATCATTGAGTTCGGACATCCTCGCATCTATCTTGTCCTGGAGGAGCTGCAATTCATTTTCCCTTTTTTTCACTCGATCTTCCCGGTCTTGGAGTTTTTTCTCCTTCCTGCGGAGCTTTTCATCCAGGGGAATTTCCTGTTTGTCCTGAGATCCTGCTTCTTCGGCCAAGACCAGACCGGGAGGAGCTATTTTTTGGGATGACGACGTGAGATACCATCCGCTCAAGAAAATCTTTACCCCTAACAGCATGGCAACTGCGATAGCCATGGCGGTGAGGAAAGAGACTTTTCCTAAACGTACTCTCTTCCGTGCCGCAAGACCGCGAGTTCGTTTATACGCTTCTGCTCCAGCTCGTTTTCCCGTTTTTGCCACTTCTCGAAATCCTTATCCCGTAATGTTTCCATCACCTTGTATTGTTTTGTCTTCTCCAGAAGCTCTTTTCTCTTCTTCTCAACTGTATATCTCAGGTCTTCTATTTTTTTCCGCTGGGTCTCCGCCCTGACGCCCAGGGACCGGAGGTACTCTCCATAGCTCCTGATGTCGTAGCCCGCTGTTTCTCGAAAGAGGGCATTTTTGAAAGAGTCCTGCACATCCCCATACTCTTTCTCCGTCGCCTGGAGCATCTCTTCAGCGCGGAGCAAATCCCCCAATGCCTTTGCATGCTCAATCTCCGCCTTCTCTTTTTGATGTCTCCTGAGATTCAATAGGCTCTCATACCTAAACTGGAATCCCACGCCCTTTTCCCTCCATCATACAGGCAAATCAAACCAGCGAGCCAGTTTCAAAACGCCCCCTTTTGTCCGATCTCTGCGTCAGACTCAAATTTTAGTCCTCGAAATATCCAACATATTCCTGTGGTTAAAATTTTCGCCTTTCTTGACCTCGAATCCCGCTGCAAGCGGGAAACATTTTGGAACTGCCTCCAGCAAAAACATCTACGCCTCCGGCCTGACCTTTGCAGACAGGAGGCCGGCCATTTCCTTCAGGCCTATTTCCATGGACGACGAAATATTGATATTCTGCCGCAGGAACCGGCCCAGCTCATCAATCATGTCGACAGCATAGTCGGCACGCTTGTTATGCCCTTTTTCATAGGCACCCAGGTTTACCAAGTCTTCGATCTTTGCATAATCGGCCAGGGTTCCTCGGAATTGATATGCCCAACCCAGGTGTTCATTGTCCACCACTTCCGACATGAGCCTGCTGACACTCGATAAAACGTCGATGGCGGGATAGTGTCCCCGCGCGGCCAGTTTGCGGTCCAGGACGATATGACCATCGACGATGGATCTTACTGCGTCAGCAACCGGCTCATTCATGTCGTCTCCTTCAACGAGGACTGTATAAATCCCGGTAATAGAACCCTTTCCCCGACTCGTTCCCGCCCGCTCCAGGAGTTTGGGGAGATGGGCAAAGGTGCTGGGAGGATAGGCTTTATTCGTCGGTGGCTCTCCGGATGCAAGCCCCACCTCTCGTGCGGCCATGGCGAATCGGGTCACTGAATCCATCATCATCAGGACATCCTTTTTCTGCTCCCTGAAAAACTCCGCAATCGCAGTTGCCAGGTATGCTCCCCTGATGCGAATGAGGGGTGAAGTGTCGGATGTTGCCACCACAACAACAGATCTCTTGAGACCTTCCTCGCCCAAATCTCGCTCAATAAATTCCTTTACTTCGCGGCCCCGCTCGCCGATCAGGGCAATCACGTTCACGTCGGCCTTCGTGAACCTGGCCATCATGCCGAGGAGAACGCTCTTCCCCACCCCGGATCCGGCCATAATGGCAACTCTCTGTCCTTTCCCCAGAGTGACAAGGCTGTTAATCGCCCTGATACCGACGTCAAGCGGTTCATTAATCCTCAACCGGTCAAGGGGATTGAGAGGAGGGATGTAGAGGGATACTGATTTTTCTTTCCCAATCGGTCCCTTGCCATCTATGGGGTTTCCCAGCCCATCCAGCACCCTTCCGAGCATTCGGTTTCCCACTCCCACCGTGGCTCCGTACCGATCGGCAACGATCACGCTCCCGGGCTCCACTCCCTCGCATTGTTCCAACGGCATGAGCAGAAGGGATCCTTCCCTAAATCCTACCACCTCTACCCGAACAGGATTCCCGGCTCCCGGCGTCAGTATCTTGCATACCCCGCCAACGGGCATGGAAGGCCCCGTGCCCTCGATAACCGTTCCAATAATTTTGGAAACCTTTCCCTGAAGCTGGATGGGTTGTGCGTTTTCAGCAAGATCAATGTATCGATTAAGACTAAACCCCATCCTCTGCCTCTCCGCCGGCGCAGAATGCCTCTTCCAACTCCGTTTCCAGCTCGGCGAACTGGTTTTCTATGGTAGCATTAATCCTTCCAAATCCGGTCTCAAGAATACAGCCCCCACGCTCTACACATTGATCTTCCGCCAGTTCAAACCGCTCTATTTTCTTTGTCGCGGTTAATTCCGGCAGATAGGGCTCAAGGACTTTCATTTCTTCCGGATTGACCAGAATACGCACGAAACTCTTGTCTTTCAGAAACGCCAGCGCTTGCTGGAGAGACCTCTTGACCGTATCAGGATCTGTCGCCAGTTCCTTTTTGACGATCTTTCGTGCCACGGTCATGCTCAGTTTGATGATCTGCTCCTCAGCCTCTTCCAATGCCTTTGTTTTCAGGAGACTCAACTCCGCAAAAAGGGCATGCATCTTTTTCCAGATCTCCTCAGCCTTCGATCTCCCGAGCGCCAGACCATCCTTCTGGCCTTGTGCAAAGCCCTTTTCGTACGAGTCTCTTTCGACCCTTTCGAGCTTCTGGCTGGGGTCATAGTGATTCAGGGAGACCGGGTGCTCAAAAGCATCTTCTCCCAGCGGCAGGATCAACATGCCGTTCGGGGCCCTTCCATCAGGAAAGTCTATCCCATCTCCCAGATCTTCTTCCTCGAACGACTCTATATCGAATTGAAAATCATCACCTCTCTTGATAAGGTTAGACAACGACATCATTACCCCCTTTTCCTCCCATGACTATTTTCCCTTCTTCTTCCAGTCTCCTTGCCGTCTTGATAATCATCTGCTGGGCCTGCTCCACTTCCACAAGTTTGACCGGTCCCATGACCTCCATGTCTTCCTTCAACATTTCGGCCGCCCGCTGGCTGAGATTCCCAAAGATTCGGTCCTTCAATGACTCTGACGCTGTTTTCAACGCCAGGAGCAGTTCTTCATTGCCGATCTCTTTAAGGAGTGCGCGAATGGAGCGATCATCCAGGTTGATGAAATCCTCAAAAATGAACATGGATTGCCGAATTTCTTCCGCCAGTTCCTCTTCATCCTCCTCGATCTTTTCCAGGATGGCACTTTCCGTCTTTCTATCCACCTGGTTGAGAATTTCCGCTGCAGCACCGGGACCGCCGTGCGGTTTCGGCCATGCCTCCCCTATACTGGAAACCTGCTCGGCAAGAATCTCCTGGATCTCAGAGACGATATCGTTGGAAACACTGTCAAGTCTCGCGATTCTGACGATAACGTCGCTTTGGATCTCTTCCGGCAACAGCTGCAACACTATTCCCGCCATCTCGTTACTAATGTTTGATAAGATGAGTGCAATGGTCTGAGGATGTTCACCGGAGATAAAATTCACCACCATTTCCGGGCTCAGGGATTCCAGTTTCTCAAAGTATTCCTGGCCCTTTCGTGACTCAACTTTACTGAGCAGTGTGGTGGCCTTGTTTGGAGAGAATGCCCGTGCCACGGTTCTTTCAAAAAATCGTCCCCCCGAACCCCCCAGTATTTTGTCTCCGTTAATCGCTCCGAGGAATTCATTCAGCACTGAAGAGATCGCTTTTGGATTGATATTCCTGATCCGTGTCATCTCCTCTCCAATGGCCTTCACTTCCTTTTCATCGAGGTGATTAAAGATGGTGGCCGTGAATTCCTCACCCATGACCATGAGAAACAGGGCTGCTTTCTCTGCGCCATTCAATGTCTGCCGCTCGGCCAAACTATCTTCCTTCCTCGATCCAGCCGCGAATCACTGATACGATCTTGTCCGGGTCTGTCTTGGTCAAATCAAGAATCTGTTCCTTTTTTATATGGGCTCCTGCCTGCTCGGACGAGGGAGCGCCAAGTTCGGGCACTCCCTGCCCCGCGGGCAGGGAGTGGGGAGCAAAATATTCTTTTGTCTGTTTGAGCCAGTTTCGAAAGGGCTTGAGGGCAAACACAAAAAACAGAGCAACAAGGATGACATTGAAAAGAGGTTTCATCCCTTTTTTCGCATAGCTCACCCAGCCCGGTTTCGTTTCAGGTGCCGGCGTCGCGGTCTTTTCTATGGCGAAAGGAATATTTGAGACGCTCACCTGGTCTCCTCTGTCCTCAGTGAATCCAATAGCCTTCTTCACCATGTTCTGGAATTCTTTCATTTCCTTGCGGGTGCGAGGCTGGAATGTGGCGACTTCCTGGCCCTTGGGACCCTTCGCTTTTACATACGGACCATCAATAATTACTGCTG
This sequence comes from uncultured Desulfobacteraceae bacterium, assembly GCA_964548365.1. Classification (GTDB taxonomy): domain Bacteria; phylum Desulfobacterota; class DSM-4660; order Desulfatiglandales; family Desulfatiglandaceae; genus B46-G9. Next base: position 104,148 of record CAZJRD010000002.1, on the reverse strand, counting down.
CCGACAAGCGCTTTATGTCACCCACGGAACTGATGACCTGCTTGTTCACCTTGCTGATCTCATAATTGACAACAGAATTCTCTTTTTCAAATTTGTTCGAGTTCGCAGTTGTCTTTCCCTGGGTCTGGTAAACGTCATATTTCAGATCAGGAGATCCCGAAGGCAGACCCTCTGTGCCACTCGTCAGCTCTTTTTGCCGTTGCTCACTCCTGACAACAGCACTGTCGGGATCAAAAGACTCCTCGGAAATCTTTACCTGTTTAAAGTCAACCTTCGCGGAAACCTTTGCGATCACTTTGTTGGTTCCCACCACGGGCTCGAGCATGCTCCGGATCCGGTTTTCCAGACTTTTTTCGAGCTTTCTCCGGTACTCGAACTGGGAAGAACTCATTTCCGCGCCCTGTTCCTCTCCCTTTCCCCCGGACAGGAGCCCTCCATCCATATCAACCACAGTAACGTTTTCCGGTCTTAAGCCCTCCACAGCGCACGCTACGAGATTAATGATTCCCTGCAGTTGCTTTCGATCCAGAGCTCGTCCCGACTGCAAGCGAAGCACCACCGCCGCGGTGGCCTTTTTGTCGGGTTCCACAAACAGAGAATCACCGACGGGCACAATGTGAACCCTTGCCTGCTCGACCGCATCAAACTGCATGATTGTCCGCGCCAGTTCTCCCTGAAGGGCCTCCTGGTATTTGAGTTTCTGTACGAATTCGGTCGTGCCGAAGGGAAGTTTATCAAAGACCTCGAAACCCACATTCTGCCCCTTGGGAAGTCCCTGGCTCGCCATTTCAAGCCGCAACTGGTAGACTTGGTTCTCGGGCACCATGATGGCGCGACCGCCACCTTCCAGTTGAAAAGGGATTTTCTTGGATTTCAGCTTTTCGGCGATGTGGCCTGCATCGGTGGCATTCAGGTTGGAAAACAAGATCTGGTAGTCAGGCCTGTTCGTCCAGATCACAAGCGCGATGAATCCCCCGGCGACGAGGCTCAATATCACCGCGAACGTGATCATCCTCGCCAACGGAAGGCTCTGAAAGACCTGCATAAGCTGTCCGAACCCGTTTGTTTCATTTTCTGCCATACTAAAAACCCCCTGCAGCCTAGACCTGCATCCTCATAATCTCCTGGTATGCCTCAAGCAGCTTGTTCCTCACCTGCAGCAAAAGCTTGAATGAGAGATCCGCTTTTTCCGTTGCCACTACCACTTCGTGAAGATCGCTTCGCTTTCCGACCGCGAACTCCTCCATCTGCCCATCTGCCTGCTGAAGCTCTCCATTCACTTCTGAAGCAAAATGCTTCAAGGCTTCCGCGAAACCCGTTCCCTTTTTGTCCGTCCTTGTTTTTTGCACGTCCGGGAGAGGTTGTATTCCACCTATCTGTTTTATGCCATTCATTGGTTCCCCCTCATTTGCCTTGTGTTACCGGAACAAGTCCAGCGCCCGCAGGGCCATTCCTTTCGCCGTCCTGACAGCAGCGGCATTCGCTTCGTAACCCCGGTTGGCGTTCAGCAAAGACACCATTTCCTGGACAAGATTCACGTTCGGCAGGTACACATACCCCTGTTTGTCCGCATCCGGGTGAGCAGGATCAAAAACCTTCTTGAACTCCCCTGAAACCGGGACAATCTCTTTGACTTTCACCCCATATACTTCTTGCCCGTTTTCCGCGCTTCTCATTGCCTCCTCAAAGGACTCGGGGATGGCATTTGTCTGGAAAACGACCGTCTTTCTCCGGTAGGGTCCTCCACTCGCCGTGCGGGTGGTATTGGCATTCGCCAAGTTCATGGATATCACATTGACCCGCGCCCTTTGCGCAGCCATGCCGCTCGCCGCTATGTCGATCGCCTTCATTAAGCCCATGAAGATTACCCCCTTCCTTCAATTGCTGCACGCAGGAGATCAAATTTCTTGGAAAGCATCTTGACCGTTGCCTCGTACAGAAGGTTATTTTTGGCCATCTTTGCCATCTCCCTGTCTATATCCAGTGAAGAGTCGCTCCCTGTTGATCTGGGCTCCTTTTCAACCGCAAACGACGATGGACCCTCCATCCCCGGCTCCCCGAGACCGGGAAAATGTTTCCTGTCGGTCTTCTTGAGATGGACCTGTGTATCTTCGACTGCCTTGCGCAACTCATCATCAAATTTCAATTTTTTCGGGCGAAAACCGGGCGTGTCTATGTTCGCTATATTACTGGCAATAACACGCTGTTTCCGCACACGGTAGTCCAGGGTCCGGCTCAATATTCCCACGGTCCGGTCAAAAAGTGTCCTGTTCATGCCAAGCTCGTCGCTCATGGTCTTACTCCTGTTTTAAATCCAATAGAGAGGTCTCTTGCAAAAGCAGTACCAGTTCGCCGAGAGAGCTGCTGGTGGCCGATACGCTGCCTTCCCCTGTTTTGCCGGTCTTTTTAGCCCACCTCTCTGTCAAGATTTTGACATATCTTTCTGCTTCTGTTGATACTCGTTGAGCTTGTTCCGCAGCGTTCTCACACTGATTCCCAGCATCTTGGCCGCGTGGGTCCTGTTTCCCTGGTTTTCTCCAAGCGCATGAAAAATCATTTTCTTTTCCATTTCCCGCAATGGTTGTACTTCCAGCTTCTCTTGAAAAGGTCCACGATTAGACGGACGCGTGATCGCACCCAGCTCAGCCGGCCCGATAATCTCAGTTTCCAGCAGTAACGTGGCACGCTCCATGAGATTCTCAAGTTCACGGACATTTCCCGGCCAGTGCTGTTGTTTCAGGAGGTCTTCGGCTTCCTTCGTCAGGATTTTCGGTTTTTCGTTGTTCATCTTTCCATGCTTCTCCAGGAAGAACTTAGCCAGAGGGCCAAGGTCATCCGGGCGGTTCCTGAGGGGAGGAATCTTCAGAGGAACAACGCTCAGCCGATAGTAAAGATCAAGGCGAAAATTCCCTTTTTCGATCTCTTCCTCCAGGTCCCTGTTTGTGGTGGCAATGATGCGCACGTCCACAGGCTTTGAAAACTTGCCCCCTACCCTGTCGATCTCTCCTTCCTGGACGACCCGCAGGAGTTTTGCCTGCAGGGAAGGCGCAATTTCGCTGATTTCATCCAGGAGCAAGGTACCCCCGTCTGCCAGCTCAAATTTCCCCGCTTTCCTGGAGATGGCTCCGGTGAAAGCCCCTTTTTCGTGCCCAAAGAGTTCACTCTCCAGGAGATTTTCCGGAAGAGCCGCGCAATTGATGGCAATAAACGGCCCCTTATTTCTGTCGCTGTTCCGGTGGATATGGCGGGCAAGAACCTCTTTCCCGGTCCCGCTTTCTCCCTCCACTAGGATCGTTGTCCGGCGGGGAGCGATCTTTCTCGCCATGCTGAAAAGTGCGACCATCTCCCGGTTTGCCGCGACAGGTTCAAAGGCATCGGGACGAGACAAGTGATGCCTCCAGCCCCTTCCGTTTCGGGGCCCGGGAGATTTCAATGCACCTTCCAGCACCGCCCACAATCGATCTTCCGCAACGTTGGCCGGCAGGTAGTCAAAGGCACCCAGCTTAACAGCCTTAACCGCCTGCTCTACCGAAGGATTATCACTCAAGAGGATCATGCACAATTCAGGGCACTTCTCCCGCATGATCCTGACTGTATCAAGCTCTCCTGAAGGGTCACCCTTCAGCATCCCAACCCATAGACTGGGGCTCAATGCGCCGATACGATCCGGGAGGTCCCCGTTTCCATCCTCCACCACAACCCGAAATCCTAACCCTTTCAAACGGTTCCAGACTCCCTGCGGCAAGGGGATATCATGTGCTGTCCACAAAACGTTATTGTCTGGCATGTTTTTGTTCTTGGCCTCCTATCTGTGGCCAGATGGAAAGTTTTTCAAGTTGTCTTTGAAGACTCAGGGAGCCCAGTTTGATTTGTGCGTTCGACTGGAGCGCCGGTGTTCCCTCTTCTGAAACCTCGCGCAGGAGTTTCTCTCCTGTTTGAAGACTGCCCGCTTTCACATATTCCATGGCCAAGCGATACCGCAAATCCCAGTAACGCTGGTCCGGGCCCCGGCCTTCGTATACCTCGTTCAGCACACTTTCCGCAGCACTTCGCCGCCCCAGCCCCAGGAAGGCCTCGGCCTGCCCCAGTTGCAGGTTCCAGAAACCGGGCTCACTTTTTTCATATCCCCTGCGGAGTGCCTGGGCAAACGCTCCCAATGCGTCAGAGTATCTCTTTTCTTCCAGATATCCTTCTCCCAACTTTCCCAGAGCCGAGAAGAGCACCCCCTTGAGCTCTTTCCGGTTTTCCGACAGGGCGATGGAACGATTCAGGGCAGCCCTGCCCTCCTGGTACTTTCCCTGGGCGTTCAGGACTCCCCCCATGGAAAGGTATGTGTTCGCCATCTCTCCTGCGGAAAGGCCCTTCTTTTGTTGAATCATTTCAGCGTAGAGTTCGTAGGCTTCCTTGAAACGCTTTTCCTTATTGTATCTGTCGGCCAGGGCGCGTGTGACCGCAAGCCTGGCCGAGAAAGATATCCCGCCCTTTCGCGCCGCTTCCAGGAGCTGAATGCTATCCTGGGAAAATCCTGAGAGTGACAGACAGTCCGCCAGGCCCAGGTAATATGTTTTTGCCTTATCGGCGCTCAGGTCGGCAGGACTCAGTTCCCTGTAAGCGGATATGGCGCCCGAATAGTTTTTCAGCTCCTGCAATGATCGGGCGACTAGAAGTTTTTTGTCCGGGCGAATCTTCCCTTTGAGAAGGGCCTCGTTTTCATGAAACAGGGCTACGAGTTCGGAAAATTTTCCTTTTTTGTACAAATCGCTCATGGCCCCTTCCGTGGCCCGGGTAAAAAGGCTTCTGGCCGCGATCACCATGGAATCTTTCGGGGGTTTTGCTGCCAGCTCTTTCAGGTTTTCCATGGTCTTTTGGTAAAGGTCCGCCTTGTAGTACTCATTGGCAACTTTCAGTGTTGCAATTTCAGCGATCGAGCCATTGGGGTGTTTATTTCTGATTTCCTTGAATTTATTTACATCTCCATGGAGTTCGCCCAGTCGAAGCTCAGCGATGGATGCCCCCTCGGACTCCGGATAGGTGTTCTTAACCAGGGTAAAGAGTTTTTCAGCCTTTTTCCGTTTTGACTCCTGGAGGTAGGTATCACCGATATGCATGAGAAGCAGGTCACCGCTTTCCTGCCGGCTTGCAAGATTTATTGCCCGGTAGAAGTAGTCTCGGGCCTTTGCGTACTCTTTCAAGTAGAGGTAATTTTGTGCCTGGACCGAGAGGAAGTCCGGTTCTTCCATGAAAAACCCTGGACGTAAATTTTCAATTTTTGACAATCGCTCCTGAGCTTCCTTGTAAAGCCCCCTGGCCTGCAGATACCGGGCGGTCCCAAAAAGCGCCCGTGAGGTCAACTCCGGCGTTGGGTACCTGCGCAGAACGGTCTTGAAATCATCCACTGCTTTTTCAGTAAGATTCTTCTCCAGGTAGATTTCCCCCCGTTCAAGATACGCGCTTCCCAGGTCTTGTTTCTTTTGATACCGGCGAATCGCTAAATCAAGGCAGCTTATTCCCAGATAGTGATTCCCGCTCATGGCATAAGCTTTGGCCATTTTCACATATGACTTCAGGGCCAGATCGGAATCAGGTGCCCTGTTTATGACGTTCTGATACGCTTCAACGACTTTGCTCAATATCCCCTGTTTGCCTTCATGAAGCGCTGAAAGCAGGATATCCGCCTTCATGAACCGCAACCGGTTGGAAACATCCGAATCGGGGTAGGTCGCCAGGAACTCTGCAATGAGACCCAATGCCTGATTTGAGTGCTGGAGGTCTCCTGCCCGCAGGATTGCCCCGTACAATACCGCCTCTTTTGGCTCAAATTTAGGGTTTTTCTTTTCCCGGTGTGGGGCCTCTGGGTATTTCACCGCCTCTACGCTCTGACCATTGTTCTCATGTCGGGACGTTAAAATCTGTGGTTTTGGGATAGCGATGATCACTTTTTGGCCCGCACTTTCAGCACTATCGGGGATCCTCTCCGGTGCTGTTTTGGCCGGTTCATCCGATGCGCTCTCTTTCTTTTTCGAAAACGCTACGAGAGGTTCCTGGAGAATCACCGGTGATATTTCCGGCATGGCCTCCTGCAGAATAGATTTTTCCAGGGGAACAGGGACAATCTTCTCAGGAGAAGGTTTCTCCGGCCTCCCAAACCAGAGAGGCAGTGTCGTATTTTCTGCGAATGTCTTATCAAGGACACGGTACGAATCCAGAACCAGTCGGCTCCCTGTTTCCAGCCAGAAAAGCCTGAACCCGGCCTGCCCGGATTCGAACTGCAAAGCAATCCCCAGCTCTCCAGACTTCGTTTTCAGGTTTATCTGCCTGATCCCTTTCCCGGGGACAACTTTGCGCGCCGTGAGCCCGCTTCTCACCCCTTCCAGGGCGATGTTTATCCTGCCCGTCCCGGAGGAAGAAAAACGCCACAAGGGTTTCGACGTCAAGTCCATGACCGACCGTATAAACTTCTTTCTAACCCCGAAACGGAGATCCTCCAGCGTGCATTTTCCTGGAACAACCGGCGCTTCTTTTTCCCATTTCTTCGTCTTCAGGAAAACCCTGTGCGTAAGCAATCTTTTCCCTGCAACCCAAGAAGATCGAACCTCTCTGACGGGATTGGGTAGTTTCAAGAGGAGATGGAAATCGCCCCCTTTGCCCGGCATCAGTTCCAGCGAGTGCTTCCATTTATTGAGGTGCTTCAGAAAAAGTGCGTCAGGAACAGCGTTGTCCACGCCCAGAAGGATCTTTCGAGGCGCGGTGGAACCAACGGTGTAGGAACCGGAATGGCCCAGTTTCAGTACAACGTCCCATTCTTTTTCCCCGGTGTGAAGGTAGACGTCCAGCGCCCTGTTGTCTGCCATTGCGTCGGGAATGCACAGCATGATACCGGCCGATGCAAGGAAAAACAGAAAAACGAAACATGCTCTGGTTTTCTGCAGGTACATAAAAATCGCTATTTTCCTCTGTCGCGAATGGACTGAAGCAATTGAATGATCCGCTCCTGTTGCTTGATAATCTGCAGGTTGGTCCGCACTGTGAACGTGCTTGAAACCGCAATCTGTCTCAGGTATTCATCGGACATGTCGTTGGTGTAGACCTTCTTCCCACCCTCGGTCGTTCCTTGAAGGGCTTCGTAAAAATCTTTCGTAAGATCAACATACACCCCTTCCGGCAGACGGTACTGCTGCGAACTATTTTCCGCATTTGTTTCCCTGACTGCGTTTAGGGAAATCGCAACCAGACCTGCCACCCCCACACAGAGAAGCGCCCTTTTCCACCCTTTCATGATATCCTCCAGGTGTTCATTGCCACAGACACTCAGGCCTCGGCGGAATCAAGAAACCCGCGCGGAAACCCCACATGGAAATCCTTTCCTTTTCTTTAAGCACATCCCGTGCCACTTGCCCGGGTCGAGTATCATGCGGATCTTATCTAATATAACCTATTGTTTTTATTTTATCTTTTCTCTTACTAGAGTTTGCGGACCTGTCCACAGAATCTTAGAAAAAAGGATAACCCCCGTCATTATTTTGACTACATCTGAACTCCCTTGCTTTTGAATCCGGCCTTGCGTTATAAAAGAGGGTGGAAAATCCATGATACCCATACGAGACACCATTCGGTCCCGCAACTATCCCGTCGTGAACAGTTTGATCATCGGTGCGAATGTGCTCGTCTACCTGATCGAACTTGCCCACGGTTCTGATTTGCGGCGCTTCTTTCTTACCTATGGCCTAGTTCCCGTGCGGTATTCCGTACCGGAAATCAGCGCCTATTTTTCCCCTGCCCAACAGGTATTTTCCTTCTTCTCCTTCATGTTCATTCACGGGGGCTTCTGGCATCTCCTGGGAAACATGTGGTTTCTCTATATCTTTGGAGATAACGTTGAAGACCGGCTTGGGCCTATCCGATATCTTATTTTTTACCTGCTTTGCGGCCTGGTTTCCGGCCTTTCCCATCTCATGCTGAACTACCATTCCCAGGTGCCCACCATCGGGGCCAGCGGCGCCATCGCCGGGGTCATGGGTGCTTACTTCATCCTCTATCCAAAGGCAAAAGTTCTTACTCTTCTCCCGATATTCTTCCTCCCCCTGTTTTTTAAAATTCCCGCTTATATATTCCTGGGGCTCTGGTTTCTGCTACAATTCCTCAGCGCGGCCGGCACTCCTTCCCAGGGTGGAGGTATCGCCTGGTGGGCTCATATCGGCGGATTTTTGGCAGGCATGCTTTTCTTGAAGCTTTTTCTCAAACTCCCTGAAGGCAGACTGACCCGTACCATACGTGGAACCACGGAAAAGAAAAAGACGCATCGTCTACAGGTCATCCACACCTCCTCTCCTGTTGATGATCCGCATCTTTACGGGACCTTGACCATCACTCCACTGGAAGCAGAGGCCGGTTCGCGAAAACTGGTCAATATCCCATGGGGTTTTCAGAAAAGGATCTTTGCGGTGACGATCCCCCCGGGGATAGACGACGGGACCCGCCTCCGTCTGGAGGGAATGGGGAAGAGGATCGACGACCTCCGCCGGGGAGATCTCTACCTCAAGATCAAGGTGGAAGATTAAGGGGGCAGGCCTTTGCGATCAACCCTTGATGATCGCGTAATCAAGATATCTTGCCCTCGAACCAGTTTCAGAATGTTTCCCGCTTCCAGCGGGATTCGAGGTCAAGTCGAAGATCTCGGACTTTGAGCGGGGAAAGGCGATCCCGCCGTGGCGGAATTAACCATAAGAATATGTTGGATATTTCGAGGACTAATATTTTCTTGCAGCAGAGATCGGGCGAAAGAGGACGTTTTGAAACCGGCTCTATATGGAAAATATGACTGGCGGCAAGCCGTTGCACAAGGTTTGCGGACTCTTTGCCCTGGCAAAGGTCCTCCAATAAAGCAGGATGCGCTATTTCATCAGGTATTCGACGATGGCATCACCCATCTCTTTGGTGGTGACGGCCTTGGATTTGTCTTTTGCGATGTCTCCAGTGTAGATGCCTGCTTCAAGAACATCGGAAATGGCTTTTTCAATGGCGTCCGCGGCCTCACCGAGATCCAGGCTGTAGCGGAGCATCATGGCGGCTGAAAGGATCTGGGCGATGGGGTTGGCGATCCCCATTCCCGCGATATCCGGTGCGGAGCCGCCTGCAGGCTCGTAGAGGCCGAAGCCGTCCCCGTTCAGGCTGGCAGATGCGAGCAGTCCCATGGAACCGGAAAGCATGGCGCACTCGTCGGAGATGATGTCACCGAACATGTTTCCGCAGAGGAGGACGTCAAACTGATGGGGATCTTTCACCAGCTGCATGGTTGCGTTGTCCACGTACATGTGCTCCAGTTCCACGTCCTCGTACTCTTTACCAACCTCGGTGACCACTTCCCGCCAGAGGACCATGGTGGTGAGAACATTTGCCTTATCCACAGAGGTTAATTTCTTATTTCTTTTCCGCGCAGCGTCAAAACCATTCCGGGCGATTCTCTCGATTTCCGCACGGGTGTAGACCATGGTGTCGAAGGCCTTTTCAGAAGGGCCTTCGCCTTCCCTGCCTTTCGGTTCACCAAAATAGATGCCGCTGGTGAGTTCACGCACGCAGAGAATATCAAACCCGTCCCCGACTATGTCTGGCCGGAGCGGACATGCGTCTTTGAGAGACTTGAAAACCATTGCAGGCCTCAAGTTGCAATGAAGCGCAAAGTGTTTCCGAAGGGGAAGGAGGGCACCGCGCTCAGGCCGCTTCTCCGGGGGCAGGTTTTCCCACTTGGGCCCGCCCACGGAACCAAACAGGATGGAATCGCTGCGTTCACATGTCTTCAGGGTGCCTTCAGGGAGGGCTTCACCATGGTTATCAATTGCGACCCCGCCCACATCGGCAAATTCATACTCAAGCTTGAAGCGAAATTTCTCCTGGTCCGCTCTCAAGACCTTGACCGCCTCATTCATTACCTCCGGACCTATACCGTCACCGGCAAGTACCGCGATTTTTTTCATAATTCATGTCCTTCGAGCCAGTTTCAAAATACTTCCCGCTTCCAGCGGGATTCGAAATCAAGTCGAAGATCCCGGACTTTGAGCGGGGAAAGGTGATCCCGCCATGGCGGGATTAACCACAGGAATATATATGATGTTTCGAGGATCAAAATTTCCGTCTGCTCATTCCCGATTACAATCCTCAGCTTTATACACGCATCTTCCCATGAAGGGGCTTGAACTGTTTGAACGGTGAAGCTTCGGTTCACTTTCAACAACGAGCCGGGCTCTTGTCAAGATAAAACTCTGGTTGCTTGATATTTCCATCTTTAACCCTTAATGTAAAAGATAATTCAGCGAGGTCACCGAAATATCTCAACACCGCCGTAGCCGATAATGATTTAGTTGGCCGGAAAGCTCAAGGAAAGGTCATGACTGATAAATCCTGCCCGATCCCGGAATCGTTCAGGGATATGATCGGGACGATTATTTTCTTAACGCTGCTTTTCTTCCTGACGTTCATAAGCCGATTCATTTTTGCACCCTTGATGCCCGCCATCGTTCGTGATCTGGGCATTACGTCCGGTCAGGCGGGCTTCGTCTTTCTGATCGGTTCGCTGGGTGTCTTTATCGGTTCCCTCAGCTCTGGATTCGTTTCCTCCAGAATCAACCATCGAGGCAACCTGGTGGTCTCGATGTTCGCCGGAGGCCTTGCCCTGTTCCTGTGCACAACCGTGGTTTCCCTCTGGACGATTCGCATCACCATGCTGGTTCTGGGAATCGCCGCCGGCCTCAACCTGCCGTCCAACATGGCCGTCATGACCGCCATCGTGAGCCGCCAGGACTGGGGAAAGGCCCTGGCCGTTCAACAGATGGCACCACCCCTGAGTCTGGTCCTGGGGCCCTTGCTTACGGTCCTCTTCCTGTCATGGTTTTCCTGGCGGATACCCCTCATCTTTATCGCGATTTTTACCATTGCCGTCGGGTTTTTCCTGATGCGGTTCGGAAGATTCGGTGATTTCCCGGGAGACCTGATCAGCCCTTCTTCCGCCAGGGTCATACTCTCTCTGAGATCCTTCTGGATCATGGTGATCCTCTTTGCCCTGGGAATGGGAGGTCAGGTCGGGGTGTACACCATGCTTCCGCTCTACCTCGTGACCGAACGAGGCCTTAATGCCGAACTGGCCAATACCTTGATCGGCCTCGCGCAAATCTCCGCATTGTTCATGACCTTTTTAGGGGGATGGGTCACGGACAGGATCGGAGAGAAGCGGACGATAGTTTTGTTTCTGGTCTTGTCAGGGTTTGTAAACATCATGCTGGGGCTTTCTTCCGGGATATGGCTCAAAGTGGCCGTTTTTCTGCAGCCCGCCCTATTCGTCTGTTTTTTCCCGGCTGGTTTTGCCGCCCTTTCCAGGATTGCCCAGCCCAATATGCGCAGCATTGCGGCCGCTCTGGCTCCGCCCATAGCCTTCATTCTCGGCGGAGGGCTTTTTCCGGCCGCGCTTGGCTACATGGGGCAGGCTTTTACATTCAGTCTGGGCATTTCTCTATCGGGCATTATTATCGCAGTAGGCTCCTTGCTCGCTCTCCTCTTATCCCTGCTCGAAGAGATGGAGGATGGCTGCTGACCGCTCTATCAAAGGGCTCTTGTCAGGTCTTCTTGAATATTATTTGTATATCTAGCTGAAAAAGCAAGCATACTCATCACGATCCACCAACTCCAGAAACTCCTCAATAGATTCTGCTTCCGGAGCCAAGGAATGGATTTCACTGAGGACCACAAACATCCTAGATCGCCTGAACAAGGAATTCAAACGAAGAACAAAACCCATGGAAATCGTAGCAGGGGAAAATGCCTGCTATATGTTACTGGCTTTCATAAGCCTGAAGATGGAACTGCATTGGCGGTCGAACCCACTAGGAAAGATGCGTAACAATCTGCCATTCTTTCAGAAACTGGATATAGTTAAATCTACACAAAATTCTTGACACTACCGATAATTTACTCCTTGTTTGTGTTGCGGTCGGGTAGCCGGGGACTGTTGTCACCATTTGAACCCAATTCGGTTCATTGTCCGCGGAGCCTCGCGACCTTCTCCCTCCCACACCACCGGGCATACGGATCACGTACCACGGCGGTTCGGTAGATTGCGCTGGTCTGTGTGGGTGGCGGCCGGCCCGAAAAAAGTCCAACTACTGCAAGAATTTCCCCGGAAAGGGAGGATCTACGACCGGCGCTTTCCCAGGAAGAACCATTACTGTCAAGGTACCGAAAGCAAGAAGTTTTTCGTTTACATCAGTCACTTTGCAGTCGGCATACCCCAGGGTCCTGCCCAGCTTGATTTGTCTTCCTTCTGCAATAAGCTTCCCCCCTATTATTGGTGACAGGTATCTCAGGTTCAGGTCCACGGAAGTCAGACCGGCTGTTTCATCTTCAATACCATAAAAGAGAGCCCAGGAGGCTGCTGAGTCGATAACGGACGAAAACAGTCCGCCATGGACACCGCCAAATGGATTGTGGTGCTTTTCAGAAACATCAACTTCTACTACTGAGTATCCCAGCCCCAGCTCACGAATTCTCATGGAAAGCAATTGGAAGTATGGGGCGGCATTGATGGCTTGAACCAGCCTTTGAACATGGTCCGGATTGATCTGTCTCATAGGAAATCCTTTCGATAGAATTACCCTCTGCCATCCACGTTCAGTCAGGGCCATACAACGCAGAACTAAGGGGCCGGGAAATATACTATTTTAAACCAAGTCACATTAGACAATATTTTTGTCTTCCGATTTTTCCAATTCTTCAAGAACCTTAAAAACAAATCGTGCGGGCCATTCTGCCATGCCACCACCCAAAGCTATTGCAACAGCCGTTGCTTCCTGAATTTCTTGTTTTGATGCTCCCAAATCAGCAGCACTGCTGACATGATATTCAATTCAGCCGTAACAGCTGTTATTTATACTTATTCCCAGAGCTATCAATTCTTTGTATTTTTGAGTAAGGGCACCATCTTTTAATGCATTTTCTTCGAGCTTTCCTATCTCACGAAACGTCTTGATACCACTTTGGCTCATTTGCCAATTATATTTTTTCCTTATCCTATTGATTTCATTAATGTAGGGAAACATATTCTCCTCCTTTGAAAAGTCAGTCTCATAATGGAAAAGCGTCAGCCGCCGCGAGCGCGCACAGAGAGCTGGATTATCGGGCCGGGTGGCGCGCCACGACGTCGACTGCACGCCGTTGTGGCGCCGCGCCTCTAAAGGCGAAGTCCTATTTTAGAACAGCGATGCACTCAATTTCCACTCGTGCGCCAAAGGCCAGCCCATTGGCCCCCAAGGCACTCCGCGCGGGCAAGTGCTTTGGAAAAAAGGTCACGTAGACCTTGTTCATCTCTGCCCACTCACTCATATCAGCCAGCATCACCGTGACCTTGATGACATGCCCGAGAGAAGAACCATATCGTTCCAGCGTGGCTTTAAGGTTCTCCATCGCTTGCCGTGTCTCGGGCGTGATGCCGCCGGAAACTAGCTTCATGGAACTATCCATTCCAATCTGCCCTGATAGGTAAAGCATACTACCGACGCGCACTGCTTCAGAGAATGGCAGGCCTTTCAAGTGTTCGGAAGTAAGATATTCCATGTCGGGTTTTGTCTGAGAATTCATTTCAAGCCTCCTATGATATTGGGTTGGCGATCTATGAGTTCTTACAAGCCCCCAGGCATTGCAAGAATCTCCACCCTGGTACAGGTACATCACCCGTGCTAATGCTCCAGGTTTGCAACCACTGAGCGGCCCAACGACTGGACTCACTGGTTCTTACGGAGCGCAACGGAGTAAAAATCCAGTGCAGCGATTCGTTAGGCAGTATTATTGCTTTATTGGTGAACAATCATCCTTGAAAAATGAGGTGTGATATGAGTTGTGATATACCTTATCACTCTCCAAATCTATAAACAAAGCTCTGCCGCCGCGAAGAACCTTATCCTTTTCGAAAACCCAGACTTCGTAAGCTTTGCCCTTGCCCTTAGCTTTACAATAGTATTTTTCCTTTGGCTCCCCCACATATGTTTTGAGGTCTTCCTTTGACATGCCTTCATATACCAATCTTGCTTTCCGTTTATCTTCAGCGTTTTTTCCAGCATCAAGGCCGGATGCGCGTAGAGCGGGCCACATGGCTATCGCGACAGGGACTAGGGGTGCGTAGATCAAAGTTTCACCAACGGCCTCTCCGTTATTGCTTTCGCCTTTTTTTCTGATAGTGTCCGGCCTTTTTATCCGCCTGATGCGTTCGATTTCCGTGATTTCATTTATCGCTAGTCTTATTTCTTGTCCATGCCTATCAGTTACGATTACATACTTCTGCCCTTCGAACCCTTTGACCACCGCTGTCCCGTCAATGTTTCCGGCATTCACTTCGACCGTTTCACTCATTGACCCCGGCAACAAGACTTTAGGAAGCGAGACAGTAGGTATCAGCTTCACCTCTGATTGTGTGAATTTCAAGGAGGTCGTCGCACAACCTGTCATCATAAAAGAAATAATTACAATGACTCCAGCTGCCAAGTGAATTTTATCTTTACAACACATTTGCTATTCGCCACCGGGTAGGTCAGGGGCCCTCAGCCTCTTTTCCCCTGAAAACGCGAAGCTCACCGGGAGCCCGCAGTTTGGGCGATCCGGTTCAGCGCGTCCTTATGTCAAAATAGTCATTTTTTCCTTCAAGATCTAATTTGCGGGAGGAGGTCCGATGTGTCGCACCTGCCATTTTTTTATGCGCCCGGACCCGCGGGTTCGCTCAGCGGCCCATGATTCCATGGGCACTGTGAGCGGAAAGCCGCATCCGATCGGTTTGTCTATGATGAAAAATGGAATATCGATCGTCCATCGGTTCTTCCGGGTGATGTCCTTCTGCAGCCTGGGGGTGAGGGAAATCCGGTATGGAGCGTCGTTCGAACCCTTCACGGGCAGTTCGATCTGCCTGGCGATACCGCTTTGGAACTGATCGGAAACCTCCCCCAGCAGGATGTCGTTGTCATTGTCGTAGACCGATATGGTTAAACGGAAATCCAATTTCCCGGCATCGAAGGACGGCCCGCCCATTTTCTGGCGGAGCTCCCGAAGATACAAATAGGATACCCAACCCGGTGAGGGCTGGCGGATCCATTCCTCGACGTCCGTCAGGGTCAGCGTGTTCTCGATCCGGTCCAGCAGCGGGTGCCGGCCGTAATACGGAAACGGTTGGCATTGGACCGTCAGCGGCGAATAGCGATTGTTCGCGTAGTCGTACCTCGCCCGAAGCAGGTCTTCCAGGATGGGGAACCATGCCTTGACGCCGGCGCGCCCATGGATTTGGTATAGCAGGCAGGCAACAACGTTGCTGTCGCCCGCCGCCCAGCGCACCAGCAGGTAATCGAGATGTGCGGTCACGGCCGCTTCGGGGTATTTGTCATAGGAGCCGAGAACGCCTACCGTCTGGAAGGAAATCTTTCCTTCCTGGGCGAGGTCGAGAACGATATCGTACCACCCGGGGTCTTCATAGAAAACCAGATGCCGGACGATGGCGGTAACAGCGTTGACATCGATCCGAGGATCACGCAATAGGGGCAGCAGGTCCTCCTTGGCCGTTTCTTTGCGGATCATGCGTAAGGCATAGGCGGCCAGCGGAAGCGTCCGGGGGTTCAGCTTCTTGACCTCGGATCGGACGAGGGGCAACGCCTTCTCGGAACCGATCTCGCCCAGGGCACGAAGGACGTTTTCTCTCCGGTTCTCCGGAACCTCCTCGTAGCGGGCCACGAGCTGCACAACGGCCGGCTCGCCGAAGATGACCAGGTAGTCCTCCATGGGAGGGTATTGCCCCCGGGTCGCCCCTCCGTTAAGCTCGTCGATGAAGATATTGACCAGCACCTCGGGCAGTTCTTCCAGGGGTGTTTGCTTGACCAGGCGTGCCAAGTTCTTTTGGTCTTTACAAACTTCCGACACAAAAGCGGTCCATGAGCCAAGCAATGCGGATTTCGCCCGCCCCTTGGCACAATTCTTGTCATCCTGTTCCAGCCGAACGTTCAGCCTTTCCTTGGCAAGCTTCAGCTCATCAGAATTGGCGGCCTCAAGAAGGCAGGGGAAAAGAAGAACTCCGGTCAGGCACATGATCAATCGTTTGCGCATAGTATTTCAAGGGCTGCACTGTGTTCGTGTGTGATGTTTTCAAACATGCGGTGCTCTTTTCATTCGTTGTCTTTCCTCTTATGCCCAATGTGCGGATCAGTCGCGTGGCTTGCCCGCGTCGCCGGCAGCCGGAGGTTCGGCGTTTCTGTCTTCCAGGCTTAATTCATCTTTTTTGTGTTCCATAGCCTTGAGACGTTCATGGTCCTCCGCTATTTTCAATTTAATCTGATCTTTGTCTTCGCCAGACGCTTCCTTTAATAAGGCTTCCATTTCCTGAAGATCCTTTGTCAATTTCTGCTTCTCGTCTTCGATCAGTTCTGCCCGATCAGCTTTGTCAAATGCAATCTGTTCAGCCGCTGCACACGCTTCTGATGACGCTTCTGTAACAAATGGGGGGATGACCTTCTTGTCATCTCCTATGCGGCGCTGATTCATATAGGCCGGCGACATGATTTCGATACCTTGGCCATGCAGCGTGTCCAGAACATTTCTGGAGAGGTTAGAGCGGGCTGTGATAAGCCCTTTCACTTCAATCAATAAGCCTGAAATACGATAAGTGATGGAATAATTGCCAATCTCAAGAATGTGAACAAACGGCTCCTCAAACCCGCTTTTCTCTGCGGCTTCGATAAGAAGCGGCTCAACCTGTGAATGATGAATGTCGAAGCCTAAAGACAGCGTAATTGAAATGATGGTTCCTGAATTGAGAACCGCAGTCACGGGATTACTGATCAAGTATGTGTTGGGAAGGGCTATAAGCTCCCGACTCTCTGTCTGCAATTCCGTGTCAAATAATCCGCGTTCGGAAACACGACCAAAATATTCTCCAACGCGGACAAAATCACCAGTTCTAAATGGTCTGGTTATCCGAAGTAAAATCCCTGCCATAAAGTTTGCAACGATGGTTGTTGATGAGAATGCAATGATTCCTGAAATCAACAGCCCAATAAGCCCCAGCAACCGGTCGCGAAACGTTTCACTTACGGGTAAGACAAGAATGGCGAGAATAAGACCGAGAAGCAGTAATCCCAGCATAGTGATTTGACGAGGAAACTTGCGTTCGCTGCTGAGATCAGGATGTCGCCCGATAAGAAACCAATGCGTGCCCCGCAGGGCGGCTCCCAACACAATGACAACGCAGAGGAGGGGCCAGAACGAAATGATTGAATCCAATAGGTGGTTCCAGTGTTCCATAAATAATACCTGCTATTTCGCCAAACGCTAAGTGAACCGATTCGCAATTACACCAACATATTGAGCCGCTGCGGGAACATCCTGTTCCCCTGCCTTCCCGGAAAGCCGCATTCTTGACGGCATTGAAATACGTTAGCGTATTTACAAATCGATGAACTAAGGATCAGTTGCACAAAAAGCTCGCCAAGACGTTTCGAATTATTGTTAAAAACCCGCCCCGGTTTTTTGTGTCAGCCTGAATCCGATGATTGGGCACTAAATATATCCCCTTCTTCAAGTTTTGCCGCAAGGTGAAAAACTACCCATGCTCCACAAAGGTCGCACTCCACATCATTTCCGTAGCAACAGTAGGGCA
This sequence comes from uncultured Desulfobacteraceae bacterium, assembly GCA_964548365.1. Taxonomy (GTDB): domain Bacteria; phylum Desulfobacterota; class DSM-4660; order Desulfatiglandales; family Desulfatiglandaceae; genus B46-G9. The sequence goes on along the minus strand of CAZJRD010000002.1, from coordinate 86,480 downwards.
TCACAAACTCGCCACCCTCGAGATAAAGTGGTAGCACAAGGTTTTTTGATGGACAATTGTCGGTAACGGATTTGGCGTTTTCCGAAAACATCAATTCAAGACTCCGTTTCTTGTTCCAAATAAAATCAGGAAACCTTTCCTTAAGGTCCATCACTATTCGTACCGCCTTATCGCGACGCTCAAGTGAACCCCATGTGAGATCTGAATTGTCCGATTTGGGAGGCACGTAGAAGGAGAACGTCATCCCTTCGGCACGTGTCGGCTGCAAAAGCGTGACCAGCTCTTCAAGTGAGTCCTCATTTTGTTTTGTTACGACACTTTGACACATAATCGTTGATGCGAACTTTTCTGGAATTTGTGATAAAGTTTCCATCACCTTCCTGAAAGTTTCTTTTCCGCGTATTGCGTCGTTGAGGCTGGGAGGGCCATCGACCGAAATCACATAAGTGCAATTGGGTAATTCTACTAGAGCGAGCGTACCATTGGTTGTTATAGTGTTTCTTGCAAAGAGTTTTACGCCATCTTGCAACACATCCGGCCTAAGGAGCGGCTCCCCTCCCATCCACAGCATGGCTTGGATTCCATGGCGCCTCTTCAGTTCCGCCAGATTTTCAAGCATCGTGGAAGTATCCATCTCTTCTTTTCGATCATTTGGATTCCCATCACGATATACAAAACAGTGTTTACATCGGAGAGTACACCTATTGGTAATGTTTACCATTGCAGCGGGATATTGGTGAAAAGAGTCTTCTGCCTGATTCATTTTTACCATCCCCCTATCTTGTTACCGCTTAACGTAATGTATTAAGCAGAAAAAATTCTGCATATTAACGCTATATATTTTCGGTATAATAGCGTATTATGCCGTTCAATGCATATTTAGATGGAGAGCATTATGGCATACAGGAGAGAGCATGCAAAGGAAATATTTCGTCCAAAACCGGGGAAACTCCTGGACCAGGTACGGGAGGTACTGAGATACCATCACTACTCAATTCGTACAGAGGATACATACGTCAGGTGGATATTGGAGTATATCCGGTTCAACGGAACCCCGCACCCTCGTGACATGGGAAAACCTGAGATAGAAAGGTTTTTGAGTCATCTGGCGATCAATCGCAATGTGGCGCCTTCAACACAGAACCAGGCAATGAACGCTATTCTTTTTCTTTATAAACACGTCCTGGATATGCCCCTTGATGATCGCATTGACGCGATCCGTTCAAGAAAGCGAAAAAAGCTGCCAACGGTCTTAAGTCAATCAGAGGTTCGGCTTCTTTTTGGTTGCATGAGCGGAACAAATGAGTTGATGGTCAAGCTGTTATATGGCGCGGGCCTGCGTTTGATGGAGTGTGTCCGGCTCCGCGTGAAGGATGTGGATTTTGAAAATCACCGGATCATTGTCAGGGACGGAAAAGGCGGGAAGGACCGTGCTACAATCCTGCCGAAAAGTGTTCGACAGGACTTGCGGCTTCATTTGCAGGGAGTCCGCAAGCTTTTTGAGCAGGATTTGGCAGAAGGCCATGCAGATGTATATCTGCCGCATGCACTGGCGAAAAAATTCCCGGGTGCTTCAAAAGCGTGGGCATGGCAGTGGGTTTTCCCCGCAAAAGCCCTCTCAAAGGATCCAAGAACGGGGAAACTCCGCCGGCACCACACCCATGAAACGGGTCTCCAGAAAGCAGTGGCAAATGCCGCGAAAAACGCGGGCATTGACAAACGCGTAAGTTCCTACACATTACGGCATTCCTTTGCCACGCACATGCTGGAAGCGGGCAAGGATATCCGCCGGGTTCAAGAGCTGTTGGGGCATGCCGATGTGCGGACCACAATGATCTATACACAGGTGATGAGCAGGAATTTTGAGACACTTGGAAGCCCGCTGGACGATCTGGTGGCTGAAACCTGATAGTATGTTTCTCAAAGAAAAGAGGGGCTTTCCTTTGGCCTGTCTCCTTCAAAAGGTACGGAAAAGGAGCAGGATCATCCGGGTTATTCTATTGATCCCGTCACGAAAGGGAGTTAAAATGGAGTTGATTTTCTTGGGAACCGGAGCGGCGTGGGGATTGCCGGAACTTCACTGCCCGTGCAGGATATGCGAGGAAATGCGGCGGAAGGGTGAAAAGAGGACAAGGACTGCCCTCCTTCTAAAGAGCACCACTTCCCTTCTTATTGACTGCGGACCCGATATCAAGTTCCAGCTTTCACGACAGCCTGAAGGCTTCCCCGGGGCCGTACTCATCACCCACGAGCACGGGGACCACTATATCGGGCTCGATGAACTGTTCGTGTGTAAACGCCTGGTTCCCAGGGGGACCTTTGAACCAATCCCCGTCTACCTGAGCGCCCGGAGTTGGGAAGTGATCAGCCGGAGGTTCGACTATCTTGAGGACATGGGCGTAATAAAAACCGTGCTCGTCGAACCTGGGCGCTGGTTCACCCACGGGGAATGGCACATCTTCCCCTTTAAGACCGATCACGGCTCCTTTGCCGCCGGTTCCCTCGGGTTCCTGATCACCGCCCATGAGCCTGGCGGGGAGCAAGTCGCCCTGCTCTACACATCGGACTTCATGGATCTGCCCCAGCTGCCGCAAGAACTCCTGCGGCCTCATTACCTGGTGATCCAGTCGTTCTGGCTCAATGAGCCCCGTGAAAACCGGCCCCGCCACATGAGTTTTCAGCGGGCCATGGAGTTTATTTCGCGACTGGAACCGCGGAGAGAAACATTCCTGGTACACATGGGCGACGCGGACATGGTTCCGGGAGATCCGGCCAGCAACATGCTGAAAAAGTACCCGCCCCTGGATCCCATGACGCCTCCCGGCTCAAACACGCCTTATGCGATTCCCCTGAACCAGGAACAATGGCAGGCAACCGTCAACAGGATTCTGCTGGACAGAAACCTCGGCCATAAAGTAACGGTAGCCCAGGACGGCCTCAGTGTCCAGTTGCGGAATGGAAAGGATACAGTATGAGAGCAATATCACGTTTTTTGATTATTGACGGATATCCCAAGAATAGAAGGGACGAACTTGTGGATGCAGGGATCACGCCTGCATGGAAACTCCATGTGAAGATGCTGTTGCAGCATCTGCCTGACGCGGAATATGACATCCTGTTCCCGTGTGACCGTGATGCGGTCATTCCCGCGGGAGAGGATCTGGAGCCCTACGCGGGACTCATATGGACAGGAAGCTGCCTTTCGGTCACTGAATCAGATGATCCCCGAGTTCGCGTTCAGGTAGAGCTTGCACGGCTTGCCTTTGAAAAAGGGATTCCCGGGTGGGGCAGTTGTTGGGGTTTACAGGTTGCCGCCGTGGCAGTCGGGGGTGAAGTGAGTGTCAATCCAGAAGGGAAAGAGGTGGGAATCGCCCGGAAGATAGCGCAGACGGCCGACGCCCAAAACCATCCCATGTTTGAGGGAAAACCAAGGGTTTTTGAGGCCTTCTGCATCCACGATGATATGGTCTCCAGAATCCCGGAGGGAGGGGTGTTGCTGGCATCCAACAGCTTCACCCGTGTACAGGCCCTTGCCATCACCCACAAAAAGGGAGTCCTCTGGGGCACCCAGTACCACCTTGAATATGACCTCCATGAAATAGCCAGAATGACGGTTTTGCATCAAGAAAAACTCGTTGCGCAGGGTTTCTTCGGTGGCGTCGATGACCTTTCCCGCCAGGTGGACAGAATGGAAGCCCTTTTCAAGGAGCCGGACCGCAAAGATCTGCGGTGGCAACTGGCGATAGATGATGATGTACTCTCCGATGATATCCGTCAACAGGAATTTGCCAACTGGATACACCGGCTGGTCATGCCCCGTGCCGCACAATCCCAAGAGAGCGAAGGATAAAAAGCCTGGTTAGGGACTGTCATAAAATAAGTGTTGCATTAAGGTGCTCAGATTTGGGTTAGATTTGGTCGATCTGACTGAGCAAAACTGCAGGAATAGCCTTGTACTATTTCGAGGATTTTGTGAACGAAGATCGGCCGAATATGACGTGAAGATGAGATGCATGAATGTAATAGTTATTTTATGACAGTCCCTTAGTTTGTTGTGATTCTCCTGGCAATAGCCCTTGCCGCGATAATGCCACTCGCGGATGCCTGGAGCAACCCCCGGGTAATACCGGCGCCATCCCCGATGGTGAACAGGTTGTGCACCTGGGTTTCCAGATCCCGTGACACCTCTATCCTGTTGGAGTAAAACTTAACCTCCACCCCATAGAGAAGCGTGTGCCTGGAACAGGTCCCCGGTGCAAGCCTTTCCAGGGCTTGGAGCATCTCGATAATACTCAGCAGGTGCCGGTAGGGGAAAACAAAGCTCAAGTCGCCCGGTGTCGCCTCCGGGAGAGTCGGCCGGGTGAGACCACGGGCGATCCTTTTCGCGGTGCTCCGCCGCCCCGCGAGCAAGTCCCCCAGCCGCTGCACAATGACCCCATCGCCCAGAAGGTTGGCCAGTTGCGCAACAGAACGCCCATAGGCAATGGGGTCATCAAACGGTTCAGTGAACGCGCTGCTCACCAGGATGGCAAAATTGGTATTATCACTCTTCTTTCTGGCATAGCTGTGCCCGTTTACAGTAGTGATACCATCGTTCTCCTCCGTCACCACCTCGCCGTAGGGATTCATGCAGAACGTCCGGACTTTTTCATCAAATGTCTTCGAATAATAGATCAGTTTTGATTCGTAGGTGGTATCCGTAATCTCCTTGAGCACGGGAGCGGGCAACTCCACCCGCACGCCGATATCGACCGACGTTGCCCTCGTGGAGAGTTCCAAACGGTCCGCCTGTTCTTTCATCCAGCGCGCCCCTGACCTGCCGGGCGCGGCAACAATGAACTTTGCCTTCATTGTCCGGCCATCAGACAGCTTCACCCCCTGGATCGCCCCTCCTTCGGTAAGAAGGTCCAGGCCCCTGGTTTCTGTTGCCATGTCCACCCTTCCTGCCAGGGATTGTCTGAAACGCCCCAGGATCGCGAGGCAGTTGTCAGTCCCCATATGCCGTATCCTGTCGGGGATCAGCTCAAGATCGGCCAGCCGTGCCCGGTCAGCCAGCTCTTCAAGCTGCGGTGTGTACTCACCAAAAATCCGGTCCGGAGCACCATGATCAGCATAGATCCGATCCGTAAATTCAAGGAGCTGCAATAGATCTCTTTCTTCCATGAACTCCTTGAGAACTCCACCCACCTCCGTTGAGATGGTAAGTTTTCCATCGCTGTAGGCACCGGCGCCACCCCACCCGCAGAGCCGTTCCTCAGGATTCTGATGATCGCGTTGAGCGAGATCCTTGCCCTGTTCCACCAGCAGGACCGGTTTGACACCCAGATCCGCCAGCGTCAAAGCCGCAAAAATGCCCGCGGGACCTCCTCCAATAATGATAACCTCGTAGTCCATACCGCTGTTCCTTCCTTCAAAACCAGGATCGCCTCAAGAAAACCAACAGGTTCTTAGCACAACAGCAACCAGAAGTAAAGAACACAGGCCGCCGGAAAGTATGGTATATGCCAATTCAACCGTTGACTTGCCTCTCCAATAATGCTATTTTCCCTGCTATCTTCAACAAAGGATCGAAGTTCTTAAACCGGCAACCTTTTTTTAGGAAAGGATGGCAACGTGGCCCAGGATTCATCTCTGCAATCGTTGATTCCTTATCTTGACAGTACGGAACATCCTTTTGCTTTAAAAATCGCATTTCCTGCCCACACGCGTGATTCCCGTGACAACCATGCGGAGTCGTTTATTATTCTCAACGATACCGATGCTCTGACTCGGCTCTTCATGGGCAAACTTGTCATGAAAAGCGGAAGCACCCTCAAAGATCTTTACCTCCTTGTCCAGCGAGACCAATATCATCTTCCTTTCCCGCTCCCCCATCTCCACAACAATATCGATATCGAGCATTCCTGGCAGGAGGCCGCCCGCCTCTTTGCATCCTCTCAGAGAGGCGCTCTCAGCTTCGCTCCTGAGCCGACAGGGGAGAAAGGCATCCTCCCGTTTCGATCCCTTTTCTTTTGTTCATTCAGGAACCTCTTTTTTCATCCTCCTTGCCCCTCCTGCGGCGGGCTCCTGGAACTCTGCGCGGACGATGACGTGCTTAATACCGCAGGTCTTGCACCTTACTCTGCAAGCCTCCAGCGCTATCTCTATTGCCCTTCGTGTATTGCCACAGGAAAGGACCCATTGTTTTTCGCCCCCCGCAGGGGAGACGATGATCCTCCCGTCCTTGAGGACCTTCAACTCCTTAGCAAGGGATTCGGGCAAATCCTGGGGAACGCCAAAGTCTCTTTTCCCTGCTCCTCGTGCCCTGAAACCACCACGTGTTACGGCCCTGAAGGAAAAGCAGGCGGCAGGATCCTCTCCTTTTCCTTCTTTCCTTTTTATCTCATGGCCTTTGATTCCTATCCTGTAGATGCCATGGATTACCTGAAATCCCCCTCCCCAAGAGCCACATCGTCGGCACCAGAGGTGCGAGAAAAACCCCGAAAAGAGGCTGAATCCAAGATTGATACTCCGGCTGAGGAACCTGAAAATGAACCTGCCGCGGTCATCGATGTTCTCCTGGGCCTGCGGAAAAAATGGACGGCAGCCCTCCCGAAGCCCGAAGCGCAGCCTGCGGCAAAAGAAGCCAAAGAAGTCCCGGAGCAGGACATAAAAGAACTCCCGGTGGATATGCTTGAGAAAACCATGATCTTTTCCCCTGCTGAAATGGAGAGAGCCACGTCGGCTGCGGAGACGCCGGCGAAGAAAGACACACCACCGTCTCCTTCTTCCGAACCCCCTCAAATCCCTCCCCAGGAAGTGCTTTTGGAAAAAACCATGATCTTTTCCCCCGGGACAGTACCCGCGCCACCTTCGGCCACGGAGAAACCACCCGGAAAAGCACCGCCTGCCGCCCCGAAACCCCCGCGGCAGCCTTCCGGAGAGATATTGGAAAAAACCATGATCAGCACCCCGAACGGGGAAAAGCACGATGCGCCGGAAAAGGAAAAGAAGGGAAAGGGAACAGAGGCCATCCCGGAAACGGTCATCATGTCCCTGAATGACCTGAAAGGCAAAAAATGACAGCGAACGCGACTTCAACACCGGTTTTGGCCGCAGAGGTCAGAAAAATGGTTCGCGAAGCAGGGCCAAACGCCGAAATGGTTGTTGAAGCATATCTTGAAAAAGAGTTTGGTTCCCTCTCCCCTGAAAAAAGGGTGAAAGCACTGGACCACCTCATAGCGAAATTTCAGAAAGACCGCGGCATCGGCGCCAAGGAAAAGGATCTCGATACGAACCTCGTGGCGAAGCTGTTTTCCATGCTCCTGGGGGAACGAGTCGGGGAGGTGGATATCGCCTCCGAACAGGTCATCGAACGGCTGGCCACATCCCTGAACACGGTCTTCGATTCCCTGAACGAGCTGATCACAGGCATTAATGCGACGCTCATGGGAAGGGTTTCCGGCACGGAAACCATACGCTTTGTCATCGGCTCTCAGCTGGGACAGGAGGATGAATCCAAATCCCTGGAGAGTTACGTTGACCAGATCAAGGAGGCCTTCGCCATCGCCCACCAGGCATTCCAGGATGCAGCCATGACCAAGATGAAGGAAATCCTCGGAGAGCTGGATCCCAAAAAAATCGAAGCATCGGCAGAAGGGAAGCTCAAATTCGGACCACTTCGCAAGGCTGAACTCTTCGACATTTACCAGGACAAACACCAGACCCTCAGGCATTGGCTGGAGACAGGTCTCCTCACAGAGGCCCTGATGAGGGAATTTGAAAGAATCTGTCAGCGATTGTATCAAGGAAAAGGAGAAACGAAATGAAAAAACTGAGTATTGGCATCATGATCACAGCAGGCTTGTTCTTCATCTGTTCCTGTGCAAGCAAACCCCTGCCTCCTCCTGACTTCGTGTACGGGAAAGGCGACATCCAGCTCAAATTACAGGCGGCCCCGGACCTCAATACCTACGAAGGAAGTCCCCACACCCTGCTCCTCTGCCTCTATCAACTCAAGGACCCCAACGCATTCCACCAGCTCACGGGAGACCAAGACGGTCTCTACAAGCTCCTTGAATGCAGCCAATTTGACCCCAGTGTCACCAATATCAAGCGGCTGATCATGCGGCCCGGTCAGGCCACATCAGTCCAGCTGGACAGGGCCGAAGGAACAAAATATGTGGGCCTGGTTGCCGGGTATTCCCTGATGAAAAAGGAGAACATGATACGGCTCTTCAATATACCGGTGCTCGTGGAGAAGAAAGGGATTATTTCCCGCACCAAGGTGCAAAAACCGGGGCCCCTCGTGCTTGACATCCTTCTGGGAGGACAGCAGATCAAAAAAGTGATTTCAAAGACAACTCCCGGAGAGAAGTAGGCTTCACGGCCTTCCGGCCACAGACAACATTCTTGCGTTTTTAAGGCGGTATGTCCTGCCCCCAGGGGAAATCAGGACGGCTCTTGAACACTTATCCTAACAAAGGGGCATAACATTGGAAACCAGAAAACCACTGTTCTGGCACCAGGGTCTTTTCCTGCAGCCGCACCACTTTCAGCTTCAAGATCAATACGTGCAATCCCTCCTGCTGCCGTACCAGAGATTCATCGAACCCCATCTCTGGGGAGTGGCCCAGGTAAACGTTTCCAGTGCCGCTTTGGCCAACCGCTCTTTCGAACTGGTCAAGGGGGAGTTCCTGTTCCCTGACGGGGCCCACGTGTCTGTTCCGGGAAACGGCCTTATTGAGCCACGGTCTTTTGAAGAAGACTGGATCGAGGGAGACAAACCCCTGAATGTCTACCTGGGGCTGAAGAAGTGGGACGCATCAGGAGAAAACGTGACGGTGCTCCCGGCATTGCAGGGCATCGGCCAGGCAGCCACCCGGTTTGTGACAAAGACGGACCCGGATGAAATGGGGGATCTCTATCAGCCCGGTCCAAAGGCCCAGGTCAAGAGTCTGCATTTCGTCCTGCGGATATTCTGGGAAACGGAAAAGGATCAACTGGGGGATTACCTGCTGATTCCAATCGCCCAAATCGAGAGACAGGGCGAGGACCTCAAACTCTCGGAGCGGTATGTCCCTCCCAGTTTGAACATGAACAGCTCGGAGAACCTGCTCCTGCTGGTAAAGGAAATCAGGGACCAGCTCGCGAGCCGGGCCCGACAGCTTGAAGAATACAAGACCCAGAAAGGAGTGCACACTGCCGAGTTCGGCACCCGGGATATGGTTTTTGTGCTCGCCCTCCGGTCACTGAACCGCTATGTTCCCCTCCTCTATCACTTCCTGGAATCCCCCCAGGTCCATCCCTGGCACGTTTTCGGACTCTTGCGCCAGCTCATCGGGGAATTGTCCTCCTTTTCCGACCAGGTCAACGTCCTGGGGGACGCCGCAGACGGCTCCGCCCTGCTCCAGACCTATGACCACCACAATCTTGGTGGATGCTTCCGCTCCGCCCAGTCCCTGATCACCCAATTGCTTGATGCCATCACTTCCGGGCCGGAATACGTAATTCGCCTTGTCTTCGACGGCACGTATTTTGCTGCTGAACTTCCACCCGCCATTTTCGAGGGCCGGAACCGCTTCTACCTGGTGCTGGAGACCGATGCAGATCCCGCGGGGGTGCTTCAGTCCGTAAAGGCCGTCGTAAAACTGGGAGCCCGTGAATCTCTGCCTATCCTCATCGCGCGGGCATTGCCGGGAGTTGGCATGGAACATCTGGCGGTTCCGCCCCAGGAATTACCCCGCCGATCCCATTCCCTTTATTTTCAGACTGATCATCATTCCGACCAGTGGTCGCCCGTGGAAAAGGGGCACAATATCGCCCTCTACTGGGACGATGCCCCGGAAGACCTCAAGTGCGAAATGATGGTTGTAGGGAGGTCTTGAGCATGCGACTGACCGACTGTTTTTCGGAACTCATTGCCTATGTTATATACTTCCTGAAAGCCGCGGATCAGCGAGAAACTCCGTTTGACAAGGTTCGGACGGACATCCAGCGGCTCCTGTCGGAAGCCGAAACCAATGCGAAAGGGGCCGGAATTTCGGACGTAGATTTTGATCTGGCCCGGTTCGCCGTCTGCGCGTGGGTGGATGAAGGTATCCTCAGTTCTTCGTGGCAAGGAAAGCCGGAGTGGCAGAGGGAACCGCTCCAGCGGCTTTATTATTCCACTGCAGCTGCCGGTGAGCTTTTCTATGAAAAGCTGAACTCCCTGGGGTTGCAGCAGCACGACGTACGTGAAATATTCTATCTCTGTCTCGCGATGGGGTTCAAGGGCAGGTATTGCAATGAAGGAGATGACTTTCTCCTGGATCAACTGAAGACGTCAAACCTGAAGCTCCTGGCAGGGAGTTCCATCGGCATTCCCTCCATTGAAAAAGAAAATCTGTTCCCCGATGCCTATCCCGCGAGTGCCGATGTGGCCGTCTCCTCCGGGAGGAAGAGCAGGTTCAACCCAACGGTCCTTGTTTCCCTGATCGGTCCTGTGGTCCTTTTCGGGCTTCTCTTCTGGATTTACCGATTCATCCTGGGAAATGTGGCGGATAACTTCATGAGTATGGTGCCGTAATATGAAACAGCTGCTTCTGAAAATTGCCAAGGTATGCCTGATATTACTCGTCTGTGCGCTTGTTCTCCTTATCAGTTTCGGCGTGGTTCTCGGTCTTGACTGGCCGTGGTGGACAGGCTTCTTTATCTTGCTGGGCCTGGTGGGGCTCTTTATCGGGTTCCTCTTCCTCAAGAAGATGCTGACCAGGAAACACGAGCAGCAATTCGTGAACCAGATCGTGGAGCAGGACAACCGTCGTCTCAAGGGCCTGAGCGACAAGGAAAAACAACAGTCAAAGGCCCTCCAGGAGCGCTGGAAAGAGGCAGTGGAGACCCTGCGCCATTCCCACCTGCGGAAATTTGGGAATCCCCTCTATGTGCTTCCCTGGTACATGGTGATTGGGGAAAGCGGCTCAGGCAAGACAACCGCTATCAAGAGCGCCAGGTTATCCTCCCCTTTTGCCGGAGAAATTCAGGCATCAGGCATCTCGGGAACCAAGAATTGTGACTGGTGGTTCTTTGATGAAGCGGTTATTATAGACACGGCCGGAAGATATGCCATTCCCGTGGACGAGGGCAGGGACAAGGATGAGTGGAATAAATTCCTTAATCTTCTCGTCAAGTACCGGAAGAAAGAGCCGCTCAACGGGCTCATCATTTCCGTCGCTGCGGATAAACTCATGGTAGACACCTCCCAGGTGCTCGAGCAGGACGGTATCCACATCAGACGCAGGATCGATGAACTCATGCTCGCCCTGGGTGCTAAGTTCCCCATCTACGTGCTGGTCACCAAATGCGACCTGATACAGGGCATGACCCAGTTCTGCGGACAACTCCCCGAAGGTGCCCTTGCACAGCCAATGGGCTCCATCAACGAGGCATTTTCCACAGATGTCAGCGCCTTTCAAAATAAGGTCATGGATTCACTGGGTGAACGGTTGCGGCAACTCCGGCTTTTGCTTCTCCACGAAAAAAAGGATCAATCCGCGGATCCGGGGCTCCTGCTCTTTCCCGAGGAATTTGAACGACTGAGGCCGGGCCTGACCTCCTTTTTGCAGGGTTTGTCCCAGGAAAACCCCTACCAGGAAACCCCGCTCATGCGGGGCCTGTTTTTCAGCAGCGGCCGCCAGGAGGGGACCCCCTATTCCCATTTTCTCAAAACCCTTGGGCTTATCGAGGAAAAAGAGGTGCTTCCCGGGACGAACAAGGGGCTTTTTCTGCACGACTTCTTTGCCAAGATCCTCCCCGCCGACCGCGGGATCTTTGCCCCCACCATGAAGGCCCTCGAATGGAGCCGTCTTACCAGAAATCTCGGCCTCACCTCTTGGGTGGCATTGGCAATAGCGGTCTGCGGGCTGCTCAGCTTTTCATTCGTCAAGAACCTCAGTACCCTCAGGGGTGTTTCCGGTGAATTCAAGACCCCTCCTGTCCTGAAAGGAGAGATCCTCGCGGACCTTGGTGTTCTGGACCGGTTCAAAAAGGCCGTTGCCAAGGTGGAAAAACGAAACGAGGGCTGGTGGATGCCTAGGTTTGGGCTCGACGAAAGCGAGGCCGTAGAAGCCAGGCTCAAAGCCAAATACTGCCTGCAGTTTCGAAAAGGCTTCATGGCTCCCCTTGACGACCTGCTGACAAAAGAGATGGCCGGCTTTTCCGCCAGCACAGACGACCAAACATTGAGCAGAAACATAGCGTACCTGGTACGCAGGATCAATCTCCTCCACTCCCGGCTGCAGGGTGCGGACCTACTGGCCCTTGGAAACATGCCCATCCCTCCCTATGAGGCAGTCATGTTTCAGGGTGACCGGGACCTTCTGCCGGAAATAAAAGGGAAGCTAGCGCAGCTCTATCTCTACTACCTGACCTGGGATCACAATACCACTGCGCTGAACAAGGAGATGATCGGTCTCCAGAAATGGCTCGCCCACATTGTCCAGCTCAAAGACAGCGATTTAAGATGGCTTGTGGCCTGGGCCAATGACCAGGAGAAGATCCCGCCGGTCACTCTGGAAGATTTCTGGGGCGGGACCAATCCCGTAGAGGATACGAACATGGTCCAGCCCGCGTTTACCCGCGCGGGAAAGAAGGCCATCGCTGATTTTATGAATGAGCTGGAATCAGCCTTGCCCGATCCCGGCCCCCCCATGATCGCCCGGCAAAAAATCGATTTTGAAACCTGGTACAAGTCCGCCTACCTGGAGTCGTGGTACCGGTTCGGCGCCAGTTTCCCAGCAGGAAGCAAGCGGCTCAAACAGCAGAATGAACGGCAGCAGATGGTGGCCAGGGCATCTGAAAACGGTGCCCCCTATTTTGCGCTCCTGGACAGGATGGATGCGGAGCTGCAGGGATACAGCACAGAAAAGCAACTTCCTCCGTGGGTTGAACGCATATTTGACTTTCAGGATCTGAAGACCCAGGCGGCACAGATCAAGAGCATGAAGGGCAAAAGCGCCCTGGGGAAGGCCCTCCCCAAAGGGAAACGATTGATCTCCACCATCAAGAGGACCCTGCGCGCGACCGGAAAGAGCAAAAGCATGGAGAGCCAGCTGAAAGGCGGAAAGGCCTTTCTGGCCTACGAGGATGGACTCAAACAGCTTGGTCCGGTGGCAGAATCCCGGAATGTGGCCTATCAGGACGCGACCCAGCTTTTCGGGGAAGATCCGGTCGCCGGAAAATCCTCTTTTTTCCTGGCAAACCAGGCCATCTCCCGGCTGAAGACATTGACGGGCACCGGGAAGGAAGGCGAAGAAATGTACTGGGCCCTTTTTGCAGGGCCCCTTACCATGATTCGTGATTTTGTGATTTCCGAGACGGCTTGCTATCTCCAGGCAAGATGGGAAAAGGATGTCCTGGTGGAGATACAGGGAATCCGTGACCAGAGAACCTTACAGAAAATCCTCCTGGGAGAGGCCGGCCTTACCACCAGGTTCGTGAAAGGCCCGGCCGCTCCTTTCCTGAGCCGCAGCCTTAGAAAAGGATATTACCCGAAACGTGCACTCGGCGGCTACATCCCCTTCGGAGAACCGTTCCTCAAGTTCCTCACCAAGGGGATCACACAAAGAAGGGCTGTGAAGGCACAATACAAGGTCACCATTAAGGGCCTCCCCACGGATGCAAACAAAGGAGCCAGCCTGCGTCCCCAGGCGACCCATCTTGAACTCCAGTGTGGAGACACCACCCAGAAGCTCGATAACTACCAGTATCCGGTTCGGAAGACCTTTACATGGTCTCCCGACTCCTGCGGCGATGTGCTTTTCAGGATCGAAGTGGGCAATATCGAACTGGTGAAAAGATACACGGGCTCATATGCCTTCCCAAAGTTTCTCCTGGATTTCAAGACAGGACAAAGGGTGTTTCGCAGGCAGGAATTTCCTGAGCACGAGGCCGATCTCAAAAGGGTGGGCGTCGAATACATTAAAGCCAATTTCCGATTCCAGGGTAATAAATCGATAATTGGGCTCCTGGGATCCGCTCCGGGAAGGGTCCCGGTGGAAATCGCATCATGCGCGACACAAGTAAACCAATAACCGGCTGGCACTGGGCTGCGGTCGGCAAACACCCGGCGGTCAGGGATTTTATGGAGGCAGGGGTAGCCTTTCCCCTTTTCGAGGCCCTTTCCCAATGGATGGAGAAGGGATACGAAGAAAGACTCCGCAGAAACGAGATGACCTCCCTCCATTCATGGAGATTTTGGGCGAGGGGCGGAAGAAAAAACAGTGTTGCCTGCGGGCTGCTGAAGGATAGTTGTGATGACATCGGCCGACCGTATCCTCTCCTCATCATGGGGACGGGGGAGCTGGATGGATGGGAAGAGCACTGGGATCTCCTGCCCCTGGCTTGCGAGACCACCTGGGGTCAGATGGAGTCCTTTTCAACACGCATGTACAAGACTTTTCAAGGGCTGGAACAGGATCTTTACGGGATGCGGATTCCGGCTCCGCGGTGGGAAGATTTCTCGACAACGGATTTTTCCACGTACACGTCTTCACCTTCCCGTGGGTTGATAGAGAATTTTGTACCGGGAGACATTTTTTCCGTGCAACTGGAACCCCTCCCGGCCCAGGACCAGAAGATGCATATTCTTGCCTGGCACCGTCTTTGCAGAAACCACGTCAAGGAACTACCGGTCATCGTTTTCATGGGTACTGCCGGGGGAGAATCGTCCCATCTTTTCATGGCCCGGCGGGCCCTGGCTGTTGACGATTTTGAACGGCTCTGGGCGGAAAATCCCACGGAAAACGAGAGGAGCAACTGAATGGATCTGCTGTTGCTGGGTAAGGAAGGAATTGACCAGAAAAGCCCGACGGGCATCGATATCCGCTATGAACCGGAATTTGATGAACTGCAGGCAGAAATCGACAAGCTCTCTTCACCCACTTCCTCCGGCTCTTTTGACTGGGAAAAAATCATAAAAATCTCTACAGCGATACTTGCCGGCAAGTCCAAGGATCTCCTTGTTGCCAGCTATCTGGCTGTTGCACTCATTCATACACGGAAAATCGACGGTCTGTCTGTCGGCCTGCAGATCTATGGAGACCTCCTGGAATCTTTCTGGGAGGACCTCTTCCCGCCCAAGAAGCGTCTCAGAGGACGCATCGGGGCTATCGAATGGTGGCTCGAGAAAAGTACCTCCGTTTTGGAGCAGTTGAAGCCGGATCCACTCCCCCCGGAAAAGATTGAAGAACTCAGAGAGGCGCTGGGAAGGGTAGACCGGCTGCTGAAAGAGTATCTGGATGAACCGCCTTCGGTGCGGGGGATTGAGCGATTTGTGGACATGATCCCCGGCACGGCCGAGAAAGCGGGCAAAACGGAAACACCGAAAAAAGCCGGGCAAGAAGATTCAGGAGCCCACCCCCAACCCCAGCAGGTAAAACAACCAGCCTCTCCAGCGCCCGAGAGTATCGCCTCGGACGAGGATGCTCAGAAGGTATTCCGCCTCGGACTCCAGGACATTCGGAATGCGGCCCTGCACCTCAGGGAATCAAATATCGGGAACCCGGCGCCCTACAGATGGACGCGGTTCATTGCCTGGGCATCAGTGGCATCCATTCCCCCTGCCACGGACGGGAAGACCATGATCCCTCCCCCATCCCCCCAGGTTCTTGCCGATTTAAATAATCTCCGGGAAGCCGGAAACTGGGAGGTCCTGGTCAAGCTGGCGGAGACAAGCCTGCTCCAGTCCGTTTTCTGGCTTGATCTCAATCGCTTCAGCTGGGAAGGACTCGGCAACATGGGGGACCAGTACCAGGAAGCCCAGAGCGCCATCGGCCAGGAAACGGCCCTTCTCCTCCATCGTTTTCCGGAACTTGTGGGCCTCTCATTTTCAGACGGAGCGCCGCTGGCAGACAACGATACCACGCAATGGATCGGGAACATCCGATTCGGGTCCGGTGGTGGGGCGGAACCCGCAGGCCCACTTGATTCCGCCGGATCTGGCGGAGAAAGAGAAACCCAGGACCAGGTCATTCAAAAAACCATGGCCCTGGCCAGGAAGAAGAAGACGGCCGAGGCAACCCAACTGCTGCAGCAGGGACTGCAAAACAGCGCTTGTCCCAGAGAAAAGCTCCTCTGGCGAATGGCCCTCTCAGAGGTCCTGATCCGCGCCAAGAAAACAGGACTTGCCATCCCGCACCTGGAGGATATTCTGGATATCCTGGAGATCTATCGGCTCGAGGAGTGGGACGCCAGCCTTGCCATCAAGGCTCTGAAAACAGCGTACAGGGGTTTTGAGGCTGATCCAAAAGAGGGATCGAAACAGGAAGCGAACAAGATACTCTCCCGTATCTCAAGGCTCGATCCTGTTGAGGCTTTACGTCTGGAGAAGAAATAGTTTCTGCTGCGGGAGTATTCCGTATTGCTACTTTTCCAGTTCCATGGTAGAAAGTAAACGTAAATTCGAACGAAGGAGGGAATTATGGCCAAAGAAGCATCGGTTGCACCAAGGGAAAGGGTAAACATCGTTTATCGTCCGGCCACGGGTGATGCCAAGGAAGAGGTGGAACTTCCTCTGAAGATCCTCATCATGGGCGATTTCACAGGTAAACCGGATGACCGGCTTGTGGAGGAAAGGGAACCAATCAATATTGATAAGGACAACTTCAACGAAGTGCTCAAGGCCCAGAATATTCAGATCGACGTGAGTGTTCCCAATAAGATCTCCGGTGAGCCTGACGAAGATATGAACGTTTCCCTCAAGTTCGAATCCTTGAAAGACTTCGGGCCTGAAGCCGTCGCCAAGAATACGCCGGAGCTGAATCGCCTCCTGGAACTCAGGGAGGCCTTGGGAGCCCTCAAGGGTCCATTGAGCAACATTCCTGCCTTTCGGAAAAAGATCCAGGAATTGGTCAAGGATGAAGACGCACGGGAAAAACTGCTGAAAGAACTGGGTGTGGAAGACAAATAGACGAATTGAGGAGGTGATTTCATGGTCGAGGAAGAAAAACAGGCTGCTTCTGCTGAGGAGACAACCGAAGAGCTATCAATTTTGGACGAGATCGTCCATGCCACCAAGATCCAGCCCACGGATGAAGCGTACGATGTGACCAAAAAGGGTGTGGAGGCCCTGATTGCGCAACTCCTTGAACCGGGGCGGGTAGTACCGAAGATTTCCAAGGCTGTGGTCGATGACATGATCGCCGAAATCGACAAGAAACTCAGTCTTCAACTGGATGCGGTTATGCATCATCCGGAGGTCCAGAAACTTGAATCCGCCTGGCGTTCGTTGAAGTTTTTTGTGGATAGGACTGATTTCAGGGAGAATATCAAGCTGGAGGTCATCAACATCTCCAAGGAGGACCTGTTGGATGACTTTGAAGACGCCCCTGAAGTGCCTAAATCCGGGCTTTACAAGACCGTGTATACCGCAGAATACGGACAGTTCGGTGGGCAGCCCTATGCAACCCTGCTGGGCAACTACGACTTCGGTCCCGGGCCTCAGGATGTCAAGCTCCTCCAGTATGTTGCCAGTGTCGCAAGCATGGCTCACGCACCGTTTATTGCCGCTGCGGGACCGCAGATGTTCGGATTGGACAGCTTCAACGGGCTTCCTGACCTCAAGGACCTCAAATCCATCTTTGAAGGCCCTCAATATACCAAATGGCAGTCTTTCAGGGAATCTGAAGATGCGAGATACGTGGGACTGACCACTCCCAGATTCTTACTCCGTCTCCCCTATGGACCGGATACCCAGCCCGTAAAGGCCTTCAATTACGAAGAAAATGTCTCGGCCAGCCACGAGGATTACCTCTGGGGAAACACGGCCTTTACCTTTGCCAGCAGACTCACTGACAGCTTCGCAAAATACCGGTGGTGCGCCAACATCATCGGCCCCATGGGTGGCGGGGCCGTGGAAGACCTGCCCCTTCATCAATTCGAGGCCATGGGAGCCGTTCAGACAAAAATCCCTACGGAAGTGCTTATTTCGGAACGGAGGGAGTACGAGCTGGCCGAAGAAGGGTTCATCGGGCTCACCATGCGAAAGGGGAGTGACAATGCCGCCTTTTTCTCCGCAAATTCGGTACAGAAACCGAAATTCTTCGGCATCAGCAAGGAAGGCAAAGAAGCCGAACTGAACTACAAGCTGGGCCTGCAGCTGCCCTACATGTTTGTGATCAACCGGATGGCCCACTACCTGAAGGTGATCCAGCGGGAAAACATCGGAACCTGGAAAGAACGGTCCGACCTGGAAAGGGAACTGAATACCTGGATCACCCAGTACGTGGTAAACATGGATAATCCGGCGCCGGAAGTCAGGAGCCGACGGCCGCTCCGGCAGGCGCAGGTCACCGTGGAAGACGTGGAAGGGGAACCCGGATGGTATCGCGTGGGGTTGAAGGTCAGGCCCCATTTCAAATACATGGGGGCGTTCTTTACCCTCTCCCTGGTGGGGAAACTGGACAAAGAATAGACGTTGGGGAGAAAAAGCAAGCAAATTGAAAATGCACTATTAAAAGGAGGATCAACACTATGGCAATGACAGTACATATTTTCCTGAAGGCGAATGGCACTGATATAAAGGGTGATTCGACTATTGAATCCATGGACCGAAAGGATTCCATTGAATGCCTCTCATTCAGTGATTCAGTCCGAACCGCGCGGGAGGCTTCGTCGGGAATGGCGACCGGCGATAGGACCTATGGACCCATCACGATTACCAAACGCATTGATAAGAGCTCCCCGCTCCTGGCCAAGGCCCTCTGCAACAACGAGGTGATAGAGGGTGATTTCAAGTTCTACAGGCCGAGTCCGACCGGTGATGGTACCACTGAACAGTTCTATACTATTACAATCCAGGAGGGAAGGATCTCATCTATTAACCGGATCAGTCCGGATGTCACTAACCCGGCATCGGCCACCGACCCTGCTAAAGAGACGGTCAGCTTCGTCGCCGGGTATTATCGCTGGACCTACGAACCGGATGGAGTCGAGCACATTGACCATTGGTCTCAGAGAACGTAGTGTTTCGATCACCTCTCTTGGGAAAATCACTGGTGTCTTTTCGCACGGCGCGTCCTGCCGGCAAAGAGACACCAGTAAAATCTTAAGCGGTGTCAAACCGGAAGATCACTGTTGAGGGCCAATGGGAAAAGACAGGCTCCTGGAAAGGATACGGGCACGGCAGAAAGACCCGCGGGTCCGCAGGAAGGATGACCCGAAGGACACCATTGACTCTGTCCTGCACTACCTCCAGCAGATTCTCAATACGAGACAGGGGAGTGTTCCCATTGCTGACGATTTTGGGTTGCCTGACCTGACGGAATTGCACCTGAATTACCCTGACTCTCTCAGGCTGTTTGAACGGGCGATCCGGCAAACGATCCAAAAATTTGAGCCGCGGTTGAGCGGTCTCCGGGTCCGTTTTGTCCCGGACGAGGAAGACCCCTTGTCCCTGCGTTTCCAAATCGTTGCCAAACTCGAATCCGAAGGATACAAAGACCCTGTGCGATTTGAAAGCACTGTCGGATCCGACGGAAAGATAATTATTAAACGCTGAAGAAAGGTTTATTGACCGGGCATGTTTAGCCGCTACTTTCAGCAGGAACTGGAAAACTTACGAGACCTTGGCCAGGCTTTCTCCAAGGCCCACCCGGCAGTGGCCCCCATGTTGAGCGGCGCGGCGGCCGACCCGGATGTGGAACGGCTTCTGGAAGGAACAGCGTTTCTCACGGCGCTCTTGCGGGAGAAGCTCGACGACGAATTCCCTGAAATCGTCCACGAGCTGGTCCAGTTGATCTGGCCCCATTATCTGCGGCCCATTCCCACCAGTACCATCGTGGCGTTTCAACCAAAACCCACGCTGAAGCAGTCCATGAACATCCCTGCCGGTATCTATCTCAACTCCGTCCCCATAGAAGGGACCGCCTGTACATTCAGAACTGTTTATGATGTTGAGGTCCACCCCCTCTCTCTGGTGGCTGCCACTCTCGATGACTCTGCGGGCCATCCCCCTACAGTCCGGCTTGTGTTAGAATTAGACGGCCTGAAGCTTGATGAGTGGCAGCCCGGCGCCCTGAGATTTTTCCTGTCGGACAATTTTGCCAGTGCCGCAGACCTCTCTATGATTCTGCAGCGACACACAAAGAAGATCACCATCAGTTCCCCGGACGGAGGTCATCCCGTTTTCCTGGGGCCGGAAGCCCTGCAGTCGGCAGGTTTTTCCCTTGATGAAGGCCTGATCCCATACCCCTCCAACTCTTTTCCAGGATACCGGATTCTCCAGGAATACTTCGTATTGCCGGAGAAATTTCTCTTTCTTGAGCTCACAGGGTGGAAAAAATGGATAGAGAGAGGCGACGGATCACAGATTGAAATTTTATTCGAACTTGACAACGTC
The DNA here is from genome assembly GCA_964548365.1 of uncultured Desulfobacteraceae bacterium. Classification (GTDB taxonomy): domain Bacteria; phylum Desulfobacterota; class DSM-4660; order Desulfatiglandales; family Desulfatiglandaceae; genus B46-G9. The sequence continues at coordinate 66,127 of CAZJRD010000002.1, read as the reverse complement.
TCTATCCCCTTTCCAAGGGTCAGGAAAGAGAGTTTCGCACTCTATGCCACCCCGGTAGTCAATATCTTCCCCCACGAGGCCGACCCCATACGTCTTGACCACCGGAAGACAGACTACCTCGTGCGGCCCGCCGGGACCAACGTTGATCACTACCAGGTCTACTCCCTGGAACACGTGGTGGGTTATGTGCAGGGCACTGCTGAGGAAAGGTCCTATCTCCCGTTCGATATGTTTCAAAGGGAACAGGGAGATTTTTCGGTCTACCACGTAAAGGTGAGAAAGGCTCCTATTGCGGACAACATAGACGTCTTTCTTTCCGTGGCCTATCCACCCCAGGGGAGCAGACCGACAACCGAAACCCTTTCCATTGAACTCCTCTGCACCAATGGAGCTCTTCCGGAAAACCTGCAACCAGGGGACATCTGCGAGCCCACCAGCAGCTCTCCTGAGTTCGTTACCTTTCAAAATATCAGGCCCATTACCCCAAATATCCTGCCCCCTCTGGGCACCAATCTTCTCTGGCAATTACTGGGACATCTTTCGCTTAACTTTTTATCCCTTACCACGGCTGAGAACCTGAAAGCCCTCCTGGAGCTCTATATCTTTTCTGAAAGTCGCGACCGCCCGGCTGTCCTCGCCAATGAAAAGAGAATCAATGGACTTGAAGCGGTGGACGCCATTCAAAAAGACCGCATCGTGAACGGTGCCGTTATCAGGGGACAGGAGATCAATCTGGAAATAAGACAAGACCATTTTGCAGGCCCCGGGGACCTGTTTCTCTTCGGCTCCATCCTGGACCATTTTCTCGGCGCGTACGCAACCATTAATACCTATACGCGATTGCGCATCCATGAGAGCATGAAAGGGGAGACGCACCTATGGCCGCCAAGGCTGGGGAATCATACGCTGACATAAAAAGGGAAATCCTGACCAGGCCGTATGCCTTTTCTTTTTTCCAGATCATGCGTCTGCTTCGGTTCCTGGAAAAGAGACGCTTCAACGAAGGTGGGGCAAGCGCCAGGAAAAATGTCAAAATAGAAGTACGGCCGGAACTTTCCCTTTCGTTTCCGGCGGCTGACGTAAAAGGAATCGAACCTGTGGCAGAAGGAGACGAAGGTTTTCTTGTCACCGCCACATTCCTCGGTCTCTATGGCTCGTCGTCACCATTACCCACCTTCTATACCGAAGAGCTTCTTGAGGAGGCGGCTGAAGATGAGAATGTCACCCGGGATTTCCTTGACGTCCTGAACACGCATCTTTATCAACTCCTTTTTCGTTGCTGGACGAAATACCGCCTCGCTGTGCAGGTGGTGGAGGAAGAAGACCCGAGTCAGACACAAAAGCTCTTCTGCCTCCTTGGTCTGGGAAGCGAAAAAGTACGAAAAAAAATTCCGGACAGTTACCGCTTCATCCGGTATCTGGGCCTTGTCCTCCAGCACCCCCGTTCAGCCCTGGGGCTCAGGACGGTTCTCGGAGATGCCTTGGGGGAGCTTCCTATTGATGTTACCCCCTGTCTTCCCCGGATGGCCAAAGTCCCCGAGGATCAGAGGTGCTGTATCGGGGCAGGCGCATCTCTCCTTGGAGAAAGCGCGTTTATCGGGGAGGAACTCCTGGACCGAACAGGGAAATTTCGACTCATGATCGGCCCTGTAAAGGGAAAATCGTTTCTGGAACTTCTGCCCGGAAATGAAAAACACCGGCTTCTCACCTTTCTGACTGATTTCTATCTGGCGGCCCCACTGGAATACGATCTCGAAATCAGGATAGAAGCCGGTGAAGTGGAAACCTCCTGCCTGGGAGGGCCTCAATGGGCACATCTGGGCTGGAATACGTGGGTCTTTTCCCAGCAGTACCGGGAGGAAACAACCGTCATCTTCCAACCGCAAAAAATCGAAAAAGGAGCATGAAATGGTAAGCGTAGATATCAAAGCCTTGTTGAATCGTCTGAACCAGTACTGTACCCGCTGTCTTGAGTCGGCCGCAGGACTGTGTGTTTCACGGACTCATTATGAGGTAACCATAGAGCACTTCCTCACCAAACTCCTGGAAGAGCCCCAGTCCGACCTGCCCCTGATCCTCCGGCAGTTTGACATCGATGCAGGCAAGGTCAAAAAGGCCATTGACCAGACCATCGAGAACTTCCGCACGGGGAACGCGGCCAAACCGGTTTTTTCCCCCCTGCTCATGGAACTCTTCCAGGAAGCATGGCTTGCCAGTTCCGTGGACCTGGGAGAAGGCAGGATTCGTTCCGGCGGTATTCTGGCGGCCTTTCTCAATAAGCCCACGCAGTTCGCCACCGGTTCCTATGTTGATCTTCTGAGCCCCCTCAGTCGTGACACCATCCTTGCCCAATTCCATGGCATCATCGGAAAATCCATAGAGCAACCGGCAGAGGGAGAACGCCCGGAACGGGAAACAGGCACGCCTGGGGATGGAACCGCCCTCGCCCGATTCTGTGTCGATTTTACCCAAAAAGCTGGTGCCGGGGAAATAGATCCGGTCTTCGGCCGCGACAGGGAAATCCGCCAGATGGTGGATATTCTCGCGAGGCGCAGAAAAAACAACCCCATCGTCGTCGGTGAGGCGGGAGTGGGAAAAACTGCCGTGGTGGAAGGTCTGGCCCTGCGCGTTGTCGAAGGGGATGTTCCCGATCTCCTCCGGGACGTCTCCATCGTGGGGCTTGATATGGGGCTTCTCCAGGCCGGCGCGGGTGTGAAAGGGGAATTCGAGAACCGGCTCAAATCGGTCATCAATGAAGTCAAGGCCTCACCCAAACCCATCATCCTCTTTATCGACGAGGCCCACACCCTGATCGGGGCGGGAGGGTCCGCCGGCGGAGGTGACGCCGCAAATCTCCTGAAGCCCGCCCTGGCCAGGGGGGAACTCAGGACCGTGGCCGCCACCACCTGGTCGGAATATAAGAAGTATTTTGAAAAAGACGCCGCCCTCGCCCGGCGGTTCCAGCCGGTGAAACTGGATGAACCTTCCGTTGAAACTGCGGCCCTGATCCTGAGGGGCCTCAAAGAAAAATACGAGGAGGCACACGATGTGGTGGTCCGCGATGATGCGGTGGCAGCGGCCGCAGAGTTGTCCAGCCGGTATATCTCGGGACGCCAACTCCCGGACAAGGCCGTGGATCTCCTGGATACCAGTGCCGCTCGAGTCAAGATTCTTCTGACCGCGAAACCGGATATCGTTGAAGACAAGGAGCGGTCACTTCAGGCCCTGGAACGGGAAAAAACCGCGCTCCAGCGGGACAAGGCACACGGGCTGAAGGTGGAGGACGAACGTCTTAAAGAAATTGACATCCTTCTGGGCTCCATCGAGGAAGAGCTGGGTGTACTGAAAGAACGCTGGCTCAAGGAAAAGGAGCTTGTCCACAAGATCATTGAGCTGCGTCATGCCCTCCAGGGGGGAGAAGGTAAAGAACCGGCCCGGGAAGACGAGGCGGAACTGCGGGGACAGATGGAGGAACTCGCCGAAGAGCTGGAAGCTGTCCAGGGGGACGCACCGCTCGTGCGCATAGAGGTGGACCCCGACATGGTCTCAAAGGTGGTATCGGACTGGACCGGTATCCCGCTGGGGAAAGTCATGCGGGAAGAGGCCCGGAACGTGGTCAACCTGAAAACCAATCTCCAGGAGAGGATCAAGGGCCAGGACGAGGCGCTGGAGAGCATCACCCAGGTCATCAAGGCGTCAAAGGCCGGACTCAAGGATCCTGCCCAGCCCATGGGGGTATTCCTGCTGGTTGGTCCCAGTGGCGTGGGCAAAACAGAGACGGCTCTGGCACTTGCCGACCTTCTTTTCGGGGGGGAACGTTTCATGGTGACCATTAACATGAGTGAATTCCAGGAGCGGCATACGGTGAGCCGGCTCATCGGTTCCCCGCCCGGTTACGTGGGATACGGGGAAGGGGGCGTCCTCACCGAAGGGGTCCGCCAGCGGCCCTACTCACTCGTCCTCCTTGACGAGGCGGAAAAGGCCCATCTGGAGGTCCTCAATCTATTCTATCAGGTCTTTGACAAGGGATCCCTATCTGACGGGGAAGGACGCGTCATCGATTTCAAAAACACGGTCCTCTTTCTCACCAGCAACCTGGCCTCAGATGTCATCACCGAGCTCTGCTCCGGAGAGGAACGCCCCCCCATAGAAACGGTCTCGTCCGCCATCCGGCCCATTCTCAGCAACCATTTCAAACCCGCGCTGCTCGCCCGGATGACCATTGTCCCCTTTTACACGCTTCCGTCCGATATCCTGAAGGATATCGTGGCGCTGAAGCTGAACAAGCTGGCAAGGAGGATGGAAGAAACCCACAAGACCAGACTCAGTTATTCACCTGCCGTCGTGGAGCAGATCGCGGCCCGATGTACCGAGGTGGAGACCGGTGCACGCAACATCGACCACATCATGAACGGGACCATCCTCCCGCAGCTGTCCCGGGATATCCTCGCCAGGATGAGCGAAGAAGCGCTTCCTCCGGAGATAAAACTGGATGTGGCCGAAGACGGCGGTTTTGAGATCAGTTTTCAAGGAGGATAACATGACAGATCGAGATAGATCAAGGTTCACCTTTGTTTCTCAGGGCTTGGATCATGACACCTTTGAGGTTGTAAAATTCAGGGGCACTGAAGGCATATCCAAGCTCTATGAGATTGAAATCACACTCGTCTCAGAAAATCCCGAAATTGACCTCGGTGCTGTTCTTCGAAACCCGGCCACCCTGACCCTCCTCAGAGATGAAGGTGACCCCCGGGTCATTCACGGCATACCATCTCAATTTGAGCAACTTCATGAGGATGATGAGCGGGTTTTTTACAAGACCGTCCTGGTTCCGCGGCTGTGGCATGCAGACCTTTATCGTGAAAACCAGCTTTTTCTCGACAAGACCGTGCCCGATATTATTGAGGAGATATTGCGGCAGACCAGTCTGACTACCAATGACTACGAATTGCGACTGACGTCGACCTACCCCCGTTGGGAGTATATATGCCAGTATGGTGAAACAGATTTTGGTTTTATCTGCCGCTGGATGGAACGCGAGGGCATCTACCACTATTTCGAGCAAACAGAAGAGTTCGAGAAGCTGATCATAACGGACAACCCTTCCAGTCATGAAAATATCCCCGATACGAGCACCATTGAATACCATCCGCCCTCAAGCTTGAGGGCTCGGGAAGAGGAAATCGTGCGGGAGCTGATCTGCCGCCAGAAAATGCTCCCCAGGAGCGTAATCCTGAGGGATTACAATTATCGAAGGCCTAACCTGGAACTCCGGGGTGAGGCGGAAGTTGACCCGCAGGGACGCGGTGACGTCTACATTTACGGGGAGCACTTCAAGAAACCTGAGGAGGGAAACGGCCTCGCCGCAATCCGGGCTGAAGAAATTCTCTGCAGGAAGAGTGTCTTCAGCGGCGAAAGCACCGTCCCCAATCTCTGTCCGGGCTTTGTCTTTGAACTGGCCGGGCATTATCGGGACACCTACAATCAGCGGTTTCTCATAACGGAAGTGGAACACGAGGGAAACCAGGCCGGCGCGCTTCTTGGCCAGGCCCAAGGGGTCGTGGAGGGGGATACGGAACTCACCTATGTCAATCGATTTGCATGCATACCCGCTGATCTCCAGTACCGCCCGGAACGTACAACACCCAGGCCCCGATTTTTCGGAACCATGAACGCAAAGGTGGATGCCGCGGACGGTCAATACGCCGAAATTGACGACGAAGGACGCTACAAGGTCAGGTTGTTTTTTGACCAGAGTGACAGAGGCGCCGGCAAGGCCTCCAGATGGGTCCGCATGGCTCAGCCTTACGCCGGGGCGGACTACGGAATGCACTTTCCGCTGCATGGAAACACGGAGGTCCTCTTGACCTTTGTAAACGGTGACCCGGACCGTCCGGTCATTGCCGGATCCGTGCCGAACCCTGATACAGCCAGTCCTGTGAACTCAGCAAACAACACGCTGTGTATGATCAAAACAGGAGGGGGGAACCAGATTCATACGGAAGACAAATCCGGGAGCCAATTGATGAAACTTCAGTCCCCCACCGATAAAACCTTCGTCCGGATCGGTGCCGCAGACTCAGGGGGGCCTTCCGGTATTGAGATTTCCACGAAAGCAAACCAAAAAACCAAGATTGAGCAAAAACGATCGCTTGAAGTGGGTGGTGATACCGATGAGCAGTTCAAGGGCAATGTGAAAACAAAAACCCAGGGTGACAAGCAGTCAACAACTTTTGGAAAGACAGAGAGCAAGAAACTTTCGGAGGCCAAATCGACGACCGTAGGAAATGAGGAAATCCTCAATCTCGCCGGGCTCAAACTCACCGCCATAGGGCAAAGTGAACAGACCAAGGTCGCCGGTGAGAGAGCGCTTTTCGTGGGATCGGTGGATATCACCGGTATCGCGGGGAACACCAGTGTCTGGGTCGGTACCAAGAGCCAGATTACGATCGCTCTGGCAAGCGAAGTCTATGTCGGGGGAAAAAGTGAGGTCTTCGTCGGGGCAAAATCATCCATTTCCCTCGCCGCTGCGAGTGAAATTTTCATAGGTCTTAAATCGGATATAAAAATAGGCGGTTTTTTTGAACTGACTCTTGGCGCAAAAATGTCGATCAATGCCTCAGCCAGCATAGAACTGAACGCAGGACCCAGAGTATGGAATGAAGCCAGTGGAGAAATTAAGAACAAGACATTCGAGCTGGACACCGCCGGTGTAAAACAATCTATTTCAACATTATGGAATATTATGTAACCCCTGTAAAATCGTTGTCACAGCGCATCATCAAGGAAGACCAAGCATGATCATTTGTTGAGGAGGGTTCGCAGTAATGGATAAGGAAAACGTCATAGCGGCTTCCGGAGCAGTCGACAAGACGGTGGGAATACCCAAATTTTCAGCCGAAGAAACTATTAAGAAAATACGGGCTGCTGGGATGAACAATCCGGAGATCGAGGAGGCAATTCGCAGAGCGGAGCAGAACTATAATGATGCCTACCGTAAATACGGCTATGCCTTTCCCCCCATTGTCATGCCTACTGAAGAAGAGAAAGCACAAATGAAGGAAACAGTGCTGGCTGATTATGAGAAGGGGGAGAGCTTTTCAGGAAAGGATTTTTCGGGCATCGACTTGTCCAATACGGACTTGCGGGGCATTGACTTCAAAGAGGCATTCCTGGAAGGGGCCAATTTTTCCGGGGCCGATCTGCGGGGGGCAGATTTTACAAGATGTGTGCTGGTGAGAACCAATTTCGCAAAGGCATTTCTCCCCGCCGCGAAGCTTTCAGAGGCCTGCCTGGGCCGGGCCAACCTGGCCGATGCAGACCTCAAGAAAGCGGACCTTACCCGGGCCGTCCTCGTCCAGGCGGATCTCACCGGGGCTGTTCTGACTGAATCCGTCCTGGATGAAGCGGATTGTGCGCAGGCACTTTTCAGGAATGCGAACATGGAGAAAGTGAGCGCCACAAAAGTTCGGTTCCTGGAATGCGACCTCAGCGGGGCGAACCTGTCCCAGGCCAAGGCCGGTGACGCCATGTTCGTACGGGCCGTCCTGGAAGGAGCCGATTTTTCCAACGCCGACCTGGAGGCTGCCGTCTTTGCTGGCGCCACGGGCAACCCTGTCAAAAAGTGAAAAGGTTACGGAAAAACAGCAAATGAAAGTCATCAAACCGCTAAAGCAAGGGGTTCTTTACAAGACCTATGAAAATGACAACAGGTCTTATTTTGTCGTGACCGTTTTCAGTTTTTTCCCGTTTGCCCCTGCCGGTCAATTGCTCTCCGAGATCGACATGTGGAAATTTGCCGCCAGTGAACTGGGGAAAGAAACCATTCTTGATTTTGGAATGCCCAAGCCCAGGGGCGAGGTTGTCCTGTCCGGCAAGTTCTTCTCGCCGAACAGCAAACCCGTCCCGGGCGGGAAGGTACGTATCAAACTGGCCGGAATTGACAAGACCCTCTATGTGTTTGGGAATCGCTACTGGAGACGGGGTCCGGGCGGGCTCTTCAAAATAACTGATCCGGAGCCTATCACGATTATGGATATCTCCTATGAAAACGCCTTTGGCGGTACCGAATTTCCTCCCAACCCCCTGGGCAAGGGAACGGAACCCGTTCCCACCCAAAACGGCGAAACCCTCCTGCCCCTGCCGAATGTTGAAGATCCTCAACGACTGGTCACCTCTCCCAAAGACACGCCCGATCCCGTGGGGTTCGCTCCCCTGGATATGACCTGGCCCCAACGCCTTCCAAAAGCGGGAACTTTCGATGAAAAATGGCTCAACGAGCGTTTCCCGGGCCTTGCCGAAGACCTGGACTGGAGCTATTACAATACGGTACCTGCTGATCAGCAGATAGACGGGTTTTTCACCGGAGACGAGCCTTTCGAAATCGAGGGGATGCATCCGGAAAAACAGCTCCTTACGGGACACCTCCCCGGAATCCGCTCGCGCTGTTTCGTCAACCACGGCATGGAAGGCGATCCGGTCTTCAAGGAAATCGACCTGCACCCTGATACCATATGGCTTTTTCCCCATGCCGAAAGAGGAATAGTTACCTGCCGCGGGACCATTGAAACGGCAACCGACGATGCCGAAGATATTACCCACCTGCTCGTTGCCTATGAACGACTGTCAGATGACAAAAAAACCCCGGACCACTATCAAGAGGCCCTTGCAAAAAGACTGGACAAAGAAAAGGGATACTTATTCGGGCTGAATGAAAAAGATCTGATACCACCCGGTGAGAAGTCCGGCTTTGCTGAAATGATGGATGGCGAAGACGCCCGGCTCCTTGTCGGTGAAAAATTACTGGCAGGCAACATTAAAAAGAGAGGGGAGATAGAAAAAGAAAAAATCAAGGCCCGGTTGAAGGATGCCGGCGTTAATCCGGAAAAATGCGACCCTGCCCCTTCTGATGCCCCGGAGACGGACCTGGATAATATGGAAAACCTGGCAAAATTTATCGAGGACGGGCAGGCCGAGGCCACAGAAAGGGCCAGAAAAATTCTGGCGGAACAGGGATTTGATTATGACCGTCTGGTAGAGGAGGCCCAAAAAAAGCCCGCCCCCCGTCTCCGGTTTTCAGCGGAAGAAACCATCGCGCAATTAAGAAATTCAGACACACTTACTCCTGAAACGGAAAAGCAAGTTTACCTGGCTGAAAAAATGCTCAATGAAGCCTACCGGAACTATGGGCACTATTTTCCACCGGCGCTCCTCTCCCCGGAAGAAGACCTGGCACGAATGAAAGAGGAAATTCTTGCAGGTCACCGGAAAGGGGAAAGTCTGGCCGGCAGGGATTTTACGGGCGTTGATCTTTCTCATCTCGACCTCAGCGGAATCGATCTCCACGATGCGTTTCTTGAAAGGGCAAACCTTTCCGGGGCAAACCTCGAGGGTGCAGATTTCAGCGGTAGTGTCCTGGTACGAGCTGACCTTTCCGGCGTCAGACTCGCGTCAGCGAAAATGCGCTCAGCAGGCTTGGGAGAGGCCGATCTTTCCGGTGCCGACCTGCGAGGGGCCGATCTTGCCAAAGCGACACTGGTCAAGGCAAAGCTTGCCCATGCTGATCTCAGCAACGCAAACCTCATGAGAGCGGATTTTTCCGAGGCGGTGCTCGCCGGAGCAACCATGAGGGAAGCGCCCATGACAAAGTGTCGGTTTATGGAAAGCGACATGACGGACGCCGTTCTCGTGGGAGCTGACCTGAGCGAGTGCTTTTTTCTCAATACCTCTCTCAGAAACTGCGACTTTTCAGTGGCCAATCTCTCCTCGGCCATACTCGTGGGGGTGACGGCAGACAAGGCTTTATTCAGAGAGGCTGAATTAAACAACTTGCGCGTATTGAATGGATCATCCTTCCAGGAAGTGGACTTTTCAAATGCAAAACTGACTCAAGCCAATCTGAGAGGTGCAGCCCTTTCAAAATGCAATTTTGAACAGGCTGATATTTCCGGCTCTGATTTCAGCGAGTGTGATTTGAAGGAGAGCAATTTTTATCACGCAAATGGAAAGGGCACCCAATTCGTAAAGGCCAATTTGGCCAACGCACGGATGGTTGCCATCAACCTGTTCGGGGGGTCTTTGCAAAAGGCTCGCCTGGACAACACCGACCTGCGGGGAGCCAACCTCTGCATGGTGGACTTCATGAAAGTGAGATTCAAAAACACGAATATCGGAGAGGCCAACCTTGCCAAGACCTTCATAAACAGGTGGATTTCCCAATGAAGCCAAAGGACTTGAACGATAAAATTCGTGGAGAATTCACAACCGGATCAAGGCCTTCCCGGTTATCAAGAGAAGAAATCGAAGATCTTATCGGGCGCGGAGAAGTCATTTCAAACGCGGATTGTTCGGCCATGGATTTATCCCATGCCAATCTGTCCGGCGGTATCTTTGAAAGGGTTGATTTCAAAAACGCCAATCTGTCGGGGACACGGCTCAATGAATCCATATTCCTGAAATCAGATTGCGGCGGCGCCAATCTGACCAACGCAAACATGCATCTCACCGTTTTCAACGAGTGCAGATTCAAGGAGGCCCTTTTGGAGAAGGCCAAGCTCGCCGTGGCAAAATTTGTCGATGCTGATTTTTCGTCCGCCGACTTACGCGGCGCCGACTTGACGCTCGCCTCCTTTGTTCAATCGAATTTAAGCGGGGCTAATTTATCCAATGCCCAGTTAAACCGCTCTGCTTTCCTGGAATCGGTTCTAGCCAACGCCGATCTGAGCAGCGCCAATTGCGAGCAGAGCATGATGGTTGGCATCGACTTCACAACCATCGCCATGAGTCAAACCATATTTCATCAAGTTCTGTTGTTCGACTCCTGCTTTGCGCAGATGGACTTGCAGGGCATGGACTTTTCCATGAGCCAGTTCAAGGGCTCTAATCTGGCCGGCACAAATTTATCCAATGCCAACCTTACCCAGGCCGGCTTCGTGGAAGCGGACCTGTCCGGGGCCAATCTTGAAAATATCCGAGCGCCTATGGCCCTTTTCGTGAAAGCAAAGATGATCGGTGCGACCCTGAAGGGGGCTATCCTGCGCCAATCTGTTTTCCAGGAAGCCGACTTGACTTCGGCTGATCTTAGTGGCGTTGATATGGAAGCATGTGCCTGCAAGAAAGCGGTTTGTAGAGGGACAAAATTCCGCAAGGCCAACCTGGCTGATTGTGATTTTTCCCACGCGGATCTTTCCGGTGCGGATTTCACGCTCACCAACCTCTTCAGGGCGAAATTTCACCAGATCACCGAAGAACATACCATTTGGACCGGTGCAAACAGAGAAGCCGCCTTTGGTACGGACCCGGATCTGGCCGAGGCGGAACAGTGGCAACCGGCACTTTGATGGGAATTGCTGAACACTCAAGGGAGAGAATAAATGGAAAATCTGGCAAGACAATTTCAGGAAAATATGACTATTCAGGATCTGGGCATTATTACCGGGATCGACAAGGGAATCTATTCGGTCGCGACCCGTTCCGGCACGTACGAGGCTCGACAGGCGGTGAGCTGTCTGATAGCCCCTCAGCAGAACGACAAGGTCCTCTTGGTAGGGGATCTTTCAGAAGGCCTTTATGTCCTCGCTGTTCTTGAACGGGAAGCGGCCCAGAAACAAACCATTTCCTTCGACGGAGATGTAGATTTTACGGTAAAAAAGGGCCGTTTGACGATAACCTCCCAGGAAGAAATGCGATTTGCCTCGGCAAGAGATATCGATCTTGCGTCCCCCGAATTAAATATTCATTCCCTGAAGAGTGAAGTGCATGTTCACCATCTCATTTTCAGTGGGAATTTCTGGCTGGGGCAGGTGGAAAAAATCAGGCTGACCGTCACCGCTTTCGACTCTTTTATTGAACGTTTGACCCAGCGGGTAAAACGCTCGTACCGTACAATTGAAGAGATCGACCGCTTACGTGCCGGCCGATTGGACTATCTCGTAGACAAACTCCTCTCTTTGAGGGGAAAATATTCCATGTTGACGGCCAAAGAGGACGTGAAAATCGACGCGGAACGAATTCACATGGGTTAGGAGGATACAGATGTTCGCCAATACGCAAATGATGGGGACAGACATGGGGTTTCCGGATGTGTGCCTGACACCCGCGCCGCCTTCACCGGCACCGATACCCATCCCCTACCCCAACATTACCATGGGGCCGACCGCGATACCTTCCCAGGTAAAAGTGCTCATCATGTGTATGCCCGCCCACAATCTGGGGACCACGATACCCATGACAAACGGTGACAATGCGGGAGTCGCCATGGGGGTGGCCTCGGGCACCGTGATGGGTCCATCGAGCCACAAGACCGGTGCCTTCACGGTGCTCATAGGGGGCATGCCGGCAACACGCATGACCAGTGTCTCACTTCAGAATTCAACCAACTGCCCGGGTGTAAGACTTGTGCCCAGCCAGCCCAAAGTCATTCTTTTGGCACCATGATCATCGAATGACCCTAAAGAAAGCAGTATTGTGATCAGTGAACCCTGACCAACCCACATATAGTTATGATGTGGTTCCTTACAAGAGTCACAGTTATCCTCAATCTCACCCTGACCACCTTGCCACCTTGGGACGCCTTTTCGGATTAACGACAGCACCCCCAATAACCGGATGTCGCGTGCTCGAGTTAGGCTGTGCAGGCGGCGGCAACCTGATCCCCATGGCCTATCGCTTTCCGGAGAGCACGTTCGTAGGGATTGATCTCTCCATCAGGGAACTGAAGATCGGGCGAAAAATGATTCGGGACCTTGGTCTGGAAAACATTAGGCTCAGGCACATGAACGTTAAGGACGTCCATGATTCCTTTGGCAGGTTCGATTATATCATTGCCCACGGTATTTATTCATGGGTTCCTGACAGGGTGCAGGATAGGATCCTCGCTATCTGCAACAGGAATCTGGCCTCGAACGGGATGGCGTACGTCAGCTATAACACTTACCCGGGATGGCACATGCGCGGAATGATCCGCCATATGATGCTTTATCATACAAATCAATTTCGAGACGTGAAGGAGAAAATCCGTGAGGCAAGGGCCCTCATTGATTTTCTGGCGAACTCCATTCCGGGTGAGAAAGATCATTTCGCTCTGTTGTTGGAAAACGAACTTGAACTTATTAAGCGTTCCGAGGACTCATACATCTTTCATGAACACCTGGAGGAAAAAAACTCTCCGGTCTATTTCCATCAGTTTGTTGACCGGGCTCACCAACATGGTCTCCAGTACCTTGCGGAAGCGGAGTTCTCGTCAATGCTTACAAGCGGTTTCCCCAAAGAAGTCGACGAGGTGTTGCAGGGAATCAGCAAGAATCTCGTTGCCGCTGAACAATATATGGATTTTCTCCGCAACCGTCTTTTTCGCCAGACACTCCTTTGTCATGGTGAGCTATCGTTGAAGCGCACACTCTTGGCCAAAAACTTGGAGGGCCTTCTGATTGCATCAAGGGCAACCCCGGAAAGCGACCCCCTTGATTTTGCACCTGGGGTGAAGCAGACGTTCAGGACCGAAACGGGGGCGTGGACGAAAAGCGATTTTTCGCTCACAAAGGCTGCGCTGGCCGTGCTTCGGGACGCCTGGCCAAAGGCTATGACGCTTGACACACTGTTGAAGGCCGCGGAGCAACTCTTACAGGAAAAATTGCCTGCATTCAATATGGATCCCGTCGAATGCAAAGAATCTCTGGGAGAAGACATCCTCCATTGTTTTGCAGGAAACGTGGCTGAACTTCACACCTGCCAGGTGGATTTTGTGACGGCAGTGAGTGAAAAACCAATGGCCAGTCCCCTGGCTGTGTATCAGGCGGATCATGACCTGCCGATCGTCAATCAAAGGCACGAATCCATAGAGGTTGATCCTCTTTCAAGAGAGCTTCTCAAGGCTATGAATGGCATGAGAGATACGAAGGCGCTGCTCAGTTATCTCACACGACAGGGGGTTGCTGGTGCCTTTACAGTGAAAAGGAATGGTATACCTGTTTCAGGGGAGAAAAATATCCTTCATACCTTGGAAGCCAGCATACGGGGTCTTGTTCAGAATCTGGCAAACCTGTCTTTTCTCATCAGGTAGAAATTCCGCACCGCCCTGCTTCGCCGTGGAACCCGTCTTATTCCGATTCGCATTCAAGCGCTACCGGCGTTGGCCGCGTCGCAGGCTCCTCGACGTGCTGTAAATGTACGCCTCCATCGTCTACTCCTTGCTGCCTTGGTTTCATCTTGAATGCAAAATGGAATTAGAGATTATTGAGGATCTCCTGCCGCTTCTTTTCATACTCGTCTCCACTGATCAATCCTTTTTCCCTCAATTTCTTCAATTCCTCGAGTCGGTGAGAGGAATCTTTCTGCTCTGCAGATGCTGGAACGGGAGAGGAAACAAGCGCAATCTCGCCAGGGTGGGCAGGGTCATACTTGACCTTCAGTTTCGCTCCCGGTTGAAAGAGAAAAACATGGGTCTGAGAAATCATTTTCTTCGTTTTTACCCGAAAAGTCTTCCCATCCGCAGACATGACTTCCAGGACCAATGCAAGCTGGGTATACCTTTTCGTCGCAAAACCAACATCATGTACCTCCAGGATGGTCGCTACCGCATCCTGCCCGGTAGAATACAGGCGCTTTTCATCGCTACCGGCCTGTTTGGCTTTCTCGTAGGTTTCCATTGCTGTGGCGGCAATGCCTTTCGTCTGCGGAGATTTAACAACCTTCTTGTATACGAAAAAGTAGACCCCGAAAAGAACCGCAATACCTACCAATATGCCCACAATGCCGGCTAAAATACCAAAGGTTGCTAATTTCATCACATATCTCCTTCTCTGTGCATGGGAAAAGGTGACTGTCCAGCCCTGCCGGAGATGCCAAGGAAACCCAAGGATACTATTATTTGCTATATTCATTTACTATATTTTCCCAAAAAATGTCAAACGGGAACCATCAGCCCAAATCCACCGACCTTCGTCGCGAGACGGTGGAGAGCCTCATGAATACAAGGTGCGTGCACGAAATCTGTCTGGCCTCTGGATAAAACCAATATTCACGATTGACAGACTGGTCCAATTATTGTTAAGTTTTGTCCAACCTATCTACCAATGAGACAACCTCTTGGAGTACCGCTCCAAAATGGATTGACCTTGCTCTTGGGCCGCATAAATCAAAGTTTGGCGGCAGGAATATGAGAGGAGGTGGTAACCATCACCCATATGAAACCATGTTAAAAGTTGCTGTATGTGCCGCAACCCAAAGCGAGGAGGCGTTCCAAGAACCCTCCATGTTCCACAGGAGATAACGATCGTGACCAAAATGTTAGGAGGACTGCCATGTATCACTTAACACAGACAGCAGCGCCACTCACGATACAAGAAGCAGAGTACGCAATTGCCCCAACGGTTCAATTCACGCAATTCACGTCGTGCATCGGTATACTGAGCAAGATAAGAGGTCAGGACAATCTCATCGGAATCCATCTTGTCATCCACGATCAACAAGACAATAAGTTCAATATTGTGACCGCAGCACAAGTCAGGGAGCTGTTAGAAATACACAACTGTGACCAAAGCACAACTAAAATCATAGGTCAAATACGGGTTTGGAGAGACTCCAATGAAAAAGCATTCGAGAGACTGGTCGACCTCCTTGATGTCCCGGAAGAGCGTCAATATCCGCTTGATGACGGTTCTTACGGGGGCACAATAGAGGATGGGGAAATAGAGCTTACATTCGGATAAAACGGGAGACGCTCATGAAAAGGGTATGGCTGAGTTCGTTGGTCAAGGCTGAAGATGTCGTGAAAAAGTTCATCGGGCAACTCAAACCCTATGGACTTGCAGCGAATGGGCACTTCTGGGAGGATGACCTAGATAAAATGACGTGGATCGGGCCCAGGGTGGAACTGCTGGATGCGGAAACGTCTCTCTGGGCTATTCTCGGATCGGCTGATAAATTCCAGGAGTCCTCGGTGCGATATGGCCTGTCCTTACTCGCAACGACCCTGCAGGCACAGAAAGGCCACGCGTTTCCCATCTTCGTCCTGCTCACGGAAGGCAGCCTGGAACCGGAAGCCCTGCCGACATCCCTCAGGAATGCCCAGGTCCTGACCTTGACCGATCCGGGCCTCGGTGCGAAGCTGGTTGCCACGGTGCACCGTCCACCCACAGAGAGCCAATCAGAGTATCGGTTGGATGTGTACGGGAATGCCCAGATCGGGCAATGGTTTGAGGTTGGACCTGTAGAAGGTGCATGGTCCGGAGCCATGTTTGGTATATCAGAAGGAGATATCACCTTCCAGGCGGTCGGTCCCAAAGGCAGCCTGCCCAGCCAGTCCACCCTCAATTACCCGATGCAGGGACTCAAGATGAGTCTTGGAGACAGAGAATTCACGGCATGGGCAGTCAAGAATCAGATAGAGCCTGCTTCATCCTATTTTGTGAAGGTTGAAGGGCACCCCGAACACATTCTCTTCGGGGCCTTTTCTGACGAGGATCAGACCGATGTCTTTGTGGTTGATTTAAAATAATTGACAACATCTCTCCCATATGATAGCAACTCTATGAAAACCAAGCTAATTTCAGGATTAAGCATGGACCCGAAAGAAATTGAAAGAAAAAGTCTCGACAATCAGGAATTCTTGAAACTCCGCAGTGCCACTGAGAAAATCTCGGCGGAACTTTTAAAACGGGTTAAACGACACCTGAACATCCTCCGCCCACTGTTTGTCCCCAGGAAACTGCTGGGAACCTACGTGCGGAGCGGCACAATGGAAGAAGTGCCCGGATCGGATAAGGCGTTCGCAGAGTTACAGGAACGCTTTGCATCAGTGGCACAGAAGCCATTTGGATTGCCCTCCAAGCTGAAGACACCGCTTGCGCCCATACCGAACCAGCTGGAAGCAGCCCCTTTTCAGTATTCCCTGCACTCCGAGGGATCGCCGGACAAGGCTATCACCATTACCACATCGGCCAAATGGCTTATCTCCTTCCACAGCGACTGCTCGCTCGGAAGGCTCAAGGCAATGCTGGCCGGTGAAGAACCCAAACAGCCTGAAGATATGAAACAGGCCGTGATCCATCATCTTCTCCCGGTGATCTTTCTCCATCGTTTTAATGATGTTGCGGGCTTGTTGGAGGATCTCCGCTATGTTGTGCGGACTGAAGAAATAGCCGAACTGGGCGGACTCCCCGTGGTCACCCTGGAAGCACCGCTCAAGACCTTTTTACCCCCCGATGATTTTATCCAGCAGATTACCCAGCTTTCGGGCATTCCGGCCTTTCAGGAAATCATCGATCTCGAGGCCATTAACAGCCTCACGGACCCATTGAAAGAATCTATCAAGGCACTCGTCTAACGGCCTATCACTGCTCCTGTGCCCCCTTTGGGCCGAACAGGGCGGGTTCCTCTTCCTGTTTTTCTTCCTGAGCACCTTGTACCGACGATTTTTTCTTGAGGTTCTGGATGAGTTCCTCTACGAACGCCTCGGGCATGGGGTCCCGGGTTTTGAGCATGTTTACGGGGATGCGGATTCGGTCGCCTTTATGAACGACAGTCGGCTTTATATCAGGATTCGCCTTTGCCAGGGCCTTCCAGTTCATGAGGCTGCCGGTATACCATTTAGCGATGATGGAAAGGGATTCATTGGGCCATTTCACCTGGTGAACAAAATACTGTTCAGGACCCTGTATGGCGGCGGGCCCCGGCTTCGTCGTTCCCAGTGTGGTGCCGGCAGGCTGAGCCGCTGTGGAGCTTCCCTGGGGGACATTTGCCTGCTGCTGTTGCGCTGCCGGCGCGGACTGAGAAGCGGCAGAAGCAGCTTCCTGTTTTTCCTTTCTCAGCCCCATCTTTTCTAGGGAAACGCAGGAAACGAGAAATAAGGAGAGAACTATGCCTCCCAAAACCATTAGAACCAACCGTCTTGTTTCCTTTTTCATACTTCCCCCCTATTGCTTTTTCAATTTATTCAGATACTTTTTCACACGCGCATTCTTGGGATTTATCTCAAGGGCCTTCTCCAGATTTGCAATACATGTATCAATGTTCCCCAAACGTTTCTGGACCATAGCCAGGTTGAATAGAGCCTCGTCCAAATAGTCTGGCTTTAGTTCCACCACCTTTTTGTACATCTTTTCCGCATCCGTATAGTCCTTTTTCACCGCGTAGAGATATCCCAGGTTGAAGAAGGCATCCGTCCTGGCAGGATCAAGTTGGCTAACGGTTTTGTACTGCTCAATGGCCTCCTGGTATTTCTTCTCCTGCACATACAGGAGCCCCAGGTTGAAATGGGCTTTCACGCTGTTGGGATTCACCTCCACGGCTTTCAACAGGAGGGCCTCTGCCTTGCCAGGGTCGGTCTTGCTGAGCGAGCTTGCTTCCTCCCGCAAGGCTTCCTCATAGGCCGCGGACACATCTTCCTTCAGACCCGGATTTTCCACCAGGGCGGCTTCAAAAAGGTTCACCGCATCACCATACCGCTTTTCATTCAATGCCTGCTTGGCCTTTGCGAGCTTCTCCGTTCCCTTTACAGCGGTGGTAGCCTTCGGAGGAGTCTCGGCCGTCTTCTGTTTTTTCGCCGGGGCGGGTTCCTTTTGTGCCACTTCTGCCTGCTGTTCCGCTTTCTTTCCCTGCTGTTCCGCTACGGTGGTCTTGGCTGCCTCCGGCTTCGGCGGGACGGGCTTTTCCCCGGGCCAAAAGATGATCACCAATACAACGATAACCACAATCCCCCCGATGGCCGCCAGGAGCAAGTTCTTCGGGAACCCTTTCTTTTTTTCATCCGGCGCTGGTACCGGGCCAATCTTTTTCGTTTCCTCCTTTTTTCCGGAAGGGGCAATTGTTGCCTCTGCCGCCGCTTCAAAATCCATCCCGGCGAGGGCACTCATGGTGCGTTCTTCTTCAGCAATCTCTCCTTTGAAAAGGCCCTTCATGTATTCCGACAGCCCCCTGGCCGTCGGTCTCCTTGTAAAGGCGTACATGGTCTCTTCCAAGTCAGAGAGCATTTGATTGCAAGAACTGTACCTTTTCTCCGGGTCCTTTGCCAGTGCCTGGTTGAGGATCTCATATAATTTATCCGGAACATCCTTGATGACTTCATCCGGAGGGGGAAATTCGGCTGACCTGACCTTCGAGAGGATCTGCATGGTGTCTCCCTGGAACATCTTCTCTCCCGTGACCAGTTCATACAGAATAATACCCAGGGAAAAGATATCAGACCGGTAGTCAATAGTCTTTCCATCAGCCTGCTCGGGAGACATGTACGCCACCTTACCCTTGATCATGCCCACCTGGGTCATGGTGCTCTGGGTGGCCGCCTTGGCAATGCCGAAATCTACGATCTTTACGTCCCCTTCATAAGTTATAAAAATGTTCTGCGGGCTGATATCACGATGAATGATATTGAGCTGTTTGCCTTGAAAATCCTTCAAGTTGTGCGCGTAATTGAGGCCCGACGCAACCCGGGAGACAACATACAGAGCATATTCCAGGCTCAGGGGTGACCCGTCTTGTTTTGCTTTATCCATGACATTGCGGAGGTCTTTTCCAAACAGGTACTCCATGGCTATGAAATAGGACTTCTCTACGCTGCCAAAGTCATAGATCTGCACGATATTCTGATGATGCAGCAATGCCGCCAGCTTGGCCTCATCAATAAATGAGTCCACCAGTTCTTCTTCAATGGTGAGATGAGGCAGGATTTTCTTCACGGCGATAAGTTTTTCGAAGCCTTGGACGCCGGTGATCATGGCCCGGTGCAATTCGGCCATCCCTCCGACAGCGATCTGGTCCAGGAGCAGGTACTTTCCAAAACGTTTGGGTGTGATTTGCTTCATATGTGCATTCACCTGAGAAAAGGTTGACGATATGGTCCCAGCGAAACGAGTTATTATTGCAAAACGCTGATTCCCCAGTCAAGGGCTATTTATTTTGACCGTCTGCGCCTCCAGGCATGACCCAGGTATCCTTATCTGATTGTGTGATCTATTGAAATTTGAAATAGCATTTTTGGAAATCTTTTGGTATGTTTGCACAGAAACATGATATTCACGTGTTCCACTTGATCTGGTAACTCCTATGATGGCTCATCATAATAGACTCCCGCTGTTTTTAAAAATCTGGATCCTCTTTGTCCTTCTGATTCTGACGATCCTTGTCCCGTCCGGAATCCTGGTTGTGCATCGTGGAAAACAGGTTGCTTCTACTGAAATGATACGAAGAGGGAACGCCATGGCCCGCCACTTCGCCGCCAGTGCCCGGATCCCCCTCTTGAGCAGGGACAGTCTGGCTTTGAAGCTTCTCGTAAAAGCAGTGGACAAAGACCCGGAAATCCTATATGCGTTCGTCACTGACACCAAGAATAACATCCTCGCCCATACCGGCTCCATTGAACCTGTAGAGGTGCTCCGGCTCCCCGCCCGTGCTGCAAAGCGCGGTATTAACCGCGGCATTTCTCCCTCGTTTGAGGGGCTGGGCGTGAATCCCTTTCTTGATATAAGAGCACCGGTTACCTACCACGATAAGACTGTCGGGACGTTTCATCTGGGTCTTTCCAGAGAAGCCATCGAGAGAGAGATGAAAAACACCGCATCTTTTCTGCTTCGAGCGATTCTCCGGTACAGCATTCCAGGTTTCGTCCTGGGACTGGTTGTCCTCTTTTTCTGTTCCAGATACGCAATTGGACAGGTGGAGGTTCTCCTTTCGGGTATCAATGAACTCAATATGAACAACCTGGGATTCCAGATCAAGAGCATTCCCCGCAGCCTCTTCGGTGAACTGACGACCGCCTTTAACCGTTTATCACTGCAGCTTGAGGACACCTCTGAAAAAGAAAAGACCATCGTCCTGCCCCCTCAGAGAGACTCTTTTCGGCAATCCGTTACCCTCTCATCAAAACTCCTGCCAACCCAGATAACCAGGAACCAGATTTCCGTGCTTTTCGCAGGAGTAAAAGGTTTCAGGGAGTATGCGGATAACAGGACCCCTGAAGACGTCCTTGTTGATTTGAACGAGTACTTTGCCCTTGCCGCACGCGTTGCTGCTGAATATGACGGGCAGGTGGATAAATTCATCGGAGACGCGGTGAGTTGTGTCTTTCAGAGTACCCCGCTCAAGCCGGACCATACCAAAAGGGCCGTGGAAGCAGCGGTGGCTCTCCAGGAGGTCCTGGCCGATCAAGGCGAAAATGGGAACGATATCCTGGACAAGATCGGTATCGGAATAAGCACCGGGGTAGCTCTCTCAGGACCGGTAGACGCCCTCTCAAACAAGATCCACACGTTTATCGGAGAAAGTTTCAAGACCGCCTATTCACTGAACGTCCTGGCAGAACCGGGTGAGATTATCATAAGCAAAGACGTCTTTCAGGCAATCGAACATCTGGTCATGGTCGAGCCGATTCCGCCCAGAGAGATGATGGACAGAACAGAGGCCTGGGAGAATTTTCGGCTCAAAGGGCTCTTGCCGAGAGAAGACCATGAGATTCCATCCCGGTAGCCTCCTTCTCTATTTCTTCTTTCGTGGAAGATGCATATGGGCATTGCTGGCAAGCCTGTTTTGCCTCTCCCTGGTTTCCTGCGCTGTGCCACAAAGAAAGATTGTAGTACCAATTGCCAAACCACGCGTCAGCAACACGCGGATTTTTGACGATTTTGTGGCCGTTGTCATCCAGCCCAAGGATACGCTGGCCTCCCTTGCGGCTACCTATCTCCATGACCCTTCAAAAGGATGGTTTATAGCACAGTTCAACGAGATTGCTGCGCTCAAACCCGGCCAGGTGGTTATCATCCCCCTGAAGCCATATAGCAGAGGAGGTTTGAGCCCAAGCGGCTACCAGACCGTTCCCGTTCTGTGCTACCACAAGTTTTCAAAAACCATCTCAGACAGGATGACCGTCCGGGAAAAAGACTTCGAAAAGCAAATGCGCTTTCTGCACGAGAACGGGTACCGCGTCATTTCCCTGGATCAACTGTTCGGTTTCCTCGATTTCAAGGATC
Source organism: uncultured Desulfobacteraceae bacterium (assembly GCA_964548365.1). Classification (GTDB taxonomy): domain Bacteria; phylum Desulfobacterota; class DSM-4660; order Desulfatiglandales; family Desulfatiglandaceae; genus B46-G9. The sequence continues at coordinate 44,168 of CAZJRD010000002.1, read as the reverse complement.
AGATCCCAAACAAATCGGTGGTGATCACCATTGATGATGGCTGGCGGTCGACGTATGATATCGCCTACCCCATCCTGAAACGGTACAACTACCCGGCAACCCTTTTTGTATATACTAATCTTATCACCGGCAATTCCAAAACCCTGAGCTGGGACCTGATCAGAGCCATGTATGCAAACGGCATTGACATGCAGTGCCATACAAAAACGCACCGAAGCCTTCATTGGAAAAGGGAAGAGGAGTCTTTCAGACAGTATTTTGATGCTGTTCAGACTGAACTCAACGAATCTACCAGAGTTTTGAAGAAACAGTTGAACAAGGATGTTCGCTATCTCGCCTATCCGTACGGAGATACCACCAACCTGGTCATAGGAGTATTGAAGAAACAGGGTTTCAAGGCAGCGTTTACGGTAAAACGGGGGACCAATCCTTTCTTTGGCGACCGGTACAGGCTGGACCGATCCATGGTATACGGGAACTTCACCCTGAAGGAATTCGAAAAGAACCTGCAGGTTTTCAGGCCGTTCAATGAGACGGGTTTTTCACGCGCGAGAGCATCGATGAAATGAATCACAGACGCCATAGACGCCATTTTACTGCTCGACTCCCCTTGCCGATGCTCCCTTTTCTGGGCATACTCCTGTTCCAGGCATGCGCAACCGCCCCGCCTCCCCCGGAAACACCCGTCGTCCTGAAAGACCCTTTTCGGGCGGTTCCCCTGACATACCGCACCAGGGCAAGACAGTACGAAAAAAGCGGGAATCTTCCCTTGGCTTCTCTGTGCTGGCACATCGTGGAGAGTTTTAGGCCCGGTGACCGGGAAGCTGCAGCAAACACGGCACGGCTGCGATCAACCCTGGAAAAGGACGCGGAACAGAGCTATGTGAAAGGGGTAGCGTACTTCAACAAAAAGGAAACCGGCGCTGCACAGAACGATTTTCTCATGGCCCTTTTCTACAACCCGGATCACATGATGGCTCTTGATTATCTGGAAGACAAACTCAGTCCGCCTGATTTTATTACTTATCGAATACAAAAAGGAGATACCCCCGTATCCGTAGCCAGAAAGCTTTACCGCGATCAGGAGAAAAAGTTCCTGGTGGCGTACTTCAACAACTCAGGAGACACAGACGCAATGAAACCAGGTGATCTCCTCGAACTCCCCATCTTAGAGCCTGCTCCCTCTCCAAAAAAGGCACCCGCCAAGACATTGGTCCAGGAGGCGCAATCCCTTTTCAAGGCAGGAAAATACCGGGAGGCGATTTCCCTGGCCGAAAACATTGTCGCCTACGGACCTTCTTCGGCTGCCAGAAAGGTCATAAACGCTTCCTATTATGCGTTGGCGATGGATGCATTCCATTCCGGGCGCCTTCCTGAAGCCATGAAACTCTTCGGGATGGTAAACAGCGATTATGAAAAGACTTCAGATTATATCAGAAGGATCAGGAACCAACTCCGCGTGAGGGCTGACTACCATTACAAAAAAGGAGCACAGTATTTTGTGGATGAGAATCTGGCGAAAGCCATTTTCGAATGGGAGATCACGCTTCGTTTGAACCCGGAACACGCCAAGGCACGTGCAGACCTCAAGAAAGCCCGCACCATGCTCAAGAACCTCAATGGCATGCAATAAAAACCCGGACTACCAGTCAAAATGGAATTCCACAACCTCCCGGGAAGGAAGAATCGCAGGTTGCGGCGTGATCACCATCCCTACAGAGGCAGGCCCGGCCGGATCGGGCTTTTCTACCGAGATACGAACATCTTCCGGCGGCAGATGCCCTGTCTTTTCCCAGAACCGGGAAAGCGCGGATTGCAGTTTTGCCTGGAGATCTGCCGCACTGAGATCCTTCCCGAACTTCTCTTTACACCAGATGGCAAACTGGACGACCCTGCTGAGAACGAGCTGAAAAGAAAGTGAACCGCCGGATATGGTTGGATCTCCGGCCACAAATACCATATCCTTGTTCTTGAACGAGATCAAGGGAATCAGGCCGCTTGCAATCATCTGGTCTATTCGGTCTTCACCTAAAGCGGCTTCCGTTGCGTAATACCTTTTCGTGCCTCTCTCCTGGAGTGCCAGATCTTCCAGGTTGAATCTCTTCCATTCACTGAAGCGGGAGGGCCAGCCAACCTCCAGTTGACTCCGGCACATGAGAGCAGCAACCGCCCATACGGGGCTTCGCCAGGGAATTAACGACTCATGGAAAAAAACCGGGCCTTCCTGATACTCACTCCCATAGGAGGATCTCTCCAGGAAGCGATTACACGTCACTCCCACCCACCTGCCGGCTGTGCTCTCTCGCAGTTTCTGCCATTTTGCAAACTCCGGCCTTTCAAGGTGGTGCGGCAGGTAGGAGAGTGTCTTCAAATCGTCCCAGGAACCAATATGAAAGAACTCAGGGCCTATCCATCCCAGGACAGGGACGAGTAATGTCTCTGCTACTTCCCCGAGTTTCTCAAAGAGGGAAATCCCGTGCGATGAGCTGTCAAACGGCAGATCCACGACGATCAGGGATGGGATTTCCCGGATCATATCGAGCAGAATCCCATCGAGGGTCTCTTCAAGGATCTGCGGTGAACAGGGAAGAATCTTCACCGCTATATCTCCACGTGAGATCCCTTTCCCGGCCCTGGCGAGAAGGAATTGAAGACCCGACCAGGTCCCCTCAAGGCCCCTGAATCCCTCATCCTGAAAGACCAGTTCCAGGATATGGCTGAGAGCTGCATCCAACTGATCAACCAGTCCTGCCCTCTGGCCGGGATGGCCCGTCTGTTCCTCCGGGAGGGAAACCATGTTGAGAATCTCGTCAATGGTATTGCCCTCTTTTCTGCCTGCTTTTTCTGTGGCATCAGGGATACGCAGGGGGGGGAGGTTTTCCCATTTCTTGATGCGCTCCACAATCTCTGCGTGACCTAAACCATTTGAGGGGGCATCCAGCACAAACTGCCTCGCTTCAAAGATATTCTTCAGATACCCATTGGTAAGGAGAAGATTGCCGGGGTGGAAATCCTTTCGCCCGCCGAGAGGAAAGGTCAGAATGCCACCGGGGGCAACATCTTTGGGGACGGCTATATCAATGGAAAGAGCAAAATCAGCGATCACTTGGTCCAAATTGTCCGCACTCACACTGATAGGACCCTGGGTCCACTTGCCCGCATCACGACCCGTAAACGGTGCTATTACCAAGATGCTGAAGGGGAAAGAAGGGTATTCCATGACGGACCTCTCTTTGCGGGCGAGGATGTCTTACAAACTAGTGACGAAAGTATTTCTTGAAAAGAGACTTTCGATCCCGGGGCGGCCTCGCCTCCTCATTGGCAGGCCTGTTTTCGGCTTGAGCTTGCTCGGGCGGTTTCTCTTCAGGGTGAAGTTCAAGTTCCACGAATCGGCCTTGTCCAAGAAATCGAAAACCAGGACCTTCCGGGCCAAGAAGCACTTCATCATTCATGTTCACCGGAAGCCCCGTGGATCCTACCGGGGCGCGGTTTACCTGCACCATGTTAGCGCCGGTGAGGTCCCTGATCCAGTATTGTTCACCGGAAAAAAAGAATTCAGCATGCCGGTCCAGAAGTGCTGGATGATCCAAGACCACCTCGCAGGAAGGATTCTTTCCAATAGTGACGGGCACCACCTTGAAAGACCTCAAGGTGGGTCCATATTGAATCACCAGGGGGACTTCTCTCTGTTCGCGGACCACTTTTCCTGTTCCACTCTCCGGCTTTCTTGCCGGTGCCTCTTCAGGTGGAGGTGGGGCAGGAGGCGCTTCCATTCCTGGTGATGGCGGGGCTTCATGAACCTCGGGCGCTACTGCACCCTCTTTCACTTCGCTCAAGAAACTGAATTTCGGGCCCCCTTCACCAAGGGTGATCACGTCTCCGTTTTTCAGGAGCGCTTCCGTGATCCGTTTCCCGTTCACAAAGGTCCCGTTCGTGCTTGAATCCATCAGTCTGAAGGTATTACCCTCTCTGACTATCCTGGCATGATTCCGGGAAATGAGCACCAGGTCGGCCGGAAACCGGACAATGCAAGATGGGTGTCTGCCGATGACAATTTCCGATTCGGAGAATTCCTGGATCTCACCCTTGAGGGGCCCTGAAATATGCACCAGTTGCGCGACGATCATTGGTTGCCTTTTCATCGAATTTCCATCTACCCTTTTTAATAATGAACCCGCTCCCAGAGAGGGCCTGATTATTCGCGTATCTCCACAGTAATTAAGGTCCTGGGGACCGAATTTCTTAGAGCTTAATAGAGGCTAATCCAATTTTCCCGCAGAGTCAATAGTTCGCTTCAGCAGATTCCGCAGCGGTGGCATTCGCCGATCCGGCACCCTTCTGACTGTTGCTCTTTGAGGGCCAGGGAGCGCTCCAGGACCAGGTGTTTTTTCAACAACCCGTGATCAATAAAATCCCATGGGAGCACCTCGTCCAACCCTCGCTCACGGTAGACAAAAAAATCGGGATTCATCTGGGAAACCCGGAAGGCCTTTTTCCAGTTCCCCTTGTTTTGATGGGCCTCGAAAATCATGGAGGCCACCCGTCTGTCCCCGTTTGCAAGCAGTGTTTGGACATATGCCCACTTGGGAAGATCAAAATGGACCTGAACGCCGCCCTCTTTGACAAGGGCCTTTTTCAGCCATCTCTGTTTTTCCTTGAGCACTTCTACGTCCTCCAGGGGAAACCATTGAAAGGGGGTAAATGGTTTCGGGATAAAGCAGTTGACGCTCAACCTGATCTGTCCGATCTGCCCTCTCTTGGCAGAAGTCTTTATCATCCGGTGTTTAATTCTCTTCACCAGCACCTGGATCCCGGCAATATCAACTTGTGTTTCCGTGGGGAGTCCTATGAGGAAATAGAGCCGCAGGTTGAAAGGAAAGGTTGTTGAAATGAGGCGAACCGCTTCAAGGATCTGCTCTTCACTCAGGTGTTTATTGATCACCCTGCGAAGCCGCTCCGTGCCCGCTTCCGGAGCTATGGCGATGGTCCTCTGCCCGCTTGCCCGGAGATTCTCAAGCATTCCGGCGGTAATTGTCTCCGCCCGCAAGGAGGAAACTGAAAAATGGCCCCCCGTTTCCAATATTTTTCTGGTTATGTTCTCTATGCCAGGAACGTCCGATACAGCAGCACTCAGGAGCCCCACTCGCCCTCCGGAATGCATGGCCTTTTTGACCTGCGACTGAAGGGCTTCTTCAGGATAGGTGCGGGGGGGCCGGTACACATACCCGGCAGCACAGAAACGGCAACCATGCCTACACCCTCTCCCCAGCTCTACCAAGACCCGGTCATTGAACTCGGTGTCCGGGGTTAAAATTGTTGAGCAGGGGACTTCCGTCCCTGAAGCCTCGAAGGTGGGTGCGGCAATCTTTTCGGGAAGTCCCTGAAAAGCAGGTTCAAAAACACGTATGGTCCCATCTTCGTTGCATTCCGGGCGGTAGAAAGAGGGGACGTACAGGGAATCCATGCGAATGGTAAGGTTCTTCAGGAATTCATCTTTCCGGTATCCCTTGTGGTTGAATTCTATGAAAAGGTCGATGAACAGGGAAAGATTCGTCTCTGCCTCACCAAGCAGGAAAAAATCAAAGAATGGGGCAATGGGTTCTGGGTTGAGGAAGGCCGTAATGCCGCCGCCCAGAACAAAGGGGCTCTCTTCTCCCCGCTCTTCAGAACGGAGCTCCATTCCGGAGAGTTCCAGTATCCGGAGGATATTGGGATAATCATTTTCAAATGAAATAGAAAAGGCCAGGAGATCAAAATCACGGACAGGTCTCTGGGATTCCAGGGAGAAAAGCGGTCCTCCCGACTGAAGGTAGAGGGACATTTCTTGACCTTCAGGCAGGAAAACACGCTCCGCAACCACGTCAGGTCTCCGGTTGAGGAGATCATAGACGACCTGGAAGCCCAGGTTGGACATGCCGACGCCATAGGCATTGGGGTAGGCAAGTGCCACAGAGAGACTCTTTCCTCCCCAATCCTTTTTTATGAAACCCCTCTCCGCAGCTAACTTTCGCCGGTAGAGGGCAATGATTCTTTCCCGCATGTCCTACTATTCCCCGGGGTGTCGATCAATCGGCCTTGGCCCTGAGAAATGTCGGATAGTCTAGGTGGTCTTTGAAAAAACTCTTGTTCAGAAAATTCTTTCTGCCGGCGGGAGCCTCTTCCTTGCCGGCCGGCGGCACCGGTTCTCCTCCTTTTCTCTGGAAGGTCGGGGTATCCAGATTGACGCCGTTCATCCGCACCGTCCATCCTTCTTCTGCCTCTTCCGGACTGATATCCCTTATTTTTACCACATTTCTCGCCACATCATTCACCACATCACGTACCATTTCCCGGGGGAATTCCTTTTCAATACCCGTGGCAATGACCGTCACCTGGACCTCATCTCCCAGTGAATCATCAAATACAACGCCCCAGAAAATCTCGGCATCGGGATGCACTTCTTCCTTAATATAACTGGAAGCTTCGTCTATTTCGTCCATGGTCATGTCGGAAGGTCCGGTGATGTTCATGAGGAGACCACGGGCCCCGCTAATGGAGATATCCTCGAGAAGAGGGCTGTTCACGGCCATCTGCGCCGCCTCCGACGCCCGGTTCTCTCCTCCGGCCCTTCCGGTGCCCATGATCGCGGTGCCCATCTGTTCCATAACCTTTTTCACATCGGCAAAATCCAGGTTTATGAACCCCGTACTCATAATGAGGTCAGAAATGCCCTTCACCGCATGCAGAAGCACATTGTCGGCCCTGGAGATAAGATCCTTGAACGTGGTGCTCCGGCTTCCCACGGCTTTCAGCCTCTCGTTCGGGATGACAATGAGTGTATCCACGTCCCGTTTTAGTTTTTCGATACCCTCAATAGCCCTCTTCATCCGCTTGTCTCCCTCGAACTTGAAGGGTTTGGTCACCACTGCAACGGTCAACGCGCCGGATTCCTTGCATTCTTTGGCAATCACCGGGGAAGCGCCTGTCCCGGTTCCGCCACCCATGCCCGCGGTGATGAAAACCATATCCGCGCCTTCCATTTTTTCCTGAACCTCGCTCACCGATTCCTCGGCCGAAAGCTTTCCCAGCTCAGGATCAGCCCCTGCTCCCAACCCCTTTGTGATGGAGGCACCCAACTGCAGTTTCTCAGAACATGCTGAACGATCAAGGGCCTGACTGTCCGTGTTTGCCACGAGAAAATCGACCCCCTTCAACTTTGAAACTATCATGTTATTGATGGCATTTCCACCGGCTCCTCCCACACCAACAACCTTTATTTTGGCATGATACGTTTCCTTCTCTTCAATAAACTCAAATTTCATGTCGTCCCTCCTCTTTGTTGAAGTGCACCAACCTTCCTTGCCTGTTTAAACGTGTTCGGGCTCATTGTTCCTTGAACATCCTATCCTTTTTCCGCTTTCCTCCTTCCTCCTTCCCCCTTCCGCCTTCCGCCTTCCGTTTAGATGGCCTCTTTAAACCATTTCTTCATTCTGCTCATCACCCGGTTGAAAATGTTCCCATCCCTGATCCGAAACTTTTTTCTGCCCTTGCTTTGTTTCGCGCCATAGAGCACGAGTCCCACAGCGGTCGCGTACATGGGTTTGTTCACTACCTCCACAAGGCCGCTCATACCTTCTGGAAACCCGATACGCGTCGGCGCGTTGAACACCTGCTCCGACATTTCGGTAATTCCCTGGAGCTCCGCTGATCCCCCGGTCACCACTACGCCTGAGCTGATCCTTTCATGGTACCCTGAACGCACCAGTTCTCCGTAAATAAGCGTGAAGATTTCTTCCACCCTGGGTTCCAGAATCTCTCCCAGGATCTGCCTGGAGAGAACACGGGCCTTCCTCCCTGCTACGCCCGGCACTTCAATAGTCTCTTCTCTTCCAATGAGGGAAGAGAAACCGCATCCGTACCTGATCTTGATCTTTTCCGCCTCCACATTTGGAGTCCGCAGGCCCACTGCAATGTCATAAGTCAAGTTATCCCCACCAAGGGCGAGAACCGACGTGTGCTTGATGGCCCCCCTTGAAAAAACAGCCATATCGGTCGTGCCTCCGCCGAAGTCGATCAGCGCAACACCCAGATTGCGTTCTTCCGAAGAAAGTACCGCCTCACTGGACGCCAGGGACTCCAGAACGATATCGCACACATCAAGCCCTGCCCGGTTCGCGCACTTGATGATATTCTGTGCGGAAGTGACCGCACCTGTTACGATGTGGACTTTGGCCTCGAGCCGTACACCCGACATGCCTAAGGGGTTCATGATTCCGTCCTGCTCATCAACAATGTATTCCTGGACGAGCGTGTGGATGACCTCTCGATCCATGGGAATAGCCACTGCACTTGCCGCCTCGATGACCCGTTCGATATCCCTTTTTGTAACTTCTTTTTCTTTGAGCGCAATCACCCCGTGACTGTTGAAGCCCTTGATATGCCCTCCCGCAATTCCCGCATACACGGAGCTTATTTCACATCCAGCCATGGTTTCCGCCTCTTCCACGGCCTCCTTAATAGAGTTCACCGTGTTTTCGATATTGATGACCACCCCCTTTCTCAACCCTTCCGATGGATGACTTCCCATCCCTATTATCTCCACATTCCCCCCAGACACCTCCCCGACGACAGCGCAAATCTTAGTCGTCCCTATATCCAGCCCCACGATAATTTCACTCGCCATTTCTTTTACCCCTTCCTGAAAGAAACAACCGCTCCACCCCTGTACCCAAAATCTATGGTGCTCACCTTACCTATCCTTCCGCTGCGGGCCAGGTGCGCGACAACTCGCCGCAATTCCTGAACCTCTTTCCGAAGGGCTGTTCCGCTCACCCTGATCCCCGCATCCATGTGTTCAAAATAGAGCGTAAAGTGGTTTTCATCTTCAACATGAATTTCCGCCAGGGCAGCGAGGGACCAGGGATTCTTTTCTTCACGAAGCTCTTCCATGACCCGGGCAACTTTCTGCAGTTCATCTATTTCCCTTTGTCCCTTTGTTCGGAGCCCCGTTACCAGGGGAAAATCGGCATCTTCAGAAGCTTCTACTTTCTTAAACGGTTCTCCATACCGGTTGAGATAGTACATGCCGTCACTGACGAGGATCGCCCTTGGTTCCTGTTTTTCGACCCTGATCAACAGTGTATGGGGGAATCTCCGCTCGAGCTGGATAGAACGAATCCAGCGAAGTTCTTCCAGCTGTTTCTTCAACGCCTGAAGATTCAAGGCCAGGAGACTCACTCCGGGCTCAAGAGCGACCGTTTTCAAAATTTCTGTTTTCAGCTCTTGCTGGGCCCCTTTCACCTTTACGTGTTCCAGCTTGAGATACGGAGAGGTGACAAGATAGTGGTAAACACTCAGGAACGATAGACTAATGAGTGCCAGCACCAGCACCGCTCCGAACCCCTTGAGGCACCCTTTACAGACCGACCAGATCATTCCGAATCTCAAGGCGGGTCTTCTCTCTTTCCTTTTTCGACTGACCGTTTGACGCTGGAGCACGTCTCTCTTCTTTTTTGAAACCCGCTTCATCGGCCGATCACCTTGATCTCCAATTCCAGTTCAATGCCCGTTTTTTCCATGACTGTTTCCCGTGCGAAGGCTATCAGGTCCATAATATCCTGTGCGTTTGCCTCCCCGGTATTGACAATCCAGTTGGCATGCTTCGTGGAGATCATGGCCCCTCCCTGTTGCTTCCCTTTGAGCCCCGCCTCCTCCAGCAACCGCCCCGCATGATCCCCCGGGGGATTCTTGAAAATGGAACCCGCACTTGGATATTCCAGGGGCTGCGTCTTCCTTCGTCTTCTCAGATACTTTCTGATCTTGTCCGTCACTTCCGGTGTACTGCTCTTTTCCAGCTTCAACCGGACCCGGATCGACACTCCACCTTCCGTTAACTCCAGTCTCCTGTAGCTGAAAAAGAGTGCTCCCCGGTCTATTTTGACCAGATCACCTCCAGGAGCAACCATTTCCATCCCGCTGATCAGAGAGGACATATCCTTGCCGAAGGCCCCGGCGTTCATGACAGTGGCGCCGCCCACCGTGCCCGGAATTCCCGCCAGAAATTCTGTTCCGCCATATCCTCTGCTCCGGCAGAACTCCAATAATCGCCCTAATGAGACCCCGGCCCCTGCCATGACTGTCTGCGCTTGAGAGTCCTCTTCCTGAATTGCATCAAATGTCCCCTTGAGCCGGAGGGCAACCCCTGGGATATCTCCATCCATGACCAGCATGTTACTCCCCCGTCCCAGGATAAAGGAGGGGATACCTTCTTTCCGGAGAAACGGGACAACCTTCTGCAGATGTTCTAATTTTTCAACATTCACCAGGGCCTCTATTCTCCCGCCCACTTTAAACGTGGTATAATCCGCCGTGGAGCAGTGAAACAGGATATTCCCATGCGCAAGATCGCCCAATGCCTCTCTCTGCTCTCTGTTCACCGCGGTTCCTTCCCACCCTTCAATCCAGTGTCTCCAGGAACATTTCACCGACTTTCACAATATCCCCGGCACCCAGGGTCACTACCAGGTCCCCTTCCTGAACAATGGAAAGGAGTGTTTCAAGGGTCTCTTCCCTCTCCCCGCAAAAGGCAACATCCTTGTGTCCGTGCTCCCTGATCCCCTGGGCCAGTGTTTCACCGGTTATCCCGGCAATCGGCCTTTCTCCTGCCGGGTAGATGGAGGTTGTCAGAAGCACGTCTACCTCGTTAAAACTGGTGACAAAGCGGTCAAAAAGGGCTTTCGTTCTGCTATACCGATGGGGCTGGAACACGACCACTATTCGCCTCTCCGGCCACCACTCTCGTGCTGTCTTCAGAGTTGCAACGATCTCGCTCGGATGATGACCGTAATCATCAAGCACGAGGATATTCTTCTTCTCACCCTTTACCTGGAATCTTCTGGCAAGTCCCCCGAGATCCTTGAGACCCTGACGAACAACATCCATGGAAAGGCCCAGTTCCAAAGCAACACCAAGGGCGGCCAGGCTGTTCAATACGTTGTGTTCACCGGGAATCCCGACCAGAACATCCCCCATGGAACTGCCCTGATAAAAGACCTCAAAACGATTGCCGGTTGCTTCCCGGTGGATACCCTTTCCCTGGAGGTCCGCCTGTGAGGTCAGTCCATAGGTGATGTATCTTTTTTTCAGTCGCGGAATGATATTCTGAATTTCCTCGCTGTCCAGGCATAGGACGGATGTCCCGTAAAAAGGGACCTTGTTTATGAAATCTACAAACGTCTCCCGGATGGTCTCCATATCTCCGTAATGATCCAGGTGTTCCTGGTCGATATTTGTCACCACGGCGATGATGGGTGAGAGCGCCAGGAATGAGCCGTCGCTCTCATCGGCTTCCGCCACCAGGATATCTCCTTCACCCAGTCTCGCATTGGACCCCCCCCAGGTGTCCAGCCTTCCTCCTATAACAGCGGTAGGATCCAGCCCTCCCTTTGTCAGGATGGATGCCACCATGGAAGTGGTGGTTGTCTTGCCATGGGACCCGGCAATGGCGATCCCGGATTTCAGTCTCATCAACTCCGCCAGCATTTCCGCCCGGGGAATCACCGGGATGAACCGCTTTTTTGCGGCAACAATCTCTGGATTATCCTCTGCTACTGCTGAGGAATAGACCACCACATCCGCCTTCTCCACATGCTCTTCCCGGTGGCCTTCAAGGATTTTTCCTCCCAGTCTCGCAAGGTTTTTCGTAACCGCTGTGGTCTTCAGATCCGACCCGCTGACGCGGTACCCGAGATTGAGAAGGAGTTCCGCGATCCCGCTCATCCCGATCCCACCGATACCAATGAAATGGATCTTTTTTGTCTTGCCAAATTTTACCATCATGGCACCATTTCCAATAATTGATCAACGATCTGACGGGCGGCATCCCCTCTCCCCAGGGTTAGTGCCGCACGTCCCATGTCCACGATCCTTTCCGGGTGCTCCATCAAGTCACTTAACTCATGTGCAAGGTCCTCTCCGCTCATGTCTTCTTCTCTCTTTACGATCGCGCCCCCGGCCTGTTCGAGGACCTGCGCATTCGTGTCCTGGTGCTGGTTCGCCGCATACGGATAAGGAATCAGGAGAGATGGTTTGCCCAGGGCGGCAATTTCGGCCAAGGTCGTGGCCCCCGCCCTGCTTACTACAAGGTCGGCACGGGCGTATGCTTCCGCCATATCTTCTATGAAAGGCATGACCTCCCCCTGAAGTCCATGCTCCCGGTAGTTCTGCTGCATTCTTTCATAATCAAGGTTTCCGGTTTGGTGGATGACATCCGGGGATAGACCCCTTTCCTGCAAATAAACCAGCGCATCCACAAAGGCCGAGTTGACCGCCTGTGCTCCCTGGCTGCCCCCAAGAACCAGTATGGTAAAACGCAATGATGCTCTTGCTTTACTGTCACGAGCAATCAAGAGTTCCTCCCGCACGGGGTTCCCGGTCAGTGCGATTGAGGCAGAACAAAAATGCTCCCTGCTTTCGTCATAGGAAATCAAGACCTTGTTCACCACCCTCGCAAGGATCCGGTTCGTCAGGCCGGGGTAAGAATTCTGTTCGTGGATGGCTGTCGGTACGCCCAAGATACGGCCCGCCATGCAGACCGGTCCGGCGGTGTAACCTCCCACCCCCAGGATGACCTTAGGAGATACCCGTTTGATCACCCGTGCGGACTGGTAAAACCCCTTGGGCAGCCGTACCATAACCCCGGCACCTTTGAGCAATCCTCTGCCTTTAAGACCTTCCACGTCGATGGATTGTTTTTCATATCCGTATCGATCCAGGATACTCATTTCCATTTTCCGGTGACCGACGATAAAAATGACGCGCGTTTGATCAAACCGCTTCTCCATTTCCCTTGCCACCGCAATACCGGGGAAAAGATGTCCCCCTGTTCCGCCTCCCGCTATGATGGCGCTGAAAGCTCTCATTCATTCAGCCATACGCTGTTGTCCTAAAAGACGAACGTTCGATGTTCATTTTGTTTCTTTTTCTTCCCGTCCTTGCCATCGTGAATATCCCGTCTGGAAGAACCCCCATAAAATCAGCTTTGTGACGAGATGTTCAGGAGCACCCCTATGCTAAGAAACGTCATAATGAGCGATGACCCCCCGTAGCTGATCAGGGGCAGAGTCAACCCCTTCGTGGGCAACATCCCCATAACAACTCCCATGTTCACCAGGACCTGCAGCCCGATGAACGTGGTCAGGCCCAGTGCAAGATAACTGCTGTAAAGATCCCTCGCGTCCAGCGCAACCTTGATTCCGCGAGTGATCAAAATGCCAAAAAGGATAATCGTAACTCCGACACCGAAGAATCCCATTTCCTCTGCCAGGATGGAGAGCACAAAATCCGTATGCGGCTCGGGTAAATAAAAAAGTTTCTGTTTGCTGTTTCCGAGGCCCATCCCGAAAATACCGCCGGACCCGAATGCCAGAAAAGAGTGCACGATCTGAAATCCAATACCGGTAGGGTCTTTCCATGGGTGGAGAAACGCCCACCACCTCTTGAGCCGGTAATCGGCGTGCAAAACCAGCCAAAGCACCAGCGGTGCGAAAAGAGACAAGGCTCCCGCGAGCTGCAGTGGATTCACTCCCCCCACAAAAAGAAGGGTAACGAGCCAGCACCCGATGATGACTGCCGTGCCCAGATCCGGCTGGAGGATAATCAGGCACATGAACGCCCCTGCCACGAGCAGATGCGGAACCAGCCCCGTTGAAAAATGCCGCATATCGGGACCTTTTTTGGACATGGAATAGGCAAGGTACACCGCAAGTGCGAATTTCACGAATTCCGACGGCTGGACCGAGAAACTGCCCAGTCTGAACCAACGCATGGCACCACCCACCTTTGTGCCCATACCGGGAATCAGAACCATGCCCATGAGGCACGCCGTCCCGAACAGCAACGGATAGGTCAACCTGGAAAAAAGGCGACTGGGGATGTTCTTTGCGATGAGCATGATAACAATGCCCACGCAGGCAAAAAATGCCTGCCGTTTGAGGTAAAAATAGTTGTCACCGAGCCGATGGGCCGCCAGGTTTGTAGACGCACTGTAGACCATTACCAGCCCTATTCCCATAAGGCAGAGAACCGGGATGAGAATCCACAAATCATATTTTGCCCTTAGAGATCTGGCTTTACTCATAGATCAGCCGCTCCACGCTCGTCCGAAAAACATCTCCTCTATGCTTGTAGTCCTGAAACTGGTCAAAGCTTGAACATGCGGGGGATAACAGGACTGCCTCTCCTCCCTCGGCCAGGGAAAAGGCCAGACGAACCGCCTCTTCCAGCCCCTCGGCAAGATGGTAGGCCACGATTCCCTCAAATGCTTTTCCAAGCTGTTCTCTCGCCTCCCCAATGAAAATCGCTTCCTTGACCCTCCCGGCGGAAACGGCTGCGAGCTTTTCATACCTGAGCCCCTTGTGTTTTCCGCCCGCGATGAGCACAATTGGACACGACAGGGATTGAATAGCTTCGATCGCCGCTTCTCCATTTGTTGCCTTTGAATCATTGTAAAAGATCACGCCGTCCTTTTCTCCCACCCGTTCCAGCCGGTGTGGCAACCCTTTGAATTTGTTGAGGGTTGCCTGAATGGTTGCTGTATCAATACTCAGAATATGGCCTGCCAGAATAACCGCCTGAAGATTCAAGATATTGTGATCCCCCGGCATCCCGAACGAGCCCGTGGGATAACGCACCATTTCCCCGGACTTCCCGGGGGCCATGATGACCCGATCCTGCAGGAACGTAGCCTGTCCTTCCCTTTTCTGAAACCCGTACCGGAGAACCGACACTCCTGTTTCGGGAGAAACGCCCGCCAGTATCTCGTCCTCGTTATTCACGATGAGATATTGGTCCGGGCCCTGGCGCGAAAAGATTTTTTTCTTCGATCGTGTGTACGCCTCAAAATCCTGGTAGCGATCCAGGTGATCAGGTGAAATATTCAGGATGATCGCGATGTACGGAGAAAAGGTTTCCGCAGTATCCAACTGAAAACTGCTCACCTCCACCACCACATATGTTGCACTCATTTCTCCGCAGGCATATGCCATCAAGGGCGTCCCAATGTTTCCACCCACATACACGGCCATCCCGGCGTTTTGCAAGAGTGAACCTAGGCAGGCGGTAACAGTGGACTTCCCATTGGTGCCGGTAACCGCGATCAGGGGAGTGGGGGTAATCCGGCTGGCCAGCTCCAGCTCTCCCATTATCGAAACGCCCCTCTCCCGTGCCTCTTGGAGCAAGGACAGAGTATGCGGAACGCCCGGGCTTATGATGATCATGTCCGCGTTCTGAAAGGATTTTCCCTGATGGCCGCCCAACTCGAATGTGATACCCTTTCCCGCCAGATCCTCATAAAATGCACTGCTTAATTTCTCCCGGCTACGGGTGTCCGTTACTGTCACCTTTGCCCCATGGGTCATGAGCCAGCGAGAGGCCCAATATCCCGAAACTCCCAGGCCTACGACCAGGGCTCTTTTCCCTTCAATGTCCAAGTGTTGAACCGCCACGGGATCTCCGCTCCTGCTCCCCCTGCTATCGCAGTTTCAGGGTGCTGATGGAAAGAAGCGCGAGGATAATGGCAATAATCCAGAACCTCACGATAACTTTTGGTTCAGCCCATCCTTTCAGCTCGAAATGGTGGTGAATGGGTGCCATGCGAAAAATCCGATGTCCCCCCGTTATCTTGAAATACGCCACTTGAAAAATGACGGACAGGGCTTCGAATACAAACAGCCCCCCCACCAGAACCAGGACAATTTCCTGTTTGGTAATGAGGGCCACCGTTCCCAGGATGGCACCAAGGGATAAAGAGCCCACATCGCCCATGAATACATCTGCGGGATAAGCATTATACCAGAGGAAGCCGAGTCCGGCCCCCACCACTGCTCCGCAGATCACCGATAATTCCCCTGCTCCCCCCACATAGGGGATCTGGAGATACGACGCTATTTTGGCGTGCCCGGCAAGATACGCAAAGGCCAGATAGCTGGCAAAAGCGATGGTAACCGGGCCGATGGCGAGGCCGTCCAGGCCGTCCGTCAAATTGACTGCGTTCGATGACCCCACGACGACCACCAGCGCGAATGGAATGTAACAAAGGCCGAGATCGGGATGGATGGTCTTAAAAAAAGGGAGGTTCAAGCGAGTGCTCAGCTCCGAGTCCTGGTAGAGGAAAATGGCGACAGCAAGGGCCGCCAAGGCCTGGAGGGAAAATTTTGTAACCATCCGCATTCCCTTGCTGTTCTTCCTGGAGACCTTCAGATAATCATCCGCAAAACCGATGACCCCGAACGAAAGGGCCACGAAAATCACCGTCCAGACATATCTATTTGCCGGCTCCGCCCAGAAAAGAGTGCCGAAAATCACCGCCGGTATGATGAGGCATCCTCCCATGGTCGGGGTCCCTTCCTTATTTTTGTGGTTGGGAGGGCCGTTATCCCTGATATACTGTTCCACCTGCAAAGCCCGCAGTCGTCTGATGGCCCATCCTCCGAAGACAAAACAGATCAAGAGGGCTGTCAGCGCGGACAGAATGGTCCTGAAGGTGATGTAGCGAAATACGTTCACCCAGGAGACATCCATGTGCAACATGTAGATCAGTTTATACAGCATCTGCTGCCCTTTCCCGTTCCATGGCGGCCTTGAATAATTCCACCACCCTCCCCAGTCCCATCAACCGTGAAGCCTTGAAAAGAACTATGTCACCTTCCCTTGCTTCCCGGGTCAGGATCTCCACCATATATTCATGACTTTCTGCCGCCGCGAGGTATTTCTCTGGAAATCCCGCCTCTTTCGCCCCCTCTGCCATGTCCTGGGCATATTCTCCCAGAACCACAAAAGCGGCGGCCCCCACATCCGTCACAAGGCGGCCCGCTGCCCTGTGCTCCATGATGGCGGCATCACCAAGTTCCAGCATATCACCGAGGGCAACAAGAAACCTGCCCCCCTTCGGGACAAGAGACTTTCCTGTTTCCAGCGCAACCCGCAGTGCCTCGGGATTGGCGTTATAGGTATCGTCTATCACCGTAATGCCGGATGACAGCCGCTCGATGGTGAACCTCCCCTCCATGCCCCGGAACTCTTCAAGACCCTTGACAATTTGATCTGGGCCCATGCCCACAGAAAACCCCACCGCCGCTGCCGCCAGTGCATTTTGCACATTGTGGTGTCCCGGGACCCTGAGATTCACGGGCCAAGATCCTTCCCCGTGATGCAGGACAAAAGAAATCCCCTCAATAGTGTTCTCCTGGATCTCCCCAGCGTACACATCATTCTGCGGTCTCATGCCGAAGGTAAAGAGATCCTGCCGGAGCCGCCGGGCTGCTTTCATCAATAACGGATCATCACCGTTCACGATCATATCAGCAGCCGGAGAGCTCTCTTCGATGAGTTCCGTTTTCGCCCTTGCCACCTGTTCAACACTCCCGATCCCCTCCAAATGCACCTTTCCCACATTCGTAATCACCCCAAGATCGGGATTGCCTATCTGTGTCAGGCGGGCGATCTCTCCTGCATGGTTCATGCCCATTTCCAGGACCACCCGTGATACACCAGGGGTCAGCCGAAGCAGGGTCAAAGGGACACCGATCAGGTTATTAAAATTCCCATGACTCTTGAGCACGCTGGCTCCCTGTTCCAGGATGCAGGTGCACATTTCTTTTGTGGTCGTCTTTCCTGTACTCCCGGTGACAGCCACCACGGAAACATCGTATTGGTTTCGCCACCACCGGGCCAACTCGCCAAGCGATTTCAGTGTATCCTCTACGGTTATAATGACCTGCAGGTCCTGTGTCAGGCCTGATTCCAGCTGGGCCTGGAGATGCGCAAGATATCTTTCACAAATAACAACGCCCGATGCCCCCGATTGCAGCGCTTTTTGTGCAAAATCGTGACCGTCGTACTTCTCTCCTTTGAGTGCCCAGAAAAGCTCTCCCCGGCCCGCTTTTCTGGAGTCGGTGGAAAGTTCCGCAAAAGGGATATCTTGCTGACCCGAAACCAGCTTTCCCTGGATCGGACCGATGAGCTCTGCAGTAGTTATTTTTCCCCATTCAGGTTGCATGCTGGTCTCTCAAGACAACGCCTTTGCCGCAATCTTGCGATCATCAAAATCTCTTCTCTCTTGTCCCACAATCTGGTATGTTTCGTGACCTTTCCCTGCAATGAGCACCAGGTCCCTGTCAGTCGCGAGGGTAACAGCCATCTGAATGGCTTCGGCCCGGTCCGGGACAATGCGGTAGGACTTGGAGGGGAAGTCTCCAGGCGGTGCTCCCGCCTGCATTGTGATACCCGCCAGCCGTGCCCCTTCTTCAATCTGAGTAATGATGGTTTCCGGGTCCTCACTCCTCGGATTATCCGAGGTAAGTATAACCAGGTCGCTCAGTTGCGCTGCTATCTGGCCCATCTCCTTCCTTTTCCCCCTATCCCGGTCTCCGCCGCATCCAAAAACACAGATTAATCGTTCCTTCGCATAGGGTCTGACCGCCCGAAGGGCCTTTGCCAACGCATCCGGGGTATGGGCATAGTCCACCACGATATTCTTCCCTGCACTGTTTTTCACGCGTTCCAGACGCCCGGGGATCCCGGGAAGCGCTTCGATGCCTGAGACAACCTCCCGGGCGCCCAACCCAATGGCCATGGCTGTTGCAGCCGCAGCCATCATGTTCTGCACGTTGAAATCCCCGATGAGTGCTGATCGAACAACCGCTTCCCCTTTGGGGGTCTTGAACACGACCGACGTACCGGTGTCGCTGGCCCGTACATCGACAGCCTGAACATCACATCCCTTTCCGAACCCATAGGTGATCACCTCCGCCGATGTCATCTCTTTCAATGGGGGCCCCCACGGGTCATCCATGTTGATGACGGCCATTGGCCGGCGGCCCGAATGATGCTTCTTGAGCGATGTAAACAACGCACTTTTTGCTTCGAAATAGGCATCTGTTGAACCGTGATAATCCAAATGGTCGCGGGAGAGATTCGTAAAAACCGCAACCCTGAACGGACAGGCCCTGGTGCGTCCCTGATCAAGGGCATGGGATGAGACCTCCAGCAAGACGTCACCCACTCCCGCATCTGCCATCTTCCGCATAATCCGCATGAGATCCAGCGATTCGGGAGTGGTCACGGGGGCCTTGTACTCCTCTCCCGGGAAGCGGTAGTTAACCGTTCCTATCACCCCCACTTTCCGCCCCGCATTTCTGAAAATTGATTCCAGAAGATACGTGACCGTTGTCTTGCCGTTTGTGCCGGTTACCCCGATGAGATTCATCTGTTCAAAGGGACGACGGTAGAAATGGACGGCCATCTGTGCAAGGGCCTCTTTGGTGTCAGCAACCTGAATACAGGGGACCTTTTCAGGGCACTTTCGTGAATCTGCCACCACCAGCGCTGCGGCACCCCTTGTGACCGCTTCTTCCAGAAAAAGATGCCCATCGGAGCTCGCCCCTTTGATGGCGACAAAAAGATCTCCCGGTTTCACTGCCCGCGAATCGTAGGTGATTTCCTTGAATGCCACTTCGGGATCCCCGGAAAAATGCTCGTATTGGATATGCTGCAGGATGTTTTCCAGTTTCATGGTTTTCTGTTTGCCCGTTGGCCGGTTTGCCGGTTAATTGCTTCAAGCCATCTCGGATAAAATGTCACTTTTCCTCTTTTGCCTTATGACTTATACCTTATGCCCTACGCCTGTCTTGTTGGTTCGCCTGCGTTACGCCGGCGGCTTGAATCGCACCTTTACAATGGAAACCTTCTTCAAGGTAATCCCGGGCCGGGGGAATTGCCTGTACGCCAGCCCCGTGCCTTTCAGAACGACTTTCAACCCGAGGGCCTTGCCGTTTCTCAACACTTCCCGCATGGTCTGGCCTTTGAAATCAGGAAGATGCCCGTTTCCATTTTGGGATACGATCGGCATTCGTATGCGCACCTTTTGATCAATCTTCTCCGGTTTTTGCGCCTCTGTTGTCGATGCCACCTCCACCTGCGGAGAGACCCTCATATAGTTCAAGGTCCACTGTGCGACCCCCTTGAACACCGGAGCCGCCACAATCCCGCCGTAGGGAACGCCCTCCGGTTCATCCACCATTACCACGATCACCAACCTCGGATCATCCACCGGCACAAAGCCGGCAAAAATGGCTTCGTACTTGTGGGAAGAGTATCTCCTGGTCTTGGGATCCACCTTCTGGGCGGTTCCCGTTTTCCCGGCAACCCTGAATCCTCGTATGGCCGCCTGTGACCCGGTTCCTTCCTTCTCCACCACCCCTTCGAGTATTCGGCGCACCCTTCCGCATGTCCTCTTCGTCAATACCCGCCTGACCACCTTTGGCCTCGTTACCTGTGTCACTTTTCCGGAGCTGTCCCTCACCTGACTGACGACGAAGGGCCGCATCAACTCGCCGCCGTTCGCAATAGCACCCATGGCCATGGCGAGTTGGAGGGTGGTCACACTCATGCCCTGCCCAAAGTAGGCAGTAATCTTCTCAATCTCTCTTGCTGTTTCTGGACTTCGGACAAAACCTTTCTGTTCACCCAAGAGTCCTATCCCCGTCTTAGCGCCGAAGCCAAATCGTTCCAGGTAACGGACAAATGTTTTGTATCCGAGTGTCCTGCCTATCTTTAGAGCACCTATATTGCTGGAATATTTAACAATATCCTGAACACTCAGGATGCTGTACTGATGGGTATCATGGACGGTTTTTCCTGCAACTCCGAATGATCCATCTTCACAGTTAAACCGGGTTTGGGGATTCACCACATGCTCCTCCAGGGCCGCTCCCAAAAGGAATGCCTTCATGGTGGATCCAGGTTCATAACAATCCGTTACAACCCTGTTCCGCCACTGCGCAGGACGGTACCGGGAAAAAATGTTCGGGTTGAATTCCGGCACAACTGCCAGGGCCAGAATCTCTCCTGTTCGGGGATTCACTACAAGGCACTGGCCACTTTTGGCCTTTGATTTGCGAACAGCCGTTTCCAGTGCCTGCTCCGCCTGGAACTGGATATCTTTGTCAATGGTTAATACGAGATCGTGGAGACCAAACCCTGATGGTTCGGTCCGTTGAATAAGAAAAGGCCTTCCAAGGGCATCCTGGAGTTGCAGGAGTCTCGTGGGAGGGCCTTTTAAGACCGAGTCATAGATTTTTTCCAGGCCTTCAAGACCCTGATTATCCGCACCCACAAATCCAATCAGGTGCGCGGCGGTTTCCCGTCCCGGATAATAACGCCTGCTTTCCGGGATCACACCCACCTCATCTATTCCAAGCGCTTTGATCTTCTCGATCATGGGTGGCGGGATTCTGCGTTTCACCCACACAAAGGAGCGCTTGCTCCGGAGAGACGACAAGACCTTGCGCCTTTGCATTCTCAGGACCGTTGCTACTTTCCGGGCAACGCTTCGCTTATATTTTATGCAGGAAGGGTGCGCATAAACTGACCCCACCTCCACCGTCAGGGCCAGTGCGTGCCCCTGCCGGTCATAAATGGTTCCTCGCTTTGACGGCAGTGTTATTCTGTCCCGGTAGTTTGCCTTTGCCAGAGCCGCCAGCCGATCTCTCTCCAATACCTGGAGCTGAAAGGCCCTGCCAAGCATCACCCCTAAACCCAAGACAAGAAGGACTGCAACAATGTATGTTCTGAATCGAATCCACTTTTTCTGCTGTACCTTCATGGAAGTACGATAATTTGTTCCGGCGCAGGCGGCTTGAGGCCAAACTTCTTTACTGCCTGCCGTGTAAGGTTCTCTGGTGACTTCAAATACGCCAACTCCAGCTCAAGCCTGCGATGGGTTTCTCTCAATTTCATCTCTTCCTTTTTCAACCGGCTCAAGTCATAGCCGATTTGCGTTTTTGCAAATGTCGACCAAACATAGGTGATACCGCTCCCCATAAACACGAAAAGCAATGCAATGATCAAAAAGACCTGCCTGGCTGACAGGAAGGGCCGCTTCTTTCTTGTCTTGGAATTTTTCACCCGCACTCCGGTCCTGGAATTTCGAGCTCCTACCATCTTTGTCACTCGTTCCGGTCGTGTCATTGCAAAACCCTTTCTGCCACCCGCATTACGGCACTTCTTGCTCTCGGATTTTTTGCCACCTCCCGGGAATCAGGCCTGACGGGTCGTTTTCCCACCCGCATAAAAAGGGGCCTATTTCCGCACACGCATTGAGGAAAATCAGGAGGACAGGTGCAGGGATGTTCCCATTTTTCCATCCGCTGTTTCACAATCCTGTCCTCCAGGGAATGATACGAGATAATGACGACTCTGCCCCCTTCCCGCACTACCGCCGGGAGTCTCTCCAGGAACGAGACCAGTTGTTCCAGTTCATGGTTCACCGCAATCCGAAAGGCCTGAAACGTTCTTGTCGCTGGGTGCCTGGCCTTCGTCCCGTGGCGAACAGGAGAAACTGCCTTGACCAGTTCAGCCAATTCAAGGGAAGTCTTGATGGGATTCCCTTCACGAACCCTGACGATTCTTTTCGCAATAATCCTGGCCCGCTTTTCTTCTCCATACTCCCTCAGGATGGATTCAAGTTCCTGCCTGGAAGCGTTATTCACCAGGTCGTAAGCGGTTTTTGGGAGATCCGGGTCCATCCTCATATCAAGTGGTTCTTCCCGACGGAAGCTGAATCCTCTCCCTGATTTTTCCAGTTGGTATGAAGACATCCCGAGATCCAGCAAGACGCCGTCTACCATCTTGATGCCCCTCTCCTGAAGAAAATCTGCCATATTCGCGAAGCTTGCCTGGCCGATAACAAGGCGATGTCCTAAGAATGCCAGCCTCTTTTTTGAAATGTGTACGGCGTCAGGGTCCCTGTCTAAACACACCAGCCTTCCTCCAGCTTCCAGCCTCCTCGCAATTGACTCGCTGTGTCCCCCGCTTCCAACCGTGCAGTCAATATAGGTTCCGCCGGAAACGATGGAAAGCATCCTTACCACCTCGTGGAGAAGAACCGGTTCGTGGGGATATCCCGTCATCATGCGTCCTGAGTCGTGAGTCATGAGCCGTGGTTCAGGATTTTGACCCTCGACTCACGACCCCAGACCCTCGACGCACATTTCATATTCCCATTTCCTTGAGGGCCTGGCTGGCCTTTGGAAAATGTTCCTTCGCCTCTCTGAAAGCCTTTTCCCATTCATTCCTATCCCAGATCTCAAACCGCTTGAGTTCTCCCACCAGGACAACCTCCTTGTTGAGACCGGCGAACTCGCGAAGATCCGGTGGTATAGTGATCCTGTTCTGCTTCAGCTGGCATTCCACAGCACCGGATATGAAATATCGCAGGTAGGCATTAACCGCCTCATCAAACTGGGGGAGATTTGCCGCCTTTTCTTCGATTACCTTCCAATCACTGCGGGTGTACGCCCAGAGACAGCTGTCATGATTTGTCACGACCAGGGTGGTTTCCCCTGCGATTTCCAGTGCCTCCCTGAACCGCGTCGGAATGGCTAACCTCCCCTTGCTGTCGAGTGTATGCCTGGAGCGTCCCCTGAACATAAAACACCTTTCTTTACCACTAAATGACACTTTATTCCACTTTGTGACACTTGTACGGAAAAAATTGCGGGATGTCAAGAAAAAAGAAGGGGAAAAATGACACAACAGACAAGAAAAGTTATGGAAGGAAATCTCCGGTTTTCATTGAGCCAGATGGTGCACACATCAGGATAAGAAAAAATAGATGGCGGAGGTGGAATAAATCATCAAGAAGAGAATATTCAGGGTCAACCCGGAATACGCATAGTCTTTATCGTCCAAATCCGGGATAAGGGGAATGGATCTAATGGAACAGACAAGGCCGCTAAGCAGCACCAATGGGACAATGCTGAAGTAGGGGATGAGAAATTTTGTCGATGTAAAATCCCTTTTCACTGCCAGGATAAGGCTCCCGGCGATTGCCGCCGCAGCGAAAGGAAACAGAAAACCAAAAACCGCGAGGTTGTTCGATTTCTTCATAACGAAGGAAGGATAGCATGGGCTTCAGGTGTTGCAAAGGGAAAAACGGACGAGTGTTTAATGGGTCACCCGCTGGCTTTCCTCATGCAGGATACTCAACCCAACGAGACAGTGCCCCTTGAATCTCCCGTCTTCGTCTTTCGTGATATGCCTTATTTCGGTCTTGAGATCCTCGGAAGGGCTTGTTGTTGATCCCGTATAGTAACGCATATCCAGGACGTCACCCACCTTGATCCGAGGTAAAAGCTCAGAGTCCTCCCGTACCAGTACACACATGGACTGGGATGCCATATTCCAGATCTTAAACTGGTACGACAAGTCGAGACCGTTAATGGAGAATTCCACGCTGTAATAATGTGCTGCCGGGAAGCGCGGTTCACTCCTTCGTTCTGCCTTCAAGGCTGAAAGACTGCTCGGACTCATGATTCACCTTCCTCCTTTGATCTGATCATGGTTTACTGTTAATCTTTGCAATCGGCGTGCCATTGTGCCCCATGAATCAAAAATTTTCGGGCGCAGGGAAGCGTCCGGCATCCCCGCGTATTCAAAAACAGGGTCCCATCTTGATTTCCGTTGACTGGTCTGCGCGACAGCCCGCCCCAGTATTTTCCGCCGCACGAAAAATGGCCCGGTTTTATCCTCCAGCATCTTTTGGAAAAAGCTGCTACCCGTTTCATCACCATAGTCAGTGTCAGCATATTGACGATTTATGGTATACCATTTCATACAGCTGTCTAAATTCTCCAGCTTCAAGGTATGCAAGAAGCGGAAGAACCAAAAAAATTGATTTCAAGTTTTTGTTCTCTATGATATATTATCTTAAAACGTGGGCAAACATATGGGATGTGCGGTTTTGGGCCTGAGACAGAAAAGCGGGAGCGTGCTTCATTGGGACTCAGGAGCAAGGCCACTTTGATTAAACGTTAGGGAAAGGGGGAAGGAAATGGCTGTTAAAATCATTATCAAGAGAAAAGTTTCTAAAGACAAAGAGGCGAATCTCCTTCCACTGTTGATCCAGCTTCGGGCACTCGCCACGGCACAACCAGGATATATTTCGGGCGAGACATTGAGAAATATGCAGAACCCCGAGAAATATCTGGTTATCAGCACCTGGCAGTCAACCGAGGATTGGGACAAGTGGATTTCAAGTCCACAACGGGCTGAAATACAAGATAAAATAGACTCACTGCTCGGGCAAAAGACCACCTACGACACCTACCTCTATGGATAGGTCTTTCGCCTGCAAGAGGGTTCCCCCTGTCCGCATGTACGATCCTTTGCCGGGCAGGGTATTTAAACGTTGCTGAGATCCCCCAACCCCCGCCACTCTCTCGTTTCCAGACAGGATTTTTTCGTGTCAAGATTCCCCAAGAATCTGATAACATGATACTGTAACATGGTACCTTATCCAAACGAAGATCTTTCCAGGTTGTTGCAATGCATCGAGACAGGAATCCCTGCCGTTGAGGTCTCAGGCCTTCCTGGTTCTGCGATTCCGTACTATTTCGCTCAATTCCTTACGGACCTTCAAAGACCTTGTGTGGTCCTCTTTCCCGAAGCAAAGGATGCGGAAAAATGCTTACGGGCCCTGGCTTTTTTCCTTGCGTCCGGAACCCAGAAACGAAACGGCCCTGATACCCGGATCCGAAGTTTTCCCGCCTATGATCTCTCACCCCTTACAGGGCTCAGCCCCCATCGAGAAGTGGTTTCTCAACGGATCGAAGCTCTCTATGCCTTGTCCAACGAAGAGAATGCCATCGTGGTAACCTCCCTCGAGGCGGCTCTCCATGGAATCCTCCCCAAGGATGCTTTTATCAAGGCCATTGAATACCTGGAAGTGGGGGAAGAGGCTGATAGAGACGCCATCATCCGAAAACTGGAGGCTGCGGGATACCAGCGGACATCCCTCGTGGAAGAAAAGGCAGATTATTCTGTGAGAGGAAACGTCATTGACCTGTTTCCTCCGTTGCACCCATTACCAGTCCGAATGGAATTCTGGGGCGACCAGCTTGAGTCCATTCGTCATTTTGACCCATTGAGCCAGAGGTCCAAAGAGTCCCTCAATGAACTGGTGATCCTGCCCGCAAACGAAATCATTATGGGTGAAGCAGGCGTTCAGAGGGCAAGATCCATGGGACGACTGCCCAAGGGGATGGGGGAGGGAATGTCATTCCCCGGTCAGGAAGCCTGGCTGAACCATTTTTACCCCTATCTTGAAACCTTGTTCCACTATGTTCCTCGAAACGGGATTTTCATTTCCGTTGACTATCATCGATGGAATCGAACGATCCAGAAGATTACTACCTGGTTCGAAAAAGAGGTTGAACTAAACAGGAACCACTCCGCTGACAGGGGAGAACCCTTTCCAGACACAGAAAATCTCCTCATACCCGAGCAAAAAATCATTGATCACTTCGAAGCCCGCCAGCGGGTCCTGTTTTGTGAACTGGATCTTGGAATACAGGACAGGACCACTGGAAAAATCCAGATACCGGGGACCTTCAGTCATGACGCACCCTTTCACCTCCGTCTTGAAGGAAAGGGGAGGATTTCTCTCGCGCCTCTCGCTGAAAAGATCTCTCGATGGGTGGATCATGGGGGGCGTGTGGTACTCACCTGCCGTACCCCGCAACAGGCGCAGCGTCTGCGGGAAATCCTTGAAAATTACACTCTTCACCTCACAGCCCTTGTCTCGAACTGGGAAGATGTTCCCTCTGCACCAGGGCTCTCTATCTGCATTGGCAGGCTTTCTCGGGGGTTTACCTGGCCGGAGATCGCTCTCTATGTGATTACGGAAGATGAAATATTCGGATCCAAACGCTCCCGCGCAAAGGCAAAACGTCCTCCCGCGGGAAAGAGTTTAGGCTGGTCCGGCTTCAGCCAACTCAAGGATGGGGACCTTGTGGTTCACGAAGAACACGGGATTGGCCGATATGGAGGCCTCTGCAAAATGGAGGTCGCAAGAAAAACCAACGATTTTGTTCGGGTGGAATACGCAAACCATGACAGGCTCTATATACCGGCCGACCGTGTAAGCGTGCTCCAGAAATACATCGGCTCCGGTGACGGCATTGTGAAATTGGATCGACTCGGCGCAAATGCCTGGAATCTGGCCAAACAGAAGGCAAAAAAATCCGTCAGACACATCGCAAAACAGCTCATAGAAATATATGCACTCAGGGAATATCGAAAGGGGTTCTCATTCTCTCCCCCTGACCCCCTTTACAGGGAATTCGAGGCCGCGTTTGAACACGAGGAAACACCTGACCAGAGCCGCGCCATCGAAGAAGTGATCGACGATATGATTTCTGATCAACCCATGGACCGCCTGGTCTGTGGTGATGTGGGCTTCGGAAAGACGGAAATAGCCATCCGGGCTGCATTCAAGGCCGTTTCAGACGGCAAACAAGTTGGGGTCTTGGTCCCTACAACCGTTCTTGCTGAACAACATTTTGAAACCTTCAGGAAAAGAACGGAGTTGTATGGAGCCCGGGTAGAGGTCGTCAGTCGATTTAAGTCAAGAAAAGAGCAAACAGAAATCCTGGGAAAGCTCAGATCAGGGAAGGTTGACATCATCATAGGCACACACCGTTTGCTCCAGAAAGACGTGCGGTTCCAGGACCTCGGTCTACTGGTCATTGATGAAGAACAGCGGTTTGGCGTAAAACAGAAAGAGGCCCTCAAAAAATTGAGAGCCATGGTGGATGTGCTGGCTATAACCGCCACTCCAATTCCCAGGACCTTGCAGATGTCTTTGATGGGTGTCCGGGATCTCAGCATCATCGAGACACCTCCGGAGGAGAGGCTTGCCATCCAGACGTACCTCACGCCCTATGACGAGGCAACCATTGCCCGGGCAGTCCAACGGGAACTGGAACGGGAGGGGCAGGTCTTTTTTGTCCACAACCGGGTACAAACAATTGACCGCACTGCTGGTGCGCTCCGGGAGATCGTTCCGCATGCGCGGATCGCCGTTGCACACGGTCAGATGAAAGAAAAAGAACTTGAAGAAACCATGCTCTCTTTTCTGCGCAAAGAGATCGATGTCATGATTTGTTCCACCATTATTGAATCCGGTCTTGACATTCCTTCAGCCAATACCATTATCATCAACGAGGTGGACCGTCTTGGTCTGGCCCAGATCTATCAATTGCGAGGCAGGGTGGGTCGCGGAAAAGAGAAGGCCTACGCGCACCTCCTGCTTTCCGAGGGCTCCCACCTCAGCCGGGATGCTGAAAAAAGGCTCAAGGCGCTCATGGATTTCAGCCAACTTGGGGCAGGGATTCATCTGGCCATGCATGATCTCAAGATCAGAGGCGGAGGAAATATCCTTGGATATGCCCAGGCCGGACACATCTCCGCTCTTGGATATGAACTCTATGTGAAACTTATTGAACGGGCGATCGCTGAGCTGAAAGGTGAGCAGTTGCAGGAGGACATCGACCCTGAAATCAACGTGGACGTGTCCGCATTCCTGCCCAGCGATTATGTGGTGGATACCGACGTGCGGCTTAATTTGTACCGCAGGCTTTCCACTCTCACCGATCCGTCACAGCTTGCCGAAATGGAAGAGGAAATCAAGGATCGGTTTGGACAGCCCCCGCAAGAGGTCAAGAATCTGCTCTCCCTCATGTCATTGCGAATTCTTTTGAAGAGGGTTGGTATTTCAAGACTTGACGCCGGTCCTCACGCAATGACCCTCACTTTTGCTCCAACTACTCCGATGGAAACGGAAGCTTGGGTGCGACTTGTGGAAAACCGGCCCGGCAAACTCCAGTTTCTCAATGACCACACCGTGAAGATGATGATGGGAAGGCTGCGTCTTCCGGGCGATCTTTCCAAGATAGCATCCGTCATAGAGCGTCTCCCTGTCTCGGGCAGTGCTCGGAGATAAAAAAAATTATGCTTGCATTTTGCCCCTCACCTGTTACTTTTTATAATTTATTATTTTGTCTGATAAAAATCATAAGAATATCGAGAAAAAGAATGGTGTTTCTTCGCCGGATAGTCCGGTCATTTTCGTCTCCATTGAAAAGGCATCTCTCAGTGCATCCCCTCCCTCTCCGGTTTCAGGGATGTTTGATAGCATTCGCCGTGCTTCTTCCTCTTCTTTTCCTTCAAGGGTGTGACAGGGCAGGTGACAGGGAATCGAAAACGGTCATCACAATCGGCACCACTCCTATCCTTCTGGACGAAGCAAAAAGGGACTTTCACGATCTCCTATCCGATCTTCCCGAATCCGCAAAGGACCAGGAATCTCTCAAGAAAGAACTGTTGAACCAGCTTGTTAATCGTTACCTTATCCTGGAATATGGGAAGGAGCACCACATCTCCATTTCAGACGCGGCCCTTGCTAGGGCAGTAAACCGCATCCGCAATGACTTTACCGAAGAAGGATTTAAGGAAGCCCTGTTGCGCGACTATATTGACTTTGAACAATGGAAGGAGCAACTGCGCAAAAGACTCCTTGAAAAGAAAATTATCGACCAGGTGACGGCGAAAATGCCGCTCCCCGATCATGCAGCTATTTTGCATTATTATAAGACCCATGCCGATACCTTCACGAGCAAAAGACAGGTCAGATTCAGGCAAATCGTAACCAGTGATTTGCGGACTGCAAAAAATCTCCAGAAGCGGTTGCGCCAAGGCGAGGATTTTGAAGCCTTGGCCCGCCAAAGCTCTATTGCTCCCGAGGCAAGAAACGGCGGATTGGTCGGATGGATGGCCAAAGGAGAGCTTGAAAAGACCATGGACAGGGCACTCTTTTCTCTGAAACCCGGGCAAATCTCGGCAATCATACACTCCCCTTACGGATACCATATCTTTCAGGTCCTTGAATCACGGCCTGCCGGCGTAAGACCTCTACTGGAGGTAACAAGACAAATTGAACAGGAGCTTTCTCGCGCCAGACGGCTCGCTTTTCTTGCAGAATGGTTGATCAAACAGAAAAAACATGTCAAGGTAAAGGTGAACCCAAGAATTTTTCAAATGCTGGAGCAATAACATATGACCGTTTCAAGAATTTTCACAATCGTTACCCTTGCCTCAATCCTTTTCCTCTTCAAGCCTGCAACTGTACCGGCGAGGGAAACCTGTGACAGGGTCGTTGCCATCGTCAACAATGATATTATTACCCTCTATGAGCTCAACGCCAAGCTGAAAGAAATATCGGGTGTTGACCCGGCAGCTTTGAAGAATAAAGACGAGAAACAATATTTCCTGGCACGTTGGAAGATTCTGGATATGCTCATCGATGAAAGGCTTGCAGCGTCGAAAGCCAAGCAACTCGATATTCAAGTGCCCCCAGAAGAAGTGGACAAAGCAATCGAACGATTGAAAAGACAAAATGCCATAAGCCAGAAAGAACTCCTGGCAAGTCTGAAGAGCCGCGGGCTCACTTACGAACGGTACCGGGAAAAGATCAAAAGAGAACTCCAGCGAGTACGACTCATCAATGACGAAGTCAAATCCAAGATCATCATTCGTGAAGAGAAGATCAAAGAGTACTATGAAAAACACATCAAGGAATTCACCAGCCCCGGCGAAGTCCATCTTGCGGCTATTTTTCTCAAGAAACAGGGTGATCAACAATCGGGAGAGGATAAAAAAACACTGCAAAAGGCCAGGGAAATCATCTCCAAGCTGAAACAAGGTGCCGATTTTGCGGAACTCGCCAGGCAGTACTCCCAGGGTCCCGGTGCACAGGAAGGGGGCGACTTGGGAATTTTCAAGACATCACAGTTGGACGAGGTGCTGGCAAAGACTGCTAATGCCTTACCCGCCGGAGGTGTCAGTGGACCCATCATCAGAGAGGCAGGCGTTCAGATCCTGAAGGTCGTTGAAAAACGAGAGGCCGGGTTGAGGCCACTCACTGAGGTAAAGGAACAGATCTATGACACCCTTTATCGAGAAGAGGTGAACAGGAGATTTGCCTCCTGGATTAAGAGTCTGCGCGAGAAGTCCTATATCAAGGTCCTCTTTTAGAAAACGGCGAAGCAGAAAAGACCGGAAAAAGGTATGGCACAATCAAGAGAAGTCCCCCCACAGAACACAGGGGAAAATCCTGAAAAAAGCCTGGGGAAAATCCTCAAGGAGGCACGTGAACGCCAGGGGCTTGACTATGCCCAGCTTTCAGAGATGACCAAGCTGCAGCCCCACATCCTGGAGTCCCTCGAAAAAGAGGAGTGGCATACGTTCTCTGCTCCCGTCTTTATAAAGGGTTTCCTTCGCTCTTATGCCGGCGCTCTTGAACTGGATGTGGGAGTTGTCCTCACCATATATGATGAAAAAAATCCGACAGTGGATTCCGGACCCCATCCCCTGTCCTCTCTGGCGGCTTCCCGCAGGAGAACTCCGGCTCTTTTTGTCTTCCTTGCCCTGCTCGCGGTGGCTGTTTTTTTCGCTTTGCACTATGTCTCCAAGCGGGAAACCAGGAAACAATTGCCTGTGGTGGAACCACGGACCCCTGCCCTCACGCCGACTCCTGAAAAGAATGATCATACCAAAGGAGATACCGTCGGGCGTGAACAATCCGCAAAGCCTGAAACCACACCTGAGACAGCCCAGAAAGAACCCGAACAAGAAGCGAAGACCGATATCCTGGAAAAACAATCAACTCCTGAAGCGGTGCAGGAGGAAATACCGGTTCCAGCTGCAAAAACGGTTGAGCCTCTCCAGCAGGATACAGCCAAATCCATCACAGAAACCCCGAATCCGGTGGAAATGAAACCCGCTCCGCCGGCAAAAACCTTCCTTCTCAAAGCAGAGGTAAGAGAAACAACATGGGTAAAGATTATTTTGGACCGGGGAGAACCGAAAGAATATATCTTCCAGCCGGGGAGTCGTCCTGAATGGAAGGCCCAGGAGGGATTTGAACTTTTTATTGGGAATGCAGGAGGAATAGCCCTTGAATTTAATGGGAGAAAAATGGACAATTTGGGTGGACACGGGAAGGTCATCCACCTGAAACTTCCCCAAAAAGGTGAAAGGAATGGGCGTGAATAGCATGAAAAATGTGTTCGATATCTTCGAGGAGAGAGGATTCATAGAACAAACCACTGACCCGCACTTCTTGCGGGGGCTCCTTGAAACACCCTCAACCTGTTACATCGGTTTCGACCCCACTGCGAAAAGTCTCCACGTAGGGAGCCTCCTTCCGATTATGGCTCTCGTGCACATGCAGAAAGAGGGACATCGACCCATTGCGTTGGTTGGAGGAGGAACCGGCCTCGTGGGAGATCCCAGTGGGAAGACCGAAACACGCCCGATTTTGACCAGGGAAAAGATTGACCAGAACGCGGAAGCCTTAAAGAAACAACTCTCCCGGTTCATCTCTTTTGCTGATGATGGCGCGATCATGATCAACAATGCTGATTGGCTGACCAGGCTCAACTATATTGAATTCCTTCGTGATATAGGCCGGCATTTCAGTGTCAACCGTATGCTCGCGGCCGAAAGTTACAAGGTCCGATTGGAAACAGGGCTCAACTTCATTGAATTCAATTACATGCTTCTCCAGGCATATGATTACTGGCACCTCTTCAAAAAATTTGACTGCAGATTACAGATGGGGGGAAATGACCAGTGGGGCAATATCCTGGCAGGGGCGGATCTTATACGGCGCCTCGAAGGAGAAGTGGCGCATGCGCTCACCTTCCCCCTTCTCACCACCTCCTCCGGGACGAAGATGGGAAAGACCCATAAAGGTGCCATTTGGCTCGATCCTGACTTGACTTCTCCTTATGATTATTATCAATACTGGATTAACCAGGGCGACGAGGATGTTGAGCGTTTTCTGGCACTGTTTACCTTTCTGCCCATGGATGACGTACACAGGCTGGGAAAACTCCAGGGAGCGGACTTACGGAAGGCAAAGGAAATCCTCGCATACGAGGCCACCAGGATCTGCCATGGAGAAAAAGCTGCTGACAAAGCACGCCGGGCGGCACAAGAACTCTTCGGAAAGGGCAGTACAGTGTCTGTCGAATCTATTCCGGCCTCTGTGCTGGACAGGGATTCCCTGAAAAGTGGAATCCCTGCATATATACTCTTTGAAAAGGTCGACCTCTGCGCAACTCGCAGTGAGGCCAGGAGGCTCATCGGTCAAGGCGGGGGTTACCTGAATGATAGGAGGATCGAGACCTTTGACCAAGTCATAGATTCCCGGGATCTGCAGAATGGTGAATTGCTCCTGCGGGCAGGGAAAAAGCGATACATGAAAATTATTCTCACTTGACCCGGAACCGGGGGGCAGGTTTTGGTTTCCCCCCAGAGAGGGCAGTATCTTGGCGCGGTGCCGTATGCCGTGTTTTTAAATGAAATTAAAGAATCATTATGCCTAGAAGCAAAAAACCCTTAAAACAGAAAGAGGATCAACAGGTGGCGGGAAAGCCTGCTTCCGGACCGGTGTCCTCAGGCCTCGTGCCCGTGCTACCCCCCGTGGAAAAGGCCCTCATCCCTTACGATCCTCTCCAGATGTATCTCCTGGAAGTAAAGAGGTTCAATCTCCTCACCCGGGAAGAGGAACTGGAGCTCACGACCCTTGTGAGAGAACAGAATGACGAAAAGGCCGCCTATAAACTCGTGACTTCCAACCTGCGGCTTGTGATCAAGATCGCCATGGATTTTCATCGGTACTGGACAAAGAATCTCCTGGATCTCATCCAGGAGGGAAACTTGGGCTTGCTCCAGGCGGTCCGAAAATTTGATCCCTATCGCGGCATAAAATTTTCCTATTATGCGTCATTCTGGATCAAGGCGTACATGCTCAAATTCATCATGGATAATTGGAAACTGGTGAAAATAGGGACCACCCAAAGCCAGCGAAAGCTTTTTTTCAATCTTGCCAAAGAACGTGACAAGCTCATTGCTGAAGGATTTAGACCAGAACCTCGTCTGCTTGCAGAACGTCTTGACGTGAAAGAAGAAGAAGTCGTGGAAATGAGCCAGCGACTGGGAGGATGGGAACTTTCGTTGACCGCTCCTGTGGGTGATGATTCCCGGGAGGTATTCGGTTCCCTTCTGCCGGACCACAAAAGCGATGCCGAGGAACAGCTCTCAGACGCCCAGACAAAAACGCTCCTGTTGGAAAAACTCGGGGAATACCGTCAGGCTCTCTCCGGGAAAGAGGCGGAGATATTCGACACCCGAATCCTTGCGGAAAAGCCCGTGACCCTGCAGGAACTGGGAGATAAGTATCATATCTCGCGTGAAAGGGTGCGGCAGATCCAGGAAAAAATGATCAAAAATATCAAGAAATTTCTCAAGGAACAGATTCCCGATTTTGAAGAACTTTATTCCGATTTTATGAAATAAGAAAACTGCTAAGGTTCAGCGTTCAGGGATTCATGGTTCAAGGTTAAGCCTTTAAGAAGATCTGAAAAAAATTAATCGTGAACGTTAAACTGTGAACCTGACAACCTGAATGAGGCATAAAGCGAAAACACCATGAATCAGAAAAAACAAATTATATTTACAGCACTGAAGAACCTTTTCATTTTTCTTTTCTCGGCGTTCATCTTCTCATCGTGTGCCGGCTTTTTTCCAAAACCCATGACAAGCCCTGCGGTGAAACAGAAACAAACCCAGGCTGTGCCTGCACCAAAAAAAGAAAAAGACGAGCTCTCGAAAGCCTACACGGATTTTACCATGGCTATGCTGGCCCTTTCAGATCGCCAATATGAAAAGGCCAGGAAGTACCTCACAAAGGCAATTGAAAGGGACCCCGACAGCATCCATCTGAATCGCACGATGGCCTTGGTACTTAAGAAATTGAAGCACTATCAGGAAGCCGCCCTGTTTGCGAAGAAGTGTGTTGCATTGGATAAAGAGGACGTTCGCCATCGTATCCTGCTCGCGGATCTCTACACCCTGACCGGACAAGATGACCTCGCCCTCAAAGAGTACCAGGAGATACTGAAAGTAAAAACCCAAGACCAGAGAGCGAGGCTCATCCTGAGCACTATCCTGATCAGGAAGCAGCGCTTCAACGAAGCCTTGCCCCAGCTTGACAGACTTCTCCAGCAAAACCCCAACTTGGTGATCGCCTATTATTACCGCGGCCGAATTTATCTGGAATTAAAGGAATATGAAAATGCCGAAAAGGCCTACCGGGATGCCCTTGACCGAAACGAGAGCCTAGAACCCGCGCTCTTTGACCTGGGGACCCTCTATCAAATGACAAACCGGCCCCAGAAAGCAGTGGAAATCTACAAGAAACTGATCTCTTTCTATCCCGACAATTTGATAACCAGAGAAAGGCTCGTGAACCTGTATCTGAAAATGGGGCTCAAAAAGGAGGCCGAGAAAGAGACCCAGGAGATCAAGAGCCATTCAAAACCGGGTGAACCCGGGAGACAGGCCCTTGGGCTCATTTATCTCCGGGAGGGAAAGCTGGACGAATCTATCGAGGAACTCAAACTCATTGTCAAGGCCTGGCCAAATGACTACAAATCGCGGTATTACCTTGCCTCCGCGTATGAAAAAAAGAGAAATTCTGACAAGGCATTGGAACACTTCGGGATGATCAAACCCAGCTCGGACTATTACACCAATGCCAGATTGCACATGGCTTACCTGCTACAAAACCAGGAAAAGTATGATGAGGCCATCAAAATCCTGAAGAAAATTATCGTTGCAATACCGGAAAAGGCTGAAGCATCGCTCATGCTGGCGTCGATCTATGAAACCCAAGAAAGGTACGATGAAGCTATTCCCATTGTCAAAGAAGGGCTTCGCCACGCCCCCAAGAATGTCGATCTTCTTTTCCGGTTGGGCGTATTGTATGACAAGAAAGGAGACAAGGACACCTGTATTCAGGAGATGAAAGAAATACTGAAAATAGACCCAAATCACGCGGAGGCACTCAATTACATCGGGTATACCTATGCTGAATCGGGGATCAATCTCGACGAAGCCCTGGCCATGCTTCAGAAGGCACTCAAGATCAAGCCGAACAGCGGCTATATCATTGACAGCCTCGGTTGGGTTTATTATCAGAAAGGAGAGCTTGACAAGGCGCTTGACTTATTGAAAAAGGCTGCAGAGTTGACTCCAGATGACCCCACCATAAATGAACACCTGGGAGATATTTACGTAAAAAAGGAAATGTACGCTGCCGGACTGGCGCAGTTCAAAAAAGCCCTTTCTTTACATCATCCCCATGAGAAGCAAATAAAAGAAAAAATCAGGGATCTGATCAAAACCATGGAGCGGCTCAAATGAACCTGATGCCGGGAGGCGGCCGCTTCCTGCTGTTCTTTTGCTGCCTTTCAGCGGTCTTTCTGTCGCCGGCCTGTATTCCCCCTGCACTCCTCGGCCCCCCGGCCCCTCCCTACAGCGAAGATCAAATACACGCTATTCTGGACCAGGTAACTGCCCAGCAAAATCTCGTAAATACCCTTTTCTGCACGGGGACATTGACTTTCAAACAGGGGGCAAAAGAACAGGAAGCAAATATAACAATAGTGGGGAAAAAGAGCCCTTTCCAGGTCAAAGTGGAAATAACCCACCCGTGGGGCCCACCCATTGCTAATCTCCTTGTAGATAATGACCGCTTTACC
Organism: uncultured Desulfobacteraceae bacterium; assembly: GCA_964548365.1. Classification (GTDB taxonomy): domain Bacteria; phylum Desulfobacterota; class DSM-4660; order Desulfatiglandales; family Desulfatiglandaceae; genus B46-G9. Next base: position 7,683 of record CAZJRD010000002.1, on the reverse strand, counting down.
CTGGTCTTTTTTCCTGAAAAACGGATCTTTCTGGGATCGGTGAAGAAGGGCATACCCCAACGTTCCTTCCCGGTTCCGCTGGACCCATCAGCCATGTGGGCCTTTGTCAGAGGGTACCCCCCGGTACCGGAGTATAAGAAGGCTGTCTCCCCGGGGAAAGGGATCATCAGCCTCCTTGACAAAAAAAATAACCTGCTCCAGCGTCTTGAGTTTTATCCCTCTCCCCTCAGACCGCAGTCATGCTCTTTTCCTGCAATCGGGATAACCCAATATTATGAAGCACTTAAAAAAGATGGCGCAGTCGATTTCGCCCAGAAAGTGGTTTTGAACGATACTGTACACGAGAGATCCTTGATCCTGAAAGTCAAGCATGCCCTCTTCAACCCTCACCTCCCCTCCGGCGTCTTTCAAGTGGCAAAACCGGAAAAATTCAAAACCATTGATCTTTCACGGGAAAAACCGCAACACCAGTAGTTCGGCAAGCATGCGAACCCATATTTCTCACTCTTTGAACACGATCTCGTGGAATTCTGCAGTCTCGAGATCGACCCGAAACATCCTGTTTCTGAGGAGCCTCCCCCTGTCCAGAAGAATCTTAAGGCACTCCATGACCTGGAGGGTTGCTATGAGGGAAGGGGCGACTGCAGGGACACCAAACACTGCCTCCGGACGTTTTCCTGGCTCCCATGCTGTCCTGTCTTTGCCATACAAGAGTTCGAGACCCGCATCGCCCGGCAAAATTGACATAACCTGCCCCTCAAAGCCTGCAACGGCCCCGTGGACCAACGGAATTCTCAGATCTCTTGCGATTTTTTCAAGGATGAATCGATCAGCCACGTTGTCAAGGGCGTCCACCACCACTCGGCATCCCACGAGGATTTCTTTCCCATTCACTCCATCCAGGCGCAGGGGATGCGCAATAACTTCCACGCCCGGATTTACTGAAGCCACTGCAGAACGCGCTTCCAGGGCCTTGCTCTCTCCCTTGTTTTTCATGTTTGACAGGGCCTGGCGATTCTGATTGGTCTCATCAAAGACATCTCCATCCACTACCACGAGGCTGCCGATCCCCAACCTTGCCAGGAGAAGGATGACATGCCCTCCCAGTCCGCCCGCCCCTATGACGCCGACCCGGGACTCCGCAAGCTTCAATTGCATGGCGGGGGTAAGAGAATCTTGATTTCGAAGATACCGGTACGGCAGCACCCCCTGCCTGAGCGCGGTAACATAGACGTTCGCGTAGGTCTGCCCATGACTGGAGCACAATTTCTCAACATCATCCTCTTGCAGGACTTTTACCTGGCGCCCTGCGGGATCCTCGATCACACGGGCTGATGTCTGAACCGTTTTTTCAAGCAAAGTGATATTTTTGTCATTCCTTGCCAACGGGTCATTCCTCCTCTTTTTTTCTTTTTTCGTCTGCCTTCCGTCCTTCCTTCCATATGCCAAGAAATGCCCTATAGGGACCAGGAGTGCCATAAGGCAGAAAGGCGAGGCGGTCCCCCGGATGCACCGGATCATAGATATTCTGCACGTGCCCGTTACAGAAAACCGCCTCCACTTCTTCGGGAGGGAGACCCACTTTCAGGGCAAAGTCAAAGGCCCGGCTTTCATCCTCTTCCATGGGCATTTCCATGGTTGCGGGAAGTCCCTGTTCCTCCAGGTGCCGTCGCAGACTCCCGAACACGCGCATTTCAACGACTTTTCCCTTCACGCCACTCTTCATGCTATCCTCCGCCGACCGGGGGAAAAAGGGCAACCCGGTCGCCTTCCTTCACGTGATGATCCATCCCAACCCGTTTCCCATTGATCATGACTATCTTTACTGCTTCAACCGGTATTTTCAGGTCGTTGCAAAAATTTTTCACGGAAATAGGGTGTTCAATGGTTCTTTCAACCCCGGTGAGGGGATCGTAGCTCTCCACATATTTCCGCAGCGATGAACTAAGGAAGATCTTGATGGACATATCCCCTCCATACGCAATTCATTCCATTATCCCTGACCATCCAGTGAGTGTCAACAGCTTCTTCAAGAAGCGGCTTCTATCAAAATTGACATAACGTGTTGATTATTTATTAAAAAACGCCTTGAAAGACTATTATTTTTGTGTCATCATTAGTGCAGGCAGAGGGCATAAGGTATAAGACCAAAGGCTGAAGCCTAAAGGTCAACACCTCATTACCGAAAACATACCGCCTATCAGTTTGAAAGGATGCACTAAATTATTAACTGCTTTCAAGGAAAGGAGACAGCTATGTTCAAAATTATTCGTGTCAATATGTCTGATCTTTCAATCAAGACCGAGGATATTTCCGAGACCTATCAGGGACTTGGTGGAAGAGGACTCACTTCGGCCATCGTGGCAAACGAGGTGGACCCCACCTGCTCTCCTATCGGCCCGAACAACAAGCTCATTTTTGCCCCGGGTCTCCTGGGCGGGACAAATTGTGCCAATTCAGGGCGTATTTCCGTTGGTGCCAAGAGCCCCCTTACCGGCGGTATCAAGGAGGCCAACTCGGGCGGCCAGGCCGGAGGATATCTTTCGAGGCTGGGCATTGCCGCCATCATTATCGAAGGCATGGCTGAGGAGGGGAAACTTTATAAGTTGTACGTGGGCAAGGACAAACAGGAAATTTCAGCTGCGGATGATCTCAGGGGACTGGGCAACTATGACGCGGTGGAGAAGCTGAAAGAAGCATTCGGAGACAAGGCCGGTTTTGTGAGCATCGGCCAGGCAGGAGAAATGAAGCTTCCTGCGGCCAGCGTCGCCTTCACTGACCGGGAAGTCAGACCCACACGGCACGCCGGCCGTGGGGGGCTCGGCGCGGTTATGGGATCCAAGGGACTCAAGGCCATCGTGATCGATCCTGCCGAGGGCGAACTGGCCCCGCTGGTGGACAAAGAGGCATTCAAAGCTGCAGCCAAACGGTTTGCCAAAGCATTGCAGGACCACCCGGTCACGAGCAAGGGGCTCACCAACTACGGCACTGATATCCTCATCAACATTATCAACGAGGCAGGTGCTCTGCCCACCCGCAATTTCAGTTCCGGCCGCTTCAAGAACGCAGAGAACGTAAGCGGGGAAACCCTGAACAAAATCACCGTTGACCGAAAGGGGAATCCCTCCCATGGTTGTATGTCCGGCTGCATCATCCGCTGTTCCGGCGACTATATGGACAAGAACGGCGAGTATTTTTCCAAGTGGCCAGAATATGAGACGGTCTGGGCCTGGGGTCCCAACTGCGGGATCGATGACCTTGATGCCATCGCCAGGATGGACCGGGCCTGCGATGATTTTGGGCTTGATACCATTGAAACGGGAAATGCCATTGCGGTGGCCATGGAAGGAGGGGTGAAGCGATTCGGTGATGTTGCCGGTTCAGAAGAACTCCTTGCTGAAATCGGGAAAGGAAGCCCAATGGGACGTCTCTTAGGTTCAGGGGCAGGCGCGGTGGGCAAGGCTTTTGGCGTAAGAAGGGTGCCGGTGGTCAAGAACCAGGCGTTGCCGGCCTATGACCCGCGGGCGGTGAAGGGTGTCGGTGTCACCTATGCCACGTCACCCATGGGGGCTGATCACACGGCGGGATATGCCGTTACAGCCAATATCATGAATGTCGGAGGAAGCCTGGATCCTTTGAAACCTGAAGGCCAGGTGGAACTTTCCAAGGGTTTGCAGGTCGCCACGGCGGCCATTGACAGTGCCGGCCTGTGCCTGTTTGTGGCCTTCCCGGTCTTGGATATGCCCGACGCCCTGACTGCCATTGTGGACATGCTCAATGCCAAGTATGGCCTCTCGCTCACCGGGGACGACGTGACGGCCCTTGGCCAGAAGGTCCTGCAGATAGAGCGGGATTTCAATGCCCGGGCGGGCTTTACCGCGGCTGATGACCGGTTGCCGGAATTTTTCCGCCAGGAAAAGCTGCCGCCCCATGACGTGATCTTTGATATTCCCGATGAGGAACTGGATACGGTATTCAATTTCTAAGAAAGACTTCCCTGTTTCCCCCGTCCCATGCATTTACGCGGAGCGGGGGAAATTTCATTTTACCATGTGTAGGATATGCCTTTTTTTCTTCGATTCCGAGTCTCCCGGGCTGGTATTTTCAGTAACTTATCCACGTCCCGCCTATAGAGATCTATAGGCGGGACTCCGCATTTACTCCGCAAAGCGGACTTCTGCGGCTTCCCCCCATAGATAAGTCACGAAAATACGAAGCCATCCCAACAGTCACGAAGAAAAAAGACCATATCCTACATGTGTTTTAATCAAGCTTTGAATATCAAAGTACGCAAAAATCCGATGAACCAAGGCTTCAGCTGTTCAAAATACATCCTGTGAAAAATGAAACCACGCGCAGCAAGCAAGAACCAATCCCGACAATCCTGTTGATCCTGTCAAAAAAAAATTAAAACTTGCCCTCGTGGGTAAACTCACCGATCGCACGACGCTTGGGCGCCGATGACTCCCTGGCCGGATAGCCCAGGGGGATCAAGCTGACCAGTTCATACCCTTCAGGTACTCCCAGCACCCCTTTTGCCCTGTCATGGTCCAGCAGGCCTATTACCACGGTTCCTAAGCCCTGTGCATAAGCAGATAGGCAGATTGACTGCGTTGCGATCCCCAGGTCGTAGAGGAACCAGTCTCCAAACTTGGTGGTTACCTCTCCTTTCTTATACCCTGAACTCCGGAGCTTCCCGCAGAGAGCAAGCACCACCGGCGCCTGGATGACCGCCTTTGCACCCGGATTCGTCGGGGTGAGCGTTTCCTTCAACCGCTCTTTTGTTTCCGGATCTCTTACCACCACTGCTTCCCAGCACTGGGTGTTGGCCCAGGAAGGTGACCATTGCACGGCCTCCAGGATCTGCGTTAAAATCCCTTCCGGAATTTCCTGTTCCTCGTATCTCCGTATACTTCTTCGCCCCTTCAAAATCTCCATAAAATCAGGCATCTTCTTCTCCTTGTCCCGAATTCAGCTATTCTTCCAGATGCAGCAGCAGGACCGCATTATCTCCCGAAACCTGGTCAATTTCATTTTCTGATAATTCCGCCTTCTCCATCTCCTTGAAATATCTTGACGGGCTCAGAAGCGGATAATCGCTGCCGAGCAATATCTTCTCAAAGCCCACGATACTTCCTACCACCGGGTAGATACCAGGGTCATAGAGATAGGGTGATGCCGCCGTGTCAAACCACACGTTTTCAAGTGCCTCTTTCACGTCTCGCTTCATGAGTGCGTAAAAAGGCAACCCCCCGCCCCAGTGGGCAAGTACGATCCGGTTTGATGAATATCGCTTGACGAACCCGTAAATCTGTCCGAGCGTCATGGGCGTTTTCCCCGGATACTGGTGGCCGACAGGCTCATTGGTATGCATGAGGACGATTGCCCCGTGATCGAGAGCAATTGCCATGACCTCTTCTAACAAATCAGAGACTTCCGCAGTTAGCCCATCGCCGTACACGGCCAGTTCTCCAACACCCGCAAGCCCCCCTTTGAGGCAGCGCTCAGTTTCTTTTCCTGCCTCACGCATGAGGGGAGAAAAACAGCACAACCCCACCAGACGATCCGAATACCGGTAAACCGCGTCCAAAACATAATCATTATGTTGCCTTGTAAGATCACGGTCCTGCCAGGGGAATCCAAAAATAACCGATCTGTCGATCCCGGCTTCATCCATCTGCTGCAGCAGCTCTGTCACACCAGCAAGTTTCGCCTTGGGTGAATCATAGAGCGTCTTGAAGGCCGGTTCGCCGGAAAAGTATCTTGATCGATCCTGCCTGAAGGGAGGAGGAAAAATATGGGTATGAAAGTCTATTCTCATCGCAACAGCGCTTCAATGGATTTCTTGAGGACGCCGTGGCGGTAGCCCACAATCTTGTTCCGTATCTTTCCCTCGTGGTCAATGACAAATACCGTGGGTATGGCCGGGGTCTCCGTTCCAAAATAGTCTTTCATGATCTTCGTGTCGTAGCGCAGCACCCTATAATTCATGTCGAATTTCTCCATGAATGCCCGGAGGAAAAGATCCGATGCCTGCGCGGGATCATCCAGAGAGACCCCGATAATTACCAACCCCTGGCCCCGAAACTCTTTCTGCAACCCGACAAGCTCCGGGATAGACATGCGGCAGGGAGGGCACCACGTTGCCCAGAAATCAAGGACGACTATCCTCCCCTTGAACTGGGAAAGTGTTACATCTTTTCCGTTCACATCTTTCAGACTGAAATCAGGTGCATCCTGCAAGGCGTCCACCTTGCTCTGGCATCCCACATTGAGCAACAGCAGTGCGACGATCACAAAGCCCACATAGCGTATTGTTTTCCTTACTATCATGATAACCCCCTGGTTCCTTCGCTCCCTTGGGTGATGAATTTAAAAAAGACTTTTATTTTTATCCCATTCTCCTATAATAAGGCAAGGGATTTCAACCGATATGCAACCAAAGATCACCAAAGCCTTTTTGCTTGCTCTGCTTTTCTCTCTTTCCGGCACAATGCTCTCCTCCCCGTCGGTTGCGGGCAAGGCGGACATCCGTTCTTCCGTCATTGCCGGAACGTGGTATCCTGGAGACCCGCACCACCTTTCAGTTATCATCGAAAAATACCTGTCTCTCTCCCGCGACGTCGCTCTGCCGGGGATTCCCCGGGCGATTATCGTACCTCACGCCGGATACAGATACTCGGGTGCGGTTGCGGCCCGCGCATATCGACAGCTCAGGGGATCCGGATTCACTAAGGTCATTCTCGTGGGACCAAGCCATTACCTGGCCTTTGACGGCATTTCCGTCAATCTGCAAACCGCCTATGAAACACCCCTGGGTTCGGTTCCCGTGGATCTGGGCCTGGCAAAGGAAATCGTCAGCGCCCAGCCTGATTTTCGATATATCAGAGAAGCTCATACCAGGGAGCATTCACTGGAGATCCAGCTCCCCTTTCTCCAGATGGTCCTAGGGGATTTTCAGATAGTCCCCATCATCATGGGGAGGCAGGATTACGAAACCGCGGAGCGCTTGGCCAGGGTACTCGAAGCGCTGGTTCACGGAAGGAGGGATACCCTCCTCCTTGCCTCCAGCGATCTCTCCCATTACCATCCCTCCCGACAGGCCATGATGCTTGATGACTGTTTTGCCTCCCATGTACTGGCCCTTGACGCCAAAGGTCTTGCAAGAGACCTTGCAACAGGCAAGACCGAAGCGTGCGGAGGCGGTCCTGTCCTCAGCATCCTCCTCGCCGCAAAACAGCTGGGAGCTACGAAGGCAGTGATCCTTGGAAAGGCGAATTCCGGTGACGTTACCGGAGACCAGGGCCGGGTGGTAGGATATCTTTCTGCTCTCCTCATTGCTCCCACGGCAAAATAGATGGAACCTGAATTGAGCGTTACACTGAACCCGTCATTCCCGCGGAAGAGGGAATCCATAACATATTATAATGACGATATTACCGCTCCCCGATTGGAGTCGAGGACAAGCTTCGCGGGAATGACATAAACGGGTGCTTTCTGACTTCCAGCGAAGTCATAGCTCATCCCGTGACCCCGGTTGAGCAGGCAAACGGCATATTCCTGAAGCTACGCTCCCTCCTTCGTCCATGACTCCGGTCGCTGCGGATTTCGGCCCTTCCACTGTCCTGTTCCAGGGCCGAAATGACGCCGCTTCAGGAACATCCCGTTCACCTGCTCTTCATT
>CAZJRD010000001.1:172010-181168 GCA_964548365.1 uncultured Desulfobacteraceae bacterium | reverse complement strand
TTGCATAGGCCGGTTGTGTTCCAATGAACAGCGCCAACGCGGCAGCGATAAAAAGCCATTTCATGGCAGGCCTTTTTTTTGACTCTGCAGTCACGACTTTACTCCTTCTTCCCTTCCGGGGCTTTTGCAGCTATCCGGTTCAGGATGTCCTCCATGGCCTTCAACTCTTTGCCGTACCCTGCCCAATCTCCCTGTCGCAGAAAATCCCTGGCCTTGTTGAAGTGCTCCAGGGCCGCTCTTGCCGAATCGGAAATCATCGGGGCTCTTGGCATCTGGGAAGGTCCCGCTTCAATGGCAGCCGGTACCTGCTCGCCCAGGACGCTGTACAGGGCATTTACCAGCTTTTTCTCCATGTCCACCCGATCCCCAAAGGAAACAATGACCCTCTTCAGTTCAGGGAGGGCCGCGGCCTCCCCATATCCCGGTTGAGCCGAAACCGTGGCGTTCCCAGCCCCGGATCTCCGCAACCGTCTGCTTTGCGGGGCCGCAGGCGCGGATGGTTCCGATTCCGACTGTTTTGCCTGAAGGTAAACCGGCTCCACGTAAATGAAGGTATCCTGTATGGGGATGACCAGGAGATTTCCCCTGATCACGTTGGATCCCCGCTGGCTCCAGAGAGTCAACTCGCTTGAGATACTCGTCTGCTGATCAATCCTCGCTTCTACCTGCATGGGGCCGAAAACGAGTTTATCTTTGGGGAGTTCGTATACGATCAGGTTCCCGTAGTTCGGCACGTCACACCTCGCGGCAAGCCAGGCAATCATGTTGTCTTTCTTGGAAGGTGTGAAAGGGAGCATCAGAACATACTCTTCACTTTTTTCTTTCGGGAGTCGAATGATAATATAGTAGGGCTCCATCTTCTGGCGGGTGCTCCCATAGATTTCGTCGGGCATTTGCCAGAGGTCTTCCTGGTTGTAAAATACCTGGACGTCTTTCATGTGGTAGGTTCGGTAGATATTGGCCTGGATCTTGAACAGGTCCCGGGGATACCGGACGTGCTTTTTGAGGACGTCCGGCATGTCCTTGAACGGCTTGAACAGGTGAGGGAATATGCTGGCGTATGTCCTGATGATGGGGTCTTTTTCGTCCGCTATGTAATAAGAGACATCCCCATTGTAGGCATCAATCGTGATCTTTACGGAGTTTCTGATGTAATTCAATCTCCTTTTAAAGGGGGTAGGCAACCTGGTGGAGTAAGGATACATGTTGGAGACGGTATACGCATCCTGAATCCAGAAGAGCCGCCCTTCTGAAATAACCAGGTAGGGATCTCCATCGTAAACCAGAAACGGTGCTATGGCGCGCACCCGCTGGTCAATGCGGCGATTATACATGATTCTGCTTTCGGGACTCAGGTAGGTGGTAAAAAGGATCTGGGGATCGAAGAATTCGAGCGCGAACAGGGCCCGCCTGAGAAATGAGCTAATGGGGACGCCGCCTGATCCCTGGTAATGGGTGTAGACATTCATGTCGCCTTTAGGGTAATCGAATTCCTTCGTTTTGGTCTTTACTAGGACATAGTCGCCGGTGTCTTGCCCGTAATAAATCTCAGGGTGCTCAAGTTTCAGATTAAAGTCGATGACGGGAGGCAGGTCCTTGACGATGAGATCGGGCAGTCCTTCACTGGTCACGTTATTGACGGGATTCATTGCCAGGCCGTAACCATGTGTGTAAATAAGATGCCTGTTGACCCAGGTATTTGCCTGGGGCGGAAGCTGGTTCACCGAAAGCTCCCGGGCGGAGAGCATAACCTGCCGGTAATTGTCCTTAATGGTATAGCGATCCACGTCCACATCCTTAAAATCATAATATAACCGGATGGACTGCAGCTGGTTGTACGTCTGGAGCAGGGGCCGCTTGTCCCATATTCTGATGTTCTGGATCGTGGCCTCGTCTTCAGCAACGTCCTTCTTGGTAAGGGTATCGGCAACTGGAAAAGGGACCTCCTTGATCTTGTTTAAATTGAAAGCCTGGCGGGTGTACTTGATATTGTGGTCAATGTACGGTGCTTCCTTTGCCAATTGATTCGGCTTGACCACAGTTTTTTCCACTACCAGGGGGAGCAGGGTGCCGAGCAGTATGATGAGCCCCAACCAGACCCCGCCACTCAGCCAGATCTGTTTTGTCTTTGTTTTGAAGGCGTTGAGAAACAGGACGAGCGCGAAGGCAAGGGAAAGGAAAATCAGGAACCCATACGCCAGCATCCTGACATGAACGTCGGTATACCCGGCCCCGAAGGTGGCACCGCTCGTGGAATAAAGGAGGTTAAACATCTTCAACCGGTAGCCCCAGGCGAGAAGCAGTACGATGATGCCGCCGAAGAAAATGAGGTGTTTTATGGCACGGGATTCAATGTCAATCTTGGGTGCGGGGACTTGCTTCCCCTGCGCCTGGGCATATTCGCTTAAATTGGTTACCTGAATGGCACCGTTCTTGAGGTACCAGACTATGGTCACGACCGCTGTAAAAACAAACAGGACCAGGAGCCCGCTCTGGAGAAAGAGGTAGAAGGGCAGGGAAAAGACGTAAAACCCTATGTCATTGTTGAAAAGGGGATCGCTGGTTCCAAAGGGCTGCTGGTGGATGAACCGGAGGACCATGTCCCACTGAGCGGCCCCTTTTTGGGCAATAACGAAACTAATGATTACCACCAGGGCCCACATGAGCATGCCTGCCGATTTTCCGGAAAGGCCGAATTGCGCCAGGATATCTGCTTCCGGTGATTGAGCCGGCCGTGGAAGGGCCAATGCCTTGCTGTGGCTCGCAAACCAGAGGTTCAGGGCAACCAGAAGCATCAACAGGATCCAGATGACGACACCAATTCCAAACTTGCTCATGAGCATGGTCCAGAAAACGGAGGAATAATGGAGTTTCCCGAACCAGAGCCAGTCAGGATAAATGGAGAGGCCCCACCAGAGGATAAGGAGAACCACAAGCAGGATACCGATCGACCATTTTCTTTTCATTGAATGCTCCCTTCGAATAGTGCTCTTTTTCAAGACCGTGAACGTTTAGCGACATGTATGTTTGAAGCGAATTTGAGAATCATATTCCTTTCATTTGCGCGAGGCAAGACATTTCAAGAGCTCCTCCTTTTTAATGGCCCGGAAATATTGCCTTCGGTGCAGAGTCTCCGTACGCTGAGCCCTTGGCCATAGACAGGAAATGCCTTGCAGAGTTCCGCCACTTTTTGTGCCACCTGGTCCAATACTTCCTCGCTGTTGGCATTGATCAGCGCTCCGTCAATGAGCTCTGCTATTTCTCTCACCTCTGCCGCCGCCATTCCTCTTGTGGAAATAGCCGCCGACCCCAACCGTATCCCGCTGACTGCTCCTGGATTCTCGGCATCCCGCGGAATCACATTTCTATTGGTGATAATCCCTACAGATTCCAATATATGTTCCGCTTCATTCCCCTTTAGTCCTTTTGGACCAAGGTCGACAATGACTTGATGGTTTTCCGTCCCCCCGGTTACGATCCGGTAGCCTTTCGCCCCAAGTTCATTGGCAAGGCAAATAGCATTGGAAAGTGTCCTCTTCTGGGTGCGTACAAACTGAGGCTCCAGAGCCAGTTTAAAAATGATCGCCTTTGCAGCAATGAAATTGACCGCGCTTGTCCCCTGGCATCCGGGAAATACGGCCTTATCTATCTTACTTCCGTACTTGTTTTTGGACAGGATCACCCCACCTCTCCCTCCCATCATGGTCTTGTAACAGGTAAACGTCACAAAATCAGAAAAAGGCACCGGGCTGGGAATTTGCTTTGCCGCCACAAGGCCTCCAATATGCGCCATGTCTGTGAAGAGATACGCTGAGGCATCCCCGGCAATTTGTGCCATTTTTTCGTAATCAATCAAGCGTGGATATGAGCTTGCCCCGACCACAAGCATCTTGGGCCTGAATTCTTCCGCAATGCGCCTGACCTTTTCATAATCTATGAGCTCGGTCTTGCTGTTCACTTCGTAGTGTCGAAAAGTAAAGCACTTGCTGGTCAGAGAGGCCTTGTGGCCGTGAGACAGATGCCCCCCATGGGGCAGGCTCATTGCCAGGACCTTATCTCCCATCTCAAGGACGGAGAAGAAAACAGCGAGATTTGCCGATGTGCCGCTGTGCGGCTGGACATTCGCGTATTCCGCGCCGAAAAGGGTTTTTGCCCGCGAGGCGGCCAGCCGCTCGATTTCATCTACATGCGTGCACCCTGCGTGAAACCTTTTCCCTGGATAGCCCTCGATGGTCTTGGTGTTTAATAGTGATCCCATGGCCTCCATAATGGAAAGAGGTGCGTGATTTTCAGCGGCGATGAGGTCCAGGGTGTCTTCTATCCTCGATTCTTCTTTCTTGATCAACTGTGCAACAACCGGATCATCTTTTGAAAGGTGGAACATCTAGTTTTCTCCTTTGTCTCGATGGGCAATAAATGGCTCATCAAAAAATGGAAGAAATCCTAATCAGGATAAACCGGAAATGACAAATGTCAAAGCTCAAATGTCAAATGAAATCCAAATGCCTCAATGACAAAACATATCCCGTTCACGTGTCTGCTGCGGGAACGGGCGAAAGAGCAACGCACCGAGGTGCGAACTTCGTTTTCATTTGGTCAATTGATATTTGACATTGATTTGACATTTCATGTGATCTCAAAAGAAATTTACTGCCCCTTTTGAGTTCAAATTTGTTCGTAAGGTACTAAAAGGCTGAGTGTGAAGCTTGGAACCCTAAAAGCTGTGTCTTTCCAGGAACGCCAGCACGTGATGCACATATTCACGGGGCCGGTGTTCATGGGTATTATGGCCGCATTTGGGCATCACGGCAAGCTCTCCAGAGGCCAGATGATGGTAAAAGGCCACGCCCTGCTCCACCTCAAAGAGGAAGCTGCGGTCGGGGTAGAGCACGAGGGCCGGGCACACGATCCCGGGAAGCACGGGCCGAAGATCAAAGATCTCCCTGCCGTAGGCCCCACCGAATCTGCGGAATTGGTTAAAGAACGGTTCCGCTCGTTCCTCGCCGTGCCACAGGATGAGCTTTTCTTTCAACTCGGGCTCCAGATCTTGAAAGACGTTCGGGAACTTGGACTCGTTGAACGCAGCCATGGGGATTTGGCTGTAGCATTGGGTGCTGGAAGTAATCACTGATTTGACGCGATCACGATAAGTTGCGGCAAAGTCAACCGCAACAACCCCTCCTTCGCATTGCCCGATGGCATGGAAGGAATCGATCCCGAGATAATTGAGCAGCGACTCTAATTCCCGGACACTATCCGATCGGAATCCGTCGCTGACATAGAACGCCTTGAAATCCCGGCCTGGATCAGATTGCCCATATCCCCTCCGGTCATATATGACCACACGGTAACCCTTTTCAACGAGGCCGGGGTAGATGTTTTTCCACATTTTTGTGCAACCGAATCCGTGGTGAAGCAGGACGATCGGGTCCCCGTCGCCGTGTGTTTCATAATAGACGTTGATATCGTTTATTCTTGCGAAGGACATTGAGCCCCCTTTCCACGTTGTGATAAGGTTTTCGGCCGGTAGATGCGTTGCTCACGGACCATGCGGGAGATTATGAACTCCTTTTCTTCGAGGATTTCGAGATGCCCCAGGGTCTCGGACATTCCCAGGAAGATTTCCCACGCCGTGAGTTCCGGGAAAACGCGCATGGTGATAGAGAAAAGATTCATCCCTCCGGGTCCATCAGGATGGGATTGCAGCACCCGGAGGATTTCCTTCTGCCGTGTGCGGTGGTGTTTCTTGATTTCCTTAATTCGTTCCCGGTATTGGTGAAAAGGCGCTCCATGACCCGGCAGGACCTCTTTGATGTCCAGCTTTTCAGTCAGACTGAGGGACTCAAGGTAATGGGAGAGGCTCTTGTATCCAGTGCCGTTTTCCCTGGCTTCCAGTTCGACGATCGGATTGGAGGTGATTTTTTCAAGGAGATGATCACCTGAGAAAAACCTCCCGTTTTCCCGGTCAAGGAAGCAGACGGACCCCCGGGTATGCCCGGGACAAGGAATGACCTCCAGGGTGAAATCGTCAAAGGCGATATGGTCACCCCCGTGCAGTTTCTTTACAGCAAAATCTCCGGGGAAAAAGGACTTGAAACGGGCGTCCATCTGCTCGGCAATGGTTTCGATGATATCTGTCGACAGGCCTCCCTCCTTGAAGAATCGGAGAAAGGGCGCTTTTTTCTTTTCAGCATAGGTTTCAATATTCCAGATGCACTTGTCGCGATCAAGAGGATGGATGAAGATCTCCGCCCCGCCTGATCGCTGGATCTTTCCGGCCAATCCCACGTGATCCAGGTGCCCATGGGTCAGGAGTACGCGCCTGATATCTGAAAGACGCACCCCTGTTTCCCGCAATGCGTGTTCAACGATACTTAGCCCTTCCTTTGAGTGAAAGCCCGCATCGATCAGGGTGGGGATCGAGTCTTCAATGAAATACATATTGACCGATTTGATTGGAAACGGGATGGGTATCTCGATTTTCGTAATACTGTCCACTTTTTTTATTTTCCCTTTCTTTCTCGCCTGAAGACGCTACAAAATTTTTTATTATACCAGTTTTTGTGGCCTTTGTGAACACTTGCTTTTTACGAAAAAGTTAATGAAGAGGAGAACCTTGACCATTCATGCATAACGGATTACAATGGTGAGGCATGAAAAAGGGGAGGACGTTTCAGATGGAAATCGTCTGTCCAGCTTGCGGGAAGGTGTACCAGGTTCGTGATGAACAATTGTCGGGCCCGGCGATAAAGGCACGCTGCAAAGCCTGCGGTAATGTCTTTTCCATCCAAAAGGGTTTTTCACAGAACCAAAACCGGGAAGGGGGGAGCACTCCCCGGGCCTCCCATGAGAGCGAATCAGGAGAACGGCGTGCTCCAGAGCCTCCTGAACCCCCCTTGTCTGAAGAATCCAGCGATACGGAAGATCCTGGGGGTCCAGTCGATGTCGATCACCACGAACCCGGTGACCATCTCGAGAGCCCAAATCCCTCGATGGAGCAAGGCAGGAAAGATTATATTCCCATTGTCGTTCTCCTGGCCGCAATTGCGGCTCTGGTTATTGTCTCTTTTTTGGGAATCAAGAATATTGACAGTGATTCATTTTTTCGACCGCTGCGTTCAATTTCACAGGTGACAGATTTTTTTCAAGGGAGGGGCGCCCGTTCCGCCAGGAGCGCTCACCTCAAAAAAGAACGGAAAAATGTTGGGTATCAACGGCACCTGTCCCAGGGGCATCTCTATTTCCGGACCAAGAAATACAACGCTGCACTCAAGGAGTACAACCTGGCAATCCGAGCCGATTCCGGGAGATATGAGGCCTATTATTGGCGTGGTCAGTTGTTGGGTCTGCGAAAGGAGTATCAAAAGGCCATCGAAGACATGCGTCAGGTGCTGCGGCTGAATCCGTCATATACAAAAGCGCATCGGTCCCTAGGATGGGCATACTACGAGACGGGCAAGTACGACGAGGCCATTCAGGCGCTGGACCGTTACATTAATGCCAACGCCAAGGACGGCTGGGCCTTTTATGAGCGTGCTTTGGCCTATCACAAAAAAGGAGATGTGCCGACGGCCCTGAAAAACGCCAAAAAGGCGTGCGACCTGGGCTTCAAGCGCGGGTGCGATGTGTATAAGCGCTATCAGTAATGCCCAACCCGGATAAAGCCACCCGAGGCGGGCAAGCAGGAAATGACCAAGTATCAAAGCTCAGTCTTTCCCTTGCACCATGAGATTGTTGAGAAATTCTATCAACAACCATTCCGACATATCGTAGGGCAGAACTTCCATTATCTGGTTTATTATGTCCATCCGGTCGGGCAAGTCAGTTCCGGTCAGGCCCGCCATGGCAGCGAGTTTAAAAAAGGTCGCCTCGTCGAACGAACCGGAGAGTTTTTCAATTTCCGCCAGAAGTTCCTGCACATCGTTGCCAACTTCCTGCTGTCTCAGCTCTTCTACTGTTGCCTTGAAATCGTCCAGGAATGCCCGGGCCTGGTGTACGGTTGAACGGCTCATGGAAATATGGATGTTGGAAGGTGAATTGGCTCGCCTGAACTGCGGTTGGACATACCAGTTTTTCTTCTTCAGTTCATCGGCCAGGCGATACACATTGATTTTTTCCGAGGTTGAAGCAACCGCAAACATGCACATATCAGGTTTGCCGAGTACCTGAAGTCCGTCGATCTGGTTGATGCCGTCAATGAGCAATCTGGTGGCATCCATGACCTCACGGACAATTTCCATGTAACCCTTGTCGCCCAGGTAGTTCATGACCGCCCAGGCGGCCGCCATGGGCCCCCCTGTCTTGCTGCTGGTTACTGCTGGATTGACAACGGTATAGCCGGTCCAGCGGGAGCAGGCAAACATCTGGTGCTTCCGGAGATCCTTATTCTTATAAAGAATGACCGACGCCCCCTTGGCGGCGTATCCATATTTATGGAGATCTACTGAGAGAGAGGTCACGCCGGGCACCGTGAAATCGAAGTCGGGAATGTCAAGACCCATCTTGCGCATGTATGAAAGATGCATGCCGCCCACACACGCGTCCACGTGATAGAGCAGGCTTTTTTCGAGG
Organism: uncultured Desulfobacteraceae bacterium; assembly: GCA_964548365.1. Lineage (GTDB taxonomy): Bacteria > Desulfobacterota > DSM-4660 > Desulfatiglandales > Desulfatiglandaceae > B46-G9. The sequence goes on along the minus strand of CAZJRD010000001.1, from coordinate 172,597 downwards.
GCAAGACTTCCGATTTCCTCTATGGGATCAATGACCCCGTGTGCATAACTGGGGGCAGAGCCTACCAGCAGAATAGTGTTTTCCGTGATGGCATCACGCATAACCTGGACGTCCGCGCGAAATGAATGATCGTGCACCGGAGTAACCACCGGTTTGACATTCAGGTAGTGCGCGGCCTTATAGAATGACGCATGGGCGGTTATGGGAAGAACCATTTCAGGTTCCTTGATATGCGGCCTGGTTGCGCTGGCGTAGTCCCTTGCCGTCTTGACCGCGAGTATGAGGCTTTCTGTCCCTCCGGAGGTGAAGTTGCCGACAACTTGTTTATCTCCCCGAAGAAGATCGGCCGTCATGGCCACAATTTCGTTTTCCAAACGCAAGAGGCTCGGGAACGATGTGGGATCCAAGGCATTTTCCGTCAGGTACATGGTGTAGGCTTCATCGATAACGTCGTGCGCCTTCTCTCCGGGATAATAGACGTATCCCATGACCCTGCCGGACTTCCAGTCCAGGTCTTTGCCCTTGTAGCTTTTGAGTGTTTTGAAGATTTCCTCCCTTGCAATGCCCTCTTCCGGTATTTTCATGGC
>CAZJRD010000001.1:0-171910 GCA_964548365.1 uncultured Desulfobacteraceae bacterium | reverse complement strand
TGAGTGTTTTGAAGATTTCCTCCCTTGCAATGCCCTCTTCCGGTATTTTCATGGCCTGCTCCTTGGATTAAGGACAGAATGGTTCCAATGCTTCCTATTCCCTATACTCTTAAATGATTTTTGCGTCAAGAGCATCCTTTTGGAATTCTTACACTATTTCCCTTTTATTTCAATAGGTTTCCTGCATAAATCAGCCGATTCTTGTTGGTGTAGGAGGATTGTATTCAAGTTTCTTGAACAATGTGCCGATATAACTTTTGTTGAAAAGGGTAAAACGCCCCAATCCGGTCTTCCTTTGGCAAAGGAGCATTTTCCGATGATCTTTTCCGTGAGTAGTACTATCTCGTCGCTCAGGGGTCATGCCACAAAAATGGCTCTGTCGGCCAACAACATCGCCAATGTGGAGACAGAAGGGTTCAAGAAGAGCAGGGCCCTGTTGCAGGAAGGTCCCAAGGGCAGTGTGAAAGTGCAAATCGACCGGATAGACAGCCCGGGTCCCATCATTCAGGATTTTGAAGATGATCAATACGTGGCAAAAGAGATGTCCAACGTGGATCTGGGTGAAGAAATACCTCAGACTATGCTGACACAGCGCGGGTATGAAGCAAACCTGACCATGGTCAGGGTTTCCGATGAGATGCTTGGCTCCCTCCTTGATATTTTGGCGTGATTACGACCTCCTTTACAAAAATAGGTATTTCCTCTGAACTCAATTCCTCTACATCGACAAGCATTTTACTTTCGCAACGCAGACGTTGCTCCTACAACATATTTCACTATTTCCCTCTAGAGGAGCGACTTCCTGGTCACGAGCATCCATTTTGTGAATTCTCCTACCTATTGAACTATTACGGAACAAGCCAAAAAAGCTGGTAAAAGCTCCTTTTCCCTGTTAAAAAGCAAAAGATGATGCGGCGTTTGGAGAGTCATGGGCGAAGGAAACGAAAAACCAAAGAAACCGGTACCGGCATCCACGGTCATTCTGGTTCTCGATGCAGGTGAACCCTTCCGGGTGTACCTGGTGAGGAGGAGTGTCCGCAGTTCCTTCATGCCGGGAAATTACGTCTTTCCCGGCGGGAAAGTGGATTCTGGTGACCAGTGAACATGCCGAAGCTGGTCCCTTTCAGCAAGGGGCCGCTCATCGTGTTGCCCTGGGACCGGTTCTATAACAATATCGGCAGCGGAGAAAGAAGGCAGGGGGAGGTGAAATGGCTCGAACCGGGCGAGAGATTTTCCCGGCTGCTTTATCATGAAGGGCTGTGGAGGCCGGTCGAGATAGGCAATCAGACATAGACCACAGCCGAACCAGGCTCATTCTTGATCTGATTATCCCAGCCATTGGGAACCCGGCACCCTCTTAATCTGTGCACGTTTCGAATTTCATTTTTTCATGCAGCGCCACAAATACAGCCTCATCCCTATTGCCGCGAATGTGTTCACGAACGTCCGCCTGTCAATCATGACAGGCACCGGTATCAACTGCGAGGATCGTGTTGCTGGCAGAAAAGAGGGGCTCAGGACGCACCGATCAAAGAGATGGCCATGGAGGCCTTTGGGGGAACCTTTTACAGTTAACGGAGTGTTGGTGATGGATTTTGGCCTGTGCAGAAAGATCATGGATAATGTGTCAGGGGTCGTGGTAGGGAAGGCTGAAGCGCTGGAATTACTCATGGTGGCGCTCCTTGCTGACGGCCATGTGCTGATCGAAGACGTCCCGGGGCTGGGGAAAACCCTGATCGCGAAGTCCCTTGCCCAAACCATAGGCGGATCATTCAAGAGGGTCCAGTTTACTCCCGATCTTTTGCCGGCTGACATTACCGGATTTAACATCTACAGCCAGAAAACCGGTCAATTCCATTTCCAGCCGGGACCTGTAATGACAAATGTGCTTCTGGCCGACGAGATAAATCGCACAATTCCCCGGACCCAATCAAGCCTCCTGGAGAGCATGGAGGAGAGGCAGGTGACCGTTGACGGTCAAACCTATCTCCTTCCTCGGCCTTTTTTCGTCATAGCAACCCAGAATCCCATAGAGCTCGAGGGAACCTTTCCCCTGCCTGAGGCGCAGCTTGATAGATTTCTCCTGCGGATTCATCTTGGCTATCCGGAAGGGGATGAAGAAATAACCATCATGAAGCGCTTCCAGAAAATGGACCCACTTCTTGAGCTGAAGCCGGTGGTGAAGCCCGAGGAAATCGCTCAATTGCAGGAGTCGAGAAAAGATATTCTTGTCTCGAGACCGGTGATGGAATACATCTCGGCAATCGCAGGTGCCACCCGCTCCCACGAGAAGGTCCGCTTTGGAGTAAGCCCCAGGGGATCCCTCGGACTCATGAGGGCCGGCCAGGCCCTGGCTGCCTTGCATGGAAGATCCTATGTGCTGCCGGACGACATCAAGCATCTTGCTCCGGCCGTTATGGCCCATCGAATGATCCTTAAAGATCAGGAAAGATTAAGGGGTTTGACGCCGGAGGCTTTTTTGAAGGAGCTGATTGACCAGGTCCCGGTGCCCTCGCCCTTAATGTAAACGTATGAATCAAAAGTTTCAGGAAACAAGGGAGCCTACCATTTTCTCGGTGCCGCTGATGCGCTTCATGGTGGCATCGGCCCTCTTTGTTGCCCTTCTCAATGGTCAGAATTCGCTGGCCCTTCTGGCGATCATTGTCTTGGTGGTGGTAAGCGGGGCCAGGCTTTGGAGCCGATTCAGCCTCAGGGCCGTAACATGCGTTTCCGGTCTGGATAAGTCGCGCGTATTCCCCGGGGAAATACTCCTCTTAAGGGTCGAAGCCGTAAACGGTAAATTCCTGCCTGTGTGGCTTTGTGTAACGATCGCAGGTACAGGCAAAGAGTTTTTCTTCAGACAGGATGAACCTGTCTCCCGAGAGACCGGTCTCCTCTGGCATGAGCGGGTTTCTTTGAGATGGGAACTTATGGCCCAGAAGAGGGGAGTATATTCCCTTGGTGGGTTTTCTCTCAAGGTTTCCGATCTTCTTGGGTTTTTCCCAAGGGAAATCGGCCAGCAACAGAAACTTGATCTCATTGTATACCCAAGGATTCACACGCTCAAGGATGTCACCATCCCACGCAGAGACATATTCGGGAAGGCGGGAGAGAAGAATCCTCTCCAGGACCCGGTGTACCTTCTCGGGACCAGGGAATATCAATCATGGCAACCGGCGAGGTACATCCACTGGAAGGCAAGCGCAAGGCACAACCTTTTGCAGGAAAAGCTTTTTGAGCCCTCGGAACAGGAAAAGGTTCTCTTGGTGTTTGAAGTAAAAGGCTTTTCGGAGAGTCAAGCTGCAGAGGAGCTTGAGGAGGCCATTGAAGCGGCTGCATCCATTGCCGTTCATCTTGAGAAGAAAGGATGCGCCGCAGGTTTGGTGACAGACGCGCAGTTGAAGGGAGAGGGATTGTCCGTCATCCCTGTGGCAAGAAGGAGCGGACAAACTGCAGCAATCCTTGAAACCCTTGCGAGGATTGAAAACAGTCCGGAGCGGGATCTGGTGGAGACCCTCGAGCGTGGTCTCAAGATGACCTGGGGTACCAGCTGCCTCTATTTCATCTACGGCAGTGATGCCGCAGCAAGCCCCGTTGTGATTGAATTTTTCAGGAGGAGAAGGATCCCTGTCCTGCGCGTTATCAGCGGGAGGGCCCCGACTGCATCCGGAGACGCAAGAAACCCTCTTCTCAAACAGCTTCATCTTAGTGAGATAGTGGCCAAAGGTGGTGAAGCGCCATGAACACGCGCAGGGATAGACTGCTCTTGCTCCTGTTAAGTGGTTGCATGGAGCTCTGCTGGATTTACGCCTGGGCCGCCTTTCTTACAGGTGCCTTCTTCAAGAAGCCTTTTCCTCTTCCGGAGGTAATGATCCCCTTCTTTCTGGCAGCAGCGCTTACCGTCATTTCCAAAGGCCGGGGTTGGAGGATCCTGACGTTGCTCACGATCCATGCCGGAGGTCTGCTTCCGGGAGCATTTGGGGCACTCCACCATTTCCTCTACGGATCCCATCCCTTTTTTCAGCTCCAATGGTTAAAGGATCTTTTTCACAGCAATCCTGATTTCATTGGTTGGCTTTCTATCCTCTTCATCCTCTTTTGTTCCGTTTTCATGTATGCAAGGGGGGCACGGCTTGCTGCAAAACCAACGGATCACTTGACCGTCTGCACCCGTTTTGATCTTGGGATAGCCGCCTTTTTTGCCCTCTTTTTTGTTCATTTTATTATTGAAGCAAAAGGAGGCGTGGTCATGGGTGGCCCCATGGTCCAGGGCATGGTGATACCCTTTTTCCTGTTCAGCCTTCTCGCCATTGGCCTTGCGAGGAACGATAGCGGCGCAGAGCGGTCATTTGTCTCCGGTTACCATGCAGTGGGAACAATCTTAGGGTTTTCACTGGTGGTACTTGCTTTTGGAACGGGGCTCATCCTTTTCTTTCTGCCCTATTTGACCAGGGCCGCGGAAATAGGTTATGTGGGAATGAAGGCCGTTTCCGCTCCCCTCGGCCCGATCCTCATGGGGATCCTTCAATTCCTGTTTCGACCGAGGAATTTCCGGAACGGGAATGCGGGAGTTTCCCCCCAGACCCGCACCCCGGACGCGCCGGTTGGGGAGGGCGGATGGGCCGAGAGGGTTATGATGGCGGCTGCCTGGGGGCTTGGGATACTGCTTGCCCTTGCGGCCCTTTCGATTCTGGTTTTGTCGTTCTGGTATCTTTGCAGATGGCTTCTGTCCAGAACTTCGACCGGACGGAAGGTCGAGTGGAACTCGGATCCGCTCCTGGCCTGGCTTAGGAGAAAATTGGACTTTTTTGTTTTCATCTTGAAAGCTACGGCCCTGGCGTTTCGGTCCCACAAGAGTGCAGGTGAGATCTATGCTGCTTTCCAAAGATGGGGAAGAAGAAGCAGCCTCACCCGCCTTCCCCATGAAACGCCAAAGGAATACGGCAATCGAATGAAAGGGGAGCTTCCCCGGCTTGAACCGGAGTTCGCAGTGATCATTGATGCCTTCAACGAAGAGATTTACGGAGAGAACCGTCTGGATGAAATCAGACTTGGCAACGCAAGAAGGGCCATGCGCAGACTGAAGCATCCTTCCCTATGGTTTTCAAGAATAAGGTTGTTATTTGGTTTCCATGAGAGATCAGCAAGTTGATGGTATTGGGCTTTTTCTTGTGAGCCTCTCAATGACGACGTTTTTCGCTTGTGCTGCGGCATGGATAGGGCCCCATCTGGTTTCTCCAGATCTGGTATCGACGAACCTGGGCGTAGACCGTCACGGCCCTTTCCACGGTTTCGAAGAACGGGACACCGGCCTGACAGAGATCCACGGAAAAATCCGTCTCAAATCCAGGGATATTTACAACACAAACAGGCTTGGCGGACTCCCTTTGCGCCTGGATCAACCCCTCGGTATACAGCTTATGAGAATCCGGGGTCATTCCCCGACCCGCGACCAATATTGCGTCTATCCCCGGGTCTGCTGCCAGCACCTTGACCGCACGAATGTAAATCTGGATGTCCAGGGAGGCCGAGAGCCCTACATCTATCGGGTTTCGAAGGCTTGTCCCTGTTGGAGGAATAAATTCAGCTAACGTGGTCTGGGTCCTGGGAGATATCTCAGCGAGTCTCAGCTCTGCATCCCCACAGGCCTCTGCAGCAGCAACCGCCAGGCCACCGGGACCCGAAAGAATGGCCATCCGGTCGCCTAAATGAGACGGTAAGAAAGAAAATCCCATCAAGGTATCCAACAGGACATCAAAACCCTTTACAGGGATGGCCCTTGCCTGCTGAACCACACCGTTCCATATGTCGCGTGAGCCTGCTAAGGCCCCCGTATGAGAAGATGCAGCTCTACCTCCTTCCGGGGTCAGCCCCACCTTCCAAAGGACCACCGGCTTTTTCCTGGAAGCGCTTTTAAGGGCATCCAAAAAATAAGGGCCATTCTTGATACCTTCCAAATATGCTCCAATAACACCCGTCTCCTGGTCATCTCCGAGGTACGAAAGCAAGTCGGCAGCAGTCAAATCGCATTCATTGCCCAGACTCGCGGCCTTACTGAAATAGATCCCCTTTTGCGGCCCTATGCGGGAAATGATATTCGCAAGGGAACCACTATGCGAAATAAATGCCACGGGTCCCGGCTTTTTTGAAAGTTCAGGGAAAAAGGAAAGGCCACTTTTTGGACAATAAAGCCCCATGCAGTTCGGGCCGAAAAGCCGCATCCCGGAGCTACGGGCAACAGAAGCAAGTTCCTCTTCGAGCGCTTTCCCTTCACCGGTTCCGGTCTCGCTGTACCCGGCGGTAAAAAGTATTGCTCCCTTTACGCCCTTGGCCGAACAGTCTTTGACGACAGGAAGTGCACTGTAATGAGGGACCAGAATAATCGCCAGGTCAACCGGACCTGGGATGGCTGATACGCTTGGATAGGCCTTGAGGCCGTCAATTTCCTCCGCCTCCTGGTGAACCGGGTAAATGTCACCGGCATAGTCCTGATCTTTGAGCGCCATGAGAAAAAACTTTCCCATCTTCATGCCCCGGGGAAGTCCCACGATGGCTACTGATTTTGGATTGAACAGGTTGTGAAGTTGAGCGACCAGTTCTTTTGAGTCTTTCATATCTCCAATCCCTTGAATGGAAGCACCCTATTGGATATCAGAACTCATATCACTCCGCAGGAGCAGGATATTCCTGATGCTGACCCAAGACAATTGAAAACCGGGCATTGTCAATTGTTCCCCCAGGCGAAAAGGACGGTAAACGCGGAAAGCACAGAGAGGCCGGCCCCCGTAAGATACGCCCAGTGCAATCCATTCAGAAAAATGGGAAGTTCCCCGCCTATGAACGGCCCGGCGTGCCCGGATGTGGTAAAAGGAGCCAGGCTGTATACGATGGCGCCTGCGACGGCGATGCCGAACGCCATTCCCGTGTTCCGCGTCACGGCCAGGATGCTTGAGGCGATGCCGCGAAAATGCCGAGGCGCACTTCCCATGACCGCACTGTTGACCGGACTCTGGAACATCCCGGCCCCCAGACCGCAGACGGCCAGTCGCCAACTCACATCGAGACTGGAGGCGCTACCATCCAAATGGCTGAGAAGGAGCACCCCAATAGCGTGAATGGACATTCCGACAAAGGCCAGCCCTCGAAATCCGATGCGGTCTGAAAGGCTGCCACTCAATGGGCCGATGAAAAAGGTTGCGAGCGGGAAGGCTGTCATGACCAGCCCGACTGCCAACACATCGTGGTGCAGGGCATCGGAGAGGTACCACGGAGTCAAAAAGATCACCATATAGAGGGCCATGAAGTTTATTAATGAGCTAAGGCAGGCAAAGCTGAAGCGCCGGTTTTTGAAAATAGAGAGATCAATCATGGGTTGCGCTGATTTCCGTTCCACATGAAAAAAGAGTCCTCCGAACACCACGGCGATTCCCAGCAAGGTAACGCACCTAGGGGAAAACCACCCCCAGTTCTTGCCGCGGTTGGCATAGAGCAGGATGCTGAAAAGAAAAACAAATGCCAACACAGCGCCCCAGATATCGAGTTGCTGTCCCGGTTTTCTTTTCCCCGGGGGGATCACCCGATACCCCCATACCAGGGAGATGACGGCGATCGGGGCATTGATATAGAACACAAATCGCCAGCTCATGTACTGGGCTATGATCCCGCCGAGTACGGGCCCCACCATCAACCCGAGGGCAATGGCGGTGGCATAGATGCCAATAGCCTTGCCCCGCTCATTCGGGGGAAACGCCACCGTGACAATGGCCAGCCCAATAGCCATCTGCATTGCGACGGTCAAGCCCTGAATCGCCCGGAACACGATTAACATCCAGATGCTCGTTGAAAAGCCGCACAGGAGCGATGCCCCGGCGAAACAGATAAGCCCGGTAAGAAATATCTTCTTGTACCCGAGCATATCTCCAAGTCGGCCGTATACGAGAATGAAGGAGCAGATGGCCAACAGGTAAATGGCCGGTACCCACTGGGCCACGGAATAATCCGTGTGGAAGTAGCTGCTGATGGAGGGAAGCACCACGTTGACGATGCTTCCGTCGATGGGCCCCATGATAACTCCTGTCATCACAGCTCCAAGGATCATCCATTTGGAGGCGCCAATGTTTTCATCGTGAACAACTGCAGTCATACTCGTACTCCTGGTCTCCATACCGGGCGAAACAGAACCTTAACCCGGATCTCTCACCAATCCCGCAAAACGCGGGACTACGATGGCGGATAGCCCGATGCCCACTTCGTTGCGCTTGAAAAATGACCTCAACATACTGCACGTATGCCTGCGGCCATTTTCCTGCACGCTCCTTGTATTCGTGGGACTCTCCACCATCTCGCGACGAAAATCGTTGAGAAACCCGGGTTAGAGGCTTCACGGTCATCTCATCTATTCATGTCGCAATGCCTCTATGGGGTCCATCCGGGCGGCCTTGCGAGCCGGAAAATAGCCGAAGCATACGCCCACTGCAACCGAAAAAGCGAACGCGAGAATAACAATATCCGGGTCAAAGACGAACGGGACCAACAGGATGCCGGCAAGCCAGGCGGACGCACTTATGGCGAGGATAATACCAATAACTCCCCCCAATGAGGAAAGGACCACGGCCTCAACCAGGAACTGCAGGAGTACTTCACGCTCCAGCGCCCCGATGGCCAGTCTGGTGCCTATCTCCCGCGTTCGTTCGGTCACGGAGACCAGCATGATGTTCATGATGCCTATGCCGCCGACAAGGAGGCTCACGGCTGCAACCGCGCCGAGCAGTGAGGTGAGCACTTTTGTGGTCCCGGACAGGACATCCGCTATTTCCCGCATGTCCCTGACGTGAAAATCCTTTTCCTTTCCTTGAGAGATACGGCGACGCTCCCGCATCAGCGTTTCTATATCCTGTTTTGCCCGGTCAATGGAATATCCATCACGAACAGAGACAAAGATACTGGTGACGTCCGTGTTCCCCGCAATGCGACGCTGAAATGTGCGAAGCGGAATGAGTATGAAGTCATCCTGATCTCGGCCGAAGGTGGATTGTCCTTTTTCCTTGAGCACCCCGATCACTCGAAAGGCCAGTTTTTTTAAACGGATAGTCACTCCTAAAGGGTCTCCGCTCCCAAAAAGTTCCCTGGAGACCGTGTTGCCCAGGATGCAAACCGCCGCACCTGCGCGGAGGTCACGGTTCGTAAATTGCCGTCCCTTCTCCACGGGCCAGTCCCGGACCTCCATAAAGCCGTTGGTACTGGCCGTGATCATGGTGGACCAGTTCCGGTTGCCGTAAATTGCCTGGGTCACATCCCCTGCTGTAGGGGCAACCGCTTCGATTCCCGAAAGTTCCCTTTCAATAGCATCCGCGTCTTCCACGTCAAAGGGAGTTGCCTCTTCGCGAATACCGCCGGGGCCGTGAAAACCCTGCCCGGGTCTTATTTGAAGGAGATTGGTCCCGAGGCTGCCGATCTGTGTCTTTACCTTTTCTGTCGCGCCATTCCCCAGGGTGACCATGGTGATCACGGCAGCGACCCCGATAATGATCCCGAGCGAGGTCAGAGACGAACGCATGATATTCCGGCGAATCTCCCGCAGAGCCAGCAAAAAGGCATTTAAGAGCATCATTCTGCTCCTTTCGGTTCGTGGTCTGCAATAAGTCCGTCCTTAAAACGGACTCTCGATTTTGCATAATCTGCCATGTCCTGCTCGTGGGTGACCATGACGATAGTCAACCCCCGTTCCCGGTTCAGGAGGGAGAGGACATCCATGATCTCAAGACTCCGGGCGGTATCCAGATTTCCGGTGGGTTCGTCGGCCAGGAGGACCGCCGGATCGGTGACGATGGCTCGGGCGATGGCTACCCGCTGCTGCTGGCCGCCCGAAAGCTCGGCAGGGGTGTGGTGTTCCCAATCGTTCAGCCCGACTGCCGCAAGTGCCGCGCGCGCTTTTGCGCGTCTTTTCCGAGCATGCACACCCCGATAGATCAAGGGGAGTTCGACATTTTCAAGGGCCGACGTGCGGTCGAGGAGATTGTAGCCCTGAAACACAAAACCGAGGAAGTACCTGCGCAGGAGCGCACGCCTGTTCCGGCTGAGGGTGCCCACGTCGACACCCCTGAATAAGTAGGATCCAGATGTGGGTGTATCCAGGCACCCCAGGATATTCAGGCAGGTGGATTTCCCCGAACCGCTGGCTCCCATCACTGCCACGAAATCGCCTTCCCCGATACGCAGGTCAATACCCCGGAGGGCCTGCATGGATGCGCGCCCGCTGCCATAGATCTTGGTAACGCCTTTCAGCTCCATAAGTCGCTTTTCTTTTGTGTCGCCTTTTTTCATTTCTTGGAAATCACCACATCGGTCAGGAGTGGCATGCCCGGCTGTACATCTCCTCCCACAACCTCGGTCATTTGCCCGTCCGTCACTCCAACGGTAACCGAGACGCCCGCAGGCTTGCCGTTTCGGAGGGTCCACACGACCCGCCCCTTTCCTTTCAGGCCCATTCCCTGTTTATCAGAAGGCGTTCGCGGTGGGCGGTGAGGGAGGAGCGCGCCGAGCAATCCACGGTTTTCTTTTACGGATTTCCGGGGCCTTGGCGGCGCAAACCGGAGGGCTGCATTGGGTATGAGCAAGGCACCCTTCAGCTGTCTTATGACAATGTCGGCGGTCGCCGTCATTCCGGGCCGAAGGAAGAGATCCGAGTTGTCAACAGCAAGCAGGGTCTCATAGGTCACCACCCCCTGAACTGTCTTGGGGGAGAAGCGGACCTCGGTGACCTTTGCGGGAAATTTGCGGTTGGGATACGCATCCACGGTGAACGTCGCCTCCTGTCCTTCCCTGACCTTCCCCACGTCTGCTTCATCGACATCCACATGGAGTTCCATCTTCTTCAGGTCTTCGGCGATGGTGAAGAGCACCGGCGTTTGCAGTGAGGCCGCAACCGTCTGCCCAGGTTCAACCTGGCGCAATAGGACGATGCCATTGATGGGGGAATGAATGGTGGCCTTAGAGAGATTTGTCTCGTTGATCTTGAGCTCGGCCTCCGCTTTGGAGACATCCGCCACTGCGCTTCCTTCATCTGCCTCGGCCTTGGCAAGTGCCGCCTCGGCCTCTTCCATTTCAACCTGCGAGGGAACCCTGCCACCGCTTGATTTCCTGGCCTGTTGAAATTTGGCGAGTTTTGTTCTGGTTTGCCTGACATCAGCGCGGGCCCTCAATACCTTCGCACGCGCGGATGCAAGTGCTGCTCTCGCCTGGAGGACCTGTGCGTGCAGTTTCGACGTATCCAGGCGGGCCAGCACCTGGCCCGCTTTCACGTGGTCGTTATAATCGGCTTCCACTGTCTTGATGGTGCCTGACACCTCGACGCCCACCTGGACCTCGTTGATTGGCTCGAGGTTCCCTGTTGCGGTCACCGTGATGGTGAGGTCCCCTTTTTGGGCCTCCTGTGATCTGTACTGTACAGTGCTCTCTGCATTTCGTGAGCGAAAGACACTTGTGGCAAAGATGGCTATGACCACCAGGACAGCCAGGCCTCCCCAGAGTTTCAGGCGCATCTTTCGCCCGGAGGAGGGATCCATGCCCAACGTTCGTTCCATCTCACTGTCGTTATTCTTCATCATGGTCTTATTCCTCATTTCTCCCGGCCGTTTGAAGCCGATCCCAAGGATTCCCAACCCCCGCCGAGGGCCTTGTAGAGGCGAATCATGTTTGACGTGGCCGTGCCATCGCTGCTGGCTAGTTCATCCTGGAAGGACTGCAGAGAACGGGTGGCATCCAGGACATTGTTGAAGTCTACGAGCCCTGCATTGTAACGGTCCCAGGACAGCTCGTATGCGCGCCTTGCCGCTGTTACGGCGGCCTGCAGTGATTCGCGACGGCGCTGTTCCTTGGCATAGGCCACGAGTCCGTTTTCCACCTCTTCCTGGGCCTTGAGAACGGCAGATTCGTACTGGATCAGTGCCTGCTTCTGGCGGGCGGTCTGGACCTGAATATTTTGCCGGATGGCGCCCGCATGGAAGATCTTCCAGGATACGCTCGGGCCGATGCGCCAGGTCCGGCTGGCCCATTCCCAGAGATCCCCACTGGAAATGGATTCAAGCCCGATAGAACCGAACAGACTGAACCGGGGGTAGAGGTCTGCCGTAGCCACGCCGATCCGGGCGGTCTGGGCCGCCAGGGTTCGTTCCGCCCTGCGGACGTCCGGACGGTGCCTCAGGGTCTCCGCGGGAATTCCGACCGCCAGCGTCACCGGGAGCACAGGAATGGGCCTTGCCTCCGCCAGCTCCCTGTGCATCGCACCCGGCTTCTCGCCAAGCAGGACCGCCAGCCTGTTTTTTGCCTTTTCCAGCCCGGTCTCCAGGGCCGGGATCTGGGAATGGGTGCTCTCAAGGATATAGTGAGATTGCTGGACGGCCAGTTCATCGATGAGGCCCGCGTGGTAGCGTGAAAGGTTCAGTTCATAGATATCCTGTTGGGCTTTCAGGTTCGCCTTGACCGCGGCGAGCCGTGCCTGAAGGGTCCGGACATCCACATAGTTCAAGGCCACTTCGGCAAGGAGGCTCACCAGCACGTCATGCACATTTTCCTGGGTGGCCTCGAGGTTTGCCTGCGCCGCTTCTACCGAGCGTCGCACACCACCGAAAATGTCCAGTTCCCAGCCCGCGTCAAACCCTGCAGAATAAAAGTTTGTTGTCATCCCTGTGCCGCTGTTTTCACTGCTGCGGCTTCTCGTTACGGATCCTGTGCCATCCAAGGTGGGAAAGCGACCGGCCTTTTCAATGCCCCGCAGTGCCCTTGCCTCACGTACCCTGGCAAGGCTTTCTTTCAGATCCAGATTCCCCTTTACGGCCCGATGTTCCAGGTTGCTCAGTTCAGGATCACCCAGAACGGTCCACCAGCGCGCGAGTGTTTCAGGATTCAATTGGTGCGCATTCAAGCCGTTCTCCAGCTTGGTATGCCACTCTTTCGGCGCCTGAGGACTCACCTTTGTGTAGTTCGGTCCCACTGCCGCGCACCCAGTCAGGATCAGTCCGAACATAATGGTGGGAAGGATCGGCCGCCAAAAACCTCTCCTGCTCATCGCTTTTTTGCAGTACTGTTTTCTATATTCCATTCTATTATCACCTTGCACTTGATGTTATCAGCTCAATATTTAGGGGAAGCAGAGTTTTGAGGAATAGGGCATATGGCATAGGGTCTTATGTCTTGAAATAATTTTGTTTTCCTTGTGCCCTGAGTCCTTTGCCTCAAGCCTCATAAAGAAGGTGCCTTTTCAGCTTTCCTTAATGTTAATCCATCTCCTTTATACTATTGCTGCTATTGTTGGATACGTTCATCAACGGATTCAGCTCCACTCTTCTTCTTGCGACGTTGCAGCCAGGCGCCGGTCTTTTCTCCCAAGGACTGAAACACGTAATAAAGCGGCGGGATAAGAAAAATCCCCACCAGGGTGGCCGCAACCATTCCCGAAAAGACCGTGGTTCCCACTGCCCGCCGACTGCCGGCTCCGGCGCCCGTGGCGATCACCATGGGCGCGACGCCCAGGATGAACGTGAAGGCTGTCATGAGCACAGGTCGGAAGCGGATGGAGGCTCCTGCCAGAGCCGCCTTAGAGACCGAAAGACCCTGTTCCCGGCGATCCTTGGCAAACTCAACAATAAGGATCGCATTCTTGGCGGCCAGACCAACCAGCAGTACCAGACCGATCTGGGCATAGATGCTGAGGTCCAAATGGAGGATCCAGAGCCCCGCCAATGCCCCCAGGCTTGCCATGGGAATGGAGAGAATGATGGACAAAGGAATGGTCCAACTCTCATACTGCCCCACCAGGAAGAGATAACCGAAAAGCAGGGCCATGGCAAACAACATTCCCACCTTGCCACCGGCCTTGCGTTCCTGAAAGGATATGGAAGACCAGTCAAAGCCATAGCCGCGAGGCAGGGTTCTTGCCGCCAGACGTTCCATTGCCGCCATTGCCTGCCCCGAAGAAAAACCCGGGGCAGCGCTTCCGTTGACCTGGACGCTGGTGAACTGGTTATAACGGTAGACGAGTTGGGGAGCTAAAACAGTCGACAACGTGACCAAATCTCCCATGGAGACCATATGCCCGTCGTTGCTGCGCACGTATAACCGCTTGATGTCTTCCTTGGTGTTGCGGAACGGGGCATCGGCCTGGACCTTGACCTGGTAGGTGCGGCCATAGAGGTTAAAGTCATTGACATACCCCGACCCCAACTGATTCTGGAGAGTGGAAAAGACTGCGCTGACTGGAACCTTCAAGGTTTCAGCCCGGGTGCGGTCGAGGTTGACGAAGATTTGCGGCGTGTTCGCTGTGTAGGTGGAGAATACCCGCATCAGCGTCGGATCCTGATTGGCGGCAACCACCAGCGCCCGGGTGGCGGCGGCGATTTCTCGGGGCGGCTGATCCTCGAGGGCCTGAAGTCGGAAATCAAATCCGCCGGTGGCGCCGAGACCCCGGATGGATGAAGGGGCAAACGCGAAAATATTGGCCGCAGAGATGGCAGCGAGTCTGCCTTGGGCCTGCCTGACGATCGCGTCCAGTTGGAGGTCAGGCCGTTTCCGCTCATCCCAGGGCTTCAGAACAATGATGCCGAACCCCACGTTTTCTGCTGTGCCGCTGAGCAGGCTGAACCCTCCGATTCCCATGACGGCATCAATGCCCTCCATGTCCTGAAGCCCACCGGTAACCTGCTGCATCACCCTGTTGGTCCGACCAATGGACGCCCCTTCAGGTAGTTGGATGTTGACAAAAAAAGCTCCTTGGTCTTCCTGTGGCAAGAAACTGGCCGGGCTGTGGGTGAACAAGAAATAGGCCCCACCGATCACTCCGCCAAAAATCAGGAGTGCAACAACCAGGCGCCTGATGAGAAAGGCGGCGCCCGCCACGTAGGCGTTTCGCGAGGCCGCCAAGGCCCTGTTGAACCAGGCAAAAGGCCCATGCTGGGGGATCCTCGGCTTCCTGAGAAGGACAGCGCACAAAGCCGGGCTCAGAGTCAACGCGTTAACGGCCGATATCACCACGGAAGTGCAGACGGTGACTGCGAACTGCTTGTAGAGCTGACCGGTGATTCCCGGCATGAACCCCACGGGGACAAATACGGCGAGGAGAACCAGGGTGGTGGCAACAATGGGACCGGTCACCTGGCCCATAGCCCGGATAGTGGCAGCCTTTGGACCCAGCTTTCGTTTGTCCATGACCCGGTAAACGTTCTCCACCACCACGATGGCATCATCCACCACGAGGCCGATGGCCATGATCAGGGCAAAAAGGGAAATGGTATTTGCGGTATACCCCAGGGCAAGGAGCACCCCAAAGGTCCCGATCAGGGAGACAGGGATAGTCACGGTGGGAATCAGGGTCGCTCTCCAGTCCTGCAGGAAAATGTAGTTCACGAAGAGTACCAGCAGGAAGGTCAAAATCAGGGTGAACTCTATTTCATGAATGGCTGCGGAGACATACCTGGTAGTATCGTAGATGACTCTGTATTCCACGTCGGTGGGCATGCGCTTTGCGAGCCTTTCCAGTTCGGACCGCACCGCCTTCATGGTGTCCAGGGCATTGGCGTTCGAGGAACGATAGACCGCCATTCCCAGAGAGGGTTGACCGTTTATGGTGGACGCACCCCCGTAGTCTTTAGCCCCCAGTTCCACCCGGGCGATATCCCGGATACGCACCAGTCCCCCTTGATCATTGCTGCGCACAATAATGTTTTTGAACTCCTCAACGGTATGGAGACGACCTTTTGCAAGCAGCGTGTACTGAATCTCTTGGTTCTTCTCCGCAGGGGCCGTTCCGATGGAACCGACGGCAGCCTGGATGTTCTGCTGGCGGACGGCCGAGATCACATCATCGGCCGTCAACCCCAAAGCGGTCAAACGCTCGGGATACATCCAGATGCGCATGCTGTATTCAAACTCGCCGAAAATATGAATATCACTGACGCCATCCAGGCGCACCAGGGCGTCACTGACGTTCTTACTTATATAGTTGCTTAGGAAGAGCTTGCTTCGGGTCCCCTTGGGGGAAATGAAAACCACTGCTCCCAGGATATCAGTAGATCGCTTTCGCACGGTAATTCCCTGGTCCACGACAGCCTGCGGGAGTTTGGAAGTGGCAAGCTGCACCCGGTTCTGGAGGTTGATCTGGTCGATGTCGGGGTCCGTGCCCACAGCGAAGGTAACGGACAGGCTGTATCGGCCGTTGTTGGCGCAGCTCGACGACATGTAGAGCATCTTTTCCACGCCGTTGACCTCTTTTTCGATGGGCGCAGCCAAGGTATCGGCCAAGACTTTCGCATTTGCCCCCGGGTAGACAGCGCTCACCACGATCTGTGGAGGCGTGATGGGCGGATATTGGGCCACCGGGATGTTGAACAGGGCGATGAGGCCGGCCAGGGTGATGAAGATGGAAATCACCACTGCCAAGCGCGGGCGCTCGATGAAGATCCTTGAAATCATGCATTACCTCCCCTGTTCCCCTGCGGTAGTGGCTGTTTTGACCTTCTGGCCCGGGTGGACCTTCTGCACTCCCTGGACAATGATCAATTCTCCTTTGTTGAGCCCTGATTCGATTGCCCATTGTGTGCCGATAGAAGGACCTGTCTTGATCCGCCGTTGCAGCACCCTGCTCTGGTCATCTACCACCAGCACATAGGGTCCTTCGCGGTCTTCCTGGACGGCGGACTGCGGGACGACCGGTAGCATCCTTGACTTGCTTTTGGTTACCAAGACAGTGACATACTGCCCCGGAAGCAACAGTCCTCCGGAGTTCTGGAAAACAGCCCGCACCGCAATGGTGCCGGTTCGCGCATCCACCTCGTTGTCCACAAAATCAATCTTTCCGGCGCTCTTGTAATCCGTGCCGTCCGCCAGCCTGATACGGGGTACCAGGAGGGGATTTTTCAGGTGCTGACTCGCATCTTTGAGGGCCGTTTGAACGGCTGAAAGATCGTTTTCGCCGATGGAGTAGGCCACCCTGATGGGATTCAACTGGATAATGCGCGCGAGCGCTCCCGTGTTCGGGCCGACCAGATTGCCCCGCGTATATGCCGTTCGACCTATTCTTCCGCTTATGGGGGCCGTGACCGTGGTGTAGCCCAAGTCCAGCTCAGAACGTTCAAGGGCGGCCCGGGCCTCCTGGAGCTGTGCCTTGGCTTGAAGTTCCTGGGCCACAGCATTATCCACGTCTGACGCTGAGACTCCTCCCGAACGAACGGTTTGTACCCTCTTCAAATACTGCTGTGCTCTGGTAAGCGCCGCTTGGGCCTCAGCCACCCGGGCCCTGTCGGCGTTGACGTTTGCCTGGTAGATGGCATGCTCGATAACGTAGAGCAGGTCTCCTTCATGCACGAAATTGCCTTCCTTGAAATTGACCTTTTCCAGAAATCCTTCGACGCGCGCGCGAAGATCAACCGCCTGGATGGCCTCTACATGGCCGACGTATTCCACCGGCGGATTGACATCCTGCAGGGTAACGGGTGCCACCGTCACCAAGGGGGGACCACCTGCCCCCGGGCCGGGCGGCCCGGCCGCCGATCCTCCTGGAAAAGCAAACGCCAGGAAGAGGGTAGCCATCAAAAAAAGCAGAGTTAAATGATCTAGAAAAGACTCATTCTTGACCAGCCCGCATTTGTCGTCCTTTCGTCTGACGGCCTGTTTAACCGCTGCCTGCGGACAATGATCGGTTCTCAGTTCGAACAGCATGTTTCATTCCTCCAGATGATAAAGTTGCCGGCATGGTTTCCCCGTCCGGTAAAGGAGATGCAAATTGTTTGCCGACCCTCCTTGACGACCTCAATAAAATCAGAAAGCACCCCTTTTTATTGTGGGGACTTTTTCGTGGCAGAATCTTTCCGCTTCCCTCTCGCCTCCCTTATCCCTCTGATCCCGGCCAGGCTGAAACGGGTAACATGTTCCGTCAATGTTTCGACGTCCCACGGGATCGAGTCCAAGGCCGGAGGCAGACCACGTGGTGAACCCATCTTATAGCGTCTTTCGTGCATCAACGGGCCGAAACACTGGGCGTGGATACTCATAAGACAGAGACGAACCTGTGGCTCGGTGGCTTCCGGGCCCAATAGCTCCCGGACAATAGCCGAGAACCCCTGGAAAAAAGGTTCCTTTACCTTCTGGATGGCGGGTGTAAGCAGCCCGGTCGGGTTGGCCATTTCCTTGTGCACAATGTCCAGGTCGTGGCTCTGCGGGTCAATGATGCGTTTTATAATGGCAAGGATACGGCCTCGAAGCCGGTCCTCAGCAGGGGCCTCAAGGGCAACTCCGCCATCCGGGGGATAGGTCTTGTTGGACTGTTCAAAGGCGAATCGCCAGCTTTCCACATAAAGGGCTTCCTTCCCGCCGAAGTGGTAATTGGCAGCCGCCGTGTTGGCCTTGGCCTTCCGGCAGATGTCTGCAATGGTGGCCGTGCGAAATCCCTTTGTACCAAAAACCGCGCACGCTGCTTCCAGCAGGTGCCGGCGTGTTTCCTGCCCGTCGATCCGTGGCTTTCTCATCATTTTTGATCCTGTCTTAGACCTGTGAAGAGGCATGTTAAATGAAATAAATATTTAAAGTAACAATTTGACATTGTCAAGGACTTTTGGTATCTCTGACCAGAAAAATGGGGAACCTGGGTTTCTCACCGATCTTCGTAGCGAGACGACGGAGAGTCCCGTGAACATAAGGCGCGCGCAGGAATATGCGCGCAGGTGTACTTTCACAGTGCGTCGAGGTCGTTTTTCAAGTGCAACGCAATAGGCATGGGGTTATCCGCCGTCACAGTCCCGCGCGTCGCGGGATTGGTGAGAAATCCGGGAGAGGATCTTCCAGTTGTGTTTTGGGGGCCTTCTTTGTATGATGAACTGGTCTTGAATGATGCTTGAATTATCATTGAGATCATCCCAATACTTGAACGGTGGGTCCTGGAATTTTGATATTGTAGAAACCAAAGGAGATTGGATATGAATGAGTCACCGCCTTTGTTTACCCCGTATGAGATCAGGGGAATTCCTTTGAAAAACCGGATCATCATGGCGCCCCTGTTTGTTGGGTATGCCAACCGGGACGGAACAGTAAGTTCCCTCGTGCTTGATCATTACCGTGAAATGGCCGCTTCGGGCGTCTCAATGGTGGTGGTGGAAAATGCTTCCGTGGATCCGTCCGGGGCTGGGTCTCCTTTTATCCTGCGGGTGGACCATGACCGGTACATTCCAGGGCTCACACAACTGGCCAAGACCATTCAAGAACAGGGTGCGCTTGCCTTCCTGCAGCTAAACCACGCGGGGCGTTATGCGTACCTGCAGGAGAGACTTGCTCCGTCGCCGTTTAAGACCGGAGAAATCGTACCCAAAGAGATGATCCCTGAACAAATCCAAGAGATCGTGCAGGCGTTTGCGGAAGCCGCAAGGCGCGTGAAGCAAGCGGGTTTTGACGGGGTGGAGATCCATGGCGGTACCGGGTATCTCATCGTCCAATTCTTGTCCCCACGGACCAATCAACGCAGGGATAGCTATGGGGGAACACTCGAAAACAGGATGCGGTTTCCCCTGCAGGTAACGGACGCGGTCCTGGAAGCAGTTGGAGAGAATTTTCCGGTGGGGTACCGGTTTCTGGCCGATGAATGGCTGCCTGAAGGGCTCCATCCCGAAGAAACGATCCCCCTCGCTGAAAAATTGGAGGAAAGGGGTATTGCCTATCTTTCCGTGACGGCCGGGACCTATGATTCCTTCTTCCTCCCTGAATATCTTGAAGAGGAGAAATCAGAAGGCTATATGGCCCATTTTGCGGAGATCATCAAAAAATCAGTTTCAAAGACCTCCGTTATCGCGGCGGGCAGGATACGGAGTCCTGAAACGGCAGAAAGAGTCATTCAACAGGGACAGGCAGACCTGGTGGGCCTGGCACGGGTGCTTTTTGCCGATCCTCTCTGGCCCAAGAAGGCCGCAGGGAAGGTGCCTGAACCCATTGTGCCTTGTGAACCCACCTGTTCTCTTTGCAACAAGCGGGTGGGGAAGGGAAAACCGGCATTTTGTTCCCAATGGGCCAAAGAACGCCGGGAGAATTTCCTGAGGAGGGTAGGAGAAAAGGAAGACGGGCAATAATGGAGTTGGAAGGGGATGGGGAGGTGAGAAAGATGGAAAGCAGGATTGCAGAGGCATTGAACCTGAAATATGGCCCTGTGGCCATTATGTGGACGGATGAAAAGCCGGAGGAGGCCGGGCAGTTCAAGGAGGGGAAATGGGGATGTGTCATGTGGATGCTGGCCAGGGCGGCCAAGGGAAAAACTGCGGTTTTCACTAAAGATACGTACGGGTGCTGGGGAGGCGGGGTCGGCCTTGGTTTTGGAAACCAATATCTCACATTTCCCGGTGGCATTGAGTGTTTCTATTATTTCCTGTCCACCGGAAATGAGCAGTGGGAGCAGGGAAAAGAGACCGCGGAGCAGATAAAGGACTTCGTCTCCAAGGATTTCCTGGAAGATTTCCTGAAAGGGGAAAGGTATCTTAAATCCCCTGAAATGGTGAAAGATTTTGTTGACGCCATGCCTATGATGGAGGTTCCTTCGAAATATGTGGTGTTCAAACCGCTCAGCCAGGTTGTTCCTGAGAAAAAACAACCCGAGATCGTTATCTTTCTGGCACCGCCGGATCAGCTTGCCGCACTCGTCATCCTCGCAAACTACGGGAGGCAAGGTACCGAAAATGTTTCCATCCCTTATGCGGCCGGGTGCCAGACCATCGGGATTTTTCCTTACAAGGAGGTACAATCCGAGAACCCGCGAGCCGTGGTGGGCCTCACGGACATCTCCGCCCGAGAGAATCTGAGAAAACAGCTAGGAAAGGACCTGCTGTCTTTTGCCGTCCCCTGGAAAATGTTCCTGGAGATGGAAGGGGATGTGGAGGGCAGCTTCCTGCAAAGGCGGACATGGAGTATCCTGTCAGGAAAAATCGATCAGGAGAAAACCTCATAGGCTTCAGGCTAGATCCTAAACAACCTGAATAAATACAAATGGGTTAAGGAGGAAACCATGGAAGAGCTGAGAATTGCTATTATTGGCGTGGGTGCGACGGGGGGAGTACTGGCGGCGGCACTCTTGAGCAGGGACCCTGGAATTGTGCTTGTTGATCCCAGGCCCGGCCTGGGAGAAGAACTTCGAGAACAGGGGATCGGCGTCACCGGTGCCCTGTCATACGAGGTGCCGGTGAAACATTTTTATCCTCGAATTGAAGAG
The DNA here is from genome assembly GCA_964548365.1 of uncultured Desulfobacteraceae bacterium. Lineage (GTDB taxonomy): Bacteria > Desulfobacterota > DSM-4660 > Desulfatiglandales > Desulfatiglandaceae > B46-G9. The sequence goes on along the minus strand of CAZJRD010000001.1, from coordinate 150,678 downwards.
GTGAAAGAGTTCAGCCCCAATCTTTTCTTCCTTTCCACGAAGACGTTTCATCTTCCCCGGGTGCTGGAAGACCTGGAGACAGTTTTTACGTCCGGCGCAAAGATTGTCAGCACCCACAATGGCCTGGGGACCGAGGATCTCATTGCCGAACGGTTTGGTGTGGATGCGGCATTCCGCATGTCTCTCAATTACGGTGTTTCAGTAAAGGGGCCGGGGAGAATTGAAACGGCATTTTTCAACAAACCGAATCACCTGGGAAGTGTGGCGCCTGAGAGCAGGGAATTTGGACTTCAACTCGCCGAACTGCTTACCGGATGCGGCCTTGACACTGAATTTGTGGACGACATCAAACTTTATGTCTGGAAAAAAATGATCATGAAGTGTACCATGGCCTCCATTTGCGCGGTCACCGACCGGACCATACAGGATGCCCTTGCGTTCCCTCCCACCCGGGAGATCGCGGAATCCTGCTTTCAGGAGGCACTGGCTGTTGCCAAGGCGGTAGGGTACGACCTCGGAGAGGACTACCTTTCGCAGGCCATGGCGTACCTGGAGAAGGTAGGGGTTCATAAGGATTCCATGTGTCAGGACGTGGCCAACAAGACCCAGACGGAGATCGATTTCCTCGGGGGAAAAGTTGTTGAATACGCACGGAAAAAAGGGGTCCCGGTACCTTTTTATACGGCAATGACCAATCTGGTTAAGGCCATTGAGGACAGCTACAGAGCCGGGTAATTCATTGAGTATGATTTGGGCGTGTCCATATACCCAGCCACGTTGACAAACATTGGAAAGATGGATTTCAAGGCGGTGGGAAAAGAGAGAGCATTGCGGAGGGACTGACATGGATGAAATCATACGCAAGGCGATGTTCGAACAAGTAGGGAAAGAACCATTTTCGCGGAAGCTTGATTTGCGGCTTGTGGATCTTGAGGAAGGCTATTCCAAGGTGGAAATGACTCTTACCCCCGACATGCAGAACATCTTTGGCATGACCCATGGAGGGGCCATCTTTTCATTGCTGGACCTTGCTTTCGAGACTGCCTGCAATTCCCATGGGACGACGGCGGTAGCCTTGAACGTGATGGTCACCTACATGGCATCACCCGCCCCGGGAAGCACCCTTACAGCGGAGGCCCGGGAGTTAAGCTGCACCCGGAAGACCGCCAGTTATGATATCAAGGCCCATGACCAGGAAGGTCGCCTGATTGCTTCATGCCAGGCCCTCGCCTACCGGAAGGGAACCCCGCTTCCTTTCTTGCACGAAGGATGACCCCCGTTGTGAAAAACCTTTTTGAGGCTGTGGATGATTAAAAAGACCTTCCCTGTACTGGGCCTTTCCATCTTCGCTTCCATGCTTGGAGTTGGCATTGTGGCCCCGTTGCTGCCCCTTTACGCGGAGAAGATGGGGGCTACCGGTCTTTGGATCGGCATGATCTTTGCCGGATTTTCCATCTCCCGGGCCATCGTGATGCCAATCGCGGGAAGGTTTTCGGATCGCAGCGGACGTAAAGTGTTTCTGAGCGTCGGACTGCTTACCTATGCCGTTATTTCCCTTGGTTACATTTGGGCGGACGATCCCTTCCAGCTTATGCTGGTTCGCCTGATCCAGGGAGTCGCCGCCGGTCTGGTAATCCCCATTGCACAGGCTTATGTGGGAGACATGTCCCCGCAGGGTGAAGAAGGAAGATGGCAGGGGTATTTCAACGCTGCGTTTTTCAGTGGGTTCGGTTTTGGCCCCTTGATGGGAGGTGCATTAACAGACCATTTTGGCATGAACGTTGCCTTTTATGCCATGGGCGCTTTGAACCTGTTGGGCTTTTTCGTGGTCCTGTTTTTCCTTCCGGAAGCTACTCCCGTGAAAAAAGGGACCCGGCCCCGGTCTTCTTTCCGGAAAATCGGCAGGAGTAGTATCATGAAAGGCCTGTTGGGCTTTCGGTTGGCCTTTTCCATGGGGAGGGGTGCGTTTGCCGGTTTCCTCCCCATCTTTGCGGGCTTTTCTCTCGGCTTGTCCCCCACCCGTATCGGCATTCTGCTCGCAGTGAACATCCTGGTGATGGCCCTGTTTCAGCCACTCGGAGGGCGCATTTCCGACCGGGTCAACCGGAGATTCCTGGTGGCCGCAGGTGGTGGAGCCAACATCGCATTTCTGGGCCTGATTCCATGGTGCGGGAATTTCTGGAAGCTTCTGGGAGTATGCCTTCTTGGAAGCCTTGGGGGCAGTTTGTCCATACCTGCCGCGTCGGCAATGATCGTGGAGGAGGGACGAAAATTCGGCATGGGGTCCACAATGGCCATATTCGGCGTGGCATTCAGCGTCGGGATGGCCGTCGGACCCATTGTGAGTGGAGTAATCGCTGACACCTTGGATATCAGGGCAGTTTTCTATTTCGGCGCCTTCATGGGTCTCTTGGGTACAGGCATCTTCCTCTGGTATACGAGGACCAAAGGAACGGTCCGTGTGCAAGCAAAGCTGTAACCCGATGATCATCTCACCGTCAGGATCTGGGAGTGTCCCGCCCCACATCGTTCTTATGAAGGGGAGATTCCACATAATAGACATATATGGTCTTCCCATCAATAACCTTCAAGTAGACCTCATTCGTGGGGGAGAAAACATACCCATACACCTGATGATCCGGCCCCACGATACTATAGAGTCTTGGGTCGAACTCATTCAAATTCCTGATAAAATCGATCATACCTGGCAAGAGTTCTCTGTCTTCCACTTTTTCCCATGTTTTGCCGGAGAGGGTTTTCCCGTCATTTTTCGGGTCAAAGAAGAGCGCGTTTGGGCCATCATCTGATACCCCAGCGTAATAAATGTCGTAGGCGTCCCAATTTCTTTCCAGTTCCTGAAGGGTTACTGTTTCACCGTGCGGGCCGATTACACTGGACACTCCTCCACTCCTGAGCGTTGCACATCCCCCAAAGAGGAGCAACACCAGAAAGCTTATCAGAACAAGACATACATTTTTCTTTGTGCCCATTTTTTCCCTCCTTTCCGCGGGCCCGTTTTTTTATAGAAGTTCATCTGTTTCAGAACGTTTCTTTATTCAAAACTAATCACCTGTTGTTCTTAGGTCAAGCTCGCATGTGTGTTGACGGAGCAGCAATGGTTGAACAAACTCATTGACGCGCGAAGGATTTTTGGCTATATTTCAAGCCAATAGCAACCCAATTTCAGGAGGCAAATGGGTCAACCAGATTCTCAAAAAAAAACTACGCCGGCGAAAGGGGCAGGGGATAGAGAAGGAAGTATCCCGAAACACAAGATTTCACCTCCCCGCTTGAATCCGCATGTCTTCTTTCGTGAAAATCTGCTGAAATATCTGGATGACCAACTAAATAAGGGGTCGGTCTGGATTACCGGGCCGCCGGGCTCAGGCAAAACCGTTCTTGCGTCATCTTATCTCCACTCCCGAAAGATTCCCTCCTTCTGGTACCAGCTCGATATTATTGATAGTGATCCTGCCTCATTTTTTTCTCTTTTTCCCCGTGCGCTGGCATTTCAGGAAGAGCGGAAGCCATTGCTCCCCGGGTTTACCCCGGAGACCATGCTGCAGCTCCAGGTCTTTTCACGGAAGTTCTTTCGTGAGCTTTTTCGAGCCTGTCGGGAACCCGCAATAATCGTGCTCGACAACTACCAGGATATTGAAGAGGAATCCCCGGTCCACACTATCATTGCACTCATGGTGGAAGAATTACCCCCTGAGTCGCGGTTGGTTTTCTTGAGCCGCTCCCGGCCGCTCCAGCCGTTTGCACGCTCTCGCGCGAATAATTCTTTGCATGTTGTTGAAGGAGAACGACTCCTGTTCAGCCGGGACGAAATCGGGGCATTACTTCAGCTTCAAGGTATCGGCGGCGGGCGCGATGGTCTTGATGACTATCTCCACGACGTAACCCAGGGGTGGGCGGCAGGATTGACGCTGATGCTGGAGGAATTGGACACGCAGGATGGGCAGGCGTTTGAGCCGTATCATTATGATGTGGTTTTTGACTACTTCGCTGACGTGGTCTTTCAGAGACAAGGAAAAGAAGAGCAGGAGATGCTCCTGAAGGCTTCAGTTTTGCAAGAGTTGGATGTGAAGGTGGTAGAAGCCCTGTGCAGATGGTCAGGTGCAGGACCATATCTCCGGGAATTGAGCCAGAAAAATTATTTTACCTACCGGATGAGCAAAGGACGGGAGATCTATCAGATTCATCCCCTCTTCAGGGAATTTCTTGCAAAATCGGCTGAAGAGAGGTTCCCGGGTCCCACTCTGCTGGCCCTTCGTCGTCAAGGAGCTGAACTCCTACGGGAATCAGGACAAATCATAGAAAGCATCGAACTTCTTTTTAAGTCAGGTGACTGGACAAGATGTGCTTCCCTCATAAAAGAAAACGCCCCTTATGTTTTCCGTAAAGCGCATTTCGGTACGGTACTTCGATGGTTGAGCGGGATGCCCGGTGAGATGGTGGAATGCGATCCCTGGCTTTTGTGTCACAAAGGAGTTGCGGCCATGCCGTTTCTTCCGCAGGTATCCATCGAATGCCTGCGAAAAAGCTTCCAGAAGTTTGTAAGTAACAGGGATTTTTCAGGGGCACTTTTCTGTTGCCCGTTCCTGATTAGGGCAATATTGAGCTTTATGGCCGACATGAGTGTCATGGATCCTTTGATAGACTTCATTCAGCAACAGGTGGATGTGAAGGAATTGGAGCGGCAGAACGATCCGCAGAACGACCAGTTAGCCCTGGGTATGTTTCGAGCCCTAGTCTCACGCAGGCCCGATGACCCGGAAATTGAGCTCTGGGGTGCACTCGTGGAAAAACTCTTCCAGAAAGGAAGGCTCATGCCTGGCCCGGTCCTTCCGCTCCATTATCTGTGGACCGGCCGGTTTGAGGAGGCGGAAAGCGCCCTCAATCGTTCCCTTGCCATGAAAAAACACATGGATTCGTCAGCCTTGGACCTTACTGGGGTGCTTTCGCTGAAACTCCAATATCACTTGATGACGGGGCAGACCGCGCGATGCCTGGAAACCATGAAACAAGGGCTCAAGATCGTGGAAGAAACCGGGGTCAAGATCTGGAAAAACCATTACTTTCTCCTGGGAGCAGCCTGCTGTCTGAATGGTGGTGAAAAAATCAGGGCTGAAAAATTCATTGGGGAAGTAGAAAAGAACCTCCCGGAACTCCGGGGGCTTGATCTCAGCTACTATCACCTTGTGAAGGCATTTTTTTTCCTGCTCAAGGGAGAAAAGAAGCAGGCTGAATACCACGGGAACAGGGCGCTTGAAGTTGGGATAGGGCTGGGCATGCCTTCGTATGAAAACTGGTGCAGACTTGGGACCGGCCTTCTTGCCGTAGATCGGCAGGATTACGATGGAGCCCTGGAACACTTCGACAGGATATTTCAGCTTTGCTCCCGCTCCAGGAACCCCTGGTTCGCCTGTCAGGCCCACCTGGGTATGGCCTTGGTCCATCTGGGCCTGGATCAGAAAGATGAAGCCATTGAACGGGCACAAGAAGGTTTTTCCCTGGCGAATCGGCACGGCTACAGTGCGTTTTTTTTCTTTCCAAAGGAGATGATGACGGAGTTATGCATTCTGGCCCAGCAGGAAACAATTGAAACGGGCTTTGTGTGTTCTTTTATTCGTCGCTGGAAAATTATTCCGAAGGCTCTATGCGCGCGGCCGGAATTGTGGCCGTGGCCAGTGCGGATTTTTGCCCTGGGAGAGTTCAGGGTGGACTTGAACGAGGAGAGCCTTATCTCATCCCTCGGCAGACAGGGAAAACCCCTGGAGTTGCTTCGGGTGCTGGTTTCCCTGGGCGGCAACCAGGTGGCCGAGACAAGGGTTCAGGATATCCTGTGGCCGGACAGCGAAGGGGACAACCAGTCCCGGTCGTTGAAGACAACGCTCCACCGGCTGCGAAAGCTGCTGGGGGTCAAAGAGGCGATTGTCCACAAGAACAAGGCCCTGTCCATTAATCCGGCCTGTTGCTGGCTGGATATCCTTGCGTTTAAGGAATTGGTTGAAAAGGTTGCGGACGCAGTCCGGAAAGAAAACGCAGATCAGGTGATAGAGCTAGCTCGGAACGCTCTTGACCTCTACCGGGGGCCTTTTCTGTCAGACAGAAGTGATGAAGACTGGACATTCGCTCCAAGGTCTGATTTTACCCATCAGTTCAGATCACTGGTCGAATGCGTGGGGAATTTATTAGAAGAGAAAAAGGGCTGGGCTTCGGCAGATCGGATATACCAGGAAGCTATCTCCAAAGATCCTGTCTGCGAGATCTATTGTCAGCGGCGCATGGTGTGTTTGTCGAACATGGGGAATGCTAACCTGGCGTTGAGGGTGTACGATGAGTGCCGGGAAAGGCTGGAAAGGCTCCTTGGTGAAAAACCTTCCCCTCAAACGACACACCTGCGAGACCAGATTCTGTCCTCCTGATAATATCCCCAGGATGCATTCAGCTAAATCCCTTGTATTCCTTCCCCGCCATTTCGCCCAGCTTGAATTTCTGGACTTTGCCGCTCCTGGTGGTGGGAAAATCTGAAACGATCTTGTAGAAACGGGGCGCCAACGGTGGTTCCACCTTTTTTTCCACATGTTCGAAGATCTCAGCAAGAGAAAGTGTCGATCGCTGCTTCAGTTTTATCCACGCGGCTACTTCCTGGCCTCTTTTCGCGTCCGGGAAACCAAAGACCTGGACTTCCGCAACATCGCCCAATTGGTAAATGACCTCCTCCAGTTCGACCGGATAAATCTCGGTCCCGTCCCGCACGATCACGTCTTTCAGCCTGCCGGTAATGCGCACATAGCCATTTCCATCCATCTCCCCCAGGTCGCCGGTGTGGAACCATCCTTCCGGGTCGACGGCAGCGGTCGTGGCGCCGGGCATCTTGTAGTACTCCTTCATGAGAAATCCTCTTGTGCAGATTTCACCCTGGTTCTTGGGTGGGAGGTCTTCGCCTGTGCCAGGATCGACGATCTTGACCTCATTACACTCCAGGGGCTTCCCGATGGTTGAGACACGGAGGCGGATAGGATCTTCAGGGCGGGTCATGGTAATCCATGAACTGGTCTCCGTGATGCCATAGCCGACGGTGATATGGGCTACCCCGATATCCTCGACCAGTCGTTTCATGAGTTCCATGGGGCATGGTGCTCCGCCGATAACCCCTTTGCGCACCGACTGCCAGTCTTTTTTTTCAAATGCCGGATGTTCCAGAAGCGAGATAATCATGCTGGGAGATGCGTAGATGGCGGTGGATTGCTCCTGGGCGATTGCTTCAAGTATCATTGGGGGATCAAAGGATCTGCAGGGCATAACGAGAGTGGCGCCTCTCAAGAGTCCTGCCAGGGCAATGCAGGTGTTGCCGAACATATGAAAGAGGGGAAAAAAGAGACATAGCCTGTCCGTATCGGTGATTTCCTGACGTTCGGTGGATGCAAGAGATTTATTGATCAGGCCCAAGTGGTCAAGAACCACGCCCTTTGGTTTGCCCGTGGTTCCGGAGGTATACATGATTGCCACCGGATCCTCCGGGCTGATTTCTTCTTCAGCCCGCTTCAGTGGTGCGAGGTCCATTCCCTGGCCCGTGGCCCGCAGATCAGTCCACGAAACTGTGTCAGGATGCTCGTCATCTCCGATTACGAACATCTTTTTCAAATCGGGAAGCTCGGGCCTTATTTCCTGGAGCAGCTCTCCACGGGATTTTTCATCCAAGTGTTCAGCCATGATTAAACCGTGGCACTCTGAATGCGTGAGGACATACCTGAGGCCATCCTTTCCTGCGCCAGGATCAACGGGTACTGTAACCGCCCCGATGCGCGCCAGCGCGAGCATGGAAATAATCCATTCAGGAATATTGGGGCCCCAGAGCGCAACCTTGTCTCCACCTTCAATACCATATTCGATCAGGCCTGCTGCAATCGAATCAATTTCCTTCAGCAGACGGCCATAGGTATAACGGATACCCATTTCCGTGTCGATGATGGCATCGTCAGGAATGTGTTCTTGGGCGATTGCTTTGACGGCCTTTCCTATGGTTTCCCTGATAATATTCACGCAGGTTTCCCTTCTTGCAGTACCACCAATGCATCCACTGCCACGGGCCTCGCCCCTGACAAGATCAAGGGATTGATATCGATTTCCTTGATTGCGTCGTTTTCGAGCCCGATCCTTCCCACGTTTATGAGGATTTGTGCCAGCGTCTCCAAGTTGGCCGGCTCCATGCCGCGCACCGCCTCCAGGATCTTATGCCCCTTGATCTCCTGCATCATATCAATGGCGTCTTTCTGTTCCAGAGGTGCTACCCGGAATGATATGTCCTTGAGGATTTCAGTAAATATTCCACCGAGGCCGAACATGACACATGGCCCGAACTGGGGATCACGGGTGAGACCCACCACCAGTTCACGCTGGCCCTTGATCAGCTCCTGGACCAGGACTCCTTCTCCCTGGCCACCCATTTTTTCCATGATCTCTTCAAACGCTTTCCCGGCCTCCTTTTCATCCCGTATGTCAACCCGGATCAACCCCTTTTCCGTCTTGTGGGTGATGAATGATGAGCTTCCTTTCATCACCAGTGGAAATCCGATTTCACTGACGGCACTAGCAAGCTCCTTCCTGTCTTCCACCAGGATCTCCCTGGTTACCGGGATGTCATAGTTGGTCAGGAGCTGTTTTGATTCATGCTCCGAGAGGGTGTTTCGTCCATCCTTTAATGCCTTTTCTATGATCTTCATCTGTTTCTCCCTGTTTCTCCAAATTATTCAACAATTGCAAAAAGTTCTTTTGTCATGGAACGGCTACTTTTTCAAGAAATTGTTGCCGTTCCCTGAGAATCGACAAGGACCACGCCGCCATTTCAATGGTTCCGTAGGTAGAGATCCTTTTCTCTTCCTCAATTTTCGCGGCTATTTCTTCCCTGTTCGGCCCATAGAGCCAGGCAACGACGGGCTTTTTCTTCTCCATCGAAGCGGCCCTGTTGTTGAGGCACTCCGAGACATTCAGGAACCCGAATTTCTCCGTGTCCAGGGCAACGCTGATGCAGAGAACCCCGTCCACGCCGGGATCAGCAAGGACTGCCTCCAGGGCCTTCCCATAGACCTCCTGCATTCCATGCTTCATCACCGCCGGCCAGATATCCAGTGGGTTCCCAAGGGGCATCCACTCCGGGGACAGGTCGGCTACCGTTCTGATGGTTTGTTCGGATAGCCGGGCAAGCTCAAGCCCGTTTTTTTCCAGGGCGTCACTTGCGACAATGCCTCCCGCCCCGGTGATTGTGATAATGGCGATTCGTTTGCCCTGCAGGAGGGGTTGATGGAGCAGTGTCCGCACGGCATCGCGCATGCGGCCGTCGTCGTCAAGGAAAAGACATCCCGCCTGTCTCAAAGCAGCCCGGTAAATCGCATAATCTCCTGCCATACTTCCGCTGTGGGATGCCGCGGCCCTGGCACCGGCTGCGCTTTGCCCGGTCTTGAAAACAATGACGGGTTTTTCCCGCGCAACTTGCGATGCCAGGAAAAGAAATCTCTTTGGCTGCTCAAGTCCTTCCATGTGTATGGTGATGATTTCAATGTCAGGATCTTTCCCCAGACTGGCAAGACAGTCAGCAAAGCCGATATCGCAACCATTGCCGATGTCAATTCCTTTTCCTATTATTTCCGTAAAATTTCTCGCACCCACGAAAAAAAGCCCGGACTGGCAGATCATCCCTATGGGCGCTTTTTCCCGGTTCAGGGGCATAAAGGAGGTGGTGAAATTGTGGAAATTGTTGACCACACCAAGGGTATTTGGACCCAGTATCCTCATGCCATTCTTTCGGGCAATTGCCACCATCTCCTGCTGGAGGCCCTTTCCCCGGTCATCTGCATCCGCAAATCCCTGGCTTACCACAATGACGGCTTTCACACCTGAGGCCGCGCACTCCTCAACCTGTTGCAAGACCAACTCCCGTGGGAGGGTGATGACGGCCAGGTCAACCTCCTGACCGACCTCCCTGATGCTCGGATAGGCCTGAAAGCCCAGGATTTCCTGGGCCTGGGGGTTGATGGGAAAGATTTTTCCTTTGAAACCATAGAGGAGCATGTTTTCCATCAGGTTATAGGAACCCGGGCCGCTCCTGCGGCTGATTCCGATAATGGCAACGCTTCGAGGTTCCATGAAGTGATTCATAAATGTCGCGCTCATTTGGCCCGGAGTTCCCGGTATTTCCACAGGTTGGCCATGGCCTCGGCCGCCCGTTCGGGTGTGGGGTAATTCACCAGGGCCCCCGCGTTTTCCAGGTCCTTCACCTGCTCGTCCCAGATGTCCGGAGGGGAAAGGATACAACTGATCAGGGGCTTTTTCTGTGCCCAGCCTCTCAGGAGATCGCTCATCCGTTCAACCGCGTCCACGTTCGCCGAGGCAAACATCATGAACAGCAGGATTGAATCCACATTGTCATCCTCCAGGACGGCCCGCACGATCCCGGTTATAGCGGCGGAATTATACCAGGCAGGCCCCATGTCCACCGGGTTTGTCCTGAGGGCGAGGGGAGGCAAAAGCTCATTGATGGTCGCTTGAGTGTTTCGGGAAAACCGGACAATATCCAGATGTTCCGTTTCACAGATATCACACCCTGCCATTCCGGGCCCTGCCTGCCCTGAGAGGACCGCTACCCCCGGTCCCTTCGGAACCGGACAACCCGCAAGGGCCTTGGCCGTATCCAGGAGTTGTTCAGCTCCCCTGAGAGGGAGCATCCCTGCCTGTCTGAATGCGCCCCCGTAAATCTCATGGCGCCCGGCAATAGATCCCGTGTGGGAAAGAGACGCCTGATCACCGACACGCGCGCTGCCCGTCTTGTAAACGATTATCGGTTTACGGCCTGTATATGTCTTTGCAGCAGAAATCAGTCGGTTGGGTTCGTCAATACCCTCCACGTAAAGGGCTATGGCCTGCGTATCAGGATCCTCATCCAGGTACTCCAGCATGTCGCTGAAATCCACGTTCAGGCGATTCCCCAGGCCCACTATTTTGCTGAAGCCCACATCCAGTCTCATGGCGAGAAAGCCCATGAGATGGGACATGCCTCCGCTCTGGCTGACCAGCGCCACCGTCCCCTTTTTGAGAAAAGAGAATTCCGGGGTAAAAGAGGCATTCAGATCCCGGTGGAAGTTGATCATACCGAATGTGTTGGGGCCGATGACCGGGATTCCGGCACTGTTTGCAATGGCGGCGATTTCGTCGTGGAGAATTGCACCGCCAGGGTCCTCGATCTCCTTGAACCCGGCAGTGATCAGCACAATGCCTTTGACCCCCTTTTCTGCGCATTCGCGGAATACCCCGGGGACCAGCTTTGCAGGCACTACCACTATGGCGAGATCAATGGAGCCATGGTATTTATCAAGGCCAGCATAGCTTTTAAGTCCCACGATCTCTTCCACGCGGGGGTTTATGGGAACGATGTTCCCCGGATAGCCACCTTCTGTCAGGCTTTTCATGACGTGAAATCCCAGTTTCCCGGGATTATTCGATGCACCGATCACGGCGACGGACTCCGGGCTGAACAAGGCGTGCATATTGGCCAGCTTAGTATCCATAGTGTTTCTTCGCCCTCTTTCCCCGGACAACCATTGCTAAACCACGAGCGATCCTGGGAGATTGGATTTATGCCGTTGCCGGGTTCTTGAGAAAAAATGAGAATACCATTCCCACAAGCGAAATAGCTCCTGCCACCAGAAAAGGTACAGTGAAAGAGTGGCTCACGTCGGCAAGGTATCCACCCAAAGCAGGTCCCAGCGCCTGACCGATACCGAAAAAGAGAGTGATAAAACCCAGGCCGGCCGGAGCCAGGCGTGGCCCGACAAAATCTCCGGCAGCTGCAGCCATGATGGTTGGGATGCTCCAGGCAGTGAGGCCGAACAGGAATGCAGATAAATAGAAGCCGAAATGGACCTTCACGAGTGCATAAATGATGTAGGAAGCAGCCAGGACCAGATAGGCAAGGGCAGCCCCTTTACTGCGTCCGAGGCGATCCGAGATCCCTCCCCAGATGACACCGCAAAAGATGCTCAACCCTCCGACTGTGGCCCACAGTGCCCCGGCCCATGCCTGGGAGAGCCCCATCTCTTTCACCAGGTAAGCCGCAAAAAAGACCATATAGATGATATAGGAGAGGCCGTAAAAAAAATAAACCACTCCCAGGTACCAGACTGAAGGCAGTTTGTAGATTTTGGCCCATTCAAGGGAAGAAGCCTTGCCCTTGCTCGGCGATGCTGTCCGGCCGTTTCCTTCTTGATGGACGCCGACGGGCGCCAGGCCCTTTTCTTCCGGACGACTGCGGATGAAAAGGAACACAATGCCGGAAATCAGCAGCACAGCGCCGCCAAGAATATACCAGGAAGCGCGCCATCCATTGGAACCGAAGGCCCCCAGGATGGGCGGGACCACCAGGCCGGATATGAGGGTGCCTGCCCCGATCCCGGCGGAGACAATTCCGGTGGCAAATCCTCTTCTTTCCATGGCAAACCAGGCTGAACCCAGGGCCATGGCAGGCACGTAGGCTGCGCCATTGCCAAGACCTGTCAAGAGGCGCATGGCAAAAGCAAAACCGAATGATTGGGCCAGGCCGGTCAGCATCATGGTTATCCCCATGAGGATCAGGGCGAAGGTGATGACGATGCGGGTCCCGAACCGGGCTGCGAGGAATCCCCCGACAATGGCCATGGTCAGGTATCCGATAAAGTTTCCGGTTCCCAGTAGGCCCAGTTGGGTATAGTCAAATTTGAGGCCGTCCTTCATCGCCGGGAGGATAATGGTGTATGCCATGCGCCCGAACCCGTGTGCTGCAATGGTGGTAAGTAAACCCATGAAGATAACAATCCAGCCATAATGAAGCCTTCCCTTGCTCATATCGCCCCTCCTTATGATGTTAGACTGTTTTCAGCCTTCAAGATCCACGGTTTCAATCTTGTCAACCACCTGCTCGAAAACTTTCTTTTCTTCCTCATCCAAGAGGGCGAGAAACATGCCGTTGTTTTCGTGATAGAGTTCGGTCAACTCATCCCTCAACCTTTCCGCTTTTTCCTTCAGATGGATTCTTATGGCCCGACGGTCTTCAGGATCGGCTCTGCGCTCCGTGAGACCATCACGTTCGAGACGGTCCAGCATCCCCGTCAGGGTCGCCTTGTCCAGAGCCACCTTCCGGGCGAGGACACTGATGAAGATCCCGTCTTCTTCATAGAGTGCGGTGAGCAGAAAGAACTGGGTGGTGGTGAGCCCGTAAGGGGCCACTTTTTCCCGGGTGATCTTTGACATCTTCCGGGCGGCTCTTCCCACCTGGAAACACAGACAATCTTTGAAGAGCATGATATCCTCCGAAAACCTATTTGTAACCATAAGATTAAGATGCAAATAGTTTGTATGTTAATTACATTGCCGAAAGACCTTGTCAATAAAAAATCCTGGGGAAAGGCCTTTTCTGAATGGAATCTGTGCCATTTGTGTGATACGTAAAAAGTATCATTGTTTTTCTCATGAGCGGAACGTATAAATGTGGCGACGCCCGAGCCGAGCCAGAAGAAACGATTTTTGGAAACCATCTTGTGTAATGAAAGTGACCGGTTCCCTTTTTTCGACCTGGAACCTGCCGAAGAAACGGTTGGTCGATGGCACAGAAAGCGGGAGGCACAGATGATGTCATGCGCATAGTTGATTGTCTCGATCGGGCCGATCTTTCATGGTGTGCAATCGAAGGCGTACCTGTTAATCATTTTCCACTTTTCCACATGAAAGTATATACTTATTCTGAAGCGAGACAACGTCTTGCCGAACATGACGTTGAAGGTTGATGGACGGATAGGTGACAAAATGAAGGAATTTGATTCTGAAGAGCTTGCGAAATTTAACGGCGAGAATGGAAGTCTGGTTTACATCGCCCACCAGGGAAAGGTCTACGATGTCAGCGAGAGCAAGCGCTGGAAGGCTGGCCTGCACATGAAGCGCCACCGCGCCGGTACCGACCTCAGTACGGACATCAAGGCCGCACCGCATGGCACTGAAGTGCTGGAAAGATTCCCACAGGTTGGTGTTCTGAAACAGCAAAAGGAGGTCGAGATTAAGATACCGGCTGTGTTGTCATGGCTGCTGGCGCGCTACCCCATGCTGCGGCGGCACCCCCATCCCATGACGGTTCACTTTCCGATTGTCTTTATGTTTTCCACCACCGTTTTTAATGTGCTCTACCTCATTACCGGTATAAAATCATTTGAGCTGACGGCCCTGCATTCACTGGGTGCCGGTATCTTTTTTACGATCGTCACCATCCTGACCGGGCTATATACCTGGTGGCTGAATTACCTTTCTCGACCGATCCGGGCCGTGCGCATTAAAAAACGGCTTTCGCCGGTGATGCTGATCCTGGCGATCATCGCGTTTATATGGCGGCTGAGCGTGCCGGATGTTTTGGATAATCTCGGCGGGGTCGGCTTAATATATCTGTTGCTGGTCCTATCGTTTCTGCCCATCGTGACGGTGATCGGCTGGTTCGGAGCACAGCTGACGTTTCCGATTGCAAAAGAGTAGAAGTTTTTCAGTTGCTGCCCGCTACACTGGATGTGATCATGGCCGAGTGGAGTCGAAAACAGCGGTTCCTTGAGACTCTCCTGGGAGACGGAGCGGACCGTTTCCCTTTTTTTGATCTCGAGCCTTCCGATGAAACGATAAGCAAATGGCATCGACAGGGCCTCCCGCGGGGCCGGTCCGTGCCATCCTATTTCGACCTGGAAATCCACTATTCCGTGGGGCTCATGATCCGCAGTTATCCTTACTACCGCAAGGCCTCGGGCCTCCTTCATGACCCCTCTTCATTCTCCCGCTACTACGATCCTGACGAACCCTCCCGCTATGCGAAGAACTTTGTCAAGCGCGCAGAGCGGCTCAACAAACAAGGCCACGTCCTTTACGTGGACGCCTCCGGGGGCGGTCTCCTCCAGATGCTCGGGGTGGGAGACTGGGAATCCCTGGAGTCCGCCTGTTATGCCCTCATAAAAGAACCGCGGAAGGTGGAGGACCTGCTGGAGCGGACCACGGATTTCCATTGCGTCTGCCTGGAGCGCGTACTGTCACAGGTCCGTGTGGACTACGCTTCTCTCTATGAACCCATTGCCTCCAACACGGGACCGGTGGTCTCGCCGGCCATGTTCGAGCGGTTTGCAATACCAGGGTATAGAAAGGTCTTGAACCTGTTAAAGACCTACGAGGTCCCGCTCCGCATACTGTCCACCACGGGAGGCAACCTTAGCCCGCTCCTGCCTTCCTTGATCGATGCGGGGATCAACGGGCTCTGGATCAGCAATATCAGGAGTTTCGGTATGGAATATGGAGCGCTTCGAAGGACCTTCGGCCCAGACCTGGCCTTGATCGGCGGGATTGATTCCGGAATATTGCACCTGGACGAGAGCGCCATGCGTCGGAAAGTGAAGGAAACAGTGCTGCCTTTGCTGGAAATGGGCCATTACCTGCCCTGCCTGGACGATCGGCCCCGGGGTAACGTCACCTTTTCCCAATACAGCCTGTTCCGCCGCATCCTGAAAGAGATCGCCGAAAACGGATCATGAGTAATGCATCGTGATATCTTTATTTTCCTTAATTGGAGATACACAGAAACCGTATAATCACTTGTTTTGCGCGACTGGCGTCGCAGGGAAACGCGGCGCTGACTTCGTCAAGCACCTTGAGCGTTTCAAATGCCCGGTATGATCATGGAAGGAGATGGAGACTTGGAGAAATCGTTATCTGACAATCGCTTGCCTGCAAAATGCCAGGAGTGTATAAAGTCATCCAAACCATTCATTCATGGTAAGTGCGGTTTTTGCCAGGATTTAAGTTTTCAAGAAGAAGTTCTGTGTTATCTAAACCGGTCAACACAAAATCCTGCTTTTTTTGAATGCTATGCTTTTCAGCCGTTGCTGAAACTGGCCGCGTCACCCGGGCAGGAAATCCGGCCGGAGCCCAAAGCGCAGTCTGCGAAGATCACCTTAAAGGAACCGCTTGATTCCGATAAGGTAAAGTATCAACTGGCGTTGGCTTTGCAAAAACTGTCCCGTAATTCCGACGATGTGCTGCTCGAGATCAAGTACCATTTTGCCTGGAACGTGGTCGGCAGAAGACCAGCCTTTGCGGAGCCGGCAACTACTATTGACTTCATCAGTGATACAATCACGACCTGCAGCGATGCAGTGGGTGGTTTTGCCAGTCTTCTGTGCTTGGCCCCAGACCATATACATGTATACGTGGAGTCGGATGGGGAAGTATCTCCGGACAATATGGCTCAAAAACTCAAGCAGTTATTGGAAATGCCGATTCTTGAGCGATTCCCTGATCTTATTGCATCTCCAGAGGTGGAAAAAAGGCTGTGGGACGAAGCCTACTTTGTAGAAACCATAGGCTGAAACAGAACAACCGCTTAGACTCTAACAAGCAGGGTCGGGCGGCTGTATAGAATGGGTGTGATAATCTTTTCCACCTTTTTCCGCTATTATGAAACAATCTTACAATGAAGTTGTAAAATTGCATTGTAATATTCCAAAATAATCGTATAATTGGCCTATGGAAAACCACCAGATATCTCGACTGCTTCATGTTCCCAACTATTCATTTTTCCTTTTCGGCCCTCGTGGTGTTGGAAAAACGACATACTTACGGGAGGTTAGGCCAAACGCCATCTTTTTTGATCTGCTTGAATCCTCATTATACCTGGAACTGTCTCAAAACCCAGGGCGTCTGGAGGCAATGATTGGAACGCGTCCTGAAGGTTCATGGGTAGTTATTGATGAGATTCAAAAAATTCCAGCCCTTTTGGATGAAGTTCATCGCCTGATAGAGAACAAAGGCTGGAAATTTGCTTTATGTGGTTCGTCTGCCAGAAAGCTTCGACGTGGTGGCGTCAACCTTTTGGCTGGACGGGCGGTTACTCGAAATCTTGATACCTTTTCTTTTAAAGAATTGGGCCGGAAATTTGATATTGAGTTCTCTCTGGAATGGGGACTTCTGCCTCAGGTTCAGATGTATCGTGATAATCCAGCTGATTTTTTGAGTGCCTATGTGGATACATATCTTAAAGAGGAAATCAAAGAGGAGGGAATTGTTCGTCAGTTACCCCCATTTTTGCGATTTCTGAATATCGCCGGACAGCTGAACGGTCAAATGGTGAATGGACAAAACATCGCCCGGGAAGCCGGGGTAGCGCGGAGCAGTGTAGATGTATATTTTTCTATTTTAGATGATACTTTACTTGGACACTTCCTTCCTGCCTATCGGCCCGGAGCAAAAGTACGGGAACAGACTCACCCGAAATTCTATTGGTTTGACCCTGGCGTTGCCAGGGCGGCAGCGGGTCTCCTTTTTGATCCTGTCGATCGGATCTGGAAAGGCTCAAGCCTTGAAACTCTGATTTTGCATGAGTTGAAGGTTTATAACCAAACCCAGGAAAAACATCGGGGGATATATTTCTACCGTACCGGAAGTGGGGTTGAAATAGATTTTGTTGTTGAGACGAAAAAGCGGCAGCAGTCCGTCCGGCCTCATGTTGTCTGCCTGGAAGTCAAGCTTGCGGAAAAATGGGACCGGAGATGGGAAAAGCCTATGCGGTCGCTCAATGAACATAAAGGTATTCATATGGATCGGATGATTGGTGTTTACACTGGAACAAGAGCCTATCACTATGATGGTGTAGATGTCCTTCCTGTAAAAGACTTTCTTGAACAATTACATAAAGATGAAGTTTTTTAGGAAGTTTGGTTTCATTTTTTACCCGATTTACCCAACGATCAGTTTCACCGGATAAACTGGTGATCTGAAATGTTCCGCGCGACTGGCGTCGCGGGGAAACGCGCCGCTCACTCTCATGTATAACCAATTAGAATTCCTTGATATGTGAATTCTGGGGACAGTATATTTATTTCTTGACATAAATGCCACTTGCGGCATGGGTTGACCTTTTTCGAAGTTATTACTCAGTGATGGATACGCCTATTCCATATTTGGCCTTGATTTAATATGAATTTACGTCTACATTTACAATTGTATTTTCTTACATAGCATACGCCCGTCGAACCGCAACAATGTGGAGAGAAGCGGTCATGCCCCGAACAGGCGCCACCGCCTTCATTCATGCTTTATATAGAAAATGCACCGGGAGATCCGGACCGTTTATCGCGTGTGTTCTGCTCGCCGGGTTCGCGGTTTTACTGATGCCGTCGCAGGTCATTCTCGCAGTGAACTCAAATAAAAAAGGGTGCGTCATACTTCTCCATGGCCTTTTTCGAACGTCCTCCTCCATGGCGAAAATGGAAAGAGCCTTATCGAAAAAAGGCTATCTCACCTTGAACGTGGACTATCCGTCAACCAAGGGAACCATCCGGGCGCTGACTGAACAAGTCCTACCCGAAGCCGTTTCCCGCTGTGTGGCCCGGGGTTGCACGAAAATCCACATGGTCACCCATTCCATGGGCGGGATCATGGCCCGTTTCTATCTCCAGAAAGAAACCCTCCCACAGGGAAGCCGCCTGGTCATGATCGCTCCTCCGAACCAAGGGAGCGAAATCGTTGATCGATTCAAGGATTTTTTCATCTTCAAGTGGATGAACGGCCCTGCAGGACAGGAACTGACAACATCGGTCAACAGTTTGCCGAACCGTCTGGGACCGGTCCCATTGGAGATCGGGGTGATCGCAGGCAAACGGAGCCTGAACCCGATTTTTTCTGCCCTTATTCCGGGGCCGGACGACGGCAAGGTGTCCGTGGAGAGGACCCGCCTGTCCGAAATGGCCGACTTTTTTGTAGCAAACAGTTCTCATACCTTCATCATGAAAAATGATGAGGTCATCCGGCAGGTCTCTCTTTTTATTGAAAACGGCCGGTTCGATCATTCAGGCCGGCCGAAGGATCCATAACAACCGAGGGCTTTCCATAGACGTAAGCTTGTTTGTTACATGCACCGGTTGCATTTATGTGGTATGGGTTTTTTTCAGAGATCCACGTCGAAAATCTCCATCCCGAGGAATCCCTTTTTAGGTAAGGAGGAAGGGCCAGATGACCGCTTCCATAAGCATTCCCCTGTGGGTGTTTATCTTTCTTCTCGTCGTCACTACCTGGGCCATTCTGGACCTGGTCTTCATTCCCAGTGTGCGGTGGTTTCTGAGGCGCCGCATCAACCTTGTCCTCAAAGAAATCGGTTCCCGGCTGGATATCGAGATAAGGCCCTTTCAGGTGACCAAACGGCAGGTTCTTATCGACCGTCTCGTGTACGATCCCCACATCATCAAGGCCGCCGCTATCAAGGCCGCTGAAGAAAATTTGCCCAGGGAGGCGATCCAGGCAGAGATCCTGGGTTATGCCAGGGAAATCGTACCCTCCTTCAATGCATACCTCTATTTCCGGCTGGGATATTGGATTGCCAAGAAAGTGGCCAAGCTTCTTTATGGCGTCCGGGTCGGCCTGGTGGACAATGAAGAACTGGAAAAAGTAGACCCTAATTCAACGGTCGTCTTTGTGATGAATCACCGTAGCAACATGGACTATATCCTCGTGGCCTTTCTCGCTGCGGAGCGGACCACCCTTTCCTATGCAGTGGGCGAGTGGGCCAGGATCTGGCCGCTCCATACCCTGATCCGATCCATGGGTGCCTTTTTCGTGAGAAGAAATTCCGGCAATCCCCTCTATCGAATGGTTCTCGAACGCTACATCCACATGGCCACCAAGGAAGGGGTCTGTCAGGCGGTTTTCCTCGAAGGCGGACTCAGCAGAGACGGCCGACTCAGGAATCCGAAATTCGGCCTCGTGGACTACATGCTGAGGGGATTCAACAATGAGGAGGACCGGGATATCGTCTTTATTCCGGTGGGCTTGAACTATGACCGCACTTTGGAGGATCGGAGTCTCGTGAGATCCTTGGATCCCACAGCCGATAGGCGCAGCAATTGGTTTGTGTTCAGGACCAGCCTCGGGTTCATATGGCACAATGTCATGCTGATGGTACTCAACAAATGGCACCGGTTCGGGTATGCCTGCGTCAATTTCGGCCCGTGCATCTCCATGAAAGATTTCTGCAGGGAGCACGGTATCCGCTTTCACCGCCTTGGAAAGGAAGAACGGTTTCCGGTGGTGGAAGAACTCTGCCGCAAACTGATGGGTTCCATTGAACGCATCGTGCCGGTACTGCCCATTTCGGTTGTGGCGCGCACGCTTCTGGACTGCTCGGATGAATGGCTCAGTGAGTTCGAGGTCAACGGACACATCTACCGCTTAATTGAAGATCTGCTTGCCCGCAGAGTGCCGGTCTACGTGCCCCAGCGGGGATGGGACAAGGCCATCTCCATTGCCTTCAACATGGTCAGGCTGAGGCATATGGTCAAAGAGTCGGACGGAAAGTTCCAGGCGGATCCGGACTCCCTGGATATCCTGCTCTACTATGCCAATTCCATCAGTCAATGGATGGGTGGGGAAGAGCCGAGGGACACGGCGGAATAGCAGGGAGGTGGGGAAAGGGGGACGCGTCTCCCTTTACCACATAAAATTGGAACCATCCGAAAATGAGTAAGAAAGACAAAGGTCCTCTCCTTGATCAATAGTGCAAATGGGGAAAAGATCAAGGTTTTTCCTCACGCAAGGGCTGGCCCCAGATCTTTGTACCGTTCGTCAACCAGGCTGTTAATACTTTCCATAACGAGCGTTGTCACCCCTTCAAAATTTTCACTGTATTTTGACTTTGCCTTCGGTGAAAAGGGCTTGAAATCTTCCCTGATTCGGTATGGTTTCAGCTTTCCATCAATGGAAAGGGGCTCACCCACTCTGTAAATGATTGTCCCGCTCTTGGCAAAAGGCAGGTCCCCCGGATAAACCTGCTCGGAGTTATTACAGCCGACCGGAATGATGGTTTTTTCGGTATGAAGGGCCAGTTGCGCCAACCCGGTTCTCCCTGCCGCCAGTCTCGTTGATCGTGTGCCTTCCGGAAAAATGATAAGGTTCAGGTTTTTTTCAAAAAGAGCCTCCTGGCTTAACTGAGCCACCTTTTCCATAATCTTTTCGTAATAGGAATCAATGTATTCAACAAAATGTTCGTGCGACATGACATCCAGTTCGAGGCTTTTCATGCCGCGGGTGTCAATATCATCGGTTTTTCCGTCTATGGCATTTTTCACGGCCCTGTATTCCTCTTCCCTGATCCTTCTGCCGAACTTCTTAAGAAAGAGTTCCTGCACGAAATACTTGATGGAGGGGACCGGAATGAGGCTGCACAGGTCAAAAATTTTTGCCACGATGGGATTCCTGTAATATTCGCCCTTGACCCAGACGGTGGTAAACGGGAAGGTTTTTGTCTTCCACAGTTTGTACTGGAAAGGCCAGTAGTTATACCGGTCGGTGTGGTTCATTGCAAATATGACGTTGTCCTCCCTGGGAATTCTCTCAATCCCCTCAACTTCGATGACAACTTTTGAAAAGAAGTGGTAGTTGGGAGTGAGCAGAAACAAGGCAATAAGCTGTTGTGCACGCGGAATTGAATGAAGCTTTATATTTTCAAGATAGGCGATATCTATCATGTCCCAGTCTCTCGAAAATGGAAAAGATATATTTGACAGGATCTGCGGGATTAACGAGGTCAATCCTGGAAATCCTGCTAATTTCCTATCGATGGCGGTGCCGGTAATGCGGATATGGACCCCAGTACGGGCCCCACGGGCCCCAGAAGGGATCCCACCACCATGGTCCCCAGGGGCCGTAAGGGCGCCAGCCGTACCAAGGGTACGGCTCATACGTGTATGTTCTTTCCTGCCAGAGGTGTATTTCCTTGACGCGGAGATATGGATACCGGTAATTCATGTTTCCCAGCTTTTTAGTCTTTTCCCCCTCCACTGTGCCGGCAACGGTCACCTTCCGGCCTTTGCGCCAGATCTCGCTATCCAGGAATCCGTTGTACTGTGCCAGAAAGCGTCCCTGCGATCGGTCCAGATGGATGGGCTCTCCGATTCTATCCAGCCGGGTCTGATAAATTTCCAGAAGCGTCCCGTTCTTTTCCATGTCCGTATCTACAATAACCCCTCCCAGGAGGACCGTTTTCCCCTTATAGTGGGAGGGATTATTGCGCAGGTCAGGAAAGGTGATTTCCTGGTCCACCTGGTCGAGCATATCTCTTGAAATCACATGCGCGCACCCCGAGAGAAGGGTCGCACTGATAAACAACAGCAGGAGCTTTTTCATGATTTTGCCTCAAAAGCCGTGCGAGAGGCCGAAGCCAAAATAGAATCTCGGCCGGTTCCAGGCCCTTTCCACAGGCCAGAGATAGATTTCCTTGCTTCGGATAAAGGGATACGTGTATTTCATGCCACCTAATGGGCGGACTTCCTTGCCCACGAGGGTACCAACCATGGTAAGCTGGCGCCCGGCCTTGTAGATGGCCGGATCCAGAAATTCAGGCGCCTCCAAGATGAATCTTCCCTTGGATTCCTTTTCCGCCGAAGGCCTGTTACTGAACCCGAGGGGGCGTTGGAGGACCATGATCAGGGTTTTTTTTGGGAAAGGCTGGGTCTGGATGATATCGCCGCCCAGGAGGAGGGTCTCTCCGATGTACGCATCAGGATTCTTGAGGACCATTTCGAAACTCACGTCCTCATTGACATCCTGCATTGCTTCCCGGGAAATGACATGGGCACATCCTGAGAGCGCAAGAACGAGAAAAATGAGGATTGCTTTTGTTCCGTTCATCTCTTTCCTTTCTGTGTTTCGTTCCTTTCAAATGCTGCTCTGGAAGACCTTGCTGACTTCCAGGAATGCTCCTTTTATTTGGGCTCGCAGGGTAAAATCAAAGAGGTCCCGCTGAAGACAGATCAGGGGATCTTCCCGGGGAAGGTATGCCTTTTCTCCCCGCAGGAATTTCTGTGCTGTTTCCTGAAAGAGCACCTTCCGGATAGCCTCAACCGGGTCGTGGGGCGTGCCCGTCAGAAGATGCACGAGGTAGTCCGCACACGCCTCATCTTCAGGGGCCGGTCTTTCGCCCCGATCTCCCATGGCCACCAAGGTTACGATATCCGGATCCCGTTCCCGGATATACCTGGAAATAGCCTTTGCCATAACAAAGCTTCCCAGGATCACCTCGTCCACCGTCTTTAGGGCAATAGCAACACCGGTGACACCGGCTGTTGTCCGATGGATAACCGTCTTGCCGCCGAAAAAGGCCGATCCCTTTTTCATGATGCCGGTGGGTGAGTTTCCCAGGTCCGCTTCTTCGAGGGGCACCTCGTTGATTTCGCCCACCAGGATCCATTCCGGGTTGTTTCTCTTGAAGCGTTGTGCCTTCTCAGGGTCTGCCTCGAGGATTACCCGCACCGCGCCGAAATGAAAAAAAAGAGGAGTGCAGGTGAACGCCCTGAACACATCGATTATCACCGTTAATCCACGGGCCTCCCCGGCCCCCTCCTTGCAGCTCTTTCTTACAACTCTCAACAAGATCCCCCGTTCCATTCTTGACGGCTTTCTCTATTTTGAGGCCTTTGGGGCTCTCATTGCCTTCAGTATTTCAATGCTGTCGGTTAGGCCTTTGTAGTGTCTTGCCATCTCCATGGCCATCCCGGTTATCAGTGCCATAGCCTGGGTAAAGTTCACATCATCCAAAGTGAATTCCCAATGTTCGGATGTATATATGCGAAGGGCACCAATCACATGTTCAGCGATTACAATAGGCACGGACAGTATCGAGGCTATTCCCTCTTTTTGGGCTTCTTCAGGGTACTGAATCCTAGGGTCGTCACTCACATCGTAGATTGCAACCGGGCCTTCTTTCAGGGAATCTGCGATGGACTCCAGTGCACTGATGGGGCCTTTGTTGAGATATTCATCACTGAGTCCGAAGGAGGCTGCGACCTCCAATTCATTGGTTTTCCGATTAACAAGGAATACGGTACAACCCTTGACCTCCAGAGCTGTCGTAATACCTTCCACTGTCATGAGGACAACTTCTTCTGGGTCCTTGGAATGGGAAATGGCCTTTGTAACCTTCAACAAAGTTTCATAGTTCATAAGTTGCTTTTTCATGATTTCCTCCTTTCTTATGGCTAAGGTTTTCGGAGAAAATCGGTCTTGATGTACCTAAGACCGAAAGCGGGAATCAAATGAACATTTATCCAAAAAAGGTTATTCTCATTTATCGAACCTTGGAAACCCGCATCCTCAGGGCAAAGTCAGAGATGAAAGGCTTTCCCGGAGAAATCCCAATACACTGTTTTCCTCTGAGGCAGCGGTCTCTCCAACTTGTAAGTCCTATAGACCAGGGGCTGGGCTTGGGTTCCTGTTTTTTCAACAAGAGTATACCACATTTCTGGAAAAAACTCATTTGCGCTTTTTTTCCGTGAGCGGCAGCACCCGGAATCTCCGTCTCGCAACGAAGGCCCGTGAGAAAAGCGGGCCAGAGATACAATATTTTTGACAAAAAACCTGGTTTGTTTTAAAAGAATAAATCAGAATCCACCCATAAAGAGAGCAGAAGGCATAAATGACCAAAGATATTTCTGAAGAGAGAAAAAGCTACCTGGCAAAGGATTTCTGTAAGGGTTTTATTGCCTACTGCCAATTTAAGGGAGAGGTGGTTCGAAGGGGATGTTTCCAGTCAAAGGTGCAAATTGAGAACCACCACCGGCAACAGGACGGTTTTATCCATGCGGGCGTGATGGCGACCATTGCGGATCATACTGCGGGGTATGCCGCATTTTCCACGGTCGAGGAATCCTTTCAAATCCTCACCATCGAGTTCAAGATCAATTTCCTCAAGCCCGCCCATGGTGATTTCCTGGTCTGCCGGTCAAAAGTCATCAGGGAAGGGAGCCAGGTCATCGTTGCGGAATCAGAAGTTTTCGATAGCAGAGGCGAAGAACAGACTCTTGTTGCAAAGGCCATGGTGACATTGATCGCCGTTCCCCGGGAGAAGATCAATTCGTGGGATCGTCAGTTGAGCGTATCGTCATGATAGCAATCATTGGGGGTGGAGTTATCGGATGTGCCGTTGCCTGGGAGCTTTCAAAAACCTACAAGGACATTTTTCTCTTGGAAAAGAACCCAGGCATAACCACTGGGGAAAACCAATCCACGCGTAATTCCGGCGTTATTCATTCGGGCATCTATTACGACCAGGAGACCCGGCCCTTGAAAGCAGCCCTCTGCGTGGAAGGGAATCGATTGCTCTACGATTTCTGTGAAGACCACAGGGTTGCCGCCATAAAGACCGGGAAGATGGTGGTTGCGACCACTGAAGAAGAAGACGCGGTGCTGGATTTCTATCTTGAACAGGGCAGGAAAAATGGTGTTCCGGGGCTGGAAAAAATATCGGGTGAAAAGGTAAGGGCTCTGGAGCCCAATGTGAGGGCCCGTTCGGCACTTTTGGTGCCTTCAGCGGGTATCGTCGATCCTCCAACGCTGGTCTATCGCCTTCATACCCTGGCAGATCAAAACGGGGTACAATTCTTGACCGGGACCGTGGTCATCGGGCTTGCAACGGATGGTCATTCGATCCGGGTGGAGCTTCGGTATCCCGATGGGAAAGAAGACAGCGTTGAGGCCGGAATCGTCATTAATGCCTGCGGTATTGACACTGACAGAGTAGCAAGGTTTTTCAACAGCGGATCGCCGTACGAATTGGACCCGGTACGTGGAGAGACGTACTGCTTTTACGGTAACAGGCGGCCGGAATTACAGATCCGGGGAAAGAATGTATACCCAACCCCAACTGCAGTGGTCACTCACTCCGGTCGTCATTTCACGGTGGGTATCCATTTAACGCCCACGTTCGAAAGTATTGATTATCCGCCCTCCATCGGATCAACGGTGACCGTTGGTCCCAAACTGGTCCCTGCGGACAATCGCGAGACAGCGGGAGGTCCTACTGTTGACGTGGATGTTTTTGTGCAGGCCGTCCGCCCCTTTTTCCCTGGGATCAGAAAGGAAGACCTCGCGTGGCACCAGTCCGGACTCCAGGCGAGGCTCAAAAAATACCCGGATTTTGTCTTTGTGCATGAGGAAACAGCCCCTAATCTTATTCACCTCCTTGGCATTGACAGCCCCGGACTGACCGCCGCACTGGCCATTGCCCGGAAAGTGAAAACCATGGTTGATGAAATGAACTGAACCAAACCAACAAGAAAAGGTGAATCGAACGAAATTACCTGGAGAGGAGGATTTTCATGTTGATTTCAGTGTTGG
Organism: uncultured Desulfobacteraceae bacterium; assembly: GCA_964548365.1. Taxonomy (GTDB): domain Bacteria; phylum Desulfobacterota; class DSM-4660; order Desulfatiglandales; family Desulfatiglandaceae; genus B46-G9. The sequence continues at coordinate 124,464 of CAZJRD010000001.1, read as the reverse complement.
AAAAAAGAAGGAGTATCAGGAGGTTTCAGGAGAAAAAGATAGAACCTGAAATAATTGACACGCTCATCGAGGCAGCGTTACGGTCCCCCTCGTCCATGGGACACAACCCCTGGGAATTTATCGTCGTGACCGACAAGGACATGCTTCAAACGCTTTCCCGGGCCAAGGAGCACGGCTCAGCATTTATGAAAAATGCTCCCTTGGGAGTTGTTATCTGCGCGGATCCGGGTAAATCCGACGTGTGGATCGAAGATGCCTCCATCGCTTCCATTATCCTTCATCTCACCGCAGCATCATTGGGCCTGGGGAGCTGCTGGATACAGATCCGTGAGAGGATGCACGATAGCACAAAAACGGCCGAAGCATTCCTGGCGGAAGCCTTGAATCTGCCTGAAAGCCTGAAGGTCCTTTCCATGGTCGGCATCGGGTACCCGGCAGAAGACAAACCGGGTCACGGGAAGGAAACCCTTGCATACGGGAAGGCCCACTGGAACAGGTACGGCGAAAAGTAGATCGGCGTATGAGATGCCGGCCCCGGATGCACAATAACGAAGAAAGGAGGCTCACCATGGCGAACCAAATCCTGGATGAACGGGATCAGAAATTTGTCCTTTTTGAAATGCTTGAAGTGGATAGCCTTTGTGAGAAACCGAGGTATCAGGAATTCTCCAGGGAGTTGTTTGAGATGATCCTTGCTGAGGCCCAGAAGCTCGCAGTCAATGAGGTTTTCCCCACGCTGGTCGACGGGGACCGGGAAGGGTGCAGGCTTGAAGGCGGACAGGTGTTTGTGCCGAAGTCCTTTCACCGGTGTTATAAGCTCTATTGTGAAGGGGGCTGGGGCGCTATGTGCAATTCCCAAGATAATGGCGGACAGGGCCTGCCGTATGTAATGTCCCTGGCAGCAAAGGACTGGTTCGTGCACAATTTTGCGTTTCTTTCCTATCCTGGCCTGAGTGAGGGAGCTGCGCACCTTATTGAGACCTACGGGACAGAAGAACAGAAGAATAAATACCTTGAGAAAATGATCGCCGGCGAATGGGCTGGCACCATGTGCCTCACCGAGCCGAACGCCGGGTCTGACGTCGGTAACTTGAGCAGCAAGGCGGTGCGCCGGCCGGACGGCACCTTCAGGCTCCAGGGAACAAAGATCTTCATCACCTCCGGCGACCATGATCTCACCGGGAATATCATCCATCCCGTGCTGGCCCGGATAGAGGGAGATCCCCCAGGCACAAAGGGCATCTCGATCTTTCTTGTCCCCAAATACCTGGTCAACGAGGACGGGAGCCTGGGCAGGCGAAATGATTTTGAGGTGGCCAATATTGAAGAAAAGATGGGAATCCATGGCAGTGCTACCTGTTTGTTGAATTTTGGAGACAACGGGGACTGCTACGCGGAACTCCTGGGGGAAGAGCGACAGGGCATGAAGATCATGTTCCAGATGATGAACGAGGCACGCATCGGGGTAGGGCTCCAGGGTGAATCCAGTGCGTCCGTGGCGTATCTGCATGCGCTTCAATATGCAAAAGAGAGGCTGCAAGGATCTTCAATCACCCCATTCAAGGACCCCCAGGCACCACGGGTTCCCATCATCCAGCACCCGGATGTTCGACGAATGCTTCTTTGGATGAAATCCAATGTGGAGAGTATGCGGGCACTGCTCTATTATGCGTCCCTGTGCGTTGACCGGGAGGTGAGCGAAGAAGATGAGGCCAAGAAGGAAAAGTGGAGGGGAATCCTGGAAGTGCTGACCCCTATTTGCAAGGCGTACAACTCGGATACAGGGTTCAGGGTGACTGAGACGGCGATCCAGGTATACGGGGGGTACGGTTACTGCTCTGAATATCCGGTAGAGCAGATCATGCGCGATGAGAAGATTGCTTCCATCTATGAAGGCACCAGCGGCATACAGGCCCTGGACCTGGTGGGTCGGAAGCTCCCCCGCAAGAACGGAGCCTCGTTCATGGCCCTGCTGGGGGAGATAGGGAAAACGGTCAGCAGGTATAAAGGAGAGGATCGCCTCGCAGATCTGGCGAACGATGTCCAGGGCGCGGCCAATACCCTCGGAGAAATGGGATTGTTTTTTGCCCAATCAGCGGGAGAAGGAAATTTTCTGCTTCCCATCTCCAATGCCTATCCTTTTCTTATGATGATGGGAAAGGTGGTGGCGGGGTGGCTTTTGCTGTGGGAAGCGGGCGTGGCAAATGAAAAGCTGGATGCCCTGGTGAAGGAAAGAGGCGTGGACCGGGCTGACCAGACCGCGTTGAATAGGTTCGTGAAAGAAAGCAAAGACGGAGCCTTCTACACGGGCAAGATCTTCAGCGCCAGGTACTTTATCAAGAACGTGCTTCCTGAAGTGGAGGCCGCGGCCAAGGCCATCAAGAGCGAGGATATGTCCGTCATGGACATGCCAGAAGAGAGCTTCGCATCGTAAATGTGGTCCCTTTGCTTATTCCAGGTTTGGGCTAAGCCGATCCTGAAATGGATTCTATTTCTTTCTTGAGCGCTACCTTATTTACCTTTCCGCTGGGAAGGAGGGGGAGAATCGGGCGGATAAAGTATCTCTTGGGTATTTTGAAATTTGCAAGTTTCGTTTTACACAGCGCCTGCAGTTCCTCTTCCGCAACTTCTTTCCCGGGCTGGAGCATGATGAATGCCCAGCCCACCTCCTGGAAGACGTCGTCCGGAACACCGATCACCGCGGCAAAAAGCACGCTTGCGTGCCCCTCCAGGACCTCTTCCACCTCGCGGGGAAACACGTTTTCTCCACCGGTCTTAAACATCTCTGACTTGCGACCCGTAATGTGAATATACCCACGATCGTCTTTGAAGGCCAGGTCGTTGGTGAAATACCAGTCCTCTTTATCAATGACCTTAGCTGTCTCCTCGGGCATGTTCAGGTATTCTTTGAAAAGGAACGGCCCTCTCACTGCAATTTCACCTACCTGACCGTCAGGGAGTTCATTCCGCTCGTCATCGACAATTCTCATCTCAAAAGGATCTGCGATTTTTCCTGCCGTCTTTATGAGGGTGTCAGGATCATCGCCTTTTTCAGTATAGGTCACAAAGCCGCAAACCTCCGTACTGCCATATCCCGTAATGAGACTCGCTCCGATCTTCTGGCATATGGCATTCAACACATCAATCATCAATTTTGGGGCTGCAGCTCCGGCCCAGATGAAGTATTCCACACTGCTCAGATCAGCAGTCCTGAAATCCGGCTGCTTCATCTGGAGCAGGAACATCACGGGCACCTGTCCGAGCATGGTGATACGCTCTTTTTCTACCATTTTAATTGATGAGAGCGGATCAAAACTGTCCATCAGGATGAGAGATCCTCCGCTCATGATGCATCCGAAACCGATTTCCACATCTGCGGCCACATGGTTGATGGGAAAATGGAGCAGCCCCTTTGTATTTTCATGGAAATGAAATTTATCGACCTCGACCTTTATGTTTTCAACAATGCTGTTATGGGTGTGGACGACCCCCTTTGGTTTTCCTGTGGAACCTGAAGTATACATGAGCAACGCTCGGTCATCTTTTTTTACCTCAGCGGATCTCTTGTTCAGCGCATCATCCAGTTCATGGCGCGGACTCGAGACAAAATCGTTGAAGTTCTCTGCGCCCTCAAACGGCTCTCCCATAACCAGGACTTTTTTCAAGAAGGGGCACTCCTCCATGAGCGTTTTGGTGTTTTCCGAAAGATCATTGTCCATGAAGTTGCGAAGCGTGATCAATATAACCGGTCGGCTGTCATTTAATTGGTAACGCAGTTCATCAAGGGTGAATTTGGGATTCAAACCAAGCCATATAGCTCCCACTTTTCCTGCCGCCATATAGGTGGTGAGGAATTCATTGCGCGCCATAGCCAGGAACGCAATCCTGTCTCCTTTCTGGACTCCGATGTCAAGGTATGCCTTGGCGATCAGGTCCATCTTCTTCTTGAAATCCATCCAGGTAAGGCGTTCTTCCCCAAAGACAAGGGCCTCTTTATCCGGATGCTCCACGGCCCATTTTTCAACATAATGCCAGGTTTGGTCTAAGGCTTTCCATGTCATTGCGATACCTCCCAGCGAAGTAGGTTTTTTCAGGAACGATTAAACACCTATTCTTGCGTATCCTTTGTTCAAGGCCTTTTGCCCTTGACTGTTCAGGACCTGAAAAAAGAGCTCTGTATATCCTTTTCTTTCTGCGGAATTGAGAAGCTGGATCGTGATTTTTGTGCCCGGGATAACCATGTCCGTAAAACGGCAGGAAAGATCTTGGAGTCTGGAAGGGGCCCCACCGGCATTTCTATTGACAATCTCGCGTGTTGCAAGAGCCAGGGTAGCCGTGCCCTGGAGAATGATTCCCGGCAAACCCACCTGCTGGGCAAATTTGGGGGAGGTGTGAATGGGAAAAACAATGTCTGAGCAGCCGTCATAAATGTAGGTGAGGAAAGGATCAATATGAACCTGCTGACTCCAGATGGGCTCTGCCGCATCAACAGATTCAGGAACTTCAGGCAATGTTTCTTTCCCTGAACCCTGGTCAGTGCACCGGACGCCTCGCATCATGCCTCCGATGTGTTCCGTAAACAGGGGCGTTCCATTTTGATCCTGGGCATCCAACCTTATGACCATGTGGGTGCCCGCCCTGTGGGGTAAGATGGCTGCTATTTTCCCCTTGATTCGTACCTGGTTCCCCGGCCGAAGGGGAGCATGGAAGTGGAGGTGTTCGCTGTAATGAACCTGAGTGGCCAGTATCTCGCGCGGAAAGTGATCAAGCTCAATAAATTCCCATAGACGTTCCATGATAGGCCAGGTGAGGGCTGCAGTGAACATGGGAGGTGCAACGAGGCCATCCGGGCGGTCCTCATCGAAATAGCTCGGGTTTGAATCGTGGACTGCCGCAGCATAGTTGGTGGTACGCCGCCAGGATATGTTGGTCACAAACTCCTTGAGTGGGGTACCGGTTAATTCTGAACTTATTTGCACTGGTCGGTCTCCCTTGAGGCGCCGTAAACTCGCAGTATTCCCTCCAGCACCCCTCCCGCGATTGAAAGGGCCTTTTCGGAGATGGTGAAGCAGTTTTCCCGCTGCGGACGGGGATCAATGTCTCCAATTTTGAGGCCTTTGGTGACCGGTATCCCAGGGTGAATGAGCCCTCGTATGATTCCATCGATAGACGCTATCACCGGTTTGCCTTCCACATCACCCACCAGGTTGCCTTCCCGGACCGTGTCCCCGATGTCCAGTCGGTTTTGCCAGACGCCGTCCGCCGGCGCGCGAAGCACCCTGTCCGAGGTGTGTCCCAGGACTGAACCGGGGACTCCCGTGTTCGGCTCTGCAGAGCCTTCCATGATCAGCCTCCCGAGCCGGTGCCCCCGGTTTGTTTCAACAACGAAGTGGGCGTCGATTCCCGCCTCAAAGCCCGGGCCGAGGGCAATGACCAGGGGTGCGTCCTTGATGGAAGTACCCAGGTTCTTTTTCGCGAGCGTGGCATCAATCAGCGCCGACGGCTTAACCCCATTTCTGCAGTTGCAGGAAGGATCCACGATTACCGGGATACGGTTCTGCTTCCAGACCCCTTCGGCATCTTCAGGCGATTGAATGAGCAATGCTTCCACACCTTCCACCTCTGTTGCGCCGTCATAAACCGCCTCACAAAAAGACACCTTTCTGCGGACGGCCATAGGTGTTTCGGTTTCCGTGACCAACACCTTGAATCCGCAGTGGTGAAGCCGCCATGCCACACCTGTAGCGAGGTCTCCACCCCCCTTTACCAGGATCACTATGTCAGATAATCTCTCCATTTCTTTTTCTCTCTTTCGGGTACGTCATGCAATCATGTGATGTGAGCAAAGAAGATCGCTCTCAATTGATCCAATGATTATGAGGATATACGAGACACAGCCCGGTGTCAACTCACCGCCGCTTGCATGTGAGGATTTTTCCTGTGATAATGGCCATCTACTTGAAAGGAGGATGATAGCGCATTTATGAGCACGGGCATAGTAAAGGGGGTATTGTGTCGGGAGGACGGGCAGATATTTCTCCAGGGCCGCGACGGAGAGCGCTTTTTTAATTCTGAAAGAATCTGGAAGGGTTACGTTACCCACTGGCTGGGGCGAAAGGTCTGCGCCAGGAATCTTCCCCAGGTGGATTATGAAACCGGGAGGCCCCTTATCCTTGCATGGCCGGATGAGGAGATGCCGAAAAATCCTTTTGTGGAGGTCTATTTTGATGAACGCCTCAGAAAATACCCGGCCTCCCTCCTGGGGCATATCTCGATCAATGTGAATGGAGAGGTCTTCAATTATTCCCATCTCATGAACGAAAATGAGGTCATGACACCGGAAGAATACTTGTACCGGCCCGCTCTCGGGGAATTTGCTCCTCATCCAGAGCTTGGAAAATATCATGTTGATGAGGACGGAAAGGCCTATTATGACAAGTTTGGTCGTCTGTTTATGCGCACTGTTCATGTGTTGTCTATTGAAGGCTTGTCCACGGACCTCCTGTCGGCCTATTACCATCATGAACTTGAAAAGATATTGAATACTGCCGAGGACCCGAAAAAACCGGGGTATTATCCCCATTTCAACCTGTTCACCCGCAACTGCGCCACGATTATCCGGGATGGGTTGCGAAATGCAGGTCCCACCACGGTGAAGGGAGTTTTTCCGAGGGACCTTTTTATAAATATGGTCTGTCAGTTTTTGAAACAGGGAAAGAAGGAAGGCAAGAGGGTGACCCTTTTCCGCTTGGGTCAACTAAAAGTTCCTGAGGCCCCTTGCAGTGCGCTCCCTCCTCCGGTGAATCCGATCAACATGCTGCGGCTCATTTGGCTGAGAGGCACGAAACTTGCTGTGAAGTAGTCCTTTATGTTATATTGAATGATAGCTAACAGCAGTATGCATCAGACTGGTAGATGGGAATGACTGCTCCAAGCATTTCCCCAACTGTGCTGCAGACACTGAAATGAAGATGAACTTCACAAAAATAAATGTGACGTGCCTGGGCGTGTTTCGTCTCCTGCTCCTCACCACTATTCTTATGGGTTCTCTGTTCCTCTCCTCCTCCGCCAGGGAAGATGCACTGGAGAGCATACGAGCGTCCGGGAAAATCACTGTTCTCACTAGGAATAATGCCCATTGCTACTATGTATACCGGGGAGAACCCATGGGATTTGAATACGACCTTGCCAAGGCCTTCAGCGATTATCTGGATGTGGATCTTGCGGTAGTAACGCCCACCTGGGAGGGCCTGATCCAGGGCCTGGAAGAAGGGGAAGGAGATTTTGTTGCGGCAAGCATGAGTGTGACGAAATCCAGATTGGAACGGGTCGATTTTTCGGAAGCGTATCTTCCGGTCCAGCAATACGTTATCCTGAACAAAGATGATCAGGCGAAGACGATTGATGATCTGGCAGGCAAGACCATATGCGTGCGCAGGGGCACCACCTATGAAGAGCTGTTGAAAAAACTCAAATCAAACGGTCTGAACATCAGGATCAAGCTGTATGACGATATGCCCACTGAAGAGCTCATCAGAATGGTGGCGGAAAAGGAGATCGAGGCCACGGTATCCGATTCGCATATTGCCCTCCTGAACCGGCGCTATTATCCGGATGCACACATCGCTTTTCCGATCGGAAAGCCGACCAACATCGCCTGGGCAGTGAGAAAAGGAGAGAAGAGGCTCCTCACGCAGATTAATGAGTTTTTTGACACGATCAAGGAAGACGGCACGTTTGACAGGATTTACGCGGAATATTTTGCCAACGTGGAAACCTTCGATTACGTGGATCTTAAACGATATTACCGGAGGCTGGAAACACGACTCCCGAAATACCGGGATACCATCCAGGAGGCTGCGAAAAAGTATGGTTTTGACTGGCGGCTGATCGCCGCAATGATTTACCAGGAATCTCATTTTGATCCGAGGGCTCGGAGTTACACGGGAGTGAGAGGGCTCATGCAGGTTACCCTGGACACCGCCAGGGAGGTGGGAATCGAGAGCCGTCTGGACCCGGAACAGAGTATCCTGGGGGGTGTCAAATACCTCAAGAAATCATACGACAAATTTGAGGGCGTGCCGGAACCCGACCGGTTGCTCATGGCTCTTGCCAGCTATAATGTAGGGTATCGGCATGTACAGGATGCCCAGCACATAGTAAAAACACAGAACAATGATCCCAATAGCTGGACCGCGTTAAAAGAGGCGTTCCCCCTCCTCTGCCGCCGCAAATACTACAAGAAGAGCAGGTCCGGGTATTGCCGGGGCAGGGAAGCGGTCCGGTATGTGGACAGGGTCATGACCTATTATGATATTCTGAAACGGGAAGCAATCAGCTAAATACCTTCATCCCTGCACGGCAGCAACGACTACGTTCTCATAGTTGCTTTTGTCGCTTGAGGTGAACATGCAGTGAAAAGGCTATTAGTGCCGGCAGATTCCCGAAAAAACCTGCCCAGAACCACTTGTTGGTGATCCAGCTTTTGGCAACCCGAAAATGTGATTTTGAGATGAGATGGCAACAGATTGCGCTCGAAAGTGCAAATAGCCCGATAAAGTTTCCACCGTATTCCATTATTATTCTCCTTTCTCGATCCTCAACCGAGTCACTTCTGAATTTTTTCCACCTTGCACAGCAGCGATTTCAGGCCTGTTGATCCGGTAATAGGATCAAAGGCCTTGTGATCGGTTAAGATGTTGCAATTACACTCTTTAAATCCGTGACAAAGATGCACAACCCGTTGGTCGATGCTATCGGTTATACGAGCCTTGCAGGTGACGCTCCCTCTTGGCGAGGAAATTCTCACGGATTCACTTTTTGTAACACCGATGGCGGCAGCGGTCCGAGGGTTGATTTCCAGGAGATTTTCCGGAAACACCCTTCGCAGTCCTGGAATATTCCGCATCTCGGAGTGTGTGTACATCTCCAGTTTCGTGCCGGCAATCAATATCAGGGGGTACTCCTTGGCAATATCCGGCCGTGATACCGGGCTCTCAGCGGGTTCCTTGTACACCGGGAGGGGATCATATCCGAGTTTCTCCAGCCGTCTCGAGTAAAGTTCCACCTTTTTTGACGGCGTCATGAACCCTTTTGATTCGTATTTCCTGTACATGTCCGGATAGTTTCTGAAAGCCGTGACCTTGAGGGCACTCCGCACGACTTTCCCCAGAACTCCCCTGAACTTTGCGTAGAGGAAAGGGGGAACGGGGATAATGATACCCTCGGGGTGTTCTCTGAGATCCTCGCAGGTGAGGCCGAGCGGGCTGAGCACATGATCAATCGCCTCTTCTTCTGTTTTCCACGGAAAATATTTCTTATAGCCCATTTTCCTGCCCAACTCACAGAGGATCTTCCAATCCGACCATGACTCCTCCAGCGGTTTGACCGCCCTGGGACTCAGCACGATCCTGGATTGCACGTTCCAGGAGTGGTCGGCATGGGTGTCATAGGTCACAAAACGGGTTCTCTCCAAGAAGGTGCAGGCAGGAAGCACGATATCGGCGAGTTTGGCTGTTGGGGTCATGAAGATGTCAGCAACGGCGAGGAAATCGAGCTTTTTGAGGGCCTTTTCCACGACGTTCGAGTTCGCGCAGGTGAGTAGCGGATTCGAGGCCATCACCATCATCGCTTTTACGGGATACGGTTTCCCATAAAGGATGGCATCCCACAGGGAGGGCGTGTGCGCGGAGGGCCATGTCTTGGACATTTTGGAATAAAGACATTTGTCCGCGCCCAGCTTCTTTTTCGCGGTTTCCGGCGGCAGCTTCTCGAAGAGCTTGATATCCTCAAGCCCCATCACGATCGGTATGATGATGAGATTCCCTCCCTTTACATCTAGATTTCCGGTGATCGCCATCAGGATATCGATTGCACGGATCGCGACCGATGCGTTTGTGTGCTGGTCGAGGGCGTTTCGAGGGCTGATGCACGCCGGTTTGGTGGTTGCGTACATCCGTGCTGTTTTTCTGATAGTGTTCGCGGAAACCCAGGTAATCTCCTCGACCCTTTCGGGAGTATACTGCTCAATGTGATGCGCCAGTTTGTCAAACCCGGTGGTCCATTTCCCGACAAAGTCGTGATCGTAAAGCCTTTCTTTGATAATGACATGCAGCATGCCCAGGGCTAAGGCACCATCGGTGCCCGGCCGCAATTGAGCGTGGACATCGGCCTTTTGTGCGTAGGAGGTCTTCCGGGGATCGATCACGATCAGTTTCATTCCCCGCTTGCGAGCCGCTTTGATGGCTATTTCCTGAGGCTTGTTGGTGGCTTCGGGATTCCCACCCCATAACACCAGGCACCTGGTGTGCGCCACGTCGGGTGGAACAACGGCTCCAAGGTCATAGTTGAATCCCAAAAAGACCCGGGGAAGATGGCACACATGGCTTGGGTTGGTGATATTGGGGGTCCCGATGAGATTCGCGAGTCTCGAGAGGTAGGCGCCGAGGATGTCACCGCTATGATAATGACCATGGTGAAAGTCTATGGCCTCGGCACCGTAATCCTTCTTGATTTCGTGGAGCCTTTTCGCGATGGTGGTTAATGCCTCTTCCCAGGAGATCCTCTTCCACCTGCCTTCCCCCCGGGCACCCATTCGCTTCATGGGATACTTCAGGCGATCAGGCGCGTAGAGTACCTCTCTCATGTGTTTGTCCCTCATGGTGAGATGCCCCTTGCTCTCAGGGTCCCCGGCATCCCCGGCGATGCCCATAACCTTGCCCCCTTTGATGGGTATCTTCATTCTGCACTGGGAATGCGCGTCCACGTCGCTGACCACCTGAACAATCCTTGTGGCCGCCCCTTGAGCAGCGTGCGCCGATTTCACTAGTTCTGGAAGTCCAGGGGCCTTCAGATTCAGATATTTTCCGAGAGCGACTGTTGCGCCGAGCGACACCGATGATTTGATAAAAACCCTTCGTGTAATAGCGGTCATGATAATTCCCTCCGGTTGATCACGGTTATCCCTTCACTTCAAGGAATCCGACGCTGTCAGCAAGGGTTGTCCCTTTTCTTGAATCGGAGGATTCTTCCATGCTTTTCCGAAAAAATAAAACCAGCCTTTTCCGCTGCACCTCTGAGCTCCATTTCAGAGCCTCTGGTTTTTTCAAGAGAGAGGATTCCTTGTGGCTTAAGTATCCTGTAGAGTTCCGGGAGCACCGTTTCCAGACCCCCGACCACGTGGCGAAGACCGAAGACAAAGGCGAGGTCAACACTTTCCTCGGACAATCCGGTTTTAGATGCATTGATGCACAGGGGGGTAACGTTTTCCAATTCTTCTTTCTCAACCTTTTTCCAAACCCTTTCTATAGCTCTGTGGTTTACATCGATCGCATACACGTGACCTTTCTCTCCCACTATTCTCACAGCTGGAATGGTAAAGAAACCCGGTCCGCATCCGACCTCAACCACTTTTTGCATGTCATCCAGTCCCGCTGCCCTGAGAAGCCTGTATGGGTTTTTCACCAACGGCAGGAGGGGGTTGTCATGCATCAGGCGAATCGTCCAATAGGCAATGGTTGATGTCTCAAGACCGGAATAATGTTGTTTCCTTTTTGACTCCATGTTCATGGCCATTCCCTCCTTTTGTCTCGCTGCTTTCGATCCATATGCAATGATCTACCAAACCAAACACCTTCAGGCTTTGCGCGAGGCTCATCCCGAGCGCGCTTCCTCTTGTCCGGGGCTCGTCGGTATCCCAGAATAACCACAGGGCAAAGCATCCGGGCACCAGGGTATTCCTGAAAACCGTAACAGCACCCAATTCTTGTGAGTCGATATTTTCTTGAATCTCACGCGCCAAAAGGATGAGTTCATTTTCAACAGCCTTCTCTTTCCCGGTTGCTGACTGAACCCTGATTGTCTCCATCCACTTCAATCTGTTTCCTCCTGTCAACTGTTTTGCCTTTTCAAGGAGCATGGACTGTGCCAAAGAAAAAGAGCTATACAAAACAATGAGTTATAGTTCTAAGCCATTAAGAAGTGTCCCATGGGGCACTTATTAGGTTGACTATGGGACATCACATATGTAAAGTGTCCCATGGGGTATTTGGAGTCCATTGGATCCTTCAACGGTCAGCCATCGGCTTTCAGGAAAAGACACAAGAAAAATTGATCGAGCCGGACAATGGCTCTTGGGAAACAAGAGGGATGTCATGCAGGTTGATGAGAGAGAATTCTTTCGGGAGGCCACGCTTCGCATCTGTGGAAGCCTGGATGTAGAAACGTTTCTCTACGAGAGCTTCAAGTACATCCGGCAGTTCATTCCTGCCGACACCATTTTGTTAACCCATTACCATGCAGAGCGGGGTGAACACGTGGCCCTTGCCCAGGCCTCGGCCGAAGGCGCTTCACTGCTCCGCCTTGCCGTCCCTGTTCCCCCGGATGTACGCATTTTTGTGACGCGGCCCGACAAAGAGGCCGTGGTCGTGGAGAGGGCGGAGGCACATCCTACAGCCAGGCCATGGATATCAAAAGGTCTCCTGGGAAAAGACTCCTCGCTCCTGGTGCTTCGCCTGATCGTGGATGAGAATATTGTCGGAGGGGTGACCTTCATTTCAAAAAGGAGTGCTGCCTTTGACCAGGAACACGCGTATCTCTCATCACTTCTCCGGGAACCCTTTGCCATAGCCCTGTCCAATGGCCTGCGGTATCAGGAATTACTTGAACTCAAGGAACTCCTGGTGGAAGACAACCGTTTCCTGCACGGTGAGCTGCGACACATGGCCGGTGAGGAAATCGTCGGGGCGGATTTTGGACTCAGAGGCGTCATGGAGATGGTGCGCCAGGTAGCACCTCTTTCAAGCCCGGTGCTGCTTTGGGGAGAGACGGGAACCGGAAAAGAGGTCATAGCCGGTGCCATTCACAGCCTCTCCGGGAGGAGCGACGGCCCGTTCATCACGGTCAACTGTGGGGCCATCCCCGAGAACCTTGTGGACAGCGAGTTGTTCGGTCATGAGAAAGGGGCTTTTACCGGGGCACTCGCAAGGAAGCGCGGACGGTTTGAGCGGGCCGATGGCGGCACCATATTCCTGGACGAGGTGGGAGATCTTCAACCGGAGGTCCAGGTGAGGCTCCTGCGGGTGCTTCAAGAAAAAGAGATCGAAAGGGTCGGGGGGACGGAGTCCATAAAAGTGGATAGCAGGGTTATTGCCGCCACGCATCGCAATCTTAGGGCCCTGATAGGCGGGGGTTCGTTCAGGGAGGATCTCTACTTTCGGCTCAATGTCTTTCCCATCGAAATACCACCCCTGAGAGAGAGAAAAGGGGACATTCCATCCCTCGTTCATTATTTTCTCCAGAAAAAGGCGAGGGACATGGGGAGAAAACATATGCCGGTTCTGGCGCCGGGAGCCCTTGAGAGACTCATGGCCTATCCCTGGCCCGGAAACGTACGGGAACTGGAAAACATGGTCGAGAGGAGTCTCATATTGAGCGGGGGAAAGCCCATCACCTTTGAGGAAATGCAGACCGCTGTGAACCAGAGAGCCGCAATGGAGGTTCCCCGTGCCTTTCGTTTGGAGAACGGGGATACCCTGGCCCTGGATGTGCTAGTTTCCAGGCACATACGCAGGGTCCTCGAGAGGGCGAAAGGCAGGGTTGGGGGAAAAGGAGGTGCCGCCGATATGCTCCACGTCAACCCATCAACCCTGCGCAAGCGAATGAGAAAATTGGGCATTCCTTTCGGAAGAAAAAGGAACAAAGGCTAGCAAGTTGTCTCTTTGATGGTGATCATTCAACGGGATATCCCGCCTTTTCCCATGCCAGCCAACCGCCTGCCAGGTTTACTACATTATGATACCCCATCTTGCACAGGGTGCAGCAGGTAAGACAGCCACGGCCTCCAAATTTACAATAGGTAATGATCTTGGCATTTTTGTCGGGGATTTGATTGCCAACTTTGAACTCTACAACGCCCCTCGGGATATTCATGGCACCCGGGACATGGCCCATTTTGAATTCCTTGGGCTCACGGCAGTCAAGGAAGATATGGCCGCCTTTCTCAAGCAAGACCTTGGCGTCTGACACAGAGATTTCGTGGATACTTTTTTTGGCTATGTTGACGAAGTCTTCCGCCGACATATCCTGTGCTGCCTGGCTGGCGAAAAAGGGAAAGAGAAAAACCAGCGCGAGAAAGATAATGATACCTTTTTTCATGACATACCCTCCTTTTGTTGTGTGATGGTTTGAAAATCCCGAAAAAGGCCCCGGTGGCTTCCTGTACTATTGTGCCCTTTTTTTCGGAAGTAACTCCGGCGGCACAATGACGGCCTTATTTGCTTTCGTATAATCCGCTTTGATATCTTTCTCGAGGAGAAACAGCTTTGGGTTTCCATGACAGCCATTACAAGTTTTATTGTGAGGGGTCTGCCGCCTGATATTATGTGGTGTAGCCAGTTTCCAGGTGGGCAGCTTGTCAAAATTACTCAGCCCGTTTTTTGTATAAAAATCAAATGTCCCGTGTGCTACAGGAACACGGCGGACTGTCACAAACTTTTCCGGCCTTTTCTCGGTCCGCAGAGGGTTAAGCCCTATTTTGAAATGCATGAATGAACTCTCGGTTTTGTAGTATTTAAGGCCGTTCTTGTCCTTTCCCACGTGACACCCGGAGCAGTTCTTGTACGGGAGGGCATGACAGACCTGGCAACTGACTTCATCCTTATGAATCCAGTGTGTTTTGGCATTCGAGGCCTTGGGTTCATAGATAGTTTCGTGACAATCCAGGCATTTCGGACCGTTTTCCACCTCATATCGGTTGGCATAGTCCTTGCCGTCTCCGTGCATCTCATCGGCCTTGTGACACTTGCTGCATTTAAAGTATTTCTGTCGGTGAATATCGGGTGGAAGTCCCTTGTTTTTGCCAAAATACTCCCTTTCGATCCGGCTTCCATGGCACGCGGTGCAGACCGTACGGACGGGTGGTCTTTTTTGAAAGAGATGCCCGTCGAGGAAGCCGCCTCCAGCTGCATTCGGACGGCTGATATGGCATTGCCCGCAACTGCTGTGGCAGGCGGTGCAATGGAATTCTCTGGCCGTATCCACCTTTTCGTAAATCGCCTTTTCAGGAGTGGCTCGCATGTCAATCATTTTTTTGAATGGAGAAAGGCTTGCATGGAGGCTCTTTTGGTAGTGTTCAGCAATGTCATCATGGCATGCTCCACAACTTTTTGATGGATCGGGGTAGGATGGGTCACGAACGACACCATTATGGGCGGTTTTCCAGTTGGGATCGTTCGGATTACCGCCATGGCACTCCTCACAGCCCAGCTGACCATGATTTTCGTCCTCTGCAAAAGAGCTGTCCACATAGACCTTTTCGTGCGGAGCCAACGGCTCCACTTCTCCGCCTCACCCTTCCCCTTTGGTTTCAGGCGAGGCCCCAGGCTTGTCTTTATTGGATGCGGCAATTTCTCTGGTGATTTTTATCAGCTTGCGGGCGCTGGTATGGCAGGTGAAACAGTGATTTTCACCTTTGGTGGTATTCGCAGCTTTGCCCGCGGAAAAAGGGAACAGAAAAACAGCAAAAACAGAGGCAATGGTTATTATAAGCTGTGTGGGCTTCATGTTTTGTCCTCCTTAAATGACTTTTTTCTGCCCCTTGTCTATTTCATAGAAGGTCCTGATTGATCTCTTTTTTGCTGCAATTTAAATATATTTCGCAATTTATATGCCAAATAGCTCAATGGGAAAATGATGTCCGTAACTCATTGAATGGTCAAGGAGTCCTCCTCATATCCAACCCTGGATCACTGGTCCCAATGATCGAACAGGGAACAAAATGCCCTTCTTATGCCTGTTTATGGGAACAATATGCACCTGCGTGTGCTGGTATCCAGCGTGGTACCGAATGACGTGATATCAGAACTGACAAGCTTTCAGTGATTGACATTATCAAGCTTTAAATGATAATTCTTTAGGAAAATATTTACTTAAATAGCAGCTGGCTTCTGTCTTTTTTCGAGAGATGGTTGTACCATCAATGTGAGCAACCACTTTGACCCAGCGGCTTCTTGAGCCTGCGGGTTGAGGGCCATGCTTTGAGTGAGCAAATGAAATGAAACAGTCCATTGAGCAGAATTACGAGATCATCCTTGACAGCATTGCAGATGGCGTCTTTACCGTAGATCTCGACTGGCGGATAACTTCATTCAACAGGGCAGCGGAAAATATCACAGGGATTGCAAGGAGTGAGGCAATCGGGAGGCGGTGCTCCGAGGTTCTTCGGGCGAATGTGTGTGAGACTGACTGCATTCTCCGCGAGACCTTTGATACCAAAAAGGCGGTGGTGAACGTACCGGTTTACATCATGCGGGCAGATAAAAGGCGTCTCCCCGTCAATGTAAGCACGAACATCCTGAAGGATTCAAAGGGCAACCTCATAGGTGGCGTTGAAACATTTCGGGACTTATCAGTGCTCAACAATTTGAAAAGAGAACTTTTCAAACAACATTCCTTTGAAGACATCATCAGCAAGAGCCCCAAGATGCTGAAACTTTTTTCCATCCTTCCGCAGATTGCCAAGAGTGGCAGTACGGTCCTCATACAGGGCGCAAGCGGGACCGGTAAAGAACTTTTTGCCAGGGCCATTCATAACCATAGCCCGAAAAGAAAAGGGCCATTCATTGCGGTCAACTGTGGCGCCCTTCCGGAAACCCTGTGCGAATCAGAGCTTTTCGGATACAAGGCGGGTGCCTTTACAGACGCGAAGAAGGACAAACTGGGTCGATTCGCTCTGGCCCAGGATGGAACGATCTTCCTGGATGAGATCTGCGACATTTCAAAATCTGTTCAGGGAAGGCTCCTGCGTGTTCTGGAGGAAAAAGTCTACGAGCCTTTGGGATCGACAAAGACAGTAAAAACGAATGCCCGGGTGATTGCCGCAAGCAACCGAAGCCTGGAGGACCTTGTTCAGGAAGGAAAATTTCGGGAGGATTTGTATTTTCGTATCAATGTGATCAAGTTATTTTTGCCACCGCTTTTGGAGCGCAAAGAAGATATACCTCTTCTCGTAGATCATTTTGTGCATCGTCATAATGAATTACGGGGAAGAAGCATTGTTGGCATGTCACAAAGGGCTATGGCAGCGCTGATGCTCTATGACTGGCCAGGAAATGTACGGGAGCTTGAAAACGCGATTGAGCATGCATTTGTTCTCTGCAATGGGGACGTGCTCCATCTTGAGAACCTCCCGGAGCATCTTGTCCCCAAAACAAACGGCATCTTCACGTCTGAAGGGCTCACTTTCAAAGAAATCGAAAAACACGCGATTGAGCAAGCCCTACAGAGGAACAAGGGGAAAAGGCTTGCGACAGCGCGGGAGCTTGGCATTGATAAAAATACGCTCCGGCGCAAGATTATGCGGCTGGGCATTTCTCCGCCCACATAACTTCCTATCGTTTTTCCACCGGCATTCCCATTCCACTGCGTATTCCGACGCATTCCGTCCACCCATTCCGACTTAAATCGTCTACCTGTTCCGATTGATTCCGACCACTGGGGAAATGGGGTCACCCTATTTTGTTGATGTCTTTTTAGTGAGCGAGGAGAACCCTCTGTACTCCGAAATCAATAATTGGACGTTTTTTTTGTGCTGCCCATTGCTATTTACGTTCAAAGCCTTATAATAAAAGAAGAATTTCAAGCCGGGCTCTTCGGAGCCCGGTTTTTTGTATCTGAAATCCGATTGAGGTCTTTTTATTGATGGACAAGCATCACAGGCGAGAAGTGGACCGGCGCCGTAATTTCGGGATCATCAGTCACCCCGATGCCGGCAAGACCACGCTGACTGAAAAACTGTTACTCTTTGGCGGCGCCATCCAGCAGGCAGGGGCCATCAAGGCACGCAAGGCCGCCCGCCACGCCACGAGTGACTGGATGGATATCGAAAAGCAGCGGGGGATCTCCGTCACCACATCTGCCATGAAATTCAACTACCGGGACTATGAAATCAACCTCCTGGATACGCCGGGTCACCAGGATTTTTCTGAAGATACCTACCGGGTGCTAACCGCTGTGGACAGTGCGCTGATGGTGATTGACAGCGCAAAGGGTGTCGAGTCCCAGACGGAAAAACTGATGGAGGTCTGCCGCATGCGCAATACCCCCATCATGACCTTTATCAACAAACTGGACCGTAATGGTCTTGCACCCCTGGACCTCCTGTCGGAGATCGAAGACAAACTCCAGATCGAGTGCGTTCCCCTGTCATGGCCCGTGGGTGCGGGTAAGGCCTTCCGGGGGGTCTATGACCTGCAACGCAGCGAATTGAAGCTCTTCCGTTCCGGTCAGAAGGGCGGCGACAGGGAAGGTGCCATGATTTACGATATCGGCGACCCCCATCTCGATGCATTTCTGGGCAGCCAGGCCGGTGAGCTGCGTGATGATATTGAACTATTGGAAGGGGCCGCCAATCCCTTCGATTTGAAGTACTATTTGAAAGGCAGTCAGACACCTGTTTTTTTCGGCAGTGCCATTAACAACTTCGGCGTAAAAGAACTGCTTGACGCCTTCGTGAAAATGGCCCCATCTCCGATGCCCCGGTCCACCCTGACCCGTGCCGTTTCGCCCTATGAAGAGGCCTTCTCGGGGTTTGTGTTCAAGGTGCAGGCGAATATGAACCCGGCTCATCATGACCGAATTGCCTTTTTGCGCGTATGTTCAGGGACGTTCCGGCGCGGCATGAAGGTGTTTCATCACAGGATCGAGAAAGAAATCACCATCGCTAATGCCACCATCTTCATGGCTCAGGACCGGACCAACGTGGACGAGGCCTACCCGGGAGACATCATTGGCATCCATAATCACGGAACTATCCAGATTGGGGACACCTTTACCGAAAAGGAACTCCTGAAATTCACTGGGGTCCCCAACTTTGCCCCGGAACACTTCAGAAAGATAGTTTTGAAAACCCCCATGAAGGCCAAACAGCTTCAAAAAGGTCTGGGGCAGCTGGCCGAGGAGGGGGCCGCGCAGGTATTCCGGCCCTTGGGAACAAGTGAAACTATCCTGGGAGCGGTCGGTCTTCTCCAGTTTGACGTAACCGCGGAGCGGTTGAAGTATGAATACGGTGCCGATATCATTTATGAGACGGTGCCCTACGTGATTGCCCGCTGGGTGGACTGTAACGACCGGAAACTATTCAGGGAATTTGAAAAGAAAAATATGACACATCTGGCCCATGACGCCGAAGGACAACTCATCTACCTGGCTGCCAGCACTTGGCGCCTCGAAAGCTGCATGGAGCAGTGGCCGGAAATCTCCTTCAGCAAGACCTGGGAACGCAGATAATTCCTGGGGCGTCTCCATATGTCAGTATCTTTCCGGAAATATATCAACTGGTTAATTTTGTCCGACAATGCTCCACATCTCTTCAATATGTTATCTTGGCGCCGCCCCATTCACTCTTCTATTTTTGCTCCGCAGGACCAAAGGAACGGATGAAAAGATCGCGGAGGGCCTGCCGGCCGTCATCGGAGAGGTGGCGGGTTCCGGTGCCGGCAAACGTATCCGAGGTAATCACCGGTGTGTCCTCAACCCATTGGTTGTTCTCCCAGGAAAACCACTCTTTTCGTTCCTGATCATAGACGCTCAGCGGCCGGTTAAATAACTTTGCCAACTCGACCCCCCAGCCGGTTCCCCCCTTGACGGTGTCATCGGCCTGTATCCAGCCGACCGCAATGACCTGGTAACCGTTATTGACCATGTGAAAAATGGACTGGATGACTTTTCGGATCTTATCCATCTGGGAGTAGGTGCGTTTCATCCGTTTGGACACAATTTCCATGCTGACATCGCCTTTTTGCAGCTCTTCCGGGCTCAGTACCCGGACGCCACGGGTGCGCTCGGCATTGTGCCCTTCAAATGATATATTCACCTCTTTCATGTGCCATGCCTCGGCAAGTTTGCCAAATTCCACCTCTGTCCCCTTATGACCGCCGCTGTATAGTGTGATTATCGAAATGTCTTTCATTTTCTTATCTCCTGAGTTTTTTTAAGACGTTGTGCAATTATGAAAAAAAACACTCCGCCGCGGGTCGACAGAGTGAAAGGCTAAAGTAATTCTTTTTTTCTGTATTACAACCCTGCCATCTTCATCCTTTGTCGTTAAACTCTGTGCTCTCTGTGTGAGAAATTGCTTTTGTTTAGACAAATGTTGATGCGGTGAAAAAAAAAAGCGCAATTGCCATAACCGCCAGCACCGGCAGAAAAAGGTATTGGTAGCTGCGCGCCAGGCTCGCCTTGAAATAGTCCTTGGTGACAAGAAAACAGAGATGGACGGGGGAAAGCATCATGCCCATGTACCCGAAGGTGTAAGCCAGAGCGGCCCAGGAAAGATAGGTGAACAGGTCGGTTGTTGGGAACATGGGAATAATCAAAGGAAAAGAGGTCCCCACAAAGCCGATGGCTATGCCGGTAATCAGACCGGAAAGAAACGGCATGAGCAAAATAACTATGATAATGGGAATCCCGTAGGTCATCAATTCATTTCGAATCTGGATGACTGCTTCACTGTCGTTCATTATACCCTTGAAGACCATTATGGAGGCGACCAGGATCAGCATGGGGAGGAGGCCTTTGCTTGTCGCTGCATGAAAGACTTTTTTCATCTTGATGCGGTTTACGAAGCATATCCATATGGTCGCGGCCGCAAGACCCGGGAGGATGGAGACCGACCCCGGGATCTTGATGTGAATCCCCATCATTTTAAGCAGGCCCGTCAGGCCGCCCAGGGCCAGAATAACACCCACGACAATGAGGATCGGCATGATCTCCCAGAGGAAACCCCGTATATCTCTAGAGGAAAAGGCGCCGCCTCGTCTCCCTGGTGTCTGGCCGAGGGGTCTCAGGATGAAAAATGCCCCGGCAAAGACCGACACCAGGGTCATGGGGATCATGATGGCCATGAAACGCCAGGCCTCAACCTTGAGCAGGGCCACCGCAAGCACCACCCCCGGATAAAGCGGCCACCAGTATTCCCAAATGTGACGGAACCAGTAATTTACCGCGGTCTTCTCCTCCCCGGACATTTCATTTCTGCACAGGGCCGTATCCACCATGGGAGCAGAAAAGAGGGCTCCCCCCGGCATGGGGAGAAGACCTATCAAGGCGGGCATCACAGACCCTGCAACCCGCGGATCTCTTGACAGGGCACTGAAGGTCGTGACGATCCGGTCCAGGTGCCCCGACTCTTTCATGAGTTGGCTCATGAGGAGTATGATCCCCACGATCAGGATCAGGCTGATGGTCTGAAGGTCCACAAGACTGTCAAAGGTGCTTTCCAGCAATCGGCCCGGTCCGAGCTTCATCCAGAGCCCCAGGATCAGGGAACCGCCGAGAAGTGCTATGCTCAATGCAACCTTCAAGCGGTTGAGGACGAGGATCAGGCCAAAGACGGAGAGCACTTTGATTATTGCCGGGATTGTGAACACCTATGTTCTCCAAAAAGGATGGAACTATAAAAAGTCTGTCCATTAAGGCATATGGCAGTATTTTCTATTGCTTAGTTTTGGCACGAAGTTCACGGTTCCGGGTGCAAGGGTTCCCGAGAACCGCGACTCTACCGATCAATAGGTCAGTCTACCTTGAAAAAGGCCTTGGCTTTGGCCCCGCACACCGGGCATGTTTCCGGGGGCTCCATTTCGCAGGTATACCCGCATACCGAGCAGACGTAATAGTCTGTTTCCGAAAGGTTGTCCAGGTTGTCCAGTGCCTTTTGATACAGGCCTGCATGTATCTTTTCTACTTCATTGGCGAAGGAAAAGGACCGCTCCGCCGCCTTGTTCCCTTCTTTTTGGGCCGTTTCAATCATGGCTGGGTACATTTCTTTGAATTCATGTGTCTCACCGGCGATCGCCTCTTTGAGATTATCCGCGGTCTTGTTGACTCCGCCAAGGGTCCTCAAGTGGGCATGGGCATGGACTGTTTCGGCCTCAGCGGCCGCCCGGAAAAGCTTGGCGACCTGCTTGTAGCCGTCCTGTTCCGCCCTCTTTGCAAATGCCAGGTATTTCCTGTTGGCCTGGGATTCCCCGGCAAATGCCGCCATCAAGTTCTTTTCTGTTTCACTCATGATTCGCTCCTTTCCTTCTTGAAGTTTGACAGGTTCTTGTGTTCGCGAGGACTTTTACATCATGTCATCTTCATAAACATTACAGATGCAGCAGAGAAACGTGGCCGGTTCCGTATCGCTCAGATTTTTCATACCGTGAGGCTCCATGCTCGGTACATAGATGGATTCGCCCGGGCCGCACGTCCATTTCTTCACCACCTGGTCCGTTTCAGGATCAAAACGCCAGCATTCGAACTGACCGGTAAGGATATACATGGTCTGGTGGTAAAAGTGGTTATGGACGGGAATTTCTCCCCCGGGCTCGGCCGTGAAATGCCTGAGGCCATACTCCGGCTGCCCGGAATCATCTTCTCCGCACTTCGAAAGCCAGCGGACACTGATTCCCTTTACATCATACATTTTCCCCTTGTAGGGAAATTTTTTAACCTTGATTTCATCAACATCATTCCATTTCAAGACATCCATTGTCTTCTCCTTTCCTTACGTTCAGATTCCTCGAGAGTGTCTATTGATGACTCCCTGAGAAATTATCATGAATCCATATTTCCTCGGAGGGAGTCCCTTTCGGCTGGTTACTGATACTATTTAATCACTATTTCTAAAAAAGCAAAAGAAGTTCTTCAAAAAAGGCCCATCGTCGGAGCCGCTTAGTAGGTGGCAATTGATCCGTAACAACATTGATGAGTTCGTTAGAAGTCATCAACGCGCCCATGGAGGGGCGCGCAAATCAATGGGATGCAAAGCAACCCGTTGATTTGTAAGGAATCCGAAAATCGCATTTTTCGGATTCCGTTAGTAAAAAGTCCATGGATGGCCTTTTTACGATTCCATCAACATTGATTCCCAAAAAATAATAGTTACATTAAATTTTCGGAAATACTATAAGTCAATTAATTAAGGGAAACAGAGATGGGTAATTCGCTACCATTAAATGATATATGAGTGCCCATTTTGATGAATATTCCTAGAGGCATTTTCCTCGATAAATGCTTATATGTATATGATATTGTTATAAATATGTGGATAATTTGCTGTGGCATGATTCTCGCTTATATAAAAGCTGTAAAGAACCCAAAGAAAAGGAAGAGAGAAATCCTGCTACGGGTGGTTTTCAAAAGGATAATTAAATATGAAGGGAATAGCTTATACGCGCACTGATTTACTGCATCTGACACGTTGGGTAACCCTGTTTTTCCTGATTTTATTGGTAGCGGCACCATATCTGCGGCATCAGGAGCGGAACGCTCAAACAATGGTCTTTGGGAATGGGGTAGCCCTGGCAGATGAAAGTCGGGCCGAGGGCGATCCGGGGGCACAGTTGCCTGTCCGAGGAGCTGATCGGCATGGGGATTTTGGGCGTGCCTCCATTGAAGCAAGCATCGAATGGCAATTGGGGAAGACACTCGTCAGTGGTGTTTCGGATCCTCTGGTTCCCATAGAAGATGGAAGGGGCTTGGTGTTTCAAGGGCTTGCCCTCAAGCCCACGGAGCTTCATGTTGCTTCTCCTTCCTCGGGGGAGCAACCGGCTGGGGAATCAAAAAGCATCGGAAAATCCACTGAAAAAGAGAAGCCGGCGCACCCCTACGATGGCATTATTCGAAAGGCCGCGGAACGTTATGAGGTTGATCCGGCCCTGGTAAAGGCCATTATCATGGCGGAATCAAGCTACAATCCAAGAGCTGTCTCCAGAAAAGGCGCGCGGGGACTCATGCAGCTTATGCCCAGGACCGCGCGTGCCCTGGGTGTGGAAGACAGTTTTGATCCCGAAGACAATATAGATGCAGGAGTCAGATATTTCAAACAACTCCTGGAGCAATTCGACGGTGACTTGAAGCTGGCCATTGCGGCGTACAATGCCGGAAGCAGAAAGGTGCGAATGTATAAGGGCGTCCCGCCCTTTAAGTACACGCGATACTATGTCGCCAAGGTCATCGAGTACCACCAGCGCTACCAGCAATAATGTGGCATAAAAATCCGGGCCCGCTGGTCATGGTTTTTCCCCTTGGGGAGCCCCTCCCTTTGTTTGACATCCTTCCCGTTTTCCCTTAATATCTCATCAGTATGATTTCCCAGCCATGAAGAGGGGGATAACATGGACCGGACGCTGACGTCTGTTGAAGTACTGGGATTGGCCATCCGCTCGGAAGAGGATGCTGCCAAATTTTATGGGCACATTTCCCGGATGATCGAGAATAACTTGGTGCGCGTCAAATATGAACAGCTTGCAAGAGAGGAGACAGGCCACCGGAAGATGCTTGTTACTCTCTACAAGGAGATGACGGGGACCGAAGAAAGCCCGGAAAGAGTTCCAGGAGAACCGGAAACTGCTGAGGGCGATGCCATACCCGATGATATTGCTGATTCCCTTGAAGGACTTCTCAGGCTTGCCGTCAAGCGGGAAAAGAATGCCCACGAATTTTATCGCGAGGCAGCAGCAAAGGCAAAGGACCTGTCCGGCAGACGCATTCTCGAGTATCTCGCTGACGTGGAGAAGGGACACCAGGCAATGCTTGAAAAGGAAGTTGAGGCGTATCACCGCGACAAGGAATGGTATAGAGGTCAACAGTACCCGGCAATGACCCATGTAGGTGCTTAGCCCACATTTCTCACAGGTCTTCGTCTTCACCTGCAAGAGATCATTTTCAAGAGGGCACCTGAAAGGTGAGCAATGCTGAGGGCAGGATTCTTCCAGTTCGAACCGAAATTTGGTGCGGTTGAAGAGAACCTTGAAAGGGTGCTGTCAGGGCTCCATCAGGTCGAAGCGGACCTGCTTGTTCTGCCTGAACTGGCCTTCACCGGCTATCTCTTTGAGGATCGTGCGGAACTCCTTTCCCTGGCTGAAGATCCCGTAAGCTCACCGACGGTGGAGAAGCTGAAGCTCCTCTGTCAGGGACGGAACCTGTTCCTGGTCACAGGCTTCGCAGAACGGCGCGGGGACAAGGTTTTCAACAGCGCTTTGCTCATCGGTCCCAATGGACTCGTTCATACCTATCGAAAGCTGCACCTCTTCAACACGGAGAAGGAATACTTTGATCCCGGGGACATGCCCCTTGAGCCGGTGGAGGTCCGTGGGGTGAGGATCGGGATGATGGTCTGTTTTGACTGGGCCTTTCCGGAGACGGCACGAGTCCTTGCCCTGAAAGGGGCGGATATCTTGTGTCACCCCTCGAACCTCGTCCTGCCGCTCTGCCAGCAGGCCATGGTGACGAGATGCCTCGAGAATGGGGTGTTTGCCGTAACTGCCAACCGGATCGGTTCAGACAGCCGGCCTCGGGGAAGCCTCCTGTTCACCGGGCAGAGTCAGGTAGTTACGCCGAAAGGGGAGATACTGCATCGCGCAACACAGGATCAGGAAGAACTGTACGTCAAAGAAATCGAGATAAAGCTCGCAAGAAGCAAGGAAATGACGGAGAAAAACAACCTTTTTGAAGATCGGCGCCCTGCGTTTTATGCTCCACTGACGGAGAAAAAAAGAAATCTGTGATGCGGGCAAGGAAGGAGAAAAAATGAAATCCGGGAGGGAGGAATGGAAAAGGATTTTCACTATTACGTGACCTATGCCCTTGCCAACAAGGCGGAATTCAGTAAGGAAGACTCTCACGTTATTGCCTACGCCGCTCAATACGTGGACGACAATAACGAAAGCCAGTATCCCAGGGAAGACGGTCCGCCGCAGTTTCCCTTCGCCATAAAGACCAACGACGGGTTTTTCAGGCCGATCATGACCCAATCCATGTCGGTGAAGTCCCTGGTCTATGAAATACAGAAGTTCGTGTATGTGCCGTTTCACTTTATTCCCGGGGATAACACCCAGCCCATCAACGGTCATTTCAACAAGTACAGCACGACCCCTGATTCGCGCAATGCCCGCATCCTCCTGAGGGCTGCTCTGGATACGGGGAATCTTTACAGGATCGGTATTGCGCTCCATACCTACGCAGATACCTGGTCACACCAGAATTTCACCGGGTATGAAGAAGACTGGAACAGCGTGTTTACCTGGCGGAATCCGTTCCGTGCCCTGGCACCGAATATCGGGCACGCGGACGTGGGACACCTGCCGGACGAGATATCCTGCACCTGGAATGACTACCGCTTTGACAAACCCTATCGGAAGAGGAAAAACAAAGAAATCGCCCTTGAGGCGTGCAAGCGCATTTTCCAGGAACTGAGAAGGGCACAAAATGGAGCGACCTACTGGACGTACGTCGAAAAGGATTTTAGAAAGATCGTCAATGCGGAAGACTATGACGAAAGAATCACCCTGGTGCGAGACTACCTGAACGAGCCTGATCTCTACTACAAAAAGGACCTGTGGATCGAAGCAGCTGTTCAGGACCGGGAAGAGGAGAATCTGGTGGCCGCCCCGGGGCTCAAGAACACCCACTGGTACCGGTTCCAGGTGGCGGCCCGGTCGCAGCTCGCCCTGGTTATGGATATGTTGAAAGATTACTAAGGTGCGGGGGCAAAGATGAAATTGCCGAAAGTAGGAGAGACAGTTACCACGGAGCAGGCCCAGCAACTGTGCAGCCATTTCGAACTGGAATACCTGGTGGAACGAATTCAATCCCACCCGGAAAAGTACCGGGATTGGACGTTTGACGGATGCTCCGGCCTGCCTGATGAAGTAATGGGCTTTTTCACGGGGTGCAACTGGGAAGACATCACCTACAGGTGCTGCCTGCCACATGATCTCTGTTATGGGTACGGGGAACCGGGAAATGGTGAAGAGCGAAAGCGAGTGGACCGGGAGTTCTATGAAAACCTTGTGAATAAGGCCGGGATGAAGAAATGGTGCGCTTCGGCCTTTCTGGCGGCGGTCCGGATTGGGGGTGCGGAGGTATTCGGTCTTCCCTTTTCCTGGGCCTTCGCACACAAGAAGCAGGGCCGGTAGAAGAGACGGTTGGAAGAAAGGAATGAAAACGATGGAATTGTTTTTCGGGTACTACAAATCACTCATCGGGTTGATCGAGATCAGCGGAACTGCAGATGCCGTCTGCTCACTAAACTTTGTGGATGCGTCTCGCGAAGGATGTCATTCCAATGAGGTGGTTGACCAGGCCGTGAAGGAGATTGAGGAATATTTCAGCGGGGAGCGGCAGGAGTTCAAGGTGCCTCTGGATCTGCAGGGGACCGCATTCCAGAGAGCAGTGTGGCGAGAGCTGCTGCAAATTCCCTATGGCAGTACCGCATCTTACGGGGATATTGCCAGGACCATCGGCAATCCGAAGGCCGTGCGTGCGGTGGGCGGGGCAAACCACCGGAATCCCATTTCCCTCATTGTCCCGTGTCACCGGGTGATCGGGAGTGACGGCAGCATGACAGGCTACGGCAGCGGGATTTGGCGAAAGGAATGGCTCCTGAAACACGAGAGTAACACACTTAAGTAGCCAACAAATTATTATAAAGAAAAAACATTACCTCACGCCTGTCGCGGCGAAGCGTAGATCCCGCTATCGGGGCTCACGTTGTTCGCTCGAGAGACAGAGATATCAGAGAAAAATAATGGTTCATCCGAAAAGCGTACTTTGAGAAAATTTGGGTGTCACAGGCTATGCTCCTTTTTCTTCGATTCCGAGCCTCCCGGGCTGGTATTTTCAGTGACTTATCCACGGGGGAGTCTTGCCCCCTCCGCATTCCAGTCCTCAGGAAAAAACGCCCTGAGGACCTGGCTGCGGTTTCCCCCATAGATAAGTCACGAAAATACGAAGCCCTCCCGACAGTCACGAAGAAAAAGGAGCATAGCCTGTTTGGACTTTTTGGGAATCCTTGATTTCAAGAGTACACAAGATCCGGATGAACCAAAATAATTTTTGTTTTTGTTCTAAAAACTCTGTGATCTCTGCGGGCTCTGTGTGAGATATCGTATTCAATTAGTTGCTTCATGACTGGAATCTATCTCTAGGCGACTTCGTTGGCAGCTGAAAGGGAGAAGGACATATGGCAGCACACGTTGGAGTCGTTGCGTGCAGCGCGGAAGGCGCTGCGCTCTGTTACCGGACCCTCTGCGCTGAGGCCCCTTCATTGATGGGAGAGCACATGCACCCGGAGGTATCCATGCATACCCATCCCCTGGCGGAATACATGGTGCATATCCGTTCGGGAAACTGGGAAGGTGTTGCAGGACTCATGCTCTCCTCAGTCCGCAAGCTGGCCCGGATTGGAGCGGGCTTCGCCATTTGCCCCGATAATACTATCCACCAGGCATTTGATCTGGTGCAGAGGGAATCTAC
The DNA here is from genome assembly GCA_964548365.1 of uncultured Desulfobacteraceae bacterium. Lineage (GTDB taxonomy): Bacteria > Desulfobacterota > DSM-4660 > Desulfatiglandales > Desulfatiglandaceae > B46-G9. Next base: position 96,168 of record CAZJRD010000001.1, on the reverse strand, counting down.
CCTTCCCTGGATCCACATTGCCGATGCCGTGGGAGAAGAGGCACAGGCACGCGGGTTCCGGAAGCTCGGTATCACGGGCACAAAATACCTCATGACCGGCCCGGTCTATCCCGAACGTCTTGGGAAATATGGCATTTCATGCGAGATCCCGGATGAGCTTGACCGGGAAAAGATCGATACCATCATCTTCAGGGAACTGGTCAACGGCATCTTTCCGGAACCGTCTCGGCTCTATTTCAATGAGGTTATCGGAAGACTGAAGGGCCGGGGATGTGACGCGGTGGTCCTGGGATGCACCGAGATACCGCTGATCGTAGACCCGGAGGACTGCCCCCTGCCGACCCTTGATTCCACCCGGTTGCTTGCACGGGCCGCCTTGCGAAAAGCGATAGAAGAGTGAGTGTTGGGGCTCTTTCTCAGCCGCGGAGGTAGTGGCGGATGGCGTCCTCCACGTCGGGAGCCAGGGGGATGCCCCGCTCCCGGAGGCGGCTTTTATATTTCTCGAATGAAGACACGTGGCGCACCGATGAAACAAGGATCTCAAGGTATCCTTTGAGATCCTTTTCCACTTCTTTTCTGAACCGCTCTTTTCCGAGAAGGAGGTTTTCCACCCCCTTGATGAGCCGCAGGTTCACGGGGCGGCATACGATCCGGTAAAAAATGAACCGCTGGAGCTGTCCATCCTGCCCGACTTCCTGTTGTATGGCCCTCCGCACCCGGTCCAGGTCCAGACTGTCACACACTTCAATGCTCAATTCACGCTCTTCGAGTGCCTTGAAGACTGCCGCCAGGGGCCGGGGGATCTTGCAGGTGTCCAGGTCATCGAGCATGCAGTCCTTCTCCCGGAGGTAGACCACGAGGTCCATATCTGAGCCTTTCTCGGCCATGCCGTAGCTCACGGAGCCCAGGAGATCAAAGGCAACTTCCATTCCCTGTTTCGCAATATCCCGGTATACCTCACGGAGTTGGTGGACGAGTTCCATGGTTTCGGCGGTCTCGTGTTGCAGAAAAAATGACCTGATCTGCTGGAGCTGACGAATGGGCCTGATGTGGGAGACCCTCGGGACAGATCCTCCCATGCGTCCATACCGTCTTTCGTCGAGGATGATGGTGTCGAGGCCATCTTCTGTGGCCCGGTAATCGATAATATCTCGAACCTCTCCTTTTTCAACCCGGCGAAGGGTTCCCACCTCGAGGCCGTGTTCGTCAATAATCATCTCAAGAAAATACCCGCCGGGGCGGGCTCTGGGAATGGACTCAGCCCTTCCGAAATTGGATGGGTTGAAAAAACAGGTGTTATCCTTGCATTGCCCGCCCCAATTTTCGTGATAGTGCCCGGAGAGAACCACTTGCACGGGAAATTCATCCACATAGGTGCGGATCCCCTGACTGCCGGCGTGACCCAGGCGGGGGATAAGATCGAAAAAGCCATAGGGGGGTTCATGCAGGACCAGGATATCAGGGCGGGTTTCCCTGAAAAAAGCAAGGGGCTCGGATTGAAGCCCTTCGGTTGTCATGTTTTCCCGGAAAGGAACCTGGAGATGGTCCGGCATGCCGGGGGTATTGACCCGTGCCCCTCCATACCCGGCCAGTCGCAGGCATTCACTCGTGATCACTTCCAGGTGGAGGTCCCTCTTCCCGAGACTCGTGTGCTTGAGATCCATGTCGTAGTTCCCCGGAAGCACGTAGATAGCACGGTCAGGAAACTGCCGCAAAACCTGTTCAAGACGATCATACGACCTCCGGAGAAACACCTCAGCCTTGCCGGCCACCTGGAGGTATTCTTCGGCATGACTGCGCAGGGTGCGATCATGCGTGGTTTTTTGGAGATGGTGCGCAACATCATAGAGAGATGCTTCTTTTCCCACACTGTTGCGGTACTTTCGGAGGGTTTGTTGGAGTTCCATGAAACGCCAGGCTGTTGCATACCGGTAGAAGGCCCTGGATACCAAGTCACCTGCAAGGATGGTGATATCGGCTTCTGTCCGGGCCAGGAGGTCGGCCACACCACGGAACCCATGGTGAATGTCGGTGGCGAAAATGAGGCGCATAGCTATTTCCCTTAAGCACAGTACAAAAGGAATTCCTGGCAGGAAAAGAAGGTTTTGTCAAGCATGTGTAATTGTTTTAGCAATAAAGGAATCAATTTACCCACGCGGCTGGTGTTATTTTATATGCCCTGGTTGTGTAGGGGTATGGTAGTGTGTAACATCTTGAGATTAAAACAGTTTTCTGGGTCGCGAAAGAGCGGCATCCCGGCATGGTATTTGCTCTGAAAGTATCCTAAATGAAACTCGATTCGACAGATTTCAATGTGAAAAGCAAATATCAGGAGAGGGAACCATGAAAAAAAATATGCTGTGTGCTGTTTTTTTGCTCCTCTGTCTTCATGGGATTCCGGGTATGTCCCACGCAGGGGATCTGCCCGATATTTTCGGGCTGGAAGTGGGGAACACCTGGATCTATCAAAGCGTAGGGGATGAAGGCCCCTATAGCGCGCTTGACAGGGTTGTAACCACCAAACCTTACATGTCCACCACACTCTATATCATGGAAAGAAGTGAGAACGGTATGCGGACTGAGACCCAGTGGCTTGAAAGAAAACCGGGAGAAGTAAAATTGTGGGGAGGAACGACTGATTTTTATGGGGCAACATACACAATGCAGTTCTCCAAAGGGCTTGTGCAGGCCTGGTATCCTATGCATGTGGGTGAATCAAAGTCTACTGCAACGACCTTGACAATCAAGGAACTGACCGATCATGTTTTCAAGGCAAGCATGAGCGTCGACGTGATAAGAAAGAAGGAAGTGGTTCTCTCTTCCGGCACGGTGACCGGCTATAAAATCCGCTATCAGATGCGGGTATGGGGACACGGTACGGATGAAATCGCAACCTTTGTGCAATGGTGGGCCCCTTACCTGGGTTTCGTGAAATATGAGGATCGGGGGTCCCTTGCCAAACTAGTGTCTTTTTCCATAGGCGGGGGCAGCGTCACGCAGGATGAGGAAAGTGATATTCTCATTGACGCAATGACGAATCCAAGAGCAACCAGTTATAGGAAAACCCGTCGCGGCCCAAACCTTCACTCAATTTCATTGGCGTCCCAACAAGATCAATAACGAGTAACTACTCACGTGAATGGACTGAAGACCTCGCGGATCGCGTTCCTCGACCCCTTCAGCCTTCAGCCTAAATGGCTTCAGCCTGACTACGTGAGTAGTCACTAATAACGAAAAGTATTTTCTGACCTGTTTTTCTCCCTTTCTCGCCTATTCCATTTCAGAAAAAGGTTGAAAAAACCCCGGCTACATGCCAAACAGGGGAAACCCGCGTGGATTTCAATCCCCGGGGGAAAGGTGGGTCCCGCCATGACGCAATTGAAAGAGGAACTGTTGAAGGAGCATTTTCGGGTGGCCGGCTTCGATTCTGCACGGATTGGAAAGGATGATCCCAACTACAAGCTGGTTTTGAATCTTGCGAGGCTCATCGCATCGGAACGCCTGGATGTGGTGACAGGCGGCGGTTCCGGCTTAATGGATGCGGCAAGCAACGGTTATTTCAAGGGGAAAAAGAACGATTCCCAACATTTCATCGGGTTGAACCAAGGAAGCATATCATTCCTTCCTTGAAGCGGGACAGAATTTCTGCCACAACTACCATCTGTGTGAACTCAAAGATTGATCAAATTGGAGGAAATAGTGGAGAGGGCATTTCGACCGGGTGAGATCAACGGGATGAAACTGGACAACCGCTTTGTCCGGTCAGCCACGTGGGAAGGTATGGCAACAGAAAAGGGCGCCAGCACGAAAAAACTGATCGATCTTCTTGTTTCCCTGGCCGAAGGAGGTGTGGGTCTGATCATTTCCGGCCATGCCTATGTGAGCAAGGAGGGGCAGGCAGGTCGATGGCAACTGGGGATGTATGATGATGGATTGATCCCCGGTTTGCGGGAGATGACCGACGCGGTGCACGAGAAGGGTGGCAAGATTGTGGCTCAACTGGCTCATGCCGGATATTTTGCTCCACGGAAACTCACCGGACAGCTTCCGCTTACCCCATCTCTCGTGAAGGGCTCCGGCAAGTCACCAAGAAAGGAAATGACGGTCAAGGACATAGGCCACTTGGTTGGGGCTTTTTCACGTGCCGCTGGAAGGGCAAAAGAAGTTGGGTTTGACGGTGTGCAGATCCATTCCGCCCACGGGTATCTCCTGAGCCAGTTTCTGTCTCCCGCTTTTAACCAGCGCCAGGATGCCTATGGGGGCTCGATCCAAAACAGGGCCAGGATACACCTGGAAGTGTTAAGGGGCATCCGGGATGCGGTTGGTCCGGATTATCCGGTTCTGATAAAAATGAATTCAGAAGACTTTGTGGAAAATGGACTTACCCTGGAAGATGCTGTTACGGTTGGTGTCATGCTCCAACAAGGTGGTATCGATGCCATAGAGCTGAGCGGAGGGATGTTGATTTCCACTCCAAATATAGGTCCTTCACGGGCGGGCATAAAATCCGAGGAAAAGGAGGCCTATTTCCGGGAAGCTGCTGTTGCTTTCAAAAAGAAGGTCACTGTTCCATTGATCCTGGTAGGAGGGAACCGTTCTCTTGAAGTGGCGGAACGTCTCCTAACAGAGGGCATTGCCCGTTACATCTCCATGAGCCGGCCGTTCATAAGGGAGCCGAACCTGGTAAGACGCTGGATGGGTGGAGATCGCCGGAAGGCAACCTGTCTTTCTGACAACCGGTGTTTCGCTCCGGCCATGGCCGGAGAAGGTATCTACTGCGTGACCGAAAAAGAACGGCTTCAGAAGTGAGAATGGTGTTATGCCCTTTTTTGGCGCGCACATGTCCATAGCCGGCGGCCTTTATAAGGCCTTTGAGCGGGCTCACCGGGTTCATGCTGAGGCCCTTCAAATCTTCACCAGGAATCAGCGGCAGTGGGCATTTCCTCCGTTGAGCGATGAAGAAGTTGCTGCATTCATGCCCGCCCGGGAGGATTGGGGAAATAAGCCGCTGGGTGTCCACGCTTCCTACCTCATCAACCTGGCGAATCCCGAAAGCGAAGCGGCCGCGCGTTCCACGGAGGCCCTCTGTAATGAAATCACCCAGTGCGCAAGGCTCCGCGTCCCGATCCTGATCATTCATCCGGGCTCCCATGTGGGATCAGGCATGAAAGCGGGGCTTCGGGCCGTTTCGTTGAATCTTGATGCGGCCGTGGAAAAGGCCGGCTCCCCGGAAGTGAGCATCCTTCTTGAGACCACGGCGGGGCAAGGGACCGGTATCGGGAGCCGTTTTGAGGAGATTGCATCTCTTCTTGAACACTCCCGCTTTACGGACCGCCTCGGCGTGTGTTTTGACACCTGCCACGCCTTTGCTGCTGGCTACGACATTCGCACCCGGGAAACCTACGAGAAAACCTTCCATGAATTCAATTCCTTAATCGGCCTGAAACGGTTGAGATTTTTTCATCTGAACGATTCGAAAAGGGATTTGGATTCCCACATTGACCGGCATGAACATATCGGCAAGGGAAAGATAGGCCGTGCCGGTTTCACCCTCCTTGTCAATGATCCCCGTTTCAAAAACCACCCGATGGTCCTTGAAACCCCGAAGGGTGAAGATCTCCGGGAGGACAAGCAAAACCTGCACCTCCTCCGGAGCCTGGTTGGCAAGAACTGATAACCCTTTAATGAATACTCCGGGGTTTGCGTGTTAAAGAATAGTGGAAAGGAAATTATGGAAGAAAAATATGTCGATAAGATAGCTCGGGAGCTTGGCCTTGGCTCACACCAGGTCACGGCCACGGCGGAACTGATCGAGGGAGGCGGGACCGTTCCCTTTATAGCCCGCTACAGGAAGGAGGCTACGGGTTCTCTTGATGAAGTGGCCATAACCACGATCCGGGACCGGCTGGCACAATTGCAGGAATTGGACAGGCGCCGCGAAAGCATATTGAAGTCGCTCAAGGAGCGTGAGCTCCTGACAGACGAATTGAAAGAAAAAATCTTAAAAGCCGAAACCCTGACGACCGTTGAGGACATCTACCTGCCGTACAGGCCCAAACGGCGCACTCGGGCTGCTATTGCCCGTGAAAAAGGGCTTGAGCCCCTGGCCAGGATGCTTTTTGAACAGGGCGAAGGCCTGGACCCGCTGATGGAGGCGGCAGGCTTTGTGGATCAGGGAAAGGGGATTGATTCGGCAGAAGATGCACTTGCCGGAGCCCGGGATATCATCGCCGAATGGATAAATGAAAGCCAGATGACCCGGGAAAAAATGCGCGCCCTTTATGCTGAAAAGGGACTATTCCGGGCGAAGGCAATAACCGGGAGGGAAGAAGAGGGGGCGAAATTCAGGGACTACTTTGATTTGGAAGAGCCCGTGGCGACGGCGCCGTCCCATAGGATCCTGGCCATGCGGCGCGGGGCAAAGGAGGGTTTCCTGAACCTCAGGGTGAGCCCGCCTGAGGATAAGGCCTTGGATCTGTTGGAGGCACTATTTGTCAAAGGAGACAGTGCCGCGTCCCGGCAGGTGAAAGAGGCTGTTCATGACAGCTACCACAGGCTTCTCTCCTATGCTATGGAAACGGAAATCCGCCTGGAAACCAAAGGACGGGCAGATGCTGAGGCCATAAAAGTCTTTGCCGCCAATCTCCGTGAACTTCTCCTGGCCCCTCCGATGGGGCAGAAAAACGTTTTGGCGATTGATCCGGGAATCCGTACCGGTTGCAAGGTGGCATGCCTGGATCGGCAGGGAAAATTGCTTCACACCGAGACCGTCTACCTGTTTAAATCAGAAAAGGAGAGGTCTCAGGCTGCCGAGATCCTGTCCAGGTTGTACAACCAGTACAGGATTGAGGCCATAGCGGTGGGAAACGGCACGGGCGGGCGGGAGACCGAATCCCTTACCCGGAATCTTCATCTTTCTGAAAATGTCCGGGTGGTGATGGTCAATGAAAGCGGCGCGTCGGTTTACTCCGCCTCAGAGGCTGCCAGGGAGGAATTTCCTGATCTGGATTTGACATTCCGGGGGGCGGTTTCTATTGGCCGGCGGCTCATGGATCCTCTGGCAGAACTGGTAAAGATCGATCCCAAATCTATTGGTGTAGGACAATACCAGCATGATGTGAACCAGGTGGCTCTCAAGAGAAGCCTGGATGATGTGGTTATGAGCTGTGTCAATGCGGTAGGGGTGGAGGTCAATACAGCCAGTGAGCAGCTCCTGACCTATGTTTCGGGCATCGGACCGCAATTGGCCAGGAATATTATCGGGTACAGGAATGAGCATGGTCCCCTGTCATTCAGGGAGGAGCTGAAAAAGGTAAAAGGAATGGGTGTCAAGGCCTTTGAGCAGGCGGCGGGCTTTCTCCGCATCAGGGGAGGTGAAAACCCACTTGATGCGAGCGCGGTCCATCCCGAGTCGTACTCCATTGTAGAGGCCATGGCCGGAGATTTGTCTTGTTCGGTAAAGGATTTGATCGAGGATGAACCCCTTTGTCAAAAGATCGATCTCTCCGCGTATGTAACGGAAAAAGTGGGGATGCCCACTTTGAGGGACATCATGGAGGAACTCGCAAAACCCGGTCGTGACCCTCGGAAACAGTTCGAAATATTCGGCTTTACTGAAGGGGTAGAGGAGATCGGGGACGTGCGGGCGGGCATGAGACTTCCCGGTGTGGTTACTAACGTGACGGCCTTCGGGGCATTCGTAGATATCGGGGTGCACCAGGACGGTCTGGTCCACATCAGCCAGTTGGCGGACCACTTCGTGAACGACCCCGGGCAGGTGGCCCGGGTCAACCAGCATGTCATGGTGACAGTCCTTGATGTGGACCTTGAAAGAAAGCGCATTTCGCTTTCCATGAAAGAGAAGCCGGATCAGCCGAAAAAGCAGGACAAAAAAAGGGCAAAACCGGATAAAGCGAAGAAGACGGCTCAAAAACCAAAAAAACCAGAACACACAGCATTTAACAATCCCTTCGCCGAGGCTTTAAAAAGGTAGCTTCGTTCTGGAAATGGTGGAGATGGGGATTCAGAAAAATCCAGGCAAGAGCGACTGATGAATAAGAATTCCCGGTTATTTTAGAAACGGGTAAACAAAATGTACAGAAGAGCAGCGCAAAAGCACCTTTTCAAGAGGCTCGACCAATCCGGATCATATGAAAACGGCAACCTCTTCCAAGCTTTTCTTTTGCAGCACCGGAACCTGGACATCATCGGCCGGATAGCCCGTCACGAGGATCATGAACGGCTTTTCGTTTGAGGGCCTGGAAAGCAACTTGTTCAAGAAGGCCATTTTGGCCGGTGTATAGGTTAAGGATGTCAGGCCGGCATGGTGGAGGGCCGTGATCAAAAAGCCGGTGGCAATGCCGACCGACTGTTGTACATAATAGTGTTTTTTCTTCCGACCATCCGCATCATAGCCGTGACGCTGGGCGAATATGGCAATCAAGTAGGGCGCGGTGAGCAAAAAAGGCTTGAACTGGTTCGTGCCCAGATGATCAAGCGCGTCAACCCAGTCCTTTGTGGCTTCGCTTGTATAGAATTCCCGTTCCACCGCCTCGGCAGCCTGGTGGATCTGTTTTTTTACCTCCGGGTCTGAGACAACCACAAGGGTCCACGGCTGGTTGTTGGCACCGCTGGGTGCCCTGGCCGCAGCGCGGATGCAGTCTTGAATGATCTCAAGGGGTACGGGTCTATTGGAAAAGTCGCGTACGCTCCTGCGCCGTTTCATTTCAGCGAAAAAATCTGCTGTCCGCTGCTTCATTTGTTCAACCGGATATTCCCGATACGCAGTATATGGTACAAAAATTCCTCCAGACATTTTACTCTCCTCTGTGCTGATAACGATCGGCATATTTTACTTTCCCGGGCAAAAATAGTACTATCAACCCTGAAAAGCAGAGTCAATACGAAGAAAGGGGCAGGTTCAATTTTGAATGATTCTAAAAAAAATGGTACAATTGGCTTGCTTTTTGTGAGATCGGTGTTATTATTAACAGAATCAACCAAGGCCCGCCCTTCATTGGTGGGCCGGTTTCGTTCTGCAGGAAAGATCCGATTTTCCAAGGGGAGTTCCGGGCACTCTGGAGCACCCCTTTTCTTCGGCGCTGGGTTGCCTTTATTTTTGATCCCCGCGGAAGCGGGTTAGGACTTACGAACTATGTCAAATTCAGTGAAAAACGATTCGTTGCGCAACATTGCCATTATCGCCCATGTTGACCACGGCAAGACTACCCTGGTGGATGCCATGTTTCGGCAAAGCGGTCTTTTCAGAGCCAACCAGGAGGTTGATGAGCGTCTCATGGACACCATGGACCTGGAACGTGAGCGCGGTATCACCATTGCCGCCAAGAACTGCTCCGTGGTGTGGCAGGGGGTGCGCATCAATATCATAGATACCCCCGGTCATGCTGATTTCGGCGGCGAAGTGGAACGGGCCCTGTCCATGGCTGATGGTGCAATCCTGTTGGTGGACGCCTCAGAGGGACCCTTGCCCCAAACGCGCTTTGTCCTCAAGAAGGCCTTGGAAGCGGATCTCAAAATTATCGTAGTAATCAACAAGATCGACCGCCAGGATGCCCGCTGCGAGCAGGTCCTGGATGAAATCTACGACCTGCTGATCGATCTGGGCGCGAGCGACGAACAGTTGGAGTTTCCCCTTTTGTATGCGATCGGCCGGGACGGTATCGCTCAAACAGGCCTGGATAATCCGGGAGAAAACCTGCATGTGCTGTTTGATACCATTCTGAAAGAAATACCCGGCCCTACCCATGACCCTGATGAGCCGTTCCAGATGCTGGTGTCCGACTTGGGATATTCCGATTACCTGGGGCGATTGGCCGTGGGAAAGATCAGCAACGGCACTGCCCGGTTTCGCGACGGTCTGGTCTGCATCGGCGCCCACGGCCGAGCCATACCACTGAAGGTTTCCAAACTGCAAGTCTATGAAGGTATGGGCTTGAAAAATGTGGAGGAGGCTGAGGCGGGGGACATCGTGGTGCTCGCCGGTATCGAGGATGTCAAGATCGGCGACACCATCTGCAATCAGGAAGCGCCCCGGGCTCTACCCCGCATTAGGGTGGACCAGCCCACGGTGTCCATGAAAGTCAGCATCAACAACTCACCCTTCGGCGGCCAGGAGGGAAAGTATGTGCAGTCCAGCCGGCTGAAGGAGCGGTTGCTCAAGGAAACCCTGCGCAACGTTGCCATCCAGATCGAAAAAACCGATGACCGGGACAGTGTTCTGGTCAAGGGGCGGGGTGAGTTCCAACTTGCCATTCTGATCGAAACCATGCGACGAGAAGGTTACGAGTTCTGCGTGGGTCGGCCCGAGGTGATTTACCGGTACGAAAACGGACGGAAACTGGAACCTATAAACCGGCTGCTGGTGGACTGTGAGGAACAGTTCCTGGGAGTGGTGACGGAAAAGCTTACCGTGCGCAAGGCCAAAATGACCAACCTGGTCAACAACAGCAAGGGCCGGGTACGCATCGAATTTTCAGTCCCGGTGCGGGCACTCATCGGCTACCGCGATGAGTTCCTTACCGACACCCGGGGCACCGGTATCATGCACACCCTGTTCGAGGGGTACGATGACTTTCGGGGCGATTGCCCCAGCCGTTTTACCGGCTCCATTGTGGCCGACCGCACTGGCAAGGCTGTGGCCTACGCACTCTTTAACCTGGAGCCCCGGGGCCGACTTTTCATTGCGCCCGGGGCCGCAGTTTACGAGGGCATGATCGTGGGAGAGAACCACCGTGGCGAGGATATCAATGTCAATCCTTGCAAGGAAAAGAAGCTGAGCAACATGCGGGCGGCGGGCAAAGATGACAACATCCTCCTGTCCCCCACCAAACCCTTGACCCTGGAGCAGACCTTAAGCTTCATCCGTGAAGACGAGTTGGTAGAGGTGACACCACTTTCCGTGCGCATGCGAAAGATGGTTTTGTCGGCCAAGGTTCGGCATACGCAGCTGGGTGTCCGCCTGAAAAATGAGGCCTGCGCCGCTTAGCGGGATTGATTCAATGGATCTGGTCCTCCAGAACGTATGGGTACCCGATTTTCGGGAGAACCGGCTTGTTCATTGCCACGTGGGGGTTGAAAACGGACGGATTGCCGCAGTTTCTGACTCCCCAATGGATGCAGAAAACGTGGTGGACGGGCAAAACGGCCTGTTGACTCCGGGGCTCATGGATGCCCATGTGCATATGGAGAGTGCGCTGCTGACGCCCACCCGCTTTGGAGAGACGGTGGCGCGTCATGGGACGCTCCATGTGGTCGCGGATTGTCATGAAATCGCGAATGTGGCGGGCATCAGAGGACTTCGGTGGTTCATGGATGACGCCGGAAACGGCCCCATCAATGCGCATTTTGCCGTTCCCTCTTCCGTCCCCGCTACTCCCTTTGCCCAATCAGGCGGTGAGCTGGGGCTTAAAGAGGTAACTGCACTACTGGATGATCCTCGCGTCGTCTCGCTTGGTGAACTGATGAACGTGCCCGGCGTTCTTGGGAGGGATGATACCATCATGCAGATGGTGTCACTGGCAAGAGAGAGAAACAAGCGGGTCAATGGCCACGCTCCAGGCCTTACGGGAGAGCAGTTGCAACGCTATTTTGGTGCCGGCATCGAAGATGACCATGAGACCAGCAGTTACGCCGAACTGAAAGAACGCTTGGAACTGAGGCTCCATGTATTTTTGCGGGAGGGTTCCGCGGAACATACTGAAGAAGGCGCATACCGAATCATCGACGAAGAACCGCACATGGTGCTGTTCTGTACGGATGACAAAGCGCTCCACGACATAGAAACGACCGGCCACATCACCTTCCACCTTCGCAAAGGCGCCGGTCTGGGCGTGAATATCATGAACCTGTTGCGGGTTGCCTGTTTCAACGGGCCGGCCTATTACAATATCCCGGATACGGGGGAGATAAGGCCCGGATCCCGGGCCGATCTGGTTCTTTTTAATAATGCACGCGATTTCAACGTGAAACAGGTTATCGTCCAGGGCCGGCTGCTGGGGAACGTTGCCGTCACACCCTCTGAAGTGCCGCCGTTTTTGGCGGATTCCATCCAGGTAGAACAGCCTATTGAGGTTCCCGCTATCCCCGAAGGGTTACGCGGCCTTGCTATTGACGTGACGGACGGTTCATTGATCACGGGAAAACTGGAGGTGGATGCCCTGCTTCCAGAGATCAGCCCTGCAAATGACTTATTGAAACTGGTGGTATTGGAGCGCTACGGCCATGGAAATCACTCTGCCTGCCGCATCCATGGGTTCAGGCTGAAGCGTGGTGCTATCGCATCGTCCCTGGCCCATGATTGCCATAATATTATTGCGGTTGGAGTTCATGACGACTACATCCGCCGGGCCGTGAAGGGCATCGTCCAGAACCATGGAGGATTGTCGGTTGCGGACGGAGAGGATGTCTTCACTGTGCCCCTCCCTGTGGGGGGTATTGTGTCGCCGGAAAGCCCGGAGCTGCTGACGGAGGCCCTTGAAGAACTGACTCGGCGTACCCAAAAGCTGGGAACACCGCTCCGCAATGCACATGCCACCCTGTCGTTCATGGCGCTGGAGGTTATCCCCCACCTGAAACTCACTGACCGGGGCCTCTTTGACGTGGATCATTTCCAGTACGTGGCTCCCGATTCGCGGTGAAGGCCGCAGGGAAAGGGAGGTCTCATGCCTCGCCAACGATTTTATGATACTTGGCCGGGATACGGGGCTCGGAGAGGGAGCTTAGATTCGGTACGGGATACCTGAAGGCGCCCTTGCTGCGAACATAATTCAGGCCGGCAATGATATTGTCGAACCTTGCATAGGGTATGGCAAAAGACATTTCATGGTCCTGGGTGCCCGCGAACACCCTTTCGCCGGGCCCTGGGACGAGGTACGTGCACTCTCCGGCCTGTTGGACGCCCGCGACCCAAGCGGAACACCCGTAGCGACCAGTGCTGAGGGCTTCTATCCCGGTCCCGTGGTGGAAATTGGCACCCTGGATGAGTATCAATATCTGAGCCGGGCTACCGTACACCACAACCGCGTCAGGCACAAATTCACATCTGTTGATGGGTGATAACCAGAATTCTTCAAAACTGTCGAGGGGCCACCGTGGATAGGAGGCCTCCATTTCTTTCATGTATTTCTCTTCATCCTGGTAATATTCCCCAAGGGCTCCTTCCAGGAATAAGTCGGGCTTCACATGGCCCATGAAGACCCGGGGCAGGGGGCAGGCGTGGTCTTCATCCCTGAACGCCACGGTCCACCCGAAGGTCCTGGCAATGGACATTCCCTGGCACACAGAGAGCCTGTTCCCCAGGTCCTTGAGGGGATATTTCACCTTCCCGGGAAGCGATTCTCCCTGTTTTGCCAGTTTGACGGCCACCGGCGTTGTGAGAAACCGGCAGTGCTTTTCGAGCGCTTCAGCAAGTTTTGTTGTTTCTTGGTCCACGTGATACCTCCTTGAAGACAAAGGGCTCAGGGCATAGGGCGTAAGGTCTTGAAGTCAAAATCTCTCTTTCCTTACGCCTGAAGCCCTGCGCCTTAAGCCTCTCAAAATGATGTGCAGAAATTCCAATACGCTATTCTCCGCCGGGGGCAAGACAACCCGAGGTTTATGGGCTCGCATCTTTATGTGAGCCCGGCTTTCTTGAACACAGCTTGGATGATCTTGCGGGCCTGTTCCTGGATTTGTGTGAGGTGTTCCTCTCCTTTGAAGCTCTCCGCGTAGATCTTGTAGATCTCTTCGGTTCCTGAGGGCCTTGCCGCGAACCACCCGTTTTCCGCCACCACCTTCAGTCCGCCGATGGGCGCGTTGTTTCCCGGGGCGCGGGTGAGCTTCGCGATAATGGGCTCTCCTGCAAGGTCTTCTGCGGTCACCATCTCCGGGGAAAGCCCTTTCAGGATTCCCTTCTGTTCGGTCGTGGCCGGGGAATCCATGCGCTCGTAGACCGGGTTGCCGAATTGTTCCGTGAGCTTGTTATAGAGCTCGGCAGGGTCTTTTCCGGTCCGGGCGGTGATTTCGCAGGCGAGCAGGTCCATGATGATGCCGTCTTTGTCCGTGGTCCAGGTCGTCCCGTCTTTTCGTAAAAAGGCGGCCCCGGCGCTCTCTTCTCCCCCGAATCCGTAAGACCCGTCAAGGAGACCGTCCACGAACCACTTAAACCCGACAGGCACCTCGGAAAGCCTCCGGTCCAGGGAAGCAGTGACCCGGTCGATCATGGAGCTTGAGACCAGGGTCTTTCCCACTGCGGCATCCCTGCTCCAGCCGGGACGGTTCTGGAAGAGGTACCAGACGGCCACTGCAAGATAGTGGTTCGGATTCATGAGGCCGGCGCTTTTGGTGACAATGCCGTGGCGGTCCCCGTCCGTGTCGTTGCCGAAGGCGATGTCGAACTTGTCCTTGAGGTTTATCAAACCAGCCATGGCATAAGGAGAGGAACAGTCCATGCGGATCTTCCCGTCCTTGTCCACGGTCATAAATGAAAACGTGGGATCGACCATTCGATTGACCACGTCAATGGAAAGGCCATAGCGCGCGGCAATGGGGTCCCAGAAATCGACGGTGGCACCGCCGAGGGGATCCACGCCGATCCTGATGTCCGCCTTGGCGATTGCTTCCATGTCAATGACGGCCTGGAGATCTTCCACGTATGGGCTGATATAGTCATACTCCTTTGTGGTCTCCTCTCTCATGGCCCGCTCAAAAGGGATTCGTTTTACCTCCTTTAATCTATTGGCGAGAATCCGGTTGGCCATATCCTGGATGGCCCGGGTTGTCTCGGGGGCCGCGGGCCCCCCTTCCGGAGGGTTGTACTTGAATCCACCGTCTTCGGGCGGGTTATGGGAAGGGGTAATGACAATCCCGTCGGCGAGAACGCGGGCATGGTCCCGATTGAAGGTCAATATGGCGTGGGAGATGACCGGAGTTGGTGTGTACCGGCGGCCTTCCTGCAGCATAACCGCGACCTGGTTGGCTGCGAAGACTTCCACCGCGCTTACTAGGGCTGGCTCTGAAAGGGCGTGGGTATCCATGCCGATGAACAGGGGCCCCGTTATGTTTTTTGTCTTCCGGTAGTCACAGACGGCCTGGCTGATGGCCAGGATGTGATCCTCATTAAAGCTGCTCTTAAAAGAAGACCCCCGGTGACCGGATGTGCCGAATGCCACCCGGTGCTCCGGGTTCACTGGGTCTGGTTTTCGCGTGAAATAGGCTGACACGAGCCTGGGGATATTGGTGAGCAGTGATCTGGGGGCCGGTTTTCCTGCTAACGGATGGACCATTTTGTCTCCTCGGAAAGGTGTTCCATCGGGCAATGCCGTGAAATGGGGAGGCTTGCGCCATTGGTTTTGACGTCACTGGGCGTTTGTGGTAGTTTCCAGTTGCTGGTTCACTGCTCGAACGTTCCGACGTGAGAAATGGTTTGAGCGGTGTTGTGCCCACCATGTTATGGAAAACCTTCCATGCTGGCAAGTTTATTATGCACCCGCGGCTCAGTGGTGCCGTTGTTCTTGGGAGGAATAGAGACGAAAGGGAGAAACAGAGAGAGATCCATGCGAAAATCGCTTATTTTTATTCCGGCTTTTATCTTCGTCGTCTTTTCCCTGATCTTCCCACAGAGTGAATCCCTTGCGGGCACAAGGAATACACTTGTCCTCCGAGAGCACCTGAGGGAGAGAATTACCGCTGAAGAACAGAACGGCACATTCGGCTGCAAGGGAGAAATGCTCTGCGGAGTGACCCAGATCCCCCATTTCTATCGGGAGCGAGGGTTTTTTCCGGCATGGTGCGGCATCAGTGGTATCCTGCCCCAGGCACAGGACCTCATTTCTGAAATCAAGAATGTGTACGAGGAGGGGTTGAGGCCGGAAGATTATCATTTGACGCAGATACAAAAGACGCTGAGGGAAATCGAGGGCGAAAGAAGCGCGGGAAAGAGGGTTGATCCCGAGACCTTTGTGGATCTTGATTTGCTCCTCACCGATGCTTTTATGCTCTACAGTTCCCATTTGCTTGCGGGGCGGGTAAACCCGGAGTCCCTTCATACGGATTGGATCGTGGCGATTCCTACCGCTGATTTGCTCCATATCCTGCGGTCAGCACTTGAGTCCGGT
The DNA here is from genome assembly GCA_964548365.1 of uncultured Desulfobacteraceae bacterium. Lineage (GTDB taxonomy): Bacteria > Desulfobacterota > DSM-4660 > Desulfatiglandales > Desulfatiglandaceae > B46-G9. The sequence goes on along the minus strand of CAZJRD010000001.1, from coordinate 80,056 downwards.
CGGGTGAAGGAGGTCCTGCGGAGCCTGGGTCCCCGGGATCCCGCGTACCATCGTCTCAAGAGCTATCTGGCATGCTACCGGCGTGTAGAGAAAAATGGGCCCTCGCCGCCACTGTCACCGGCCGCTTCCCTCCGGAAAGGTATGAGAGGCGAAGATATTCGGCGGTTGCGTACCCGTCTGAAAATCCTTGGCGATTTGCAGACACTGCCCCGGGATCAAGGTGATTTGCTTGACAGCGCAACGGAAATGGCCGTCCTGAGGTTCCAGAAAAGACACAGCTTAAAGCCGGATGGTATTGTCGGCCCAAAGACCCTGAAGAGGCTCAACATCCCCATCAAACAGCGGATTCAACAGATTGAGCTGAACATGGAACGATGGCGATGGATCCCTCATGATCTCGGAGAGCGGTATATCATTGTCAATATCGCCGGCTTCACGTTGCAGGTTGTTGAGAGGGGAGTCCCGAGGCTGGAGATGCGCGTCGTGGTGGGAAAACCATACCGTCGCACGCCTGTGTTCAGCGCGATGATGACGTATCTGGTGCTAAATCCCTACTGGAATGTGCCCAGGACTATTGCCGTCAAAGAGATGCTCCCGAAGGTCCGGAAAGATTCACAATATCTGGCCAGGCAGGGTATCAGGGTTTTTAAGGACTGGAGTGAAGAGCCCACGGAAATTGATATGGAAACCATCCGTTGGGATTTGCTGAGCCGGGATGCGTTCCCCTACAGGCTCCGGCAGGATCCGGGGCCGAAAAACGCCCTCGGCCGGATAAAATTCATTTTTCCCAACAAGCTTTCCGTGTACTTTCACGATACGCCTTCCCGTTCACTGTTCAAGGAGACAAGCCGGATTTTCAGTCATGGGTGTATACGGGTGGAAAGGCCGATTGATCTAGCTGTCTATCTTCTCGGGGATGACCAGGAATGGACGAGGGAGAGGATAAGGGAAACCATCAATACGGGAAAAAGAAAGGTAGTAAAGCTTCAACGTCCTTTACCGGTGCATTTACAGTACTGGACGGCATGGGTGGATGACCAGGGCCTGTTGCATTTTCAGGATGATATCTATGATCGGGATGGTCCCCTGGACCAGGCATTGAAAGAGCGGTTGCCCGCGGGCTGAAAAAGCTACCAGTACCTGACCCGGCCGGTATCCACGTGCACGAAATCGGATTTCCGGTAATACCCCACTCCCCCGGCTTTCATCTTTCTGCAGATATTCCGCAGCGATTTCGTCTGGCAACCGGGAACACGGATGTCGATGGCTTTTCCCTTCATATGGAGGCTGTGCCGGGCGACTCCCTTGCTCCGCTGGCAGAGCATGGCGTTGGTTTGGGGGGAACGGTACCCGGAAATAACATGGTATTGCGTTCCATTGCCCAATTTGTCTGTGAGAGCATAGAGGAGGTCCAGCAGGTCCCGGTGGATGGGCTTTATTTCTCCGGTGTAGTGATCTCGAAGAATATAATTGATTTTGTCCAGGGCTTCAGGATGATAGTAGCTGTGGGAATAATAACAGACGTCCAGGGTTTCATGGGTATGCGTGTTATAGAAATGGAGCACGCGACCAGGTGCCGGAGACCGATTGATGGCACCGAAGGCGAGGGTGGGAAAAAAGCACCCGACGGCGGCCTGGGCCCCGATTTTCAAGAATTGTCGACGATTACAGTCCATGTTTCAGCAGATGCTCATTTTCCGAAAGAATGACAAAGTATTTAAGTAGCAGTATCCGGATTGCACCCTCGGTAAAGTGTATCCCATTGTGTCCGAGATACCACATCGCTACGTTCACAAGTCGGCCCGTGAAGATATCCCGTTCACCCCAAGAAACTGACTAACTCTCCTTTTTGACAAGAAAAAACATGTAATACAGGCCACCTGTCCTGTCAAGGGAAAAACAGGTTTTCAAAATTATGCAAGTGCTGTGCCGGAAAGATCCTGGTTCTCCAGGTAGCGATCTTCTCTGCTGTTCAAAGGCCAGGGTGCGGAAAAGGTTATGATCCATTAGCGGTCCTGGCAAAGATGCTTATAATAACAGATAGGGATTTTGGGCAATCAAGCGCATACTATCGCACAGAAGAAGTTGATATGAGAAAAAGAGTCATCCTTACAGCCTTGCTCATGGTGGGGATCTTCTTGTTTGGTTTCCATTTCGGCAGGGCTGCGGTAAAAGGAAAGACAGAAAAGGAGAGTGGAATGGAAAAAAAGAATCGGGGTTCTCTTACGGCGACTTTTGCCGGGGGCTGTTTCTGGTGTGTAGAATCGGACTTTGAAAAAGTGGATGGTGTTGTTGAGGTTGTTTCCGGCTACACCGGAGGAAACAAGGAAAATCCTACTTACGAAGAGGTGTCATCAGGGAGCACCGGCCACCTAGAATCGGTACAGGTGGTGTATAATCCGGTAAAAGTTTCTTACAGGGATCTCCTGGAAGTGTTCTGGAGGCACGTGGATCCGACTGATCCAGGCGGACAGTTTGTAGACCGGGGATCCCAGTACACGAGTGCGATCTTTTACCACAATGACGAGCAGAAGCAGATGGCCGAAGAGTCCAAAGAGGCTTTGGAAAAATCCGGCCGTTTTAAAAAACCGATCGCAACTGAAATCAGGCCGTTCACGACATTTTACCTGGCGGAAGAGTATCACCAGGACTATTACAAAAGGCACGCGCTCCGGTATCGGTTCTACCGGCGTAGCTCCGGGCGCGATCAATTTCTCCAGAAGGCCTGGGGAGATGAAAAGTCACCATCTCCAGCTCCTTCAAAGGGTACCAGGTTTACAAAACCGGATGAGGAGGATCTGCGGAAAAGGCTGACGCCCCTGCAGTACAAGGTAACCCGGCGCGAGGGGACGGAACCTCCATTCAGCAATGAGTACTGGGCTAACAAGAAGCAAGGGATATATGTGGATATCATTTCCGGGGAGCCTCTTTTCAGTTCCGTGGATAAGTACGATTCCGGGACCGGCTGGCCGAGCTTTATGAGACCCCTGGACCGCGGAAACGTGGTGGAAAAACAAGATCGAAGCCTGTTTATGGTTCGCACAGAGGTCCGCAGCAGGCATGGGGATTCTCACCTTGGCCATGTCTTCAATGATGGACCGCCCGCGACCGGACTTCGTTACTGCATAAATTCAGCCGCGCTCCGGTTTATCCCAAAGGAAGATCTTGAGAAGGAAGGATACGGCAAGTATCTCGACCTTTTCCCTGAAGCGAAATGAGCGCTGCGGCCGGATAACCCTGACATTCAACCGCGGCAGGTTATGCCACGTCTTGTTAATCAAGAAAGGAACGAAAAAAATGTCTACACCCGTAACACTTGAAATCTTCTCCGACTACATCTGACCCTGGTGTTACTTCATTACCGGGCGTATTGAACAGCTGAAGAAAGAATATGAAGTCGCCATTCGGTGGCGAGCTTTTCCACTTCACCAGAACACACCCGAAGAGGGGTTGTCGCTGGAAGAACTTTTTGCCGATTATCCCGTGGATAGAGAAATGATGATGCGCCGTTTGAGAAAGACGGCGGCTGAACTGGGATTACCTTTCGGAGAAAGGGAGAAGACTTATAATAGCCGACTGGCTCAGGAATTGGGCCTTTGGGCTGAATCAAAGAATAAAGGGGATGTGTTTCACCTTGCGGCGTTCAGGGCCTACTTTGCAGACGGAAAGAACATCGCAAAAATTTCGGTCCTTGTGGAGTTGGCAGAATCTGTCGGACTTCCGGGCGAAGAGGCTGCAACGGTTCTTGCAACAAGGCCATTTAAGGCGGCGGTGGATGCGGACTGGAATCTTTCGCGAGAAAAGGGGATTACTGCTGTGCCTACTCTTGTGCTGAATCAAGATAGATTGGTTGGGGCACAGCCCTATGAGATGCTGGTAAACGTAATGGAGGCAAATGGGGTCAAGAAAAGAAGGAACTGAAATGGGGACCAAGTCCCTTTTTGACCGTTGCATTGGGTCGGTGGATACCCCATGAATGGAGCAAAGAAAAGCCCCATGTATCGGTTCCTGATGGTCCTCACGATCGGTTCAACCATTGGGCTTCAGTCATGGCTTATCCTCTTCAACAATTTCGCGGTGGAGGATGTCGGCCTCACGGGAAAAGCAGTTGGAATGATCCAGTCGGTCCGTGAAATACCGGGGTTCCTGACGCTGTTGGTTGTTTTTGTGATTATGCTCCTGAAGGAGCATCGGCTGTCAGCGCTATCCATCGTTATCCTGGGCATGGGTCTGGCGTGCACCGGCCTGTTCGCAACGTATCCCGGTCTGATGGTGACCACCCTGGTCATGAGTTTCGGCTTTCACTATTACGAGACGGCGAACCAATCTTTGACCCTGCAGTATTTCGACGAAGACACGTCCCCTTGGGTGTTCGGCAAGTTGAGGAGTGTAGCCGCCGCATCCAGTATCGGGGCTGGAGTGGCCATCTATCTGCTCACAAACCTGCTAAGTTATGCGCAGATTTACCTGGTGATTGGTGGGCTGATTGTTATTTCGGGGATCTGGGGCCTGGGTCAAAACCCGACGAATCAAGACCTCATCCCCCAGCACAAGAAAATGATCTTTCGCAAGAAATACTGGCTCTATTACTTTCTGAACTTCATGGCTGGTGCCCGCAGACAGATCTTCATGGCGTTTGCCGTTTTCCTCCTGGTGAAGAAATTCCATTTTTCGATTCAGGAAGTCACCATCCTTTTCGTAGTGAACAATCTGATCAATTACTTCCTGAGTCCCCTGATCGGCCGGGCCATCATACGCTTCGGGGAAAGGAAGGTCCTCTCCCTCGAATACAGCAGCATGATCGTCATTTTTCTGGTGTATGCGACCACTGAGTCAAAAATCGTGGTGGCGCTTGCCTACATCCTCGACCACGTCTTTTTCAATTTTGCCATAGCCATTCGGACATTTTTCCAGAAGATCGGCGATCCCAAAGATATCGCCCCGAGCATGGCCGTTGGTTTCACTATCAATCATATTGCGGCCGTGTTCCTTCCTGCAATAGGTGGTTTTCTGTGGATGGTTGATTACAGGATTCCCTTTATCGGTGGGGCATGTTTGAGCCTTGTATCCCTGATCGCCGTTCAGAAGATGCGCACAGGAGTCCGGAAATGAGACCCCGTTCCACACTCCAGCGCGCTTTTCTCTCGAGCGATGAAACGGTGATATTGAACCATATTCCATAGACTTTCACCCGGGACGATGCCAGGTAGTAAGAGTAGATGAATCCCTGGATGCCGACCAGACCGGTCATGGTGTAGAGAGCGCTTTTAGAAGCGAACCCGGGACCAATCTCAAAGCCGATAAAGAACAGGCTGATGGCGGCCCCCAAGGGATACCCGGAAAGGATCCCCGCAATCCGGGGGCTGACAAATTCGGCAATGAGGGATAGGGTGAGCACCATGAAGACGGACACCAGTATCTTGATCAGCGGCATGGGCAGGATTCATAGTACATTTTGCCCCCGTATTCCAGCCAGATCTCCATGCCTGTGCCCGCGTTTGATTCATGCTTGCTTCTTCGCAGCAGGAGGGGTAATTTAAAAGGATGAAAAAAAAGGGAACATGGTATAGCATGTGCAGGAAGTGGCTCCCCATTTTCATGCTCTTCATGAGTATTCTTGCCTGGTCGGAGGCCTTCGGCGAAAAATCCCAAACGGACGATGTTTTCACGCTTGTTCCCTATCTGAAGATTGCATCCCCTTTGCAGTTCTGCAATGAACAGGCCCCCATAAAAAATCAGAACGTTCAAGAACGCCTAGAAAAAGAGCTTCTCCTGACACTCTGGGATCGACCCCAGGTCATCCTGTGGTTAAAGCGTTCCCGCCGCTATCTTCCTTTTATTGAAAAGATGTTAAGAGAAAACCACATGCCTGAGGACCTGAAGTATGTGGCGATTGCAGAGAGCGCCCTGCGCCCTCACGCAGGTTCCAGGAAGGGAGCCGTCGGCTTCTGGCAATTCATGGTTGATACCGGACGAAAATATGGGCTTGTTATCAATGCGCGTGTTGATGAGCGAAGAAATATCGTGTGTTCAACCGGGGCGGTGATCCGGTATTTCAAAGATCTCCACCGGGAATTCGGGTCATGGACTCTAGCCGCCGCAGCTTTCAATATGGGAGAAGAAGGTCTTATGGCCGAGATCCTGGAACAGGATACTCGTGATTATTATCAGCTCTATCTCCCCCTGGAAACACAGCGATTCATATTCCGCCTTCTTTCGATAAAACTGATTTTTTCAAGTCCTGAAAAGTACGGGTTCAAACTCGGGGAAAAGGACTATTATCCCCCGTTATCCTTCGATACGGTCAACCTTACCTGTTTCCAGGAAACACCCATCCGGATTATCGCCCAGGCTGCGAAGACCTATTTTAAGGTGATTAAAGACCTGAACCCTGAAATCCGTGGGCACTATCTTGCCGCGGGAAGCCACACCGTTCTCATCCCAAGAGGGGCTTCAACGGGCTTTCACAGCAGATATCAAGAATACATGAAAAAGTTTCTGGCGGCGCAAAAGGAACAGGTTTATATCGTCAGAGAGGGGGACAATCTTTCTACCATCGCGGAGAGGTTCGCTATTCCCCTCCCTGCTTTGCTTATCTGGAACCGGCTTGATCTGAAGCATCCCATCCACCCGGGAGACAGACTCATCATCTACCCGAAGAGCCTGAAATCTGTTCAAAAGGGTATTGATAAGGAAAAGGGCGGAGCAAGTACAACATCCAATGGAGAGCGCTAGCATTTAAGAAAAAACCAATAGCGCGGCACAACTGGGCGATAATTCTGCCATCTTTCTTATCCAGAGTTGATTTTGCAGAATCAGCTTGACATTATGTGAACTCGAAATTCTGTTAAAACAAGAGATCTGATCCCCTATTTGACCTATTTCATAAACGGTCGTGGCCCTCATAATACCGAGCCTCGATGAGGTTCCCTTCAGGGTCTCGAAAATAAATCGATGTTCCTGTACCGTTTGCGCCCCAGCGTGGGATGGGTCCTTCTTCCACATCGACGTGGTTGGCTTCAAGTCGCCCGATAAGATTTTCCCACGTCTCCTTACTCAAGGTAATACAGAAATGGTTTAAGTTCGCGCGGCCCTTTGCAGACCGGGCGCTTCTCTGCCACAATTTTTTCGGAAAGAGATCGATGATCGTGTCGGAATTGAGTCGCACCGACGGAAATGGCACCTTTCCTGCGCGATATTCCTCCAACCGCTCAGGAACGAGCGTCAGCACTTTCAGGTAAAAATCGATCATCTTCTCATCATCTTCCACATTCAAAACGATGTGATCCATCAGACATTGCATTTCGAGTCACTCCGTGCGTCTGTTGACCGGAACCGCCGGGGAGAATCCGGATGCAGCTTTTCGGACAAGCTTCCTCGTTTGTATTGCATCTCGCGAAATTGCGCTTTCCGCGCCCCTTTCCATATGATATCGTAGTAATGATCCGGGTCCAGAGGGCGAGGGCTTTGTGCCCCCCATAGAAGGGGCTTCAATAGCTCGCGATAGCTGACGATACAGAGAAGTCAGTATTCAGAAGTCAGGAGGCAGAAGATTCTGATGTCGCTTCGCTCCAAGAGATTTCTACTATTGGTTGAGCAATAGGCGAAACCTTTCTTCTGGATTCTTCAGCGCAATAGTACACCATAGCCTTCGGTCTCTGACTCCCGCGGAGCGGGATCTTTGACGGTCCCTGAGTACCAGGTTTTTCAATGAGCAATAAGGGTTACCCCACAGGCGAAACAGGGTGCGGGTTCACCCGGTTCAGAATTGCAACCGAGATGCAATAGATGTTGTGCCTGATAAGCATACAGCGTGTTCAGGCACCGGGGAGAAAGCCAACCGTGACTTACCATATGGAGCGACAAGCTGCCATTGATGCAGTACGCAAAGCCTGCTCCTTCTGTCAGGATATACAGACCAGCCATTTTGCGCAAAGGATGATTGAAAAAGGTGATCGTTCTCCCGTGACGATCGCGGATTTCGGGGCCCAAGCCTTGATCAACGACCACCTGAAAACGGTCTTTCCCTGCGACGGATTGATTGCCGAGGAAAATACTCGTTTACTGGTGAAAGAGGAGAATACCAGTTTAAGAGAGGCAGTGGTCGCCCAAATCCTCAAACATAATCCGCTCCTGTCCCGACAACGGATTTTTGAGGCAATTGATCTTGGTTCCGGAAGAGTCAGGCCAGAAGGCAGATTCTGGATCATCGACCCTATAGACGGTACCAAAGGTTTTCTGCGCGGGGATCAATATGCTGTTGCCTTGGCCCTCATCAATGGCGGGCAGGTAGTTCTCGGCGTTCTGGGATGCCCGAACTTGGTGATACATGGCTTTGGTTCTCATGACGCCGGCACCCTTTTCGTGGCCCTCAAGGAAGAAGGATCTGTAATGCGGGGGCTTGTCTCTCCGGCAGAAAGAAAAATCAGCGTTTCAACTTTGACTGACCCGTCCCAGGCCCAAGTCTGCGAATCGTTCGAACCCGCGCACTCGTCCCACAGTGTTGCTGCAACCGTAGCACGTATTCTGGGGATAAAAAAAGCACCCCTGCGCATGGACAGCCAGGCGAAATATGGAGTTGTGGCAATGGGCGATGCATCCATTTATATCCGGCTTCCTCTCCAGGGAACATATCAGGAAAAGATCTGGGATCATGCACCCGGAAGCATCATCGTTGAGGAAGCAGGGGGAAAAGTCACAGACATTGAGGGAAAACCCCTGGATTTCTCAAGAGGGAACCAGCTCACCGCCAACAAAGGTGTCATCGCAACCAATGGAAACCTTCATGAGCCCCTCATCCAAGCTATTCGTCAGGCATCTTCATCGCCCTGAAATATCATTCGGGAAATTTCAGCGTTACAGATTCGTGGTCCTGCTTCCCTTTTACTTCAATGTTGATCTCAATACTTCCGTCCCGGACACCTACCACAAGAGGGGTTTTGCCCTTATCTCCTTCAATATGGGTGACACCCCGGATCGTTTCCATGATCTTTTCGCCAATTTCCGTACCTGGATTCGGGAGTTCTGCCTCACGATATTTGGCGACCACTCTTACGTTTCCCTCATTGGATCTTGAGATAGAAATTTTCTCAGCATTCGCATTGATCCCATGAAGAACAGCCAGGGCTATCCATTTCAATGCCGCTTCATCTTTGTCTTGATCCTGATGCAGTGCCGACATTTCCTTGAGAGGATCTGTAGTGGCGAAACAGTCACAAAGTTCCTGAACTTTCAGGTGCAGGCTCTGTTTATCTCTCATATTAGTATCCTCCATAAACTTGTTTGGAATCCGGTTTTTAAATCTTCAGAGCCTACCCTTTGCGCACCGACTTATATCTGGCGTAAAGATCGTGAACTCTTCTTTTGAGCGCCTTGATCTTATTGCTGTCTTCGGGCGATGACCAGGTCGGCTCGCTTATAGAAAAGAGACTGTTGCTCAGTTCGTCAATGACATGTTCAGTAGCCTGACACCATTCGGCGGTACAGCTATCCGCCATCTTCGCGGCTTCTTCAATGTCTTCCTCCAACATATCAAGCCCTTTTTCAAGATTCTTTACAAATGATCTCCATCCCTCAACTATTTCTTTCTCAATTCCATCTTTCCTCGGCATCGACATCTCTAATACCTCCCCTCTGGTTCCAAACATACGGCTCCACACACGAGGCCTATACTGGACCCAGTTTTTCTAATAATGTGCCATAGTTTAGAACTATTATATCATAAATAGCAATATGAATCAATCAGATTTTCTATGGACACCTTGAGACTCCTTTTGAACTGGTCAAGCTGCGTTTTCATCTTGACATTGACAGTGCCATATTATATTTGTATGTGCAAACAATAAAGCCGGGACAAATGATCTGTGATGGCCAACTGCAAGACCCTATTACACAATTGCCTGTACTTTACCGCCAATTCCCTGGCCCGGGTTATTACTCGGATGGCAGAAGAGGAATTTCGGCGGACAGGGCTTTCACCTTCGCATGCCTTTTTGATGATGCTGGTTGATGATGATCCCGGTATTGGCCAGAAAGAGCTGTGTGCACAGCTTCACCTGGCACCCTCCACGGTGACCCGGTTTATTGACTCACTGGTACACAAGGGATATCTGATTCGCCGGGCTGATGGAAAAGCCGTTAAAGTTTACCCAACCAAAGAGGGCGAGGACCTTAGAGGGTCCATCGCGGAGGCTTGGAAAAACCTTCATCAACGATATAGCAATGTCCTGAGCTTGAAAAATGGGGATGAATTGGCGGCGTTGATTGATACCGCCAGCGAGAAATTAGGCGATCAACTCTAGTTTTTTTCGATACTTTTTTTGCATGTACAACCAGTATTCTATTATCTTAAGAATAAGTGCCTGTGTTAACCCTATGGATTTTTCAGCTTCAACAAAAGGAGGAATAAAGATATGCATCCAATTGGCCCCGTAAATGCGCTTTATCCGATGCCCACGACGCTGGTGGGAGCAACCGTTAACGACAAGCCGAATTTTCTGACCATTGCCCATGTGGGCATCTTAAACCATGGGACACCCCAGTATCTTTCCCTCGGTCTCGGGAAGATTCATTACTCAAACGCCGGTATCAAGGAAAACAGGGCGTTCAGTATTTGTCTACCCTCGGAAGAACTCATGGTTGAAACCGACTATTGCGGGATCGTGACCGGGAAGAAGACCGACAAGGCGGTCCTGTTCGATGTTTTTTATGGGGAACTGAAAAAAGCGCCGATGATCCGGCAATGCAAGGTAAATATGGAACTCAGACTCCATGATGTCCTGGATTTTGCAACCCATGACATTTTTGTCGGTGAATTGGTGCAGACCTATGCGGATGAGAGTGTCCTGACCAACGGGAAAATCGATGTAGCCAAGTTGAAACCGTTGCTGTTCGATATGGCCAGTGTAAAATACTGGAGTCTGGGGCCATCCATCGGAGATTGCTGGAACATAGGAAAATCACTGAAAAAGACAGGGAAATAATCCATCATTCATTAATCTTGCCCTTGGAAAGAAGCATTTTGAAAACCTTGTGCCGAAAGATCTCTTCCAGTGCCTTTAAGTCAAAGAATGGAACCACCCTGAACATCCCATTTCCATAGAAACATCCGTCCGTACACAGCATATGCAAATGAGGACTGAAACCGAGGAAATCCCCGAACGACTGTATGGCAATAACCACCGCTGGCACTGCATCCTCTTTCCCGCCACGGACGGGATCTTCGACACGCACGGTTCCCTGAAAAAAGGCCTTCAGTGATCCCCATCCATCCCGCCGAGGCGGGAAGATCGGAGAGGGGTTTTCGATCATAGAGGAATATATGCCGATGGTGGGAGATCCGGGAGAGAACGGTTTGGTAATAACCTGCACTTCGCACATAATCAATCATGGAACCAGGGAATTTTTGTTGACAATCTTTCTAGATGTTGTGTTAATAAAATAAGGCAGTTCTGTATACAGAATACAGAAGAATTTATTCGGTCCATAATATTTCTACTGCCATTACGCTGGATTTCTTAAAAGAATATGTCCTTTCTTGAGTATTGCTAATGGTAAAAAGGAGGTGATAAATCTAAACCGAAGCTAACTTGAGCGAACAAGCTTTATCTTTTGGGGCAGCTTTGTCAACCGAGAAACTCTAAGTGAAGGAGGGTATTATGAAAACATCGAAATGGTTTCTAGGAATTATGTTATCTTTGCTTTTGGTGTCCACATCTCTGCCGATTGCTTATGCGGCTCCAAAAAAGCCTATTGAACTTAGGTGGTGTACTTTTTTCCCACCTTCACACCCCCTGTTTCCGATGTCCCAAAGATGGGGAGGCGAAATTGAAAAAATCAGTGGAGGCCAGGTAAGATTTACATATTTCCCTGGAGGAACGCTGCTCAGGGGGAATGAGATCTATGATGGGGTCCTGAAAGGGACCGTTGATATCGGAATGTCCTGCTTTGCCTACACACGGGGACGCTTTCCCGCCATGGAAGCCGTTGATCTGCCCCTGGGGTATACCACTGGAAGGGCAGCAAGCTATGTGATCAATGACTTTTATAACAAGTTCAAGCCCAAAGAGCTTGCAAACGTCAAAGTCCTTTTCCTTCATGCCCATGGGGCAGGTATCCTCCATAGCAAAAAGCCCGTTTATAAACTCGAAGATATGAAAGGGCTGAAAATCCGCTCCACAGGCTTCAGTGCCAAAGTCTCAAAGGCACTGGGGGCTCTGCCGGTTGCCATGCCGATGGGGGGTTCTTATGAAGCTTTACAAAAAGGCGTAGTTGAGGCTATTTTTTGCCCTATGGAGGCTTTGAAGACATGGAAACTGGCTGACGTTATAAAAGATACAACCCAGTGTTATGGCGTCGGCTATACTACTGGATTTTTTGTGGCTATGAATCTCAAAAAATGGAATTCTCTACCAAAGGATGTCCAGAAGGCGTTTGAAGACGTTAGCGCTGAATATATTTCCAAAGCCGGTGCCGTTTGGGACAAGGGTGACGAGGCCGGTCGCAGCTATACACTAAAAATGGGCAATAAGATCATCCCTCTTTCCGACGAGGAAAATGCCCGCTGGGCGAAAGCCATTCAGCCTGTGATCTCCGATTATGTAAAGAAAGCAGAGGGCAAGGGATTACCGGGGAAAGAGTATGTCAAGACTTTAAAGGCGTTGATCAAGAAGTACGAAAAACAATAAAAGGCCGGAAAGAAAAAGGGGTTGCTTTATTGTATCAATAAAGGCAGCCCCTGTCTGCTTTGAGTAGGGGATGACAAAATAATGGATTTAGCGAAAGGGGTTAAAAACATATCCTCCCTATTGAATTTAATAGCAGGTGTTTGTCTGGTTGGCATGACTGGGCTTACCTGTGCTGACGTGGTTCTTCGGCTCTTCCGGTGCCCTATCTTGGGAACATACGAGATCGTGGAATTCTTAGGTACGACGGTAGCAGGATTTGCCTTGAGCTTTACCACACTAAAACGAGGACATGTGGCTGTTTCTGTGCTGGTGATGCAGTTTTCTAAACGGGTCCAGTCCATTCTTTTTATTCTCATCCAACTGTTGAGCATAGTCCTGTTTGGCTTATTATCCTTCGAGTGCATCCGCTATGGGAATGATCTGAGATCCGCGGGCGAGGTGTCCCTGACCCTTGAATTGCCTCTTTTCCCGCTGCTTTACGGTCTTGCCTTTTCCACAATTGTCACATGTTTCGTCCTCATGGTAGATCTATGGAAGGTGTTAACAGGTAAAGAAAAGGCGTGGTATATGTGGAAAGAGTAATTGGGCACCCGCCGCCGGTCCCTTTTGAGGATGTCCGAGGAGAGTCAATATGGATCCCACGACAATTGGCCTGATCGGATTGGTCGTTTTGATCATCTTTCTGTTCTCACGCATGCCAGTAGGATTTGTCATGGCCCTTTTAGGGTTCATCGGCTTTAGCCTTGTGGTGTCCGTAGAGAGCGGCCTTCGGATCATGTCCAAGGATTTCTTCAGGATCTTTGGTACCTACAGTCTCACGGTTGTACCTCTATTCATTTTTATGGGACAAATTGCATTCCATGCCGGTATAAGCCGCCGGCTCTTTGATACGGCCTATAAGTTTCTAGGCGCTCTTCCAGGGGGATTGGGCATTGCCACGGTAGGCGCCTGTGCGGGCTTTGCAGCCATTTGCGGTTCCACAAATGCCTCCGTAGCGACCATGACCACGGTAGCCCTCCCTGAGATGAAGAGATACAAGTACAGTCTTTCCCTGAGCACGGGGACCATTGCAGCAGGGGGCAGCCTTGGCGTCCTTATTCCTCCCAGTGTGATCTTTATCGTCTATGGAATCGCCACTGAGCAATCCATTGGGAGACTTTTTGCAGCAGGGATCTTCCCGGGCATACTCCTCGCTATATGCTTTGCGGCAACCATTTTCGTCTGGGTTCGGCTCAAGCCTGACGCCGCACCACGCGGTGCCAAAACAACGCTGAAGGAGAAATTCATCGCCCTAACAGGCGTTGGAGAGACCATAATTCTTTTCTTCCTTGTCATGGGCGGGCTTTTCATCGGTTTTTTCACACCCACGGAAGCGGGCGCCATTGGTGCGGGCGGAGCTATCCTACTCGGTGTTATCCGTAGGAGGCTGAGCTGGGGCGGGTTTGTCCAGGCAGTGATGGAAAGCACGAGAATTTCCTGTATGGTCCTGGTTATTGTGGCCGGAGCAACCGTATTCGGCCACTTTATGGCCATTACAAGGATCCCTTATATCGCGGCGACATGGGTGGGCAATCTTCCTTTGCCCAATTTTGCGATTATGCTGTTTATTGTCTTGATCTACCTTATAGGTGGGTGTTTCATGGATTCCCTTGCCATGATTCTTTTGACGGTTCCCATCATATTCCCCTTGGTCACGGCCTTGGGTTTCGATCCCATCTGGTTTGGGGTGATTATAGTCCTGATCACGGAGATGGGCGTGATTACGCCACCGGTGGGTATAAACGTCTACGTGGTATCCGGGATAGCAAAGGATATACCGTTGGAGGTTATCTTTAAAGGTGCCTTTCCTTTTTTATTTGCTATTCTGACATGCGTGGTGCTTCTGATGATTTTTCCTCAGATTGCCCTTTTCCTGCCTGATCTTATCAGATAATAAGGCTGCCAAATTTAGTGCCTGATGAAGAAGGGTTGCTCTGATATGGACAAAAAAACAAAACAAGGAGTCTTCAAAAGTACATGCGGTCTTTGCGCCATAGGTTGCGGCATACGAGTGCACATTGAGGCCGATGAGGTGGTCAAGGTCGAAGGGGATCCTGACAACCCCCTGAACCGGGGCGAGCTGTGCACTAAAGGCCTGGCATCCCTGGAGCACCTTTATCATCCCCACAGGCTGAAGCATCCCCTAAAAAGAGAAGGAAAAAGGGGTAGTGGCAGGTGGCGGAGGGTTTCATGGGATGAAGCCTTGAAAGAGATCTCCACCCACCTGAATAAGATAAAAGGTGAATCAGGAGCTGAATCTGTGGGTTTCATACACGGTGCGGCAAAAGGTTTGCAGGAAAGTTATCTATCCAGGCTGGCAAATGTTTTCGGTTCACCCAATGTTGCCTGGCAAGGCCATGTCTGTTTCGTTCCCAGAGTCTTAGCCTCCAGGATAACTTACGGATTCTATGCTATACCGGACTATGATAATACGCCCTCTTGCATTTTGGTCTGGGGCAAAAATATGCCCGAAACCCTTCATCATGCTTACCAGCGGATAATAAGTGCTTTAGAGAAAGGCACGAAACTCATTGTAATAGATCCAAGGGAAACAGAATTGGCGAAAAAATCGGATTTTTGGGTTCAATTGAGGCCTGGTTCCGATTTAGCCCTGGCGCTGGGCATGATCCATGTGATCATAGATGAAGAGCTGTTTGACAGGGCATTCGTGGATAAATGGACCATCGGGTTTAACCGGCTGAAGAACCACGTTAGCGGATATCCACCCGAAAAAGTCGAAACAATTACCTGGGTGCCATCAGAAAAAATCAGACAGGCCGCCAGACTCTATGCCCGGAACAGGCCCGCATGTATCCAGTGGGGAAACGTCATTGATCATGGTGTGAACGCATTTCAAAACGCTCGTGCTATTTGTATTCTAAGGGCCATTACCGGTAACCTGGGTGCACCTGGTGGTGAGATACAACCCCTGTCTCTCCCGTTATTTGGCCGCCGATCGCCCGAGTTGGAGCTGATTGAAAAGATGACCCCTAATACATGGGAAAAACGGGTTGGCGCAGATATGAAGGTATTGCCCATGATCCGATATGTTCAGCCGCAAAGCATCATAAAGGCTATCATTAATCAAGACCCCTATCCCATCCGCGGCGTTTACATTCAGGGAGCAAATCCTCTCCTGAGTTATCCGAATGCACGAAAGACATATGAGGCACTCATGAAGCTGGATTTTTTGGCAGTGGCCGATATGTTCTTGACCCCAACGGCCGCTCTGGCTGATATGGTGTTGCCCGTTGCGAGCTATCTTGAATTCGACAGCATCGTGACGCCACCCTATTCCTACCCTATGACCCTGGTTCAGCAGAAGGTAACCCGGATAGGCGAATGCCGATCAGATTATGAGATCTTAGCCGGGCTTGCCAAAAAACTGGATCTTGGAGAATATTTCTGGGACAGGGAAGAGCAGTGCCTTGACTATGTGCTAAGACCGGCAGGCCTCTCCTTCGAGGAATTCAAAAGGATATCTATGATTTCTGGCTCCCGGCAATATAGAAGGTATAAAGAGAAAGGTTTTGAAACCGCTTCTGGAAAAGTGGAAATATACTCCCATCGACTTGAAGAATGGGGTTTTGATCCGTTACCCACATACCAAGAACCCCCGGAAACGCCTCACAGCGAACAGGCCTTGGCCGAAGAATACCCCCTAATCCTCACTACCTGGAAGTCGGCTCCTTTCAGGCACTCGGGGGGCAGGCAAGTGAATGCCTTGCGCGGGGAACACCCGGAGCCATTGGTTTATATCCACCCCAAAACAGCAGAGAAGGCAGATATTGATGAAGGAGAGTGGGTATACATTGAGACCATCAGAGGCAGGATTCAGCAAAAGGCGCGTTTAACCAAAGGTATTGACCCTAAAGTGATCGGTGTCGATTACGCATGGTGGTTTCCCGAAAAGGGTGTTTCAAGTTTGTACGGCTGGGCAGAGGCAAACGTTAATATCCTGGTCGATGACAGGCCGCCTTACAGCCCGGAAATGGGAACAACGAACCTGAGGGGAATGCTGTGTAAGATCTCGAAGATGGTGAATAATCATGACCTATTCAGACATGCAACGATTTAAAGATGCATTAGAGGGGACTGCTCAGGACAGAGTCCCTGTTCTCCCTCTGATCGGAGAATGGGCTGCGACCAAATCAACAGTAATTCTGGGGGTCAGTTCAGGGGGGTGACCCCTATTCACTGACCACCTAACTATTCTCATATGACAGTCGCATGGTGGCGCGTTTGCCCTCTTCAGCGAGGGGCTTGCCTTGCTATCCCACAGATCAAGATGTTTGAGGAGACGATCATCAAAAGGAAGGCTCTTGACAGGCACGATGTAGATAGGTATAGTCCTCAGCGCTATAATGTAACTGTGATGTGATTACATTGAGAATTGTCTGACTCCTGAAATTGAAGGGGAAGCCTGAAGCCAAAACGACTGAAGTTCTGTGCGTGTCTTTTGGAGGATCCTGTGCCTGAGTTTCACATGGAAAAGAGTACATCCGGTTTCGCGTCAATGGTGGTGCAGGAACCGGGGGCCGAGGGAATACGATCCTGCTACGCGTGCGGCACCTGCACGGCAGGCTGCCCGGTCAGGCGGGTCAATCCTGCATATAACCCGAGGAAACTGATTCGCATGGTCCTGCTGGGGATGCGGGATGAAATTCTGAAGGGGAAAGAGATCTGGCTCTGTTCGAGCTGCTATACCTGCCAGGAGCGTTGTCCCCAGGCAATCAGGATCACGGATACTATTATCGCACTGCGGAACCTGGCCGCCCGGGAAGGTCATGCGCCGTCGGGCATTTCCATGCAGGCCAGGTTGATCAGGGACCAGGGCAGGCTCTATGCGCTCGATGAATTTGATGACAAGAAACGGAAAAAGGCCGGCCTTCCCAGTTTGCCTTCCGAGTTTGCGGGAGCCAAGAAACTCCTGGAAGAAAAAGAATGAAATACGCCCTTTTCTTAGGCTGTACCATACCCGCTAGATCACGAAATTATGAGATGTCCGCCCGGGTTGTCGCCCACAAACTCGGCATCGAGTTTGTGGACATCTTTGATTTTTCCTGTTGTGGCTTTCCGCTTAAATCCTCGGATATGAAGCAGGCGGGCCTCCTTGCGGCTCGAAACCTGGCCTTGGCGGAGGCGCAGGGGCTTCCCATCTGCACCCTTTGCAGTGCCTGCACATCCATGCTTGCGGAAGAGGCCCATCAGCTGGGACGGGACAAGGCACTGCTCGATGAAGTGAATGCTGAACTCGAGAAGGTGGGTCTTTCCTATGGCGGGAACGCGGAGGTCAAGCATTTTGCCCGGGTCCTGTTGGATGACGTGGGCCTGGACCGCATCAGGCAGGAGGTGAGGGTTGATCTCAAGGGTTTGCCCGTGGCCACGCACTACGGGTGTCACTACCTGAAACCGTCTGAAATCTATGAAGGTTTGGAAGATCCTGAAAACCCATCTTCCCTGGAAGAGCTTGTGAATGCTGCCGGCGCGCACTCTGTGGAATATCAGCACAAGAAAGATTGCTGCGGTGGTGCGGTTCTGGTGGCCGATGAAGAAACGGCCCTTCGGATGGCCAAGCGGAAACTGGATCATGTGAAGGAAGCCGGCGCCAAGGCAATGAACGTGGTCTGCCCCTTCTGCAGCGTTATGTACGATGATAACCAGAAAAGTATAGAAAGCCAGTTTGAGGTAAGCTACCAGATCCCGGTTCTGTATCTGCCGCAGATTCTCGGGCTGGCCATGGGGTTCGACCGGAAAGAACTGGGGCTCAATATGAATGTGGTGAAAACAAAGAGCCTTACGGAAGAGATCATTGGCGAAGAGTAGAGGAAAAGTCCTGATCGTCGGCGGTGGAATAGCCGGTCTTACCATGGCCCTTGAGCTCGGGCGGAGGGGTGTTCCCTCCTTGGTCATCGAAAAAGAGAAGACCATCGGGGGGCACGCCGGTACCTATGCCTGCAAGGCGGTTGACGGGCATTGCCAGAAATGTGGGGCGTGTCTGGTCCAGGACGCCATACGGGATATCCGGGAAATGCCGCAGATCGAGGTATCCGTGGAGACCACCCTGGCCGGGCTGGACCGGGAAGGAAAAGAGATTGTCGCCCGTTTCAAAAAGGGTGAGAAAGAGGGTCCAGACCGTTTTTCGGCGCTTGTGTTGTGCCATGGATTTCAGCCCTTTGATCCGGCCGAAAAGCCGAATTATGAGTATAACCGGATCCCCAATCTCATCACCGGTGTTGAGCTCGAACAAATGATGAAACAAAAGGGCAATGTGTTTCGTCCCTCTGACGGGAAGCCCGTGAAGGATATGGCCTTTGTCCAGTGCGTGGGAAGCCGGAACCCCGCACTGGGACGCCCGTATTGTTCCCAGGTTTGCTGTGGCTACGCCCTTCGCATGGCCAGGCAGATCAGGACCCAGAACCCTTCCACCAGCATTACTTTTTTTTATATGGATGTGCAGACTTTCGGTCGAGATTTTGAAAGGATGTTCTGGGAATTCCGGGACGCCGTCTACTGGATACGGGAAATCCCCGGAGATTTTTTCAGCACTGCCGGGGACCGTGTGGGGGTGACCGTGGAAGACGAGGGGGAAATAGGAGAGCTGACCTTTGACCTCATGACCCTTTCCGTGGGCATGGGTCCTTCACCTGACCAGCCGGTTTTTGAAAAATGGCTGGACTTGAGGCAGGGCCCTGAGAGATTCCTGGTGTCACCCAAGCGGGGTGGGATATTCGTCGCCGGCAGTGCCACGGGTCCCATGAGCATCCCCGATACCATTGCCAACAGCCGAGCAACGGTCACTCACGTGATGGACTACCTGGAGGAAAGGTCATGAAACCTCTGTCCCCGGAGAAAACGGTTGCAGTCCTTGGAAATGGGGAAACAGCCCGTCGGCTGAGCGAGGAGCTCCTCAAGAGGGGTTTTCCGGTCATGCTGGTCATGCCCAATGAAAAAAATACCAATGAAGTTCCGGAGGGTGCGGAGTATGTAGCAGGTGAAGAGCTTGTTTCCGTGAAAGGGCAGGTGAGCGATTTTACCCTCGTATTAGGGGTTGTCGGGAAAAGAGAGGAACGTCGATCGGACTTCATTGTGGTCGCTTACGAATCCGTCCGCGAACCGGTGTATGACATCCTTGGAGAGCCCCACCACGAGCGCATCTGGCCCCTTTCATACCTTGAGCAACTGAATGATGACGCGTTTGGAGAAAAATACGGGAAGATCATTTTCCTCGACAGGCTGGATGGGGTCAATTCGGTTGCCGCAAGCGCGCGATTCCTGAACGCAATCGTGACTGCGCAGGAGGATCATGAGATCGCGTGCTGCCTTATCACCTGCCAGGTAAAGGTCGCCTCACCGGGGCTTGAAATGCTTTATGGGAGGATGCGGGACGGCGGTTGTCTTGTTGCCAGGACAGACCTGCTTGAACTGGAAGTGGACGCGAAAGAGGTAAGGACCCGGTTTGATGATATTGTCCTGGATGATGTGCTGCGTGTGTCGGGAGACCTCCTGGTGGTGGGTGAAAGGGAACGACCCGCGCCGGAGCTGAAAAAACTGGCCGGAGTACTCGGCCTCGAAACGGATCAGGAGGGATTTCTCCAGGGAGATAACCTCCTGCGGGTCCCTTGCCTCACCAATCGTCGCGGGGTTCTCGTGGCGGGGGGAAGCGTCGCGGGATTGAGCGAATGGGAAAGAGAGCAGAATATCCCGTCCGTGGTTGAAGAGGTGCAGGCCCTTTCCCGGTGGCTCGATGAAGTAATTCCGGTTGAACAGATCATCTATGACCGTGACCGTTGTGCTACCTGTCTCACCTGTTTCAGGGTATGCCCCCATGGCGCCATCCTTTTTACCGACAAACCGCACTTCCTGCACCTGGCCTGCCAGCGGTGCGGAATCTGTACCAGTCTTTGCCCCAATGAGGCGATCGAGCTTTCCGGGTTTGAAAAGCCTTCCTTTTTCGAACGGTTATTCCCTGAAAAAATTGCTGGAGAACAGGACAAATCACCGGGTTTGACCGGATTTGTATGTGAAAGATCTGTGGACCTGGTGCGTCAATATCTGGAGGAGAATGATCCGGTATTGAATGCTGTCCGCTGGATCGAGGTGCCGTGCGCCGGGACCCTCCGGAGCCAGTATATCCTTGAAACCCTGGCGAAACGGGAAGGGGCTGACGGTGTAGTGGTGGTTTCGTGCCACAAGGATAACTGCCGGTCCGGCGATGGAACCATCAGGGCGGCAAGTATAGTCCGACAGGTGAAGGGCCTCTTGAAAACCCTCGGAATGGATGAGGGATCGGTGGAGCATATCCCCCTGGCCCCGAATGAGCGGGAACGATTGCACCGCGAAGTGAAGCGGTTTCAGACGAAAGCGAAAAAAAAGAGCTTGACAGAAAGGAAATAGTAGTAGATTGTGATTTGCAAATTTGATATTGAACAGCTATTGAAAAGAATATGAAAAACGTGGTGAACAACATTATCGTCATTATCAGCGCAACAGGGATACTCCTGCCCCTGTTGCTCCTTGTTGTCGTGACGCTCGAACGTCCCGGCCTGATAATGACTTAGTTTTTTTTACGCTTCACAAAATCCGTTATCAGGCCAGACCTGATAACGGATTTTTTTTTGGGGAAAACAGCAAAACCGGAGATCTGACATGCAGAAAAAAATTATCCTCTATGATACCACCTTGCGAGACGGCACGCAAGGTGAGCAGGTCACCCTTTCCGCGGAGGACAAGCTCAGGATCGCGCAGAAGCTTGATACGTTCGGTATCCCGTATGTCGAAGGGGGCTGGCCCGGCTCCAACCCCAAGGATGCCAGGTTTTTCGAGCTTGCCCGGAATGCGCGTTTCACCAATACGCGGCTGACCGCCTTCGGGAGCACCCGGAGGCCCGGGACAACTCCCGAGAAGGATGAAAATATCCAGGAATTGCTGAGAACCGGGACCGGGGCGGTGTGTGTCTTCGGCAAATCCTGGGACCTCCATGCAAGGGAGATCCTCGGGGTTTCCCTGGAAGAAAATCTGGCCATGATAGAAGAGAGCGTGGCGTATTTGAAAGAAAAAGGGTTGGAAGTGATTTATGATGCGGAGCACTTTTTCGACGGATACAAGCAAAACTCTCCCTATGCCATGGGAACGGTGCATGCTGCAGAGCGGGCAGGAGCGGATATGATTGTCTTGTGTGATACCAATGGCGGATCTATGCCGCAGGAAGTCCAGGAGATCCTGAGGC
This sequence comes from uncultured Desulfobacteraceae bacterium, assembly GCA_964548365.1. GTDB lineage: Bacteria > Desulfobacterota > DSM-4660 > Desulfatiglandales > Desulfatiglandaceae > B46-G9. The sequence continues at coordinate 58,102 of CAZJRD010000001.1, read as the reverse complement.
ACACCATGTCGGCGATTACATCCCCGGTTGGCATGCATGCCCATAATGATTGTGGTCTCGCGCTGGCAAACTCCCTGGTGGCCGTTGAATCGGGAGTGACCATGGTCCAGGGAACGATCAACGGATACGGGGAACGGTGCGGGAACGCGGATCTGATTGCAGTGATCGGCAACCTCCAGGGGAAAATGGGATGCTCCTGCCTTGCAGAGGAAAAACTGAAGCAACTGACCGAACTCTCACGCTATGTCAGCGAGGTCGCGAATATCTCTCCCCTGAACCAGCGACCCTTTGTAGGAAAGAGCTCTTTTGCCCACAAGGGGGGCGTTCATGTCAGTGCGATTATGAAAAATCCGGTGGCTTACGAGCACATGGATCCGGAAGCGGTTGGAAACCGCAGGCGGGTGCTGGTTTCAGACCTCTCCGGCAAGAGCAATATCGCGTACAAGAGTAGTGAACTGGGCCTCAAGCTCGGGGGGAATGGGTTCACCAGCCAGAAAATTGTAAACGAGATCAAGCGGCTTGAAAATCTTGGCTACCAGTTTGATGCTGCTGAAGGGTCCCTCGAACTCCTCATAAAACGGGTTACGGGTCAGTTCAAGGATCCCTTTAACCTGGAGTCGTTCAGGGTGACCATTGAAAAGAATCGTTTCGGCGCGAGCACGTCCCAGGCCACCATCAAGATTTCCGTCGGAAAAGAGGAAGAGATAACGGCAGCAGAAGGAGACGGGCCGGTGAATGCCCTCGATAACGCCCTGCGGAAGGCCCTGACCAAGTTTTTTCCTCAGGTCGAGGAAATGGGGTTGGTGGATTTCAAGGTGCGCGTCATCGATGGTGGCGGCGGCACCGCGGCCAAGGTCAGGGTGCAGATCGAATCCAGAGATGCAGAGGAGATCTGGTCCACCATCGGGGTTTCTGAAAACGTGATTGAGGCGAGCTGGCAGGCCCTGGTAGAAAGTGTGCAGTATAAGCTGTCCAGAGAATCGTAAAAAAGTGGTGATGTGATGATGAAACAGTTGGAGACAAGCGAGGAATCTTACGCCGCAGCGTTCCGGGAAATCGGGACACTGCGGCGGGTGCTTATGGGAAACCTTTTTTCTCACGACGGATGGCGTTTTGTCGGGTGATCCGGACGAAACCGGCTCAACCGGCAAACGGGCAAAGCGGTCATTGATTATAGAAAAAAAGGGAGGTTATTCCATGAGCAAACGGATCATCATTTTCGATACAACGCTACGGGACGGAGAGCAGTCTCCGGGCGCCAGTATGAATGTGGCGGAAAAGGTCCGCCTCGCCATTCAACTGGAAAAACTGGGGGTGGACGCCATTGAGGCGGGTTTTCCTGCGGCCTCGGCAGGTGATTTCGAGGCTGTAAAATTCGTTTCCGAGAAAATTCGCCGGGCGCAGGTGACGGCGCTGGCACGGGCCGCCAGGGGGGATATTGATCGGGCATGGGGAGCTATCAAAGAGGCAACTCATCCAAGAATCCACACCTTTATCGCCACGTCGGACATCCACCTTGAACATAAGCTCAAGATGACGCGTGGCCAGGTGATTGAAGCCGCCGTCAATGCCGTACGTCACGCCGCAACCTACACGGAAAACGTTGAATTTTCGGCTGAAGACGCTTCCAGGAGCGACCCTGATTTTCTTTGCCGGGTTTTTGAAGCAGTGATTGATGCAGGCGCCACAATCGTGAACATCCCGGACACAGTGGGATATGCACTTCCTGATGAGTTCTTCGCGCTTGTAAGTCATGTGAGAAAAAACACCTCGAATATTAAAAAGGCCATATTGAGCATTCACTGCCACGACGACCTTGGTCTGGCAACGGCAAACACCTTGGCCGGTCTGCGGGCAGGTGCGCGCCAGGCGGAAGTGACCATGAATGGGATCGGTGAGCGGGCAGGCAACACTTCCCTGGAGGAGGTGGTTATGAGCCTGTATACACGCAAAGATATGGTAAGTCTTGAAACAGGCATTGACACCCGCCAGATCTATCCCACGAGCCGGCTCGTGAGTATGGTCACCGGGATTGTGGTACAACCCAACAAGGCTGTGGTAGGAGCGAATGCATTTGCCCATGAGGCTGGCATTCACCAGGACGGAGTCCTGAAGCACAAGATGACTTACGAAATCATGGATCCCGAGACAGTGGGCCTTTCAAAAAACCGACTGGTGTTAGGTAAACATTCGGGAAAGCATGCTATCCAGAAGAAACTCGAGGTACTGGGCCATGAGCTTTCTGACGAAGAACTGGCAACATTTTTTCAGAAGTTCAAGGAGCTTGCCGACAAACGCAAAGAAATTCTGGATGAGGATATCGAGGCCCTTGTAGCGGAGGAGATCTTACGGGTTCCTGACACGTATAAATTGGATTACCTGAATGTGGTGAGCGGTACAGTTGCCGTTCCCACCGCCACGGTGAAACTGAAAATCAGGGGTGAAGAGGTCCAGGGAGCCGGGTTTGGGGTGGGACCCATTGATGCCGCCTTCAATACCATTGCCAAAGTGACGGGGACGAATTGCAAGCTCATGCGGTTCTCGGTCAACGCCATAACCGGCGGTATGGATGCCCAGGGTGAGGTGACGGTAAGGCTCCAGGAAAACGGGCTTCTGGCCCTGGGAAAAGGGACTGACCCCGATATTATTACGGCCAGCGCCAAGGCATATATTAACGGCCTCAATCGCCTTGAGTATATGAAGAAGAACCCAGTACTGTCACCCAATGAGAACGCGTTTTAAGTATGGCGAATGCCTGCCTTCAAGAATTCTGTCCCACCGCAACAAAAAGATATGAGGAAATGGAGGTTAACGAGAAACCATGCCAATGACAATTACAGAAAAAATCCTGGCGGCACACGCGGGAAAGGAATCAGTCCGCCCCGGCGACTTGGTCCAGGTGGATGTGGACCTGGCCCTGGCAAACGATATTACCGCCCCTCTGGCTATTGGGGTATTCAGGGAGCTTGGTGCAGAAGGTGTTTTTGACCGGGAAAAGATTGCGATGATCCAGGACCATTTTGTGCCGAACAAGGATATCCAGTCCGCCCAGCAGGTCAAGCTCATGAGGGAATTTGTCCGGAAGCAGGGAATCAAGCATTTTTTCGAGCTGGGAGAGACAGGTATTGAGCATGTCATCCTGCCGGAAAAGGGTCTTGTTTCTCCCGGCGACCTGGTTATCGGCGCTGACAGCCATACGTGTACCTACGGGGCACTGGGCGCGTTTTCTTCAGGAGTGGGGAGCACCGATCTTGGGGTTATTCTTGCCACTGGCAGAACGTGGCTCAAAGTCCCCGAATCCATACGGCTCATTTACGAGGGAAAACTTCCGCTCTGGGTAGGAGGAAAGGACCTGATTCTCTATACGCTCGGCGTCCTTGGTGTAGCAGGGGCCGTGTACCGGGCGCTGGAATTTACCGGTGACGGCATCGGGCAATTATCCATGGCGCACCGGTTTACCATGTCCAACATGGCCGTGGAGGCGGGGGCGAAAAACGGCATTTTCGAAGCGGACAATGTTACCCGAGGTTATATGACGAATCGGAGTAAACGGGAGGGGTCTTTTATCCAGAGCGATCCGGCCGCAGAGTATGTGAAGGAGATCCATGTGGTCCTGGATACCATGGAACCGCAGGTCGCGATACCCCATTCGCCGGACAACGTCAGGCCCATCTCCGAAATAGGATCGGTCAGGCTGGACCAGGTCTTTCTGGGGTCGTGTACCAACGGGCGCCTGGAAGACCTGCGGAAGGCGGCGGCCATCCTGAAGGGGCACAGGGTTGCAGCGTCCACCCGGTTCATTGTCATCCCTGGATCGCCAACGATTTACCGGGAAGCCCTCCGGGAAGGGATCATGGAAGTGTTCCTGGAAGCAGGCGCGGTAATCGGACCTCCGTGTTGCGGGCCGTGCCTGGGAGGGCATATGGGGATTCTTGCGGCAGGTGAAAAAGCGCTTTCCACGAGCAACCGGAATTTTGTGGGCAGGATGGGGCATCCTAAGAGTGAAGTCTATCTCGCGGGTCCAGCGGTTGCGGCAGCCTCGGCTATCGCAGGAGAGATCATTTCTCCTGCTGAGATAGCATAGGCGAAAAGTTGCAGCTCGAGTGGCAAAGCGTGCGTACCAATAGGAGATTGATGGGAGCAACACAGCATAGGATATCTTCTTCGTTTGTCGTAGAGCCTGGCAGGGTGGAGGTAGTAGATCTGGCAAGTGGAAACCTGAACTTTTTGGAGGATAGGGGTTGATGAAAATACAGGGAATGGCATGGAAGGTCGGGGATCACGTGGATACAGACTTGATTATCCCCGCAAGATTTCTCAATATTTCTGACAAGAACGAGATAGCAAAACACTGTTTCGCGGACTTGAAACCGGATTTTGTTGAAAGAGTACGTCTTGGTGATATCCTGGTTGCAGGGGTAAATTTTGGCTGTGGATCTTCACGGGAACATGCGCCATGGGCCTTGAAGCAGGCTGGCATAGGCGCAGTCATTGCCAAGAGTTTTGCCAGGATATTCTACCGGAGCGCATTCAACATCGGCCTGCCCATCCTGGAGTCGGAAGAGGCTCCGGATCAGATCGAGGAAGGGGAGGAGGTGTCGCTTGATTTCTTCACGGGAGTAATCGAAAACGAGAACAGCAAAAAGCGATTCCAGGCAAGACCGGTGCCTCCATTCATGCGATCAATCATAGATGCGGGAGGCCTGGTGGAGTATGTGAAAAGGGCACAGGGCCAATGGCGACAGGCGTGAGGTAAAACAGGCGCAGAAGGAATGTGCCGGACAGTGAATCACAGAAAAGGAGATTGGCATGAAAACGTTCACAGGGGCGGAAATTCTACTTAAAAGCCTGAAGGAAGAAGGGGTTGATACCATTTTCGGGTATCCCGGGGGGGCGGTCATCGAAATCTATGATCAGCTCGACAAGAGCGACATACGTCATATCCTGGTACGACATGAACAGGGAGCAGTTCATGCGGCTGACGGGTATGCCAGGGCATCGGGGAGAGTGGGTGTCTGCCTCGTGACGTCCGGCCCGGGTGCCACCAATACGGTGACCGGTATTGCCACGGCCTATTCGGATTCTATCCCTATTGTGGTGCTGACCGGACAGGTGCCGAAGGTACTCATCGGGAACGACGCATTTCAGGAGGTGGATATTGTGGGTATCACCAGACCCTGTACCAAGCACAACTACCTCGTGACGGACGTCAATGACCTGGGAAGGGTGATCAGGGAGGCCTTCTATCTGGCCCGGTCGGGAAGGCCAGGGCCCGTGCTGGTTGATCTTCCGAAAGACATCATGAGCATGCAGGGGTCATATCAGAAGGGCAGGAATGTCAAACTGAAGTCCTATCAACCAACCTATAAACCTCACCTGAAGCAGCTTTCAAAAGTGATCAACCTCATCAAGAACGCCAAGAGGCCCATGATCCTCGCGGGGGGAGGTGTTGCCCTCTCAAAGGCATCCGATGAATTGAGAAGGTTCGCAAGCAAGATCGTCGCGCCCGTTACCACGACGCTCATGGGGTTGGGCACCTTTCCGGCCAGTGATGAGCTCTGGTTGGGGATGCTAGGGATGCACGGTACCTACCGGGCAAATATGTCCACTTCAGCGTGTGATCTGCTTATCGCTGTGGGTGTCCGCTTTGACGACCGCGTAACAGGAAAGACCGATGCTTTTGCTTCCCAGGCAGAGATCGTTCATATCGATATCGATCCAACCTCCATCAGGAAAAATATCCCGGTGACCATCCCTGTCGTCGGTGATTGCAGGGTGACCCTGCAGATCCTGAATGATCTGCTCGAGAAAGAGACGCTGAACGGTGTCAGAAAGGTACGGGAGCCCTGGCTCCGACAGATCGAGGAATGGAAGAGCACGAACCCTCTTGCGTACGACCAGAAAGAGGTGACAAAGCCCCAGTTCGTGATCGAGACGCTTTACAAGCTTACTGGGGGGAAGGCGATTGTGGCGACAGAAGTGGGGCAGAATCAGATGTGGGCGGCCCAGTATTATCACTTGGACACTCCCAATTCGTTCATTACCTCAGGAGGACTGGGATGCATGGGCTTCGGCCTGCCCGCGGCCATAGGGGCCCAAGTGGCGAATCCGGGAAAGCTGGTGGTGGATATTGCCGGGGATGGAAGTATCCAGATGAACATCCAGGAACTGGCCACGGCGGTGCAGTATAAACTGCCGGTCAAGGTGGTGATCCTCAACAACCAGTACCTGGGGATGGTAAGGCAATGGCAGGAGCTGTTCTATAAAAAGTGCTACGCATGTACCCATATGGAGCACGCGCCTGATTTCGTGAAGCTTGCCGAAGCCTATGGGGCGACAGGATTGCGGGCCACAACACCGGAAGAGGTGGCGCCGGTACTGAAGAAAGGGCTTGCGCTGGAAGGGCCGGTGCTGATGGATTTTCATGTGGAAAAAGAGGAAGGGGTCTACCCGATGGTTCCGGCCGGCGCCCCCATTACGGAGATGCTGTTGGTGTAGCACTACTGTGAGAGATCGGTTAAAGGAGGAAGAGGTGAACAGAGAACAAGGCGATAGGCATATCCTGTCTATACTGGTGGAAAACCAGCCCGGGGTGCTCTCCAGGGTGGCGGGACTCTTCAGCGGGAGAGGGTTTAACATAGAGAGCCTCTGCGTGGCGGAGACGATGGATCCCGATATCTCCAGGATCACGCTGGTGACCAACGGGGATATGGGAGTGGTGGAACAGGTAAAAAAACAGTTGAACAAGCTGGTGGATGTGTTGAAGGTCCTTGATTTTATGGGTGGAGATTCTGTGGAGCGGGAAATGGCCCTGATCAAGGTTCGGGCGAAACCTGAAAATCGAGCAGAGATCCTGCGGATGGTGGATATTTTCAGATCCCGAATCGTGGATGTGGGTGCTGAATGTTACACAGTCGAGTTGACCGGAGATGAAGGAAAGATAATGGCTTTTTTGAATCTCTTGAAGCCCATGGGCATCAAGGAAATTGCAAGGACCGGGGCGGTGGCCCTGGCCCGGGAAAAAAAGTAAAGGAGGCAGTATGGCGAAGATAGATTTTGGTGGAATGGTGGAAGAGGTTGTGACGTCCGAGGAATTTCCGCTCGGAAGGGCACAGGAGGCCCTGAAAGATGAAACGGTCGCGGTTCTGGGGTACGGTGTGCAGGGACCGGGACAGGCCCTGAACATGCGGGACAACGGCATCAGGGTGATCGTAGGACAGCGTGAGGGAGGCAGTTCGTGGCAGCGGGCGGTCGACGATGGCTTTGTCCCCGGGGAAACCCTTTTTCCACTTGAAACAGCGGCAGAAAAAGGGACGATCATACAGTACCTGGTATCTGACGCGGGACAGGTTGCCACGTGGCCGGCTGTAAAAGCATGCCTGGAACCGGGGGACGCTCTTTATTTTTCACACGGTTTTTCAATTGTGTACAAGGAGCAGACAGGGATTATCCCGCCCGGGAATGTTGATGTTATCATGGTGGCCCCGAAAGGTTCGGGCCGAACCGTTCGCGACAATTTTCTCGAGGGAAGTGGTATCAATTCCAGTTACGCGGTTTTTCAGGATACCACGGGCCGTGCAGATGAAAGGACCATCGCACTTGGAATAGCAATAGGATCAGGATATCTTTTTCCCACGACGTTTGAGAAAGAGGTACACAGCGACCTCACCGGGGAACGGGGCGTCTTGATGGGGTGCCTGGCCGGCGTGATGGAAGCGCAGTACGAGCTGCTTCGAAGGCATGGCCATAGCCCAAGCGAGGCATTCAACGAGACCGTGGAAGAGTTGACCCAGAGCCTGATCAGACTGGTAGCGGAAAACGGCATGGATTGGATGTTCGGGAACTGCAGCACCACGGCCCAGCGGGGAGCACTGGACTGGAAGGGAAGGTTCAAGGAGGCGGTCGACCCTGTCTTCGAGAAACTCTACCAAAATGTCGTGTCTGGAGAAGAGACAAGGATTGTCCTTGAGGCCAACAGTGCTTCCGATTACCGAGTAAAGCTTGATAAGGAACTTGAAACCATGAGGAACTCAGAAATGTGGCGCGCAGGGGCGGCTGTTCGTGCACTCAGGCCGGAAAACCGCAAGAGGACATAGCCGGTGAAAGAATGGAAGATGTGACCATCGGAGCGGTGTGCATGCATGCAGAGCCGGGCCAGGTGGATGAGAACCTGAAAACGATCGAACGGCTCGCTCGTGAGGCGGCTGCGAACGGTGCAGATATTGTCTGTTTTCCGGAGTGCAGTCTGACGGGCTATTCCCTGGATCCTGAGCAAGGGGAGGGGAGTTCCCTGTCCCTGGCTGTGGCGGAATCCCTCTTGAAGGACATTGCCGGGGAATTGGGTTTGGTGATTCTTGCGGGCCTGGCCGAGGACTCCGGGCGTGGGGAACCGTTTATCACCCAGATGGTTGTCGGGCCTGAGGGGTTCATCGGTGTCCACAGGAAAACGCACCTGGGTCCCCCTGAAAAGGGCATTTACCGGGCGGCTGATGCAATAGAAACACTCTCTTTTGGCGGGGCCACTGTTGGGATACAGCTGTGCTGGGAGACCCACTTTCCCGAGATCAGCACTACCATGGCCCTGCGCGGAGCCGAGATTCTCTTTTGCCCCCATGCATCACCGCGGGGGACCGGAGAGGAGAAATTTTTAAGCTGGCTCAGGCATCTCCCCGCAAGGGCCTTTGACAATGGTGTCTTTGTAGTGGCATGCAACCAGGTTGGAAAGACATCGGCAGGATTTTCTTTCCCCGGCGTTGCGGTAGCCATAGGACCCGATGGACGGATTGATGCCACATATACCGGAAATGAGGATGGGGTCCTCATAACCTCGCTTGAATCTGCAAGGCTTTTCAATGCCCGCCAAAATCGCATGAAGTATTTTTTCCCGCATAGGAGACCCTCCCTTTACAAACTCACTTGACATAGAAAAAGATCATAGACTATAAGAAAGTATCTCATTTGCAGGAGGTGTGATAATGTCTGAGTATTGTGTAAATGTTTTTCTAAACGAAGAAGAACAGAAAAAGATTGAAGAATTGGGATTGGGGGACCAGATTCAGGATGTGGGAGGCAAGAAGGGCGTCAAGGTCGGGATGAGCAAGAAAGACCTGAAGAAATTGCAAAAGGGCTTTCCTGACCTGACCTTCGATGCAGATGATGCGTGTGAATTGCCTGATGAAGCGAGAGACAAGTTGGTTGATATTATCCTTGATTTAAAGACCACCGATGTTATGAAATTTGCCATTACAAAGCTCTACAATCCGTTGGCAGGCAGGGCACCCAGAAGCAAGGTCCACTGAGAAGTGTTGTTGTGAAAAAAAAGGCGCGTCGGCCGGTTTGCGGTCTTTCGCGCCTTTTTTGATTTGCGATTTTTTTTGCTTGTTTGCTTAAACGCAACCGGTAGGTTTGGGCAGACCTGCCATTTTACAGGCGCCTTTACCCGGTCCACTGGGGAACAGCTCATAGATGTATTTCAGTTTGTAACCGGTGACCTTTGAGAGAATCCGCACCATGGGGGCGATCCCATTTTTCTTGTAGTACTCTTGGAGAACGCTGATCACCTTCCAATGCTCATCGGTCAGTTCCTCGATTCCCTCGGTGGTTTTGACGTGTCTGACCCAATCTTTATTCCAGTTATTGAAATCATCGATGAAACCATCTTCATCAACACTGAAGGTGTTTCCTTCAAATTCCACTGTTGGCATACCCTTTACCCTCCTTTTTTAAATATTATGCTATGTTATAGCCCCTCAGTCCCTATTTAGAAAATTGAATATAAGACATATTTTTCGCGATGTCAATTATTGTTTTCGCTCATTTGTGAAATTTTTCCGTTTTTCTTTTCAGCGCCGCACCACAAAAAATCTTGGCCCAACTCGGATCTCCGGCGCCGTGGATATGAGTATAAGTCGCAAGGAGATTGTGCTTTACCATACCATCATGGGTCCCATCAACACCATGGCCTCTTTCCACACCAAAAACGAAGCGGATGTCTTTGCCTGATGTCAGAACGGCCCTTGAATAATGGAATTCATGGCCGCGAAGAGTCTTGCCGACGGGATAGAAGGGATTTGCTTCCTTTACGCGCATCACGGTGTAACCGTGCCCCTGTGGTTTCTTTTCGAGGAAGAGCCGGATGGGAAGAGCACCTACCATTGGGTAAGACTGCTGATCAACGACAAGAGTTTCGCCCAGGTACATGAGGCCGCCGCATTCCGCGTAAACGGGCAGGCCCTGGTTGATGGATTTTTTCAGGGAATGCCTGAACTTCTCGTTTGCAGCAAGGGCATCAGCCTGTGTCTCGGGAAACCCACCGCCGATGTAGAGTGCATCAAGATCAGGGAGACTGGTGTCAGAAACAGCGTCCACCCTCACCAGGGTGGCGCCGAGTCGTTCCAGTTGTTCAAGGTTTTCCGGATAGTAAAACCAGAAAGAACGATCCAGAATGTAGCCTATCCTGGGGCCGCCACCGCGTGCTGTCGAGATCTCTTCTGGAAAGGTACCGGAGGAACGAACAGCCAAGGGTTCTGCCTTTCGTGCCAGCTCCAGAATAGCATCCATTTTGAGGTGTTGCTGTACAGCATCCTTTGCCCAACGAATGGCCTTTTCAGCTTGGTCTCTTTCCTGGTAGGGAACGAGTCCCATATGACGTTCCGGAAAGATGTTGCCGGCCAGTTTCGGGATCACGCCCAGCTCGGGAATTTGACAGTACTGCTCGATGGCACCCTTGATAAGAGCGATCTGCCGGGGACCGGCGGCCCGATTGAGTATTACTCCGGCGATAGTGAGGCCAGAATCAAATACCTGGCATCCCTTGACAACGGCGGCAACGGTCCTGGTTGCCATGGAGACGTCCACGATCAACACGACAGGGGCTTTGAGGAGCTTGGCCAGTTCCGCCGTGCTGCAGCGTCCATTGATGTCAAGACCGTCATAAAGCCCGCGGTTCCCTTCTATGATGCAAATATCTGCTCCCCCGGACCGGGAAGCGAATGATGAGAGGATTTGCTCATCAGTCATAAGGAAAGAATCAAGGTTATAGCACTGCCTTCCGGCGGCAAAAGTATGCCAGCCTGCGTCAATAAAGTCAGGCCCTTTTTTGAACGGAGCCACTTTATAACCCCTCTCACGCAATGCGGCGATAAGCCCGAGAGTGAGAATCGTTTTCCCGGAGCCTCCCCTCAATCCCGCGAGAACCACCCTTGGTTTGTTGAGTGTTTTCATCTCCTCATTACCACTTTCTACAGGGGCGAAACAGTTGCCATCCATAAATTGTATGGAATGCTAATCAGCTTGTGAAAAATTTCATTTTTTTTATTGACAATGTCAAGATTTTTTTATTATAAATTAAATGTTAATGAAGGTTAACTACTTGAAAATTGAACTAATAACAATATTCACAAATAGTTAGTGCCTCTCCTCTAGTGTATTTGTGGCAAGAGGAGGTTTCCAATCGAAAAAAGGACCATTTCGGGACGGAGGCAAATGGATGATCCTGTTCTCTCATCGACAAAGGCGCAAACGCCCCGGGACCGAAGGAGACAGGCCGAAAAGATTGAGACGGAATATGAAATTTTTTGGGGAGGAGGTGAGCGAAGGAAGTTCTTTTTTGTTTACTCCGAAGGGAAATACTCTTTAATTAGCAAAAGGAGGCAATGATAATGGCTTTTGAACCAAGAGAACCACAAAAAGAGCTGAAGTATGATGAGCTTCGGATCTATAGAGATGATGAACTCAATAATTACACGGAAGAAGAGCTTAAGAATCTGAAAATCAAACATGATATCCCTGATGTGGATGAGTTGGAAAATGGGCCTTGGCCGAGCTTTGTGGCAGATGCCAAGCAGGAGGCCCTTCACCGAAAGAAGCTGGCAGATGACCGGATGCTGATAGACAGGGACGTGGTGGAAGACCTGCTTGGCCAACTCCAGGTTTCCTTTGATGATGGTGAAACCCATTGGAAGCACGGCGGTATCGTGGGTGTCTTCGGATATGGCGGTGGCGTGATCGGACGTTACTCCGATATGCAGGAAAAATTTCCTTCAGTGGCCCATTTTCATACCTTGCGTGTGAATCAGCCTGCCAGCAAGTTTTATAATTCAGATTATCTGCGGTCTCTTTGCGACCTGTGGGAATATCGAGGAAGCGGCTTGCTGAACTTGCACGGCTCCACCGGTGACATCGTTTTTATCGGGACCACAACAGAACAGCTGGAACCTATCTTCTATGAATTAGGTCATGTGATGCAGCAGGATCTCGGGGGATCAGGCTCGAACCTGCGGACACCTTCCTGCTGCCTCGGGAAAGCACGGTGCGAGTGGTCTTGTTTTGACACTCAGCAGATGTGCTATGAGCTGACCCATTATTACCAGGACGAACTCCATCGTCCGGCATTTCCGTACAAGTTCAAGTTTAAATTTGACGGATGCCCCAATTGCTGTGTCGCATCCATTGCCCGGTCAGACATGTCATTCATCGGAACCTGGCGCGACAATATCAGGATCGATCAGGAAGCCGTACAAGCCTACATCGGCGGCGAAATCGCCCCCAACGGCGGCGCCCATGCCGGCAAAGACTGGGGAAAATTTGATATCGAGAAAGAGGTCATCGATCTCTGCCCGACCGAATGTATGTGGATGGAAGACGGGAAGCTCATGATCGATGACAAAGAATGCACAAGGTGCATGCATTGCATCAATGTCATGCCCCAGGCCTTGAGGCCCGGGACTGATACCGGTTGCTCAATCCTTTTTGGTGCGAAGGCTCCTATTCTCGAAGGTGCACAGATGGCAACATTGACGGTTCCTTTTATGAAGGTTGAGGAACCATATGACAATGTGAAGGAATTGGTGGAAAAGGTCTGGGATTTCTGGATGGAAGAAGGCAAGAACCGTGAACGCCTGGGTGAACTCATCCAGCGATTCGGTATTCCGAAATTTCTCGAAATGCTTGATCTGCCACCTATGCCGCAAATGGTGAAAGAACCAAGGAGCAATCCTTACATCTTCTGGAAAGAGGAAGATGTCCCAGGCGGATTCAAGCGAGACATCAATGCATATCGAGCAAAGCACAAAAGATAGGAGGGAGCAACAATGGCATTATCTACTGAAAGGTTGGGACTTTTTAATCCGGAAAAACCAATGGAGAACAGGCTGACGGACCTGGGCCCGAGGCATTTCTGGCAGTATCTTCCACCAATTATCCAAAATAATTACGGAAAATGGAAATATCATGAGATCCTGGAGCCGGGAGTTTTGGTCCACGTGTCGGAGACCGGTGATAAGGTCTTCACGGTCCGCTGTGGCGGGTGTCGTTTCATGAGCGTGGAGCATGTCCGGGAGATTTGTGAGATTGCTGATAAATATTGTGAAGGGTATGTGCGTTTTACCACCAGGAACAATATTGAATTCATGACGGACAGTGCCGACAAGATGGAGGCCCTGAAAAAGGACCTTCAGGGAAGAAAGTTTGTGTCCGGCAGCTATAAATTCCCCATTGGCGGGACCGGGGCAGGCCTGACAAATATTGTCCATACACAGGGCTTTCTGCATTGCCATACCCCGGCCACAGACGCGTCTTCCATGGTCAAGGCCGTTATGGATGACCTCTTTGAATATTTCCAGGGTATGACGCTTCCCGCGCAGGTACGGGTATCCATGGCATGCTGTCTCAACATGTGCGGTGCGGTGCATTGTTCGGATATCGCGCTTCTGGGATACCACCGGAAGCCACCGGTCATTGACCATGAGGTGATTGATAAACTCTGTGAGATCCCGCTGGTTATTGCCGCATGTCCGACCGGGGCTATTTCACCTGCCAAAACGGAAGACGGCGGAAAGACGGTGAAGATCAAGGAAGAGCGTTGTATGTTCTGCGGAAACTGCTACACCATGTGCATGGCGGTGCCCTTGGCGGACCAAGAAGGTGATGGTGTGACCATTCTGGCCGGAGGAAAAATCTCCAACAGGATCAGCCCCCCGAAATTTTCCAAGGTGGTTGTTCCCTATGTCCCCAATAATTTTCCGAGATTTGAGGAAGTTTGCGCAAATGTAAAGAAAATCATTGAGGCATATGCTGCTGACGGCAAGAAATACGAGCGGATCGGTGATTGGGCCGAGAGGATCGGATGGGAAAAATTCTTTGAGAAATGTGATCTGCCGTTCAGTGAACATCTCATTGATGATTACCGACTGCAATATGATACCTACCGGACCACCAGCCAGTTTAAGTACACCGAGGCGGCCTGGGAGGTCTCCAGGGCAGCGGGTGGCATTGAGTAATCATACATCCAAACGTCTAATCTAAAGGAGTTAACGGATGGAAGACATAAAAAAGGCCATTTTGGATTTTGCTGAGAACAGCAAGAAGACCAAGTTTTACTTCAAAGATTTGGAGAAAGCGGTGCAAAAGGTCATGCCGGATGCAAAAGCCAGGGCGATCAAGAAGGCTGCCACTGCTCTGATCAATGAAGAAAAACTGATCTACTTCTCCACCGGCAGCAGCACTATGTATGGCCTGAAGGGAAGAGGTGTTACTGAGGATCACTAACATCTGTTTTTATGGATGTTGCTGGGTCCTGAAACACATTCCGTGAGACAAGAGGCCGCCGTCCTGCATGGATTGCGGCCTCTTTTTATGGGAGCGGTTCACTGGTTCAGTGGGACCTTTAATCCTTTTGTATGCAGGGGATTGATATGAAGAAACCACAAGGGGCAGAAGAGTTTATTGCTGAACAGAAGGAAATACTGAAAGAGAATTCCGAGTGTGCCAGTTCGAGCTACAACCTTGGTGTCGACCTGATGAACCAGGGAAAACTGGATGAAGCAATAGAGGCGTTCAACGATGCCATCAGTAACAGTGGCCGGATGTTTGAGGGATATGTAAATCTCGGGTATATCTATTTCAAGAAAGGAGATCTCGATCAGGTCATCGAGGTCAACAAGAAGGCCATCGAGATAGAACCCCGATATGCCCGTGGGTATGCCAATCTGGGGTTTGCCTACCTGCAGCTTTCAAGAACCGAAGAGGCGATCGAGGCGCTTGAAAAGGCCATTGAATTGAACCCTGACATCGTACAGGCGTGGAGCAACCTGACAAACGCCCACCTCCAGAAGGGCGATGTGCCAAAGGCAATTGAAACAGGTGAAAAAATGGTTGAAAAGGCCCCGGACTTTGGCCTCGGCCAGAATAACCTCGCTTTTGCCTATTACAGTAACGGGGACTATGAAAAGGCGATCGTTCACTTGGACAAGGCTGTTTCCCTCGGATTCCAGGCCCACCCGGAATTTCTCGAAAAACTGGAACTCCATCGCAAAAAATAATGGTCGCATCCCTTTTCAAGAACTACGAGGCATTGGCGGCCTCTGCGGATCTCGCATTCAGGGAAATGCGCAGTCAATATCCTTCCTGCGTTACGTGCGAACCTCTCTGTTCCGATTGTTGTCACGCTGTTTTTGGCCTGTTTCTGATCGAAGCGGCCTATGTGAGGTCCCATTTTGAAAACCTCACGAGGAAAGAAAGACGCCGAATCGTGTCCAGGGCGGCCAAGGCTGAAAATGAAATGGGGAGAGTGATAGATGCGGCACAAAGAGGAGAAGGCCCACAAGGTTCTTTTTCACTTGAAAAGGCGCGGGTTCGGTGTCCGCTCCTGAACGTTGCCAATGAGTGCGTGTTATATCAACATAGGCCTATCACCTGCCGGGTGTATGGGGTTCCTACTGCGATTCAGGGGAAGGCCCACGTTTGCTGGAAGGCGAAATTTAATAAGGAGAAAACGTACGCTGTTTTCAACCTGGACGAGGCGAACAGGAAACTTTACCATTTATCCATGGAGTTCCTGAAGGGGGCGGGAGGAAATGACCCATTGAAGGCCGGTTTCCTGGTAAGTGTTTCCAAGGTTGTTACGACCCGGACGGAGGATTTGATAAGGCAAAATTTTCTTTGAGGGAACAGAGCTCTTCCACGTGGCCCGGCAGGTTCTCCATGATAATGGTCAGTTCTTCCTGCCCTCCCTGCTGATAGGTTTCAATGAGTGGTTCGAAGGCCGAAATGAGCTCCGGCGGGGAAAAGGATTTGAGGAGATCAAGAAAATCTCGGGCAATGGTTTCCCTGAAATACCCCTCATGAATCATAGTATTGAGCGCTGCAAAGAAACCTTCCATCACCGCCGCCAGGATATTCCCTTCGATCCAGGTCACCTCACTCACTCCATCGAGTCGGTCAAGCCGCATCCTTACTCCCATGTCAAGAAAGAAAAAGAGGAGATTCGCCAGGGTTTTCTCCGGGCTTTTTCCGGGGAGGGTGAGCAATGGTTCATATCCCCGGGCAGTGGTGAGCCTGATACTGGGTTCGTCTTTTAGATTCCCGATGACAAAATCCCCCGCAGCATGGTGCCACGGACGCACCTGGCATGCAGTCTCAGGATCATAAAGCAGGGTCAAGGTTCGGGCCGCCTGGTGGAAGAGTTGAAAAAAGAGCTTGTCTGAAGCGGTGTAGTACCCCTTTCCCTGGTCCCAAATGTTCAGGTACTGTCTGCCCGTGCCGTCCCGGGTAACATGCCACTCATGATATCCTTCGAGCCATTCTTCGAGCAGGAAAGAAAAGGTTTCCTTTTGATTGCCACGGACGATATCCCTGTCTCCCCTGAAGTAGATCCTTGGAAGGGTGCTGGAAGGGCGCCTGTTATGCAGGAAGCCAAGAGTTTCACATTCCCGTTCCAATACCGCTCTGCTCTTTTCGGTCATGGCAGCGACCAGAGAAAATTTGCGGGATATTTCCCGACCTTCAATTTCAACACTGGCCACATGGTAAAATGCACCCTGCTTCTCACTACGTATTATGATCTTCCGGATCTCTTCTTCCCTGCAAGGTTTTCCGGTTTGATCATGAGATGCATTCAAGAGACCATCCCAATGGTCCTCGAGCAGGAATGACCGGGCAGCATTAAAATAATCTCCGAGTGCGAGATACGGGTGTGGCACTGAAGGGGAAATGAGGAAAGGCTTTTCAAGGTCTTCCGCGCTTGGAGAAATATCTCCGTCCGGGGAAGAAAAAAGGAAAGAAATGATCATAACCGTGCATGGACCTCGGTGGCAACTTGTCCCACCGTCTTCTTTTTGAGAATGCCGTGTTCGTATATTTCTATCTGGACCGTTTCGGCGCGGAGCGATTCCAGATCCTTTTTTAT
This sequence comes from uncultured Desulfobacteraceae bacterium, assembly GCA_964548365.1. GTDB lineage: Bacteria > Desulfobacterota > DSM-4660 > Desulfatiglandales > Desulfatiglandaceae > B46-G9. Next base: position 40,917 of record CAZJRD010000001.1, on the reverse strand, counting down.
TTCAGTTGCACCCAGCTTTCCGAGAAGACGGGCGGCGTATCCCCTTACGGCAGGATCCCGATCTTTGAGATAGGGGATAAAATGGAGGGTATGCTTCCGCAAAAGGTCAGGCCTCTTCTCGGCAATGGATCCAAGAGTGTGAAGGGCTATGGCCCTCCTGGTTTCATCACCGAGAAACTGGTAAAGCTCCGGGATATATCCCGCGAAAAGGTCTAGCTTGTGCCGGATGATTTCACCGATGGCCTCGAATGCTCCCCAGCTGGATGCAGCGGTATCTGAGATAGAAGTGAAAAGGCGTTGGAGGAGTTTTGAAATGCTGGAAGGATTATCTACAGCAATCCTGGCGGCTACACACCCGAGTGCCTCTGCTGCCCGGTGCCGAAACTGCGAGTCCGCTGAATAGAGGAGACGCATGAGGTTCCTCTCTATCTTTCTGTCTGTTTGTGCAGCCTCGATCAATGGATCAAGCCTGTAAGACCTCACGAGCGCTTCCACTTCCTGTTTTGTGTAGGATTTTCCTTTGATCGGGTGTTTCTTTTCCCTTGGAACAGGCTTCGCGGTCTCCAGCTTTTTCCTTACGCCGTCCGCGGTGACTTCCAGCACGTCCTCGTGGAACCGCACGAAAAAGAGCGCGCCGGAAATACGCCGTCCCTCAAAGGCACCACCCGGGACAATGAGGTGGTTTTCATAATCATAACTGTCGACCAGTTCTTCCTGATAATCTTCTCCCGGAGCCAGGTTCCAGGCGAGATCCCAGTCCATGTTGCATCCGAACACCAGGGCTTCTATCTGCGCGGACCCCAGGTTGTGGCCGGTGACATCGCAGGCATAGACGGCTCCGCAGGAACAGGAGCCTACCGGCATCTCGCCGGGTCTGCGGAGGTTCAGTTCTTTCGGCTTTTCTATCATCGTCCCACAGAAGGGGCACGTGGGTCTCTTTATGAAATCTCTCCCGAAGAGTTTGTTTTCACGCATACGTATTTTTCCATGGTTTCAGCGTCAGGCCAGGACTTTCAAGTCCAAGTCCCGCGAATCTTCATCATATTCAAATTCAGTGATCTCAAAGTCGGCACGTGTTTCCCGGAAGTGAATGAGCCAGTTCCCGTATTGCGGACCGGCGAACTCGCAGTTGAGTGCCCCAATTCGCGCATTCAGTTTTTTCAGTTTTGGGGCCACTTTCTCTGAGAACGCAGTCATGATCTCAAATTTTTCGTTTTCAGTCAGTTCTTCTTGCATATTTACCTGGACAAGCACCTGTGGCATCTCCGGTTTCCCCTGGTTAAGGTATGCCTATTTCGCAAAGGTGCTCGTTTCCGTTTTTGCCTATTTGCTCGGGCCTGGGAGGTCGAGGGTCATGCACTGGTTGGACGGGCCGCAGGACTTGGCGGTGATTTTTGGCTGGTTTCCGCCGGGTCCGGCACCAATGGTGTAGTTCGTTCTGCTCACAACTCGGTCAAAGGAATCAGATTGGCATGCAGGGCAGGTTATTTCTCCTTCCTCCCCGGCACTGGTAAACAGTTTTTCAAAGATATTGCCGCACTTCAGGCACCTGAACTCAAATATGGGCATTGCTTTGCTCCTTCGTCTTGAAATATAATACGGCAACTACTCAGGTTGACTGGTTCACGGTTCACAGTTTGCTCTTTGCTCGCTAACCTTAAACCGTGAACCACGGAACTCTAAACCTCAATAATCTAAAATATAGCTACATATGGGAATAAAGTCAAATGACGATTCTCTCATTTCATCCCTGTTTCGGGGCAGACAAACAGATAATCCTCGGTTCCAGGACCCTGAGCGGGGAGGACCGGATGTACATTGGCCGGGCTGATGCCATTATCTTGCCCCAGGGATGTTCCGCGGAACTGTACCACGCCTGCGCTCAGACCGGGGCCGCCGTTTTCCCGGAATATCGTTTCCGCTTTCAATATCCCGGGAAATCCGGTCAGGTGAGACTTTTCCGTGAATGGTCATTTCCTCATCCGGAGACATATTGCTGGAAGAATAGCGGCGACTTGAGGATATTTCTGGAAAAGGGAAATTCACTGCCACACGGATTCCCCTTTTTTCTCAAGATGGAAGGGGTCCATGAAGGAGAGGGTGTGTTCCTCATCGACAAAGAAGCGGATCTGCAGGATTTCCTGGAGCAGTTGAGTGAAAGAGAGGCATCAGGAATCCCCGGCTTTCTGACGCAGGCCGTTGTGCCCACTGGTGGCAACGCCCTTCGCGCAGTGATTATCGGCAAATATGTTTTCACGTTCTGGAAACGGCCAGGCCAAAAGGGGGGGATGATCACCAATATCAGTAAGGGAGGCCTTATCGACAGGAAATGGCGGACCGATCTCCAGGAAAAGGCTCTCCTGGAGGCAAGAGAGGTTTCCCGGAGGACGGGCATCAATCTGGCAGCCATTGATTTTGCCGTGGCCGTGGAGGAACCGGATCCGCAACCACTTGTGCTTGAGATCAATTACTTTTTTGCGCGCAGGGGGCTGGGCGGAACAGTGCAGTATTACCGGTATCTTTTTGATGCCATACGGGAATGGCTTGCCCAGAGAAATCTTGACCCCGATCGGATCGTCACCTATTGAACTCTACTGAATTCTTAAAGCAACTTTTCTGCTCCGGGGGCCGTCAAACTCACAGAAGAAGATCTTCTGCCATGTGCCCAGAACCAGTCGGCCGTTCTCAATGAGGACAAGTGCAGAGCTGCCCATGAGAGATGCCTTTATATGGCTGTCTGCATTCCCTTCGAGATGCCGGTAGCCGGCCCCCGCGGGGACAAGCTCGTTCAATTTGGTCAGGATATCCCGGCAGACCGCAGGATCGGCACCTTCGTTGATGGTAATCCCGGCGGTGGTATGGGGCACATAGACGACGCATATACCCTCTTGCGTCCCGTGCTTCGACACTTCTTTCTGGACGCTCGCTGTTATGTCGACCATTTCGATCCTGGTCCTCGTCTTCACTGGCAGAGTAATAGGCATGGGTGGCACCCTCCTTTCAAGGCTGGATAATCAGGGGAGATTCATGCCCCAAAGATTCGGTCTCTTCCTGGGCTTCGTCCCTGAGTTTTTCGTAGTGGGCGATGGTTTTTTCCAGGAGAAATGCGAGCACCGGGCTCATGGGGTGAAAAGCATCTCCTTCAAGGGTCCGGGAAGCTGCCGCAAGGGCTAGGAAGCCGTAGTCTGTTTCCTCCCGTTTATGGAACACATACGCCATCTCTTCCAGCCGATGTTTCAAGGTGGTCAACCTCGCATCCGGGAAGTGTTCTTCAGCCCATTTTTCTTTGATGCTCTGGATTCGTTCCTCCTGCTGCGTCTCCGAGAGTAAAAGGGGCCCTTCCTCAACGCTGTCGAATTCAATCAAGAGCGGTTCCATTTCGGCAGGATCGATGAGCCATGTTTCCATGGCGGGATGCAAAAACAGTTTCTCGAGCTGTGAGTCGGTGATGATGTCGGGAGAATCGGGGAAATTCGTTAGAATCTCGTAGATGGGGGATCGTTCAGGCACATTCCAGCGAGAAAGCAGCAAAGACCTGAATGAAAGGTAGTCCTCCTGGATCTGCAGGGAACCTTCCAGGGATCTTGCGTAGGCATTCTCCGTCACGGTCAGGGCATGAAGAATGAAAGCGGGAACGTCCACCCCCATTTCCTGATGGACAACGGTTCTTAGTTCCTTCATTTTCTTCTTGCTGTAAGAGGCCGCGTGGAATTCAATAATACCTGTTTCATCATTCACCAGGCCGATTCCTATGTCATACCCGGAAGGTATTTTGGGAAGCGATATGTACACACCACGAGAGCCAGACCCATCAATGGGTCCGAGAAAGGCTTCAGCTTCCTCTTTTTTCTTTGTTTCTGGAGAAAGAGATGCGCCGGGACTTTCAAGGGCAAAAGAGGGGGTTTTAATACCATTCTGCCGCAGTTTGAACGCGGTACGCCGGATTGCCTTCCGGACCGCCTTTTGGTCGTAAGCTACATGGAAGGATTGAAGAAGGGCAACGCTTGTCTTCTTATCGGTGGGGAGGTGCTCCACGAGGCCCAGGGCGAACGCCGGGTTTGGAATCTGGCTGAGTATTTGTTCCGGAGGGTCTTGTGTGCACTTTTCGAGGAGTGTATCGAGAAGCGCTTTTTCTTCAGGAGTCAACGCTATGGATGGGACCGATTTTTTCTTTTTCCTCTTTTTTCCCCGCATCCTCAGGCAGCCTTTTTGTGTTCAATGGCCACGTGGTCAAGGTAACCTGCTTCCTTCAGATAAACGTTTATTGTTTGCCCAGGGGCTGTTTTCCACGTTCCTCCGGTGTAATTGGCCGTGATGGGCAGTTCCCGGTGTTCATCTCCCCGATCGACGAGAATGGCCAGTTCAATTTTTTTGGGGCGGCCGAAATCCATAAGTGCATCCATGGCCGCTCTCACGGTCCTGCCGGTAAAGAGGACATCATCCACCAGGACGATAGCCTTGTCATCTATGGAGAAGGGAAGTCTTGTTTCGCCAACTGAGGGCACTGGGGCGATCCTGGTCCAGTCATCCCGGTAAAGGGTAATATCCAGGATCCCTATCGGAACATCCAGGCCTTTTGTTTCTCGAATGGCGCTCTGCACACGAGCTGCCAGAAACGCCCCACCGGTTCGAATCCCCACGAGAACAAGATCTTTGAGGGACCCGTTATTCTTGATAATCTGATCCGCGATTTCCCTGATTTTCTCGGAGAGTTCCTTCTCTTCCAGAATGACCATCTTTTTCATAGCCTTTTCCCACGATCTCTTTATACTTTATAAAAAAACTTTATTTATAGAAAATAGAAGCAGCCAAGTCAATAAAAAAGCCGACGGAAAGATAAATGGGGAGGGTTTCGTGAAGGATCGGGATGAAATTTTGTACATCCGGGGTTGAAAAAATGGGCTTGGTCGGGTAAGCTCGCAGAAAAAAAGGAAAAGAGACAGGGGAGTGAAAGATGGAGGGCGCATCCGCGAAAGCTCGTTTTCAAAAACTTCAAGGCCAGCTCAGGTACCGGTTCAAGGACACGGCCCAGTTGCAGCAGGCGTTCCAGCATGCATCGTATGTGAACGAAAACGTCGATGAAAAACTGAAAGACAATGAGCGGCTCGAATTCTTAGGAGATGCCGTGCTCGATCTCGCCATAAGCCATCTTTTGATGGATCGTTTCCCTGGTGCCGATGAAGGTACCCTTTCCAGATTCCGGGCCATGCTCGTGGATGAACAGGGCCTTTGCAGGGTTGCTTCTCGCTTGCATCTCGGAGACTTTGTCCTCCTGGGAAAAGGAGAAGAGCAGACACAAGGGAGAAGAAAGCCCTCCATCCTGGCAAATACCATGGAGGCCCTCCTTGGGGCCATGTATCTGGACGGTGGCTATGAGTCCGCTTTCCAGGTGATTCAGCGCATTTTTGCCGTTTCTCTGGAACGAATCGATACACCTGAGATGGTCCACGATTTCAAGAGCCGGCTCCAGGAGTTTACGCAGAAAATGAACAGAATGATGCCCCGGTACCGGCTGGTGGATGAAAATGGCCCCCCCCATGACAGGCGATTTGTGGTGGAGATAGCGTACAACGGAAGAACCATTGCCCGGGGTGAAGGCAGGAGCAAGAAAGAAGCAGAACAGCATGCAGCTAGGGAGGCCCTCTCGTGTCTGGAGGCCGACGAAAGAAGTTCATAGTTCCCATTTTCATTCCGAATCAGGGATGTCCCCACCGGTGTGTTTTTTGCGAGCAGGAGAAAATTACCGCTGAGCAGAAAGGACACGTAAACGGGGATCGTGTTACCCGGGTCATCAAGACGGCAGTCCAGTCACCGAGATTTGATCGTGCCCATGCTGAAGTGGCCTTTTACGGTGGGACGTTTACGAGCCTCAAGGTTCAGGTGATAGAGGAACTCCTTGGAGCGGTCTTGCCGTTCCTGAAAAAAGGGACAGTCCAGGGAATCAGGGTCTCTACTCGCCCGGATTCCCTGGACCCTGAAAAGCTCGCCCTGATGAAACGGGGAGGAGTCAAAACGGTGGAGCTGGGGGTCCAGTCAATGGACGATCATGTGCTTGGGCTGTCAGAGAGAGGACACACTGCACGGGATTCAGGGAAGGCTGTTGCCTTTTTGAAGGACCTTGGCTTTCAGGTAGGTGTTCAACTGATGCCCGGGCTGCCCGGGGATTCCAGAGATGTTTTTTTGTCCACGGTGGAGAAAGTGATCGGGCTTGAACCGGATATGGCAAGGCTTTATCCTGCCCTGGTCATAAAGGGAACAGGACTTGCACGGATGTATGAAAGTGGGGAATATACTCCTTTAGGGCTCTCTGAGGCTATAGAAATCTGTGCGGAGAGCTGCCGAATGCTGGAGAGCGTGGGAATTCCTGTCATAAGGATTGGGCTCATGACGTCGCCGACCCTTTTAATGCAAGGTGAGATCCTGGCAGGGCCGTGGCATAGGACGTTCGGATTTCTGGTAAGGAGCAGGATGTATCAGCACGGTATTGCATCACAGCTCCCTGCCCGTGGTCGCCTGGAAAGGCTCGGAATACGGGTTCGGGAGAGGGATATCCCTCTCCTGCGGGGGTACCGGAACGAGGGAATTCAATGGATCTCCATGATGACCGGTGCGGAAGTCCTGGCAGTGGAAGGAGATCGGTTCCTTCCTCCGGGCAGCGTGGAGGTCTTCGGAAAATGACGTTTCTGAGCGGTTTTATCGCTATCCTGGGCCCTCCCAATGTGGGCAAGTCCACACTCCTGAACAGGATTATCGGGGCAAAGATGTCCATTGTTTCCCCAAAACCCCAGACAACCCGGAACAGGGTCTTGGGAATCCATCACGGAGATGGATTTCAGATGGTTTTTATGGACACCCCCGGGATTCACAAAACCAGATCCCCACTCCATAAAAGCATGGTGGATTCGGCGCGCTCCGCATTTCAAGAAGTGGATATCCTTCTCTTGATGGTTGATTTGAACCATCCTGCTGCGCCCGAAATTCCTTATCTCATCGGGGCTGTAAACCATTCCGGAAAGCCCGCTTTCCTGGTTATCAATAAGATCGACCGGAGGAAAAAATCTGAAATCCTTCCCGTTATAGGGAAATTCAGTGATGAAAAGCTTTTTGAGGCCATCATCCCTGTTTCCGCACTGAAAGGGGATGGGGTGACGGAGTTGCTGGAGGCGGTCAGGGCGAAACTGAAGCCAGGGCCCCCGTTTTTCCCGCCTGACATGAGAACCGACCAGCCGGATACCTTCCTGATGTCGGAGATTGTCAGGGAAAAGATCTATCTTTTTTCGCGCCACGAACTTCCATATTCCTCAGCCGTCACGGTTGAGAGGACGGAAGAGGTTGAGGAGAAGAATCTCCTCAGGATTTTTGCCACGGTACACGTTGAGACCCAATCACAGAAGGGAATTCTGGTTGGTCAGCACGGAAACATGGTAAAAAAGATAGGAAGCGCGGCACGAATGGAACTTGAGAGGCGTTTTGATGTACAAGTCTACCTGAAGTTGACTATCAAGGTGGATAAGAATTGGAGCAGGGATACCCGGGCTCTGCGGCGCCTGGGGTACTGACAGCCCCTAAATAAATCAGCCGCTCAAAGGAGCGGCTGATTTATTTAGGAGAAAAGAGTAACTTGCTTTTGATCTCTACTTCTGCAAAATGCTTGCCATCTCTTCTTCTCTCTCATGAAAAGTATCTAACCAATTGAAATAACTTTTTTATCATAAAGAAAGCCACACCAACCCCTGGTGAGAGCAACCCGCAAAAAGTACAAGATATTGTACCGCATTATGACAATTTACGGGATGGTCAGATTAATATATTGAAATAATTGGAAAAAATGAGGTACAAGATTTTGACTATTATACAACTATTTGATATTTCTTCATTTTATGCTGTATCAGGCTCTTGGTGATCCCGAGCATTCGTGCTGCATGAGCTTGAACATTGTCACACTGGAGCAAGGCTCGCCTGATCATAATCTCCTCTATCTGGGTCAGCGCTTCCTGCAAGGGTATGTTTGGAGGAACGAAGCGGTCTAGGTCGAAGTGGGATTCCACCGCCCCGATCTCTTCAGGCAGGTCCTGAGGCGTGATCACGCCGCCCGAACTCAGGACCAGGGCACGCTCGATTACATTTTCGAGCTCCCGCACATTTCCTGGCCAGGGATACTGATAAAGGAGCTTCCAGGCCTCTGGAGTTAACTCAACCTTTTTGCCGACTTTTCCTTCCGTGTATTTGTCAATGAAGGATTTCACGAGTAGGGGAATATCATCGGCCCGTTCCCGGAGAGGAGGAACTTCAATGTGAATCACGTTCAATCGATAGTAAAGATCTTCACGAAAAATGCCTTCTTTTACGTCATCCTTGATGTTGCGGTTGGAGGCGGAAAGCACCCTGACATCCACCTTGATGGTCTTGGTGCCCCCGACCCGCTCAAAGGCCATTTCCTGCAGGACACGGAGCAGTTTCACCTGGAGGGATGGAGGCATATCTCCCACCTCGTCCAGGAAAAGGGTCCCGGAATCGGCTAGTTCAAAACGGCCTTTTTTCATGGAGACCGCCCCGGTGAAAGCGCCCCGTTCATGCCCGAAGAGCTCGCTTTCCAGGAGTGTCTCTGTGAGCGCACCGCAGTTCATTGATACAAATGGCCCCTTCCTCCTTGTGCCCCCGTAATGGATAGCCTTGGCGATGAGCTCCTTGCCTGTCCCTGAGGGTCCTGTAATCAGGACTGAGGCCTTGGATTGCGCAACCTTCTCGATCATGTCATAGATCTTGAGCATGGGCTTACTCTTTCCAATAATATTCCCGTACCTGAAACGATCTGAAAGGGCTTCACTCAGCCTCCGATTTTCTTTCACAAGACGGTATTTCTCAAGGGCCTTTCTGATGGTCAGCTTAAGTTGCTCATTCTGGAAAGGCTTGGTGATATAATCATAGGCATGCTGTTTCATGGCCTCCACGGCCATTTCGATGGTGCCATAGGCCGTCATAATGATGACCGGGAGATCAGGCTTCATTTTCCCGCACTCGGACAGCAGTTCCATTCCGCTCATGCCGGGCATCTTGACGTCCGTTATAACGAGATCCAGGTCCGCATTCCGAATAGAGTGGAGTGCGTTCCGGGCATTGTCCGCCGTCATGATTTCGTATCCTTCAGAACTCAAGAGGGCTTCCAGTACCACGAGGTAATTTTTTTCGTCATCAACAATCAATATGGTTTCCATAAATTCTCATCCTTTAATCCGACATATCATAAAAGGTTCATCCGGATCTTGCGTACTTTTGAATTCAAGGATTCCCGCGAAGCGCAAACAGGATATGCTCTTTTTTCTGAGTGACCGGCGGGAGGGCTTCCTCTTTCCTCAAAGTGCGCTTCAGCCGGATGAACCTCATAAAATCCTGGGCAGTTTGATCATGACCGTGGTGCCGGTATCTCTCCTGCTCTTGATCATGATGTCACCCCCGTGCCCCTCGACGATTTTTTTCACAATGGAGAGCCCTAAACCGCTCCCCTTGTCCTTTGTGGTAAAGAAGGGATTGAAAATGGTCTTCAGTTGTTCCGGGGGAATCCCACAGCCTGAATCTTCTATTTCCACAATGAAATGCGCCTTTTCTTCGCCGATTCTTACGCGAAGGTTGCCTCCGTCGTTCATGGACTGAATCGCATTGACGAAGATGTTGAGAAATACACGGTAAAGCATTTCCGGGTCGGCCTTGATCTTGAAGGACCGCCCCCTGATGTTGTGTGAGATTGTGATATGCCTTTTTTTCAGCTCAGGCTGGAGAAAGGAAATATTCTTGTTGACAACCTCTTCGAGCAGACAGTCCCGGAGAGCAGGCTCCTGCGGCCTGGCAAAATCAAGAAATTCAGTGACGATATTATTGAGGCGGCTGGACTCCTCGGTAATCACCGTGGACAGCCTTTTCTGGCTTTCATCGGCATTCGGCATTTGCCCAAGCAACTCGGCCGTACTTTGAATAATTCCCAAGGGGTTCCGTATTTCGTGGGAGACCCCTGCCACCATCTGGCCCAGGGCCGCCAACCGTTCCGCCTGGTTCAATTGCTCCTCCAGTTCCCGTTGTTCCCGGGCTCGTTCATCGATGATCTTTTCCGCCTTGTGCACAATGAGCAACAGGGCAATGAAAATGAGCGCCATGATACCTGCTGAAAGGGCAAAAATAGTATACTGGAATTTCGCAATAGAACCATATTCCTCTGTCAAATCCTGTATCAGTTCGAATACGCCGAGGATAAATGCAGGTTTTTCTGAATAAAATACTTCTCCGCGAAAGGGAATGTATGTCCTGAGTTTCTTCTGTCCACCGATTTCCAGCGGCAAACCCCACAGATCTTTTCCCATGGACAAGAGGCCGGATGAATGGTCCCCCCGGACCGCCTTGAAATACCCGGCGGTTTTTTTTACTTTTTTCCCAATAAGCTTCGGGTCCGTGCTGTATGCAACGACACCCTTACCAATATCATATATATTGACCAGATCGATCTTGAAGCTGTGGATGGTATTCTTGACGATCCGGTCCATGATCTCATACTGGTCGTGGTCTCGCAGACGAATTTTCCCGTACCGGCTGCTCACGGGAAGCACAAAATTTTGAAAGACCTGGTGATTGAGGTTCTCTCCCAGGAGAAGCGCGTAGTTCTCGTAACTCCTCATGAGGATGTTCTTTGCCTTCTGCGCGATGATTACGGAGAAGGGAAAGCTGAACAGGATTAGGATAACGAAGCTGGTGTACGCGAAGAACTTCACCAGCCTGAACTGACTTGTCCGCTGGGATATTTCCTGGGTGGGAGGAATCATTCGTGCATCATCCTGTTCTTCCTATCCCAGGGAAGGGTTGAAAGGTCCACGTTTCCGCCTGATAGAATAATCCCGATCCTCTGTCCGGGCAGTGCCTGTCGATGGGCCACCAAGGCCCCCAGAGGCACCGCCGATGAAGGTTCAACGATTATCTTCATTCTTTCCCAGATCAAGCGCATGGCCCTGAGGATGTCCTCTTCACTTACTCGCACAATATCGCGTACCAATGCTTGTATGATCGGAAAGGTCAGATCTCCGAGCGAGGTGAGGAGCCCGTCTGCAATGGTTTCAGGATTTTCCGAGGGGATAATTTTTCCCGCCTTCAGGGACTGGTACGCGTCATCAGCGTTTTCAGGCTCGGCGCCGAAAACAAGGGTTTCTGCTCTGGCGGCGGAAGCAGCGATGGCGGTTCCACTCAGGAGGCCCCCGCCACCCACTGGGGCAATGACAACGTCCAGGTCAGGGATTTCTTCACAAAGCTCCAGCGTAGCGGTGCCCTGTCCCGATATTACCCGTGTATCGTTGTAGGGGTGAATAAAATGGGCACCGGTGCGGTTTACGACCTGGGCGAGGGCCGTTTCGCGCCCCCGGAGGGTGGGTTCACAGAACGTGATTTTCGCTCCGTAGCCGGCCACTGCCTCCTTTTTTACCAGGGGAGCGTTTTCAGGCATCACCACGTAGGCCTTGATCCCCCGCCAGCCTGCGGCAAGGGCAAGGGCGGCCGCGTGGTTTCCTGAGGAATGAGTGGCCACCCCCTTCAGGGCCTCTTCTTCACCGAGAGAGAATACTGCGTTCGTAGCTCCCCGGATTTTGAAAGCACCACCCCTTTGAAAATTTTCGCACTTGAAAAAGACTTCAGCATCACACATGCTATTCAATGTGCTGCTGGTGAGCACCGGAGTTTGGTGCACCCACGGCTTGATCCGTTCAGCTGCCTGCTGAATATCCTGTAACGTGGGTCGCATTGCCATCAGTAAGATTCCCGGCCCCTTTCCCTTTTTCTGAAATGTTCCGAAAGGAACCTTTTCTTCAGAACCGTTCGGGTTTTACCACACATGGATGGAGATGCCTCCTATTTCTTCACCTTGATAAGATTGTGCACCTTTTGTACCCCGAGGACGGAGTTCGTCAGCATTGTCGCTCGTTGCTTGATCTCTTCAGAGGTGACAGCACCGGTGAGGGTAACATCCCCTTCAAAGGTCTGTACGGAGATGGCAAATCCACTCATGATGGAATCCTTTAACAGTTTTGCCTTTACCTTGGTGGTGATCGTGGCGTCATCTACCACCTGTCCCGCGGTACGACCGGCAGGTGTCTGGCACGAGCACAATACGAAAAAGAAGCATAAGGATACGGTGAGTGCAGTAAAGGTTTTCATGTTTTTCATTCTTGTCGCCTCCTTTGAGTTGAGTCAGTTCATTTTTTGAAAAAGAGGGAAACGGTTTTGGGTTGCATTTCCTCCCTTTTCTTCGTATGAACGGAGAAGAACATACCATTGCAAGGCCTTTCCCTATGTTGTTCCCTTGCGGAAACAAACAGGTTTTTTCCATTTGTAAACGGATACCGGGGTGCCGTCAAGTTATCTTTTATTGCTTATTGTAAAGCCTGGTCCTCAGGGGCAGGTTAGAGATAATGGGCTTTGTCGGAGAAGATCGAGCTGGATTAGTGATGTATTGGGAAGACTGAAACCGGAGGTTTCGTTAGAAACAGCGTTTCTGTACTGCTCCAAACATCTGATAAGATGGTTTTTCCATTCTTGAGGAAGAGCACATGGCAAACAAGACCAAGATAGTTGCGACCATAGGACCCTCATCGAGCAGTAAAGCGGTTTTGCGAAAAATGATCTCGGCCGGGATGAATGTTGCAAGACTCAATTTTTCCCACGGGGAATACACGGAGCATGAAAAAGTGATTCAACACCTCCGCGCCCTTTCAGAACAGACGGGCAAACCGGTGGGAATTCTGCTGGACCTCCAAGGCCCGAAGATCAGGACCGGCAAACTGGAGCAGGGAAAGCCTGTGCAGCTGAAAAGAAATGCAACTGTTCAGATAACCACCAGGGATGTGGATGGAGGACCGGGCGGCCTTATTTCCACGACCTACAAGAGACTTCCGAAAGATGTCGGAGAAGGAGACACGGTCCTGATCGACGACGGGATGATCGAGTTGCGAGTCATTTCTGTCGCAAAGGATACGGTAACCTGCAAGGTCATCCAGGGAGGTGTTTTGAAAGAGCACAAGGGGATCAACCTCCCGGGGATCCCTGTTTCTGTCCCTTCCCTGACAGAAAAAGACAAGAAGGACCTTGATTTTGGTATCCGGGCCGGTGTGGATTATTTTGCCCTGTCGTTTGTGAGAAAAGCACATGATATCAAGCATATAAAGGCTGTTCTGGAAGAGCATGGGTCCGAAATCCCTGTCATCGCAAAGATTGAAAAACCGGAGGCTGTTTCCAACCTGGACAAGATACTGGAAGTCGCGGACGGGGTCATGATCGCCCGGGGAGATCTCGGCGTTGAAATGAAGCCCGAAGAAGTCCCTACAATCCAGAAACGTATCATCAGAAAAGCGATTGCAGCGAATAAGCCGGTGATCACCGCAACCCAGATGCTCGAGACCATGATCGAGCACCCCGTCCCTACAAGGGCCGAGGCATCGGATGTGGCCAACGCAATTATTGATGGGACCGATGCGATCATGTTGTCCGGTGAAACTGCAGTGGGCAGATACCCGGTGAAGGCTGTCAAGATGATGTCCAGGATCGCGGCCGTGGCGGAAGGCTCTCCGTTTATGCACTACAACCTGCCCTTCAAGCGGGATCCGAAGGAGCTGGTAGCCCACGCTGTTTCACAGTCAGCGGTGGATATCCTGCAAAAGTTGAACGCAAAGGCGATTATAGCGTTTTCCATATCAGGCAAGACATCCAAGCTCATTTCCAAGCAGAGGCCCGCCAAACCCGTGTTTTCCTTTTCTCCCTCCACCATGGTCTACAACAGGCTTTCCCTGATCTGGGGTATCACACCATTCCTGATCTCCCCTATCAGCGATGCGAAGAAGATAATTCAGGCGGGCGAGGATATGCTGCTTGAAAGACGGTTTCTCAGAAAGGAAGATCTCATCATCATCGTCACCGGACTTGCCCTCAAGAAGGGCTCCACAAACATGATCAAGATCCACCGGGTGGGGCATGATGATTAGCCCGACAGGACACCCAGGCTGGTGTCCATCCACGAATAGATTCTGGAAACTAGGCTAGTAACCTGGAAGGGAGGAAGGCTGAAAAGGTGCAAAAAAACAAAGGGCATCCCGACGCAATTGGCTGGGACGCCCTTTGTTGATTGAGGAAAGGGGCTAGACGACGGTGACATTGACAGCAGAGGGGCCTTTTCGTCCTTCCTCTACGTCAAACGTCACTGATTCGCCTTCTTTGAGAGACTTAAAACCGTTCCCGTTGATTCCTGTGTGATGAACGAATACATCAGGGCCGTCTTCCTGCTCGATGAAGCCGTAACCTTTTCGATCATCAAACCACTTCACAGTTCCCTTAGCCATAGCGGCAACCTCCTTTCAAAAGATACTCATGGTTCCGGACTTCAGGTTGCCACTTCTGACAAATGAAACATGCCCTGAATGGAAACCAGGACGCCAAAAAAAGCACCTCTTATTGGCTAAATAAGAATCATAGTCAATCGTAAGAAAAAATCAAGATAAATTTTGATAATTTTCAGTTCAGACCCATGACCTCTGGGAACTGTACCTGAATCTTTTAGTGGCGGAGACGGCGGGAAAGTCTTATGATGGAACCGGGTCTGTAAAAAAGGCGTAGGGCATAGGGTGTAAGGCCTGAGACAAAAGAAGAAACCAGGAAGATAACGTGTTTTGGTGTGAACGAACTTTCGGCCTTAAGAGGAGGGGGAAGCTGGAAGGGAAAGGAGGCAGTGATGGGGAAAATGAAGGCCCTGGTAAAGGCGAAACCGAAAGAAGGGCTCTGGATGGAAGAAGTTCCTATTTCCGAGACGGGGATAAATGATGTCCTGATCAAGATCCAGAAGACCGCCATATGCGGGACGGACATCCACATCTATAACTGGGATGAATGGGCCCGGAAAACCATTCCGGTGCCCATGCCCGTCGGGCATGAATTTGTGGGCGTCATCGCTGAGATGGGGTCCAATGTGCATGACTTCCGACTGGGTGACCTGGTGAGCGGGGAAGGCCATCTTGTCTGCGGCCACTGCCGCAATTGCCTGGCAGGACGGCGGCACTTGTGCATGCACACCGTGGGCGTAGGGGTGGATCGACCCGGGGCATTCGCCGAGTATCTTTCCATTCCCGTCACTAATGTCTGGTATTGTGATCCCGGCATTCCCCGGGATGTGCTTGCCTGCTTCGATCCCTTGGGCAATGCGACCCATACGGCCCTTTCTTTTGACGTACTGGGAGAGGATGTGCTCATAACCGGGGCGGGCCCCATAGGCTGTATGGCGTCAGCTATCGCCAGGCATGCCGGCGCGCGGTACGTGGTGGTAACGGACGTAAATCCGTATCGGCTGGATTTGGCCAAGAGAATGGGCGCCACCATGGCCCTCAACGTGGAAAAGGATCCCATTGAGAAGGCCCAGAAAGAGCTGGGCATGAAGGAGGGCTTTGATGTGGGGTTGGAAATGTCAGGGAATCCGGACGCGCTTCGCTCCATGCTGCCAAATATGTGTCACGGGGGGAAGATCGCCCTCTTGGGAATTTTGCCTGATCAAACCCCCATAGACTGGAATCTGGTGGTTTTCAATGGGCTGACTATTAAGGGTATCTATGGCCGGGAAATGTATGAGACTTGGTATAAGATGACGGTGATGATTCAGTCAGGTCTTGACATTACCCCTGTCATTACCCACCATTTTCATTATACTGAATACCAAAAAGCCTTCGAAGTCATGCGCTCGGGAAAATCCGGAAAGGTGATTCTTGATTGGACCGAGGGGTAATCCTGCGTTTGGAATACCCGGAAAGGAGAACAAATCATAGCCTACCGGTACTTCATTTGTATTCTCATATTCCTGTGCTATGTCCTCGTCTTTTTCCATCGCCTCTGTCCGGCGGTGATAGCCCTTGATATCCAGGCATCCTTCGGGATTGGCGGGACCCTCCTGGGTCTTTTAGGTTCGGCATATTTTTATTCCTATGCCGCCATGCAACTACCTACCGGCCTCATGGCGGATTCGTGGGGACCCCGGAAGACGGTGGCAGTTTTTTTTGTGCTCGCCGGGATCGGATCTATTCTCATGGGTATCGCCCCGAACCTGCCCCTGGCCATCGTGGGCCGCATTCTGGTTGGTGTCGGGGTTTCAACGGTCTTCGTCTGTAACTTCAAACTGCTGTCCGAGTGGTTTACCGTTCGGCAGTTTGTCATCATGGGGGGGATCTTTATGACCATGGGCGGGGTTGGCGCCCTCATTTCCAGCGCTCCCCTCGCGTGGATAAGTACCATGATTGGCTGGAGAATGACGCTGGTGCTTGTGGGAAGCGTCACCCTGCTCATGGCGATCCTTGTGGCGGTCTTCGTGCGGAACCGTCCGTCCGAAAAGGGACTGCCACCCATTACCGAGACTCATGGAGAAACCCCTGAAGCCATAGGCTTGATGAAAGGGCTCAAAATGGTGATCCTGTCTGCCCGCTTCTGGCCCATTGCTGTGTGGGCTTTTTGCGTTGTGGGGTTATCTTTTGCTGTTGGGGGATTGTGGGGTGGCCCTTACCTTATGCGGGTGTACGGCATGAGCAAAACAGCAGCAGGCGGTGTGCTGTCAACATTTGCTCTTGCATTAATAATAGGGAGCCCTCTGCTGGGCTGGATTGCTAATCGGTTTGGCAGAAAACCCGTGTTCATGGGCTGCAGCATGGTCATGCTGGTGGTTTCCGCGCTCTTTAGCCGTTTTGTTGACAGCATGAATGTTCCTGTCTTATACGTACTATTTTTCTGTTTTTTTCTCTGCGGGGGAGCTATCGGCCCGATCCTTGCGACCCTGGCCAAAGAGTCTTTTCCCATCGCCATATCAGGAACTTCCGTGGGCCTGGTTAACATTTTCCCCTTTATTGGAGCAGCGGTGTTCCAGGTGCTTATGGGGGCGGTGTTGAGTGGCGGTAACCCCGGACAGATGGCTTACTCCGTTGCGGGTTTTCGCCATGTATTCCAGATCTGCCTGGCAGGAGCCCTTGTGGCAGTCGTGATTGCATTTTTCCTCAAAGAGACACTGGTCGAAACCACGGGAAAGACTGCACAGAGGGGCGCGCAGTGAGAGCCCCCTGGTGGGAATCTACACGATCTCCTGTTCGAGCTTCTTGCCCAGTGCCTCAATTTCAGGTAAGATCTTGGGCTTCGTGAGGACCACTACGAGATCAAATTCCCGCGTTTCATCCTCTCCGTTCCGGGAGAACGTTACCGTGAGAGGCTTGCCGTTTTCCTCCCTATCCACGAATCTGGGCTCGCCATCCACGATCTCGAGGCCGGAGATGCCTTGCACTTCTCCCAGGAACTGCTCTTTAAAGGTGTTGGTCAGGGGGGATACAAGGGTCACTTGGAGCCCGTCCGTGTTGTGGAGGGCGAGGATGGCTTCATTCACGCCCAGGACCGTGGATGAAAGGAGATGGCTTCCGTCTTCCCGGACATCACCCTGCACGATTGCAAACCGGGTGGGAATTTCTCCGTTCAGCGGGGAGACAACCAGCCCATCGGTTGGCCCGGTGGGGGAGAGCATCCGCTCAAACTGCAGATCGGTGATAACGTCGGCATAGACTCCGTAGCCGAGATTCTCATTAAAAGACTCAAAAGAATTGTCCTGGCCCCTGGTCAGGATCACTTCATCAAATTCCAGGTCCAGTTCTTCATCAGGAATGCTGAAATCGATGGCTTCCGGCTTACACTCGGCCCAGCAGAGGGCACACCCGAGGCAGCGGCGGCAACTGAGACAGCGTTTTGCTTCCTGCACGGCCATGTCCTCTGGAAACCCGGTCTCAACCTCAACAAAATTTCCGCGCCGCTCGTCCACGGAAATCTCCGGCATTCCCGACCGTGGCGAAGGCACATCGTCAAACGGAATGATGTAGCGCTTTTCTTTCTCGTAAATCATCTATTTGCTCCTCAGGTAGTCATGTATGCCCAGGGCGGCACGTTTGCCCGCCGCGACGGCACGGATGGCTATATTTGGACCGGAGACCACGTCTCCGCCAGCAAACACACCGGGGATATTGGTGGCCGCTGTGTCTTTATCTATGTCAAAGGTGTTCCAGCGGGTAATGTTAAAATCGTGGCCCTCGCCGAGAAAGTCCAGGTTTGTCGCCTGGCTGATGGCGGGCACAATGGTTTCCGCATCAATGACATATTCCGAACCTTCAATGGGAACGGGCCGTCTTCTGCCGGAGGCATCCGGTTCCCCCAGTTCCATCTTGATGCATTTCATGCCGCTCACCCTGCCGTCTTTCCCCAGGATTTCCACCGGGGCGGCCAGGTATTGGAGAATGACGCCTTCATGCTCCGCGGCATCTATCTCCCAAGGGTTGGCGGGCATTTCCTTCCGGGTCCTCCGGTACAGGATGTAGACCTCGTCAAACCCCATCCTCCAGCCGACACGGGCTGAATCTATGGCCGCGTTTCCGCCGCCAATGACGATAAGCTTCCCTTTCGCTTCCGGTGCCTGGCCCAGGGCCTGTTCCCGCAGGAACGTCACGCAGTCTACAATACCCTTGCCTTCGTATTCATCTTCTCCCGGAACCCGCAGTTTCAGCCCTTTGTGGCACCCGGCCCCGATGAAAACGGCGTCATGATTTTTTTGCAGGTCATCGAAAAAAACATCCTTCCCGACCCGGGTATTATACTTTATATCGATCCCCATGTTGGCGATGAGATCAACCTCACGCTTGAGGAGATCCTTTGGGAGGCGGTATTCAGGAATCCCCACCCAGAGGTAGCCTCCAGGTACCGGGAGGGTTTCATAGATCGTAATATTTTCGTAACCTTCCCGTGCCAGGTCATATGCGCAAGTGAGGCCCGCAGGGCCGGCCCCGATGACGGCGATTTTCTCAGGAAATTTCTTTTCCGGGGTTTCATAAACCGGTTCTATGTCTTCCTTCAACTCTGCATCGGCAGCGAATCTCTTGAGGAAACAGATGCTGATGGGTTCATCAAGGTACTGCCGGTTGCAGGCGGTTTCGCAAGGGTGCGGGCACACCCTTCCGATACTGCCCGGGAGAGGGAGCCGGTCCCTGATAGTGGCCAGGGATTCCAGGGGCTTCCCATCCGCAATCTGGGCCACGTAGGTCCTGATGTTCAGGTGTGCGGGGCAGGCATCTTGACAAGCAGGCATATCTTCCTTAAAGATATTGAACTCACTCGTCCCGGAATTGAAGTAGTCCACCGCGGTCCTGAAACCAAGGCCCTCGTTAAAATCATCAAGCATGTTTACCGGGCAAACCCGGATACAGGCTTTGCAGTCATTACACTTGGAATTGTCGACGCGCAGGCTGTGCTTCAGGATGTGCGCCTGGACTTTTCCATCATCCTTCTTGATTTTCTTGAGGTCACTGTAGGGAAGGATCTTGACCTTATCATGCGTGCGCACCCTGTCCAGGGCAGGGTTTACGAAGGCCTTTTCAGGGCGTATGATCCGGTCCCTGGGTATCCTCTCCGCGCCCAGGGAGGGAAATTTTTCGACGAGGGTAACCGCAGCACCTGCCTCGGCTTTCTCAAGCGCGGCCTGGATCCCTTGCAGGCCGCCTCCGACGATCAACACATTCTTGTTTTCCACTTTGTTATACCTCTTGGGGAGCTAGTTGAAACAGGGGTGACCGCTCTGAAATTCCTTCCATCGCCACCATTCCTTTTCTTTTGAGCGCGGTGACATAGCGGAAGACTCTCTCAGCCGGGATGGACAAGGCCACAGCCAGATCTTTTACCGATTGAGCCCCCTCTTTTAACGTGAGGAGGATTTCCTGCACCTCTGTTTCCTCAACAATGATCATATCCATGGCGCGGCCGAACTCGTGTTCGGTGAAAATTTCACCGTAGATGTTGCCGGTTGTGAGGAACGGGGTCCTTTTTCCAAGGATCCATCGGAATTTTTCGCCGGCAAGTACTGCCTCGGCTACCTCCAGCTTTTTGAAGATCTCGGGTGCATTCAGCGGGTCACCGCCCTGACCGATGGGACCAAGTTTTTTGATCGTAGCATCGAATGCAGAGACAATCTCCACGAAGACAGAAGCCTCACCGGATGAACACTGCCTGAAGGCTAGGCGGTCCTCGTTCACACCGATGTGCTTCAAAAGCTTTCTCGTCATAGTAATCCTGGCCTGGGCCTGGTAATTTCCACTAATGTAATGACAGTCTCCGAAATAGCAGCCGACCACCACCAGGCCGTCGAGCCCGTTTTTGAAGGCCTTGGCAATAAGAGCAGGATCCAACCGACCGGTGCACATGAGCCGTACTATCTTGATATCAGGGGTATATTGTAGTCTGGAAACTCCAGCTAGATCAGCGGCTGAGTATCCTCACCACGTACAGCAAAAGGTCAGAATCTTGGGAACGAATTCAGCCAATGGAAACCTCCTTTAAGGATTGTTGCGTGTCGCCTGTTGTTTGTTGCCTGTCGAGCGTTTCATCATAAATTATTTGCCTGTTCGAACTCTTGGGGGCTCGACCACTCAGCCGCCCAGGTATGCATCAAGTTCGGCGGTTATCTGCTGGTCGGTAAAGGAGTTGATGGTCAGGGCATGCTGGTAGCAGGTGGCCGCACATACGCCACATCCTTTACACGCCACGTCAATAACATGGACCTTTCTGCCCTTCTCGGTCTGGTGTATTTCAAGGGCGCCATAGGGGCAGAGGGCCACGCAGAGGCCGCACCCCCTGCAGGCGTCTTCATTTGAAAGCACGGAGATGACCGCTTCCACCACCACTGATCCCTTGGATAGGGGGATGGAGGCGCGGGAAGCAGCACCGAGTCCCTGGGCTATCGTTTCTCGGATATTTGCCGGAAAGTGAGCACTGCCACAGATAAAAACGCCGTCCGTGGCAAAATCCAGGGGCCGCAATTTGACGTGTGCCTCCAGGAAGAAGCCATTTTCATCTACCGGGACCCTGAGAAGTTGTGAGGTTTCATGGGCCTGCCCGTTGGCCACAAGAGGCGTGGAAAGCACCACCAGATCGGCAGGAAGATCCATGTCCCTTCCAAGCAGGGCATGGTGGACCTTGACGCCTTCAGGACTTACTTCCGGTGGGGTCGCAGGATCATAATTGATGTAGCGGACGCCCTTGGCCTTTGAATCGCGGAACATCTCCTCATTTTCAACGCCGTACATCTGCATATCCCGGTAAAGAATAGAAATCTTTGCATCGGGGATTTCATCCCGGATCAGCGTGGCGTTTTTCACGGCAGTCTGGCAGCATATCCTGGAACAGTATGGGCGCTCTTCGCTGCGACTGCCCACACACTGAATGATCACAACATTCTTGATTTCTCGGTCCAGGCCCTCCTTTAGGTGACCCTCGAGTTCATGTTGTGTGATTACTCTTTGGCCATCGTAGCCATACAATCCATTGGGAACGAGGGGCTTGGCCCCAATTGCCACGATGATCACACCTATATCAATTTTTTTGATACCTGCTTCTGTCTGGATATCTACCTTGTATTTTCCGATAAATCCGTCTACCTCGGTTACCTTGGCATTTGTGAATATGGTGACCTTGGGGTGATCAGTCAGCGCCTTTATCTTTTCCTGGGCAAATGCTTCCGCGCTGTTCATGCCCGGCCCAAGCTTATTGAGGCTGTTAAGCATGCCTCCCAGCTTTTCTTCTCTTTCCACCAGCACCACTTCATAGCCACGGTTTGCGAGGGCCAACGTGGCTGTCATGCCGGCCACACCCCCTCCGATGACAAGGCCGCGGGGACAGACTTCCGACATGATGGGTTCCTTGGGCTCCAGCAGGGCCGCCTTGGCAACGCCCATGCGTATCAGGTCCTTGGCCTTGGCGGTGCCGGCTTCTTTTTCATGCATGTGCACCCAGGAGCACTGGTCCCTGATATTGGCCATCTCGAAAAGATAGGGGTTCATACCCGCTTCCGCACAGGAACTCCTGAAAAGGGGCTCATGTGTCCTGGGCGTACAGGATGCCACTACCACCCGGTTGAGATTCTGCTCCTTGATCCCCTTTTTTATTTCATTGATTCCCGTCTCGGAGCAGGTGTAAAGGTTCCTCTGCACGAAGGTCACGTTGGGCAGGGTCTTGGCGAATTCCTCAAGTTCTTCCATCTCGAGATACCCGGCAATGTTGGATCCGCAGTGGCAGATGAATACCCCAATCCTGATCTCTTGATCATTGTTCTCAGGCAACGGCTTTCTCCTTTTCTACGTCCTCTTGAAAGGCGATTTCTGCGGCACGTTCCGCGGCGCTGGAGGCCTGTGCTACCGATTCAGGAACATCCATGGGTGATTCCGCGCACCCGCACACAAAAATTCCCGGAATCGTCGTGTCCACCGGGGAAAGGGGACTTGTCTTGACGAACTGGTACTCGTCAAGATCGATCCCCAGGATTTGGGCGATGCCCACAATACCCTTTGAAGGGGCACAGGCAGTGGCCAGGATCACCATCTCAAACTCCTCGGCCTTCACTTTCCTCTCCCGTGTGTCCTCATAGATGACAACCGGATTGTTATTGGGGCCCTTGGTGATTTCAGCTACCCTCCCGCGAACATAGGTGATCCCCGATTTGTTGCCGCCCCGGATCTTGTACTCCTCGAATCCTTTTCCAACGGCACGGATATCCATCCCGAAGATGGTTGATGTGGTCTCGGGCTCGTGCTCGTTGGCGATGATCGCTTCCTTGATGGAGTGCATACAGCAATACCCGGAGCAAAACGGGTAAAATCGAAAGTCCCTTGAACCCACGCACTGGATGAAGGCCAGTTTCTTTGCCGGACGAAAAGCCTCCGCCTTCTTCTTCATGTCTTCCAGGGGTTTCTCGATGGCTAAGTGGGCCTCGTATTTTTCCGCCCATTTCCTGTGATCTTCATCATCGTACTTGCCGCCCTGAAATTTTCCGTAGAAGGTCTTTGAATTTTCCCCATGCTTTTCTTCATAACGCGCCAGGGTCTTGGCGGATTTCTTTGCCTTCTTTTCTAGGGCCTCGATTTCCGCTTCAACGGCCAGATCGGAGGGCCTGTCCACGTGCCCACCTGTCGGACCGCTGGCACTCAGGAGCCTTTCAAACTGGATGGCGGTTACCACATTGGGTATTTCCTGGAAGCGGTATTCCGGGATGCGTGACGGGTCAAAGACATCGTATCCTGCCGCCACAATAATGGAGGCCACGTCAAGGTCCAGGATCTGATCTTTCTGGTCAAAGTTGATGGCATCAGCCTGACAGGTTTTTGCGCAGATTCCGCATTTTTTGCCGTTCAACTGGCGGCAGTAGTCCGGGTCAATGGTCCGGGTGGACGGGATCCCCTGGGCAAATAAAGGATAGATCGCCTTCCGTGTACCCAACCCTTCCTCGTACGCATCGGGAACGATTGTCGGACATGTCTCACTGCAGGCACCGCATCCGGTGCACTTGTCCTCTTCCACGTACCGGGCTTTCTTCCGAACCGTTGCCTTGAAGGCACCGGCCTTTCCCTCTACCTTTTCCACCTCGCTGTAAGTCAGGAGATCTATGTTAGGATGTCGACCGACATCCAGCATCTTCGGCGAGAGTATTCAGATGGCACAATCGTTGGTGGGAAACGTCTTGTCCAACTGGGCCATCTTGCCGCCGATGCTGGGGAGCTTTTCCACCAGGTGTACCTTGATGCCCATATCGGCGAGGTCAAGGGATGATTGCATCCCTGCGATTCCACCGCCAATCACGAGTATGTCCTTGCTCACAATGTCTTCCTCCGCTTTATGAATGCTGAACCGGGGCGTGCCTTATTTGAGGTGCTCCGCCACCAGGTCATACAGATCGTCGATTTCTATGTCCAGATCAAAGGCCGATTTTGCGCACCGGAAGTGGATCTGGCACTTGGGACAGGCCGTGATCAGGGTTCCTGCCCCGGTGTTCCTTGCCTCGGCCAACCGCTGGACCTGGATTTCCTTGGAGCAACTGGAACAGTTCATCCAGCCGGAGGTCCCGCAGCAGATCGCGTTTTCACGGGAGCGACGCATCTCCATCAGTTCAACCCCGGGGAGGGCTTTGAGGATATCCCTTGGGGCATCATAAATGCCGCTGAGCCGCCCCAGTCTGCATGGATCATGGTAGGTCACTTTCTTTTCCGATTCCTGGAACTCCACTGTGCCTTCCTGGATCTTTTCTGAAAGAAAATCCAGGATGTGGACCGGTTCGAATCCAAGTTCACCAAAATAATCGGGGTAAATATTCTTGAACGTATAATATCCTTCGGGACAACTGAACACCACTCGCTTTGCGCCTGAATTTCTGATGATATCGATGTTCAACCGGGCCAGTTTCTTGAAGGTCTCTTCATCTCCATTCCAGAGGGCGTCGTGGCCGCAGCATCGTTCATCATTGCTCACCACCGGTTCAATACCGCACCCGTTCAGGATCTTCAGAACGTTCCGGGCGTTCCGAACGGAACCGGCGTCAATGTCCCTGAAAATAACGTCAAAATAGGGCCTGCATCCCACGAAATAGAAGATATCACCTTTATCGGCGGTTTTCCCATCCTCGATCCAGAACGTCCTGTCCTGCGTGATGTCCTTGGTTTGGATGGCCCAGATGGACTGGAGCATTCCGTTGTGGGTGAGGGTGCCGTCAATCCCTGCGGCTCGGGCTTCCCCTCTGATAAGGCGGATGAATTCCGGAAAATTGATGTTGGCAGGGCATCGCACGCTGCACTGGGCACATGTCAGGCAATTCCAGATGGTGTC
Source organism: uncultured Desulfobacteraceae bacterium (assembly GCA_964548365.1). GTDB lineage: Bacteria > Desulfobacterota > DSM-4660 > Desulfatiglandales > Desulfatiglandaceae > B46-G9. The sequence continues at coordinate 16,200 of CAZJRD010000001.1, read as the reverse complement.
ATCAGAGACCTCTTCCAGACCATAGAGCGAGCGCTCGATAATTTGCCTGGGCGAAAAGTCAGGAAAGACCCTCGCCACGGGACAGCTCCCGGTGCAGACACCGCAATCAAGACAGTAATAGGTCTGGGTCATGTCAATCAATTCAGGAATAGCAGTCATTACAAACCTCGAAATGTGGGCGCTTCTCAGGCCGCCTGTTTCAGCGTTGACGGTCCAAGAGCCATAATTTTTTCAGTAAAAGATGTGGCCAGTTCCGCGAAACGTGTCCCTTCTGCGGAGGAAACCCACTCCAGGCTCAGCCTGTCCAGGTTAATGCCGAGAACCTTTACCAGTTCCCGGGTCATGTTGAACATCCTTTCGGCTTTTACATTACCGTCCAGGTAATGACAATCGCCGATGTGTCACCCCGCCACCATCACACCGTCGGCCCCCATTTGAAAGGCCTTGAGGATGAAGCTGGGATTCACCCGGCCGGAGCACATGACCCGGATGAGTTCCACATTGGGTGGATACTGAAAGCGGCTCACGCCTGCCAGGTCTGCTGCTGAATAGGCACACCAGTTGCAGGCGAATATGACAATTCTAGGACTGAATTCTTCTCCCATATCGACTCCTTATTGATTACCTTAACCGGTCGGCTGCGATTTCTTAGCCGGAGAATGCAGCCTCCACCATGGTGAGTATTTCCTGGTCATCATAATGAAAAACCGACGCGGCTCCCGTGGGGCAGGCGACGGCGCAGGCCCCGCACCCCTTGCAGAGCGCCTCGTGCACAAAGGCCGTGGTCTGGCTATCTTCGTTTTCCTGCAAGACAACCGCGTTGAAAGGGCAGGCCTCCACACATTTCCCGCAGCCCCTGCAAAGGTTTTGATTTACATGGGAAACAACCCCTTCAGCGGTAATTTCGTCCTGCGCGAGCGCCACAGAAGCGCGGGAGGCAGCGGCCTTGGCCTGGGCGATACTCTCTTCAATGGGCTTCGGGTAATGGGCCATGCCGGCCATGAAAATTCCGTCCGTCGCGAAATCAACCGGACGCAGCTTGGCGTGTGCTTCCATGAAAAAGCCGTCTTCGTTCAGGGGGAGCTTAAACATCTGCGCAAGAGATTCATTATCCCGCGGCACGATGGCCGCTGCGAGGACCAGGAGATCGGCACTGATTTTTATGTCCCTTCCAAGGATGTGATCCCTGGCTGTTATGCTAATAGTATTTCCTTCCTTTTCTACCTTTGGTTTTCCATCAAGGGAATAACGAAGAAAGAGAACACCCTGTTTTCTGGCTTCGCGATAAAGGGCTTCCCTCTGACCGTAGGTGCGAATGTCCCGGTAGAGGACATATATGTTCATGTCCGGGTTCAGTTCCTTGAGTTCCAGGGCGGACTTCATAGTATGGGTGCAACAAACCTTGGAACAGTAGGGTCTTTCCGGTTCCCTGGAGCCGACACACTGGATGAAGACAGCACTTCCCGCTTCTTTGACAGCCGGATCACCCCGTCTGAGGGCATCATCCAGCCCCAGGTGGGTCATGACCCTGTCATCCTGCCCATAGAGATATTCGGAAGGCTGGTATTCTTCAGCGCCAACGGCCACCACCACGGCACCATGCTCAAAGGTCTTCTCAGAACCCTTCTCTGAAATGGTTGTTTCGAAGTTGCCTACAAACCCACTTGCGGCTTTTACGGTTGCATCGGTATATACATCAATGAGGGCGTGATTTGTTACCGCCCTCACCATTTCTTCAATGCTGCCGCCGATATCGTCCCCACGCCATGTCTGCAAAAGTCTGCGGCCGTTCCCTCCCAGTTCATCCGACTGTTCAACCAGATGAGTATGAAACCCCTGATCGGCAAGGCCCAGGGCGGCTGTCATTCCTGAAATACCTCCGCCAATGACGAGGGCATCGTGATTGACCGAGATGGACGGCTGGAGAAGGGGCTGGATCAAATTCGCCCGCGCCACCGACATCCGCACAAGGTCCTTTGCCTTATCAGTGGCCTTGTCTTTTTCTTTTGCATGAACCCACGAGCACTGGTTCCTGATGTTGGCCATTTCAAAGAGATACTTATTTAGACCTGCGTCCCGCAGGGTCTCCTGGAACAGGGGTTCGTGGGTCCGGGGAGTACAGGCAGCAACCACAACCCGTGTCAGGTTTTCCCTCTTGATGGCCTCTTTCATCCTGTCCTGGGTATCCTGGGAGCAGGTAAAGAGATTTTCTTCTACGTACGTAACACCCGGCAGCCCTCTCGCGTATTCTGCGACGCCTGGGACGTCCACGATGCCGCCGATATTGGTCCCGCAGTTGCACACAAAAACACCGATACGGGCGCCTTCTCCTGACACATCTGTTTCTTCGGGATAAATTTTCGTCTTGACTAGGCTACCCCTTGCCTCCGATAACTCGGCCCCTGCATCACAGGCAGCGGCGCTGGCTTCCATAACTGAATAGGGAATGTCTTTTGGCTCTTGAAAGGCACCACAAACGTATATGCCCTCCCGGGAGGTCTCCACGGGGTTGAACACACCGGTCTGAACAAAGGCATCCTCATCCAGTTCGATCTCCAGGCGTTGAGCCATATCCAGGAGTTCTTGCGGTGTTTCAAGACCAACTGAAAGGACGATCATGCCAAAGATTTCGCTTTGCATATCGCCGTTTTCATCGGCATAACGGATAATGAGATCATGGGTTTCGGGATCCTCACCGATACTATGAATCCTGGACCGAATGAACCGGACTTCCTGTTCTTCCCTGGCGCGGTTATAGTATCGCTCGAAATCCTTTCCATAGGTTCTCATATCCATAAAAAATATGGCAGTGTCCACGTCATGATCGGCATGTTCTTTGGCAACCACAGCCTCTTTTATGGCATACATACAACAGACTGATGAACAATATGCATGATCACAGGTGTTAATATCCCTCGAACCAACACATTGGAAAAAGGCGATTTTCTGGGGTTCCTTTTCATCTGAAGGCCTCTTGAGATGCCCCATGTAAGGACCGGTCGCACTTAGAATCCGCTCGAATTCCATGCTGGTGACCACATTGGGGTAATGTCCGTACTGGTAAGTATCATACTTGCTTGGGTCAAAGGGCTCAAACCCGGGTGCCAGGATAACGGAGCCCACATTGATAGAAAGGATTTCCTCTTTTTGGGCGTGTGTCTCCAGGGTAATCGCCTGGGCCTTGCAGGCATTCACGCACTCGTAGCATTCGCAGCAACCGCCACAATTGAGGCACCGGCCTGCTTCCTTCCTCCCTGTCTCCTCGTCCACGAGAAGGTTGACTTCTTTGAACCCTGAAAACCTTTCCTCCACCGGCAAAGTAGGCGCTTTCATGCGGTGCAGGGTTGGTTCATCATCAGAGATTTCCAGCCAATTTGTCCCCACCGGTGGCTCTTCCTGCCATTCTGTGGGCAACTCTTCACCCCGGAGGTATTTGGCCATGTATCTGGCGGCCCTTTTTCCAGCATCCACAGCTTCAATGACCGTGGCAGGACCTGTGATAGCATCGCCACCTGCAAAAATCCCCGGGACATTTGTCTGCAGGGTCTCAGGGTTTACTTTCAGGAGGTGCCATCTCGAAATTTCAACGCCCGTTTCTTCACCCAGGAAATCAAGGTCGGGTTCCTGTCCGATGGCCGGGATGATATGATTCGCCTCCACAAAAAATTCAGAACCTTCAACAGGTATGGGTTTGCGCCGACCGGTGGTATCGGGTTCCGTCAGGCGTGTGCGGATGCACTCAATGCCTTTTGTTTTTCCATTTTCACTGACAATGTTCATAGGAGCGACTAAAAAGTGAATCTTGATTCCTTCTTTTTCTGCTTCTTCAATCTCCTCCGGTTCTGCCAGCATCTCGGTGCGGGAACGACGATAAATAATATGGGCTTCATCAGCGCCCAGTCTCAAGGCCACACGGGCTCCGTCCAGCGCGGAATGGCCTCCGCCGATAATAACCGCCTTTCCTTCAATTCTTTTCAGACTTCCTACATGAGCTTCTCTCAGAAAAGAGGTTACATCACTGACTCCTTCAGATTCCTCCCCCCGTATGCGGAGCATCAGGCCCCTCCATGCCCCGGGACCCAGGAAAATCGCTTTGGCCCCGTGCTTCTGGAGTTCCTCGATCGTGATATCTTTGCCAACGGCTGTATTTGTGAATATCTCGATACCGTATCTCTTGAGATTCTCGATTTCATTATCAAGGACAGATCTGGGCAGACGGTGTTCTGGGATGCCATATCGCATCATGCCGCCCGCCTCGGGCATTGCCTCGTAAATGCTCACCTTGTATCCTTCAAGGGCGAGGAAATACGCCGCGGAGAGCCCTGCAGGACCTGATCCCACAATAGCAGCCTTCTCCTCTTTCACTGTTACTTCCGGCACCGGAATATCACTGAGGTTCGTGTGATCAGCCGCCACTCTCTTCAGTTCCCGGATGGCAATTGGTTCATCTACCTCGCCCCGGCGGCAGCTTTTCTCACAAGGATGTGGGCAGACCCGCCCCAGCACACCGGGCAAAGGCAGGTCCCTCATGATGATTTTCGTAGCCTCCAGGTACTTCCCTTCTTTGACCATCTGCACATAGCCCTGAACATTAATGTTGGCAGGACATGCCATCCTGCAAGGGGCTTTGTCCAACTTTTCTATGGCGAAAGAACCGGGAATAGCCTGCGCGTATGGTTTATAGGTGGCCTTTCGAATAGCCAACCCAGTGTCATATTCGCTGGGCCGCACAACCGGACAGACTTCGGCACAATCACCGCACGCGGTACATGCGTCAGGATCTATATATCGCGGCCTTTTTCGAAGGCTTACCTGGAAGTCTCCCTTTCCCCCCTGGATATCTTCCACATTCGCACAGGTATGGAGTTCAATATTGATATGCCGGCCGACCTCGACCAGTTTGGGGGAGATAATTCACATGGCACAGTCATTGGTAGGGAATGTCTTGTCGAGCTGGGACATGACCCCGCCGATCGCCGGTGATTTTTCCACCAGGTGAACAAAAAAACCGGAATCTGCCAGATCCAGGGCCGCCTGCATGCCGGCAATACCGCCACCGACCACCATCACTGATCCTTGGACATTCTTGGATGTTTCTGCCTTCATTACTGGCTCCTCAATGGTACGAAAACAAAATGTTTGCCACTTCTCTGCTGAGCTTTCACCTTTTGTCTGTTTCCTGTTCCCCATGGAGGCGTTATTACGGTATCGAGGAACATATTATGGTGCAAGACCATTTGCACTGTCTAAATAAAGTCACAATGCCTGAGAAACCTGACATTTCCAATTACCGCAAAAAAAAGACGTGAAAAAAGTCACAAGTGATTTCTATATAGAAAACAGTAGCTTTTTGTCAAGCGGTATTTCCGGATTTTAGTTCTTGATCACCCATATTTTTTGTGTTGTAATTATGCTGAAATGGATTCCTAAAATAGTGAAAATAACGCGTTATTGCGTTTCACTGAGTTTCGCACGAGGCAAGAAATACAGTGAAGTTGAATTTTGGATTCTGCCGGTTTTTCAGAAAATAGATGCATCGAGAATCTCACGCTATGACAACCGAAAAAAACTTCCAAAAACAGAAGGATTATCAAGCCCTCATTCAGAGTGTGACAGATTATGTAGTTGCTATCAATAGGCATTTTCGGATTATTATGGCAAATGAGCGGTTTAAGGACCAGTTCGGTGTACACCCGAACACCCTTTGCTTCATGGGATGGAAAAACAGAGAAAAAAAGTGCGAACATTGCCTGGTGGAGAGATCTTTTCAGGATGGAAAGCCGCATCAGAATGAGGAGATGGTCATCATGAAAGACGGGAGAGCGGCCCACATGCTGATAAAGTCCACACCGGTAAGAGATGAGAACGGCGACATCTCCTATGTCCTGGAAACAGCGACCGATATCACGGAAAAAAAGAGACTCGAAAGCGAACTGAACAAGTTGACGGGCGACCTGGAACACATTGTCGCAGACCGGTTGCAATTTCTGCGAAAATCGGAAGAACGATACCGAACAATGTTTGAGCGTTCACGGGATGCGATCCTCCTTACTGACGCTGAAGGAAATATTCTTGAAATCAACCAGGCCGGGGTAGGGATATTCGGTTATAAGGACAAGGAGGAGTTAAGGGCGGAAAAAATGGCTGTAGATCTCTTTCAAGACAGGGAGTCGCTTCGCAGATTCAGAAAGGAGATCTTCCAGGAAGGATTTGTCACGGAATTTAAGGCAAGACTTATCGGGAAAGGAAAGCGGATCTTTGATGCGGCTATCACATGCAATGTCATGATCTTGGAGGTAATGGGGAAAGTTACCGGCCACGTCATGATCATCAGAGATATCACTCAAAGGAACCAGTACCAGAAAAAAATTGAGCGGCAAAACAAACAGCTTGCAATTCTCAATGCCATTTCCATGACGGTCAGCAGCAGCCTCAACCTCAAGGAGTTATTTGGAGGTATTCTGGCGAAGATACCCGAAATGTTTCAATCAGACTGCATCAGGATCTACCTGCTGCAAAGGGAGGAAGGAGTCCTCGACCTGGTGGCCCATAAAGGCTTGTCCCCAGCGTTTGTCCGGGCACACTTCATTGAATCCCGAAGGGTGGGAGATGGGATGTTAGGTCGGGCAATGGAAAGATCCGAGCCAAGGGTTGTCAACAATCTTGAGCGCTCAAGAGATAAGTATGTTGATTTACTCATAAGAGAAGGCCTCAGGTCCACGGCCTACATTCCCCTGCTATCCCGGGGTGAACCAATAGGGGTTATGGCCGTGTGTAGCAAAAAGCTTTTCCGGTATTCATCTGCCAATGTGGCTTTCTTATCCGCGGTGGGTAATCAGATCGGAATAGCCGTGCACAATGCCTATCTCTATGCGAATCTGAAAGAGGCCTACGGAGACCTTAAGGATGCCCAGGACCAGCTCATTCGCACGGAAAAATTGGCTTCGCTGGGAAAGCTGGCCGCTACTATTGCGCATGAGATCAATAATCCACTTGCTGCGGTTTTGAACTATATCCGGTTGATGATAAAACTTGTAGAGCGGGATCGTTTCAGCGCGGAAAAACTTGGCGATATCTCAAGATATCTGGCAACCATGGAATCAGAAACAGCCAGGTGCGGTGAAATAGTCAAGAATCTCCTCGCCTTTTCACGTCAGTCCAGAATGACCTTGGCGAACCATAACTTCGGGGAGATAATCGACAAGACATTGGCTCTCATTTCCCATGACCTGGAACTGAAGAAAATTAGAGTTTTGAAAGACCTGGAAGAGGATTTACCTCCCATTTTTTGTGATTTCAGGCAGATCCAGCAGGTTTTGTTGAATCTTATGAGTAATGCATCCGAGGCTATGGAGGGAGGCGGCACTCTCACTTTGTCGGCACGGAACCAGCGAAAAGAGGAGTTTTTGGAAATCAGGATTTGCGATACCGGGTGTGGTATTCCCGAAAATTTTCTGGAGCATGTTTTTGAACCGTTTTTTACGACCAAGGAAGAAGGGAAGGGTGTGGGCCTCGGCTTGTCAGTGGTTTACGGCATCATCAGTCGGCACAATGGTTCGATTGAGGTAACAAGCGAGCTTGAAAAGGGAACTTCTTTCAGGGTGCTTCTCCCTTTTGCATCTTCGACGCGCCGGGGAAAAACCTTTCATAACAATCTGCCAGATATCCGACGACACGGGTAATGTGAAAACAGGGGTCATGCCAGGAGGAGGTTGCAGGTAATGAGTAAGAAGCCCCGTATTCTTATAGTGGATGATGAAGCCGCAATGCGCGAATCTCTCAAGGACTGGCTGATGGAGGACGGATATGAAGTGAATTCGGCTGAGAGCGGTGAAGCGGCAGTGAAAATGGCAGCTGAGAGGAATTGGGATATTGTCCTGTTGGACCTGAAAATGCCTGGTATGGACGGCATCGAAACATTGGAGAGAATAAAGGAGATTAACCCGGATGCTGAAGTCCTCATGATGACCGCGTACGCTACAGTTGATACGGCTGTTCAGGCTATGAAGGATGGTGCTTTTGACTATCTCGTCAAGCCATTTGATCCGGACGAAGTGGAAATACAGATTAAGAAAATCGTAGAACACAAGGATCTTGTCGTGCAGAATATCCTGTTGCGGAAAAAACTCGAAGAAAAGTACCACTACGACGAAATCATCGGGAAAAGCGATGCTATGCAGGAGGTTTTCGAGTTGATCGACCGCGTGGCCCCTACCGATTCAACGGTGCTTATTACCGGAGAAAGCGGAACGGGGAAAGAACTTGTCGCCCAGGCCATTCACGGAAACAGTGCCCGCTGTTACATGCCGTTCATTGCCGTCAGTTGTGGTGCGTTGCCTGATACATTGCTGGAGAGTGAGCTTTTCGGCTATGAGAGAGGGGCTTTCAGCGGAGCGGAGCACAGGAAAAGAGGGCGTTTCGAGATGGCTGATAAAGGCACCCTCTTCCTTGATGAAATCGGAGATATCAGTTTGAAGACACAGGTGGATCTCCTGAGGATATTACAGCAGAAGGAGTTCTTACGTCTGGGAAGTGAAGAGATCATAAAAGTAGATGTCCGGATCCTTGCTGCCACCAATCGGGACCTGAAAGCGGCGATCAGGGAGAAACGATTTCGTGAGGATCTCTTTTACCGTCTCAATGTTATATCAATTCATGTTCCCCCTCTGCGGAAGAGAAAAGAGGATATCCCGCTGCTCGTAACTGCTTTTATTCAAAAATATTGCCTGGAAATGAACAAAGAAGAGGTGAAAATAGCGTCATCTGCCTTGAAATTGCTCATGGATTATGATTGGCCCGGTAATGTGAGAGAACTCGAGAATATCATTGAAAGAGCCCTTGTAATCGGCCAGGGACAGAAGATTGAGGCGGATGACTTGCCCTTTTCGCGCAGGGATATGGCCCCTGCGGAACTTCCCAGATCATTGAAAAAAATGGAAAGGGTGCATATCCGGAGGATCCTGAAAGAGACAAACTGGAACATAAGCAAGGCTGCACGTGAATTGGATATCGACCGACAAACTCTGTATAATAAGATAGATAAATATGGAATTACGAAAGAGGAAATATAAACGAAGTTGACAGCATGTGTGACTATTTGCCCTATCGGTGCAGTCGAGGACGAGATTGTGGAGCCGATTTCAAGGTGCATCGAAGAGAAATGCGGGCTCACCTGCAGGTTCTTTCAACGAATGGAAACCCCCGAATATGCCTATGATAAAGGACGAGAACAGTATAATTCAAAGCTGATCCTGCGCCGCCTTATCAATCACCTTCCGAAAAACAGCTTCAAGTTTATGGGAGTCACCCAGGTTGATCTCTTCGTGCCCATTCTGAAATACGTATTCGGAGTAGCGCAGATGCAAGGTCCCTGTTCTGTTATTTCCACTCATCGTCTCTGTCCAGAGTTTTACGAGGAGTCATCGAACCAGGGCCTTTTTCTGGAACGTGTGCAGAAGACAGCTCTGCATGAACTAGGTCACTGCTTCGGACTGATCCATTGCAGGGATAGGCACTGCATCATGTATTCTTCAACTCGAATTCAGGACACCGATTTGAAAAAAATAGACTTCTGTCCCTCGTGCCGGGACCTGTTCAATTGGTACCTGGATCAGGCCCGCAAAGACCACCAGATATGATTGCCGAATTATTCAACACCTGTCCTGTTTTCCAACGGAAGCATTTTAGTTTTTTATTTTCAACATGTTATGGCGAAATTTCGACTGTGATCAAAATACCCGCCGACTTTCTCGACACATTTCCATCTTCCCGCCTGGGACGAAGTCCCCTGTTGAATGGCATAATTTATACGTAAAATCAATATGTTTTATGAATTAAGGGGCATTTCTTTTTTCTGGCATGCCTCTTGCTCTTCTTGAAGTCAAGGCGGAAACATGAAAATCGCGATGCTTTTGACAAGATCATCACAATCTCGAGGAGGAGAAAATGGCAGCCAAGACGAAAAGAGAGTCGATGAAAATAGTACCCCCGGGGAAAAAGAAATGCGTATGGATGGAAGCGGGAGTAGTTTCATACAAACTCTGTGATAATAATTATGATTGTTCCACATGCGTGTATGACCAGGGAATGCAGCTCAAAGTGGCAAGACAAAAAGAAGCGGTGCTTGCAGTTCCCCAGGAGGCCCCGGGCACTGAAAGATTTACTGAGACATGGGTGGAAAAAATGATGCAACTCCCCGCGTCTCAGCGCAAATGCCGTTATATGATCACCGGGGAAATCGTACGAAAGGTATGCCCCAACAGCTATGAATGCGGGAATTGCGCTTTTGACCAGATGATGCAGGAGCGTTTGCAGGCAGAGACGAATCACGTTCATGCAACACAGGAGGTTTCAGGTTTCCAGGTTGCCGAAGACTTTTACTACCACGAAGGTCACACGTGGGCAAGGCCGGAATACGGCGGTCGTGTGCGAGTCGGTCTGGATGATTTCGCTCAAAAACTCCTGGGAAAACTCAAAAAAATTGAGATCCCCAATATTGGGCATGAAGTACATCAGGGAGTTGCGGGTTTCAAGGTGCGGCGAAATGGTGATATGGCAGAGGTCCTTTCCCCTGTGGATGGAATTGTGGCGCACGTTAACGAAAAACTTATAGATAATCCCGGGCTCATTAATGAGTCTCCTTATGAGGAAGGATGGTTGTTTATTGTTGAACCAAGCAAGCTTCGCAAGAACCTCAAAAACCTGTACTATGGGGAAGAGGCGGAAAAATTCACCGGTGAAGAAAAGGAACGGCTCTTCGCGCTCGCAAACGATGATTTAAGGATCGCGGCGGACGGCGGGATCTCTGTGGATGACCTGTCTGAGGAACTCAAAGGTGAAAGCTGGAAAAAGGTGGTCAAGGCATTCCTGAGGACTTGACCAGAGGACCATTTTTCCCCGGGTAGCAAGACCTCCCTTTCCTGAATGGATGGGGAGGTCTTTTTTTCTGAAAAATGAGGGTAGACTTGTTCAGGATGGGTATTATATTGTCTCCGGAAAAGCGCCGGTGATGGTTCAGTTCCATTATCATTCAGGAACGTCATGGTTCCAACTAGCCCTCCTCCTGTCCTGAGGAAGGAAGGGAGAGGTGGGTATCCGGTAACAACCATTTACGAGATATGGGTACAGAGGGAAGACCAATGGGTGACGATTTTGATGATTTTGTGCATGACCTGCAGGATCAGATTTTTGAGGAGACAAGAGTAACCTACGGAGATGTTGCTTTTCAAAGATGGCTGAAACCATTGTATAATGGCAGGATTGAACTGGCGGACGGATATGGCCGTGTCACGGGTTCGTGTGGGGATACGGTGGAGATCTTTCTGAGATTTGAAAGCGGAAAGGTTAAGCAGGCCTTGTTCCAGACTGACGGATGCGGGTCGAGCACGGTCTGCGGATCCTTTGCCGCAGGGCTTGCACTGGGGAAATCACCCGATGAGGTGGCAGCCATTACAGGAGAGACCATCCTTGAAATACTTGGAGGGTTGCCGGAGGAAGACCGCCATTGCGCGTTTCTTGCTGTGGATGCCCTGCATCAATCCCTCCACAACTTCATGATGCGCCGGCAAAGCGACAACCAGAAGAAGAATGAGGATGCATGAGAAATCCTGTTCAACATTGAATTCGAGCTGTTTTTATGAAAACGTATCTTGACTGCTTTCCCTGTTTCTTATCCCAGGCACTGCGGGCGGCAAGGATTGCAAGGGATGATGAGAAAAAGATAAAACAGGTCCTCGACGCGGTGGGAGAGATACTCAAAGATATCCCCCTTGAGAGCACTCCACCTGAAAGCGGCAGACTGATTTATCGGAAAGTCAGCGAGATCACGGGAGTCCTGGATCCGTACAAGAAAATAATGGCCAAGAGTATCGAGAAGGACCTTGCCCTTTATCCATCGCTGAAAAGGCTCCTTGAAAAATCAGGAGACAGACTCCTCACGGCCGTCAGGATCGCAATTGCCGGAAACGTCATCGATTTTGGTGCAAATTGGAACTTCGATCTGGAAGCGGAGATAGGGCAAGTGCTTGAAAAAGATTTTGCCGTATGCGACTTTGATGCATTCAAAAACAGCTTGGACGGAACCGGAGAAGTCCTGTATATCAGGGATAATGCAGACGAATGTGTTTTTATAGAATTTTAATAGAGGAAATCAAGAAGCCTGTTCTGTACGCTGTCAAAGATGCTCCTATTATTAATGATGCTACCTATGATGACGCTGTTGCGGCGGGGATTGATAGGGTAGCGACCATTCTGTCGTCCGGCACGGACGGACCCGGAACGATCCTTGAGACATGCAGCACGGAATTTGTGGAAGTGTACAATAGTGCGGAATGTATCATCAGTGAGGGCCAGGGTAATTATGAGGCCCTTTCCAGTGAGAACCGCCCCATCTTTTTTCTGCTGAAAACGAAGTGCCCTGTTATTGCGGATGATATCGGGGTCAGGGAAACGCGTAGCATATTAAAATGCGGAGATATCTCACATGAAGATTCTTGACGATTTGATGGGATCATTGGATTTTAGCGCTACCGTCAAAGATATACGGCAGGGGGTATTCCATACCGGTGTCATGACCAGGTACTGCGGACTCGCGGCCACCCTTCCCAGGGACGCCCTGCGGCAAAAGCCTCCGCAGGTCAAAGAACCCGGCCTGCTGCTGGAAAAGAGTCCCCGGGAACTGGCGGCCCTTGCCTACTCAGGAAGCATCCTCGAAGCGGCTATGGGTATGGCTACCATCAATTCCCTTCTTGAGGTGGACGAGAACACTTGCCTTGAGCTGAATGCCGCCGAAGTCATCGTGGAAAAGGGCGCGGGAAGAAATGTCGCAATTGTAGGTCACTTTCCGTTTATACCCCGGATTCGTGATCATGCAAAAAAACTCTGGGTCATTGAAAAAAATCCGAAAGATGACGATTTTCCTGAAGAGGAGGCAGACACTTTGATCCCCTCAGCGGATGTTGTTGCCATAACCGGTACCGCCCTCACGAATCACACCATTGAGCACTTGCTCGACCTGTGCGACAAGAATGCCTATGTGCTCATGCTGGGCGATACCACGCCCCTGTCCTCTGTCTTGTTCGACTACGGACTGGACGCCATATCAGGCACGAGGGTAGTGAATCCTCAACAGGCGCTTTCCTGCGTCAGCCAGGGGGCAAATTTCAGGCAAATCAGAGGGGTAAGGCGGCTTACCATGACAAAGTGAAACCTTTTCGGTCCTCCGGCCCTCCATGAGTCGGGAGGATACCGGAAGGCCGAAAAACTTGTCATTGCTTCAGGTTACCTCTCGGATGATTCCGATTCAAGCTCTTCGATGCGTTTGTTGATGGCATCCAGTTCGTTTTTCATGGCCTGCGCATCTCCTTTGAGCATATTGACCTCTTGATCGGGGTTCATTTGGTACGGGGTCCCGTAAGAGGGTCCTCCATACGAAGAGCCCTGGGCCGGATAGGCACTGCGCCATCCGAACCCTCTCCCATATCCGCGGCCACGGCCGTAACCTGCGCCGAAACCTCTTCCGAAACCACGGCCACCGCCAAAACTACGGCCTCCATAAGACCTTCCATAAGGGTTGCAGTAGCCTCGACCTCCACCGGTCATGGGACCTGCACCCATGGGACCTGTTCCATTAAATCCAGGCATGAAACTCACCTCCCTTCCTGTGTCTTCAGTGTCCATAACCATGGACTATTGTAATGAGCTTGTGCTCATAATATAAGATTTGTCATGCGGGAGTCAAGTATTTTTTTGAGCATGAGCTCATAATAATTTCAAATCAGGGAATAAAGGAAAACCTGAAGCCAAGACTGATTCCCGGCTTGCTTTTCGCTGGTTGTTTCGGTAAGATGCACCCCAACAATGTGCCGTAATATGAAATAGAGGAGTTCAACGATGATCACTCGTTATACCAGACCCCGGATGGGGCGGATCTGGGAGGCTGAGAATAGATACGCCAAATGGCTGGAGGTGGAAATCGCCTCGTGTGAGGCCATGGCGGAAGAAAACATCATCCCGCGTGAAGCGCTCGAAAATATCAAGAAAAAGGCGCGGTTTTCCGTGGAGCGCATCCTCGAGATCGAGGAGGAAACCAAACATGATGTCATCGCATTTCTCACCAACGTGGAGGAATATGTGGGGCCTGATTCGCGGTACATTCATCTCGGGCTCACTTCGTCGGACGTCCTGGATACCAGTTTTGCTCTCCTGCTCAAGGAGGCCATGGCCCTGATCATCAGTGATGTGAAAGAATTCATGGCTATACTCCGTGAACGGGCCATAGAGCACAAGGATACGGTCATGGTAGGGAGATCCCATGGCATCCATGCCGAACCGATCACCCTGGGACTCAAGTTGGCCGTGTGGTATTCCGAGATGAAACGGAATTTGATGCGCCTTGAAGAGGCCCTGGAAGTTATTTCGTTCGGCAAGCTGTCCGGGGCCGTGGGGACCTTCGCCAATATCCCGCCGGAAGTGGAAGCACGTGCCTGTGAAAAATTGGGTCTCAGAGCGGCCCCCATATCAACCCAGATTATTCAGCGGGACCGTCATGCCCAGTTTTTTACGACACTCGCCATCCTGGCCGGGACCCTTGAAAAAATAGCAGTGGAAATCAGGCATCTTCAACGGACCGAGGTGCACGAGGCAGAGGAACCCTTTTCCAAGGGACAAAAGGGGTCATCGGCCATGCCCCATAAGAAGAACCCGATCGGATCGGAAAACATCTCCGGCCTGGCGCGGCTCGTCAGGACCAATGCACTGGCAGCCCTTGAAAACATGGCTCTGTGGCATGAAAGGGATATCAGTCACTCTTCGGTGGAGCGGGTGATCGGCCCCGACTCCACGATTTTGACTGACTTCATGCTCCACCGGTTGGGGAATATTGTACGAAATCTCGTGGTTTATCCGGAAAGAATGCTTGAAAATCTCCAGAAGACCGGCGGACTCATCTTTTCCCAGCAGGTGCTCATGAGGCTCGCGGAAAAAGGACTGGAAAGGCAGAAAGCCTATGTCATGGTCCAGAGGAATGCCTTGCGGGTGTGGGAAGAGGGCACGTCCTTCAAGGAGCTGTTGTTGGAGGACCGGGAGATCGGGATGTATCTCCGTAAGGAGGAGATCGAGGAGATCTTCGATCTTTCATACCATCTGAAGCACGTGGATGATATTTTTGAGCGGGTATTTTCCCAATAGATTCTGCTTTGAACAACAGTTGACACCATATGATATAGACTATGTCGTCAAGTTTTTTTTGGAGCATCAGTCTACGCAAGAGGGGAAGAGGGTTTTACGTAGAATGGAAAAGGGGAAATGATGCGCAGTGATCTATCCATTATGGTTGTGAGGGGACTCGGGAAGGTGAGACGTTTCAAGGCGTCTTCCTTTCTGCTCCTAGGAAGCGCCCTTTTTTTCGCCGTTTTTATCATTTTCTCCATTTTTGCCATCAACGAGTATTTTGCAAAGCGGCGGGAAAATGCGGATCTCAGAAGACACTTGGCGGCCCTGGAACAGCGTGAAAATCTGACGCATCGGAAAATATATCGCATGCAGCAGAAGGTTGCCCTCCTGGAAGACTATATCCGCCTTCTGGAAAAGCCATCTCAAAAGGCCAAACCGGAGGCCTATTCCGAGCCATTAATGCTTGCCGGGAAAACCGTGCAGTCAGAACAATCACGTGATGCGCCGGAAAATTCCCCGGAGGTGGCAGCCCGGGAAAAGACCGTAGTACCCGACGTCCCCGACAAGCCTCCGAAAGTGACCGAAAAAGAAAAAACAACCATATCCGAAGAACCGGAAAAGGGACCGGAAACGGGAAAACCAATGGTTTCGGTCGAGAATCTCACGTTTCAACGCAAGAATACCAGGCTGACCGTTTTTTTTAAGCTGGCAAAGACGGCCGGAGACGCGATCCCCCTGCGGGGGTACCTGCACATGATTATCGTGGACAAAAACGTTGAACCCCCACAGGTCCGCACCTTTCCTCACGAGGTGCTGAAGGATGGTATTCCCATGAATTTCAAGCGGGGGCAACTTTTTGTCATCAAGCATTTCAGGGTCGTGCGCGGGAAATTTTTTCTCGGCGGGACAAAACAATCCCCTGATGCTGTGCGGGTATTCGTGTATAACAATGAGGGCGTGTTACTTCTTGACAAGGAGTTGCTGGTTAAAAAGGGCACCTGACGCACAAAGGGTTCGGGGCACATCCGG